>NZ_JBQFJM010000006.1:0-1189 GCF_056536285.1 Ruegeria sp. AF3 | reverse complement strand
CTGTCCAGCCCCAATTCTATGGGCCAGTTTTGAGCAAGGTTTCTGGAACGGGCGGTCGCATGTTTAGAGCCTGATGGGGTCTGACACGATTGTACTGTCTAAGCCAGGTATTGATGACGATCTGAGCCTGTTTGGTGGTGTGGAACCATTCTGCGTTGAGGACTTCCCGGCGCAGAGTGCCATTGAAGCGCTCGTTGTATCCATTCTCCCAAGGTGATCCCGGGTAGATTTGGATCGGCTTAATGCCCACCTTTCTTAACCAGGTCTGCAGGGCCGTTGCGATGAACTCCGCGCCGTTGTCGGAACGGATGTGTTCGGGCTTCCCGTGCCGCAATAAGAGTGGGTAGAGCGCATCCAGCACGTCTGCGCTGTTCATCTTCGGCTTGACCGCTACGCAGAGCGCCTCACGGGTATACTCATCCAGCACCGTCAGCATCTTGTAGCTCTGTCCGTTGCTCAGCTTGTCGTGGACAAAGTCAATGCTCCAGATGTGATTGGGATGTTGCGGTCGGAGCCGGATGATCGAGCTGTCCTTGTGGTACAGCCGTTTGCGTTTCTTGTGCCGTTGTGGGAGCTGCAAGCCTTCTTCGCGCCATAGTCGTTCGATCTTTTTATGATTGACTGCCCAGCCTTCGACACGCAGCAGCTCGGCGACCTTGCGGTAGCCGTAGCGCCCATACCGTTTGGCCAATCGGATCATCGCCAGACGTAACGCCTCATCATCCTTTGGCGCTGCGCGGTATTGCAGCGTGCTCCGCGCCAATCCAATCACGCGACAGGTGCGCCGTTCAGAGGTTGCCAGCTTTTGTCGGGTGTGGACCACGGCCTGACGAAGCTGGTCTGCCGTCAGGCCTTTGGCTTTAGATAATCAAGGCTCTCCTTGAGAATGAGTTTGTCCAGTTCAAGCTCAGCCACGATTTTCTTGAGCCGATCATTCTCTTTCTGCAGCGCCTTCAGATTGGCCATCTCAGATCGTCCCATCCCACCAAACCGCTTGCGCCATGTGTAATAGGTCGCATCACTGACACCAGCCGTTCTGCACGCCGTCGCGACATCCGAACCAGATGCCAGGCCCAGCTCAATCTCGCGCAAAAGCCGCAGAATATCTTCGTCCGAATACCGTTTCCGCGCCATCAATCCCGTCTCCAAAACTAAGCCAACTGTGGCACAGTTTTAGGGGCCAAGACAA
>NZ_JBQFJM010000005.1:0-1683 GCF_056536285.1 Ruegeria sp. AF3 | reverse complement strand
TTCGATAGTGGCAAGAAGCCGAAGGGAGCTTGCCGATGAGCAAAAGACCGATCCGGTATTATGCTGTCTCACCCTCGCGCTTGGGCTATCCTCACGCGTCGGAATGTCGCAAAAGCTCGAAGTTCCGGCCTTGATTTTGCGTTTGAGGTGTGCTCGTTATCCGAGAAGAAGGCTACTGCAATGCTCTTTAACGTGCCGATACTTATCAGATTTGAGTTTTGATACCGAATGACATCTCCGGCAGGGGCCGAACAAGATGCAAGCGTTCTCCTACCAGTATCATCGGACATCACCTACCGTTGCTCAAAGTATTGAGCGAAGAGTTTACTGAAGTGTGCTCACCCGAGATGTCCACCAGATCTAACCGATCGAAAGAAGGCGGTCAGATTTGGCCGTTCAAACTTTATTGGGCGCGGTTTGACCGCAAACGACTTAGAGGCGCAGCGAGATAGCTATGAACTTATCGAATTCGAGAATGCCGTTTCCAAAACTATTACTGTGTATAGCCCTCACTTTAATAGCAACAACTGGGCTTGGCGATGTAACAAATGAAGGTAATGTTTTTGAAGGGCGCCCAATTTGCGCTGATTATCAGGTCTTTTTAGGGCTTGAGGGAAACCCTGAAGACTCTGAGTGCACCGCTACGCAGAAATTTATTTTAAGTAGCGGAAGCTGGGAATACTGGAATTTCTGACAGCGTACTCGGAGACAGCGAACAAAGGATCAACCTCTTTCTCTTGGCTAACGCACAAGAGGCAATAATTAGGGGGATTACTCAGCTTCCTTTGTGTTGATGGATGTCGCGGATAGGCAGATGTATTCGGATCTTATTCTCTGGGATCAAGTCCGCGCTTCGTTCTATTCTTCCGTACTAGTGACTTGAAATCACTGTTCGTAAAGGAAATTTGTCAGGAAAATCAATCTGATTGCGAGCGTATCGACAGATATTTTGAGCTTGATGAAATCATAAGTGATATCGAGCAAAGTGTTTTAGATGAGAGGTCTGATATTGTTTTGCTTTGTCTGTTAAGGACGGACGCATTTTTCGATGCCTTTGCGAAGACTTATTACAACGCCGAAATTCAAAAATTGCATTCAATTTAACGGGGAGTAACAATGGGTAAAAGACCAACTTCATCCGCGGCAACCGGCCCAACTTTACAGGCGGTATGGCAATCCCCAAGGCCAAAATCGATCTGGGGCTCTCCCTCCCGGTGCTGCGATCCAAGGTCAATCAGCGCTATATGGTGAGATGGTCAACAAGTTCACGGGCTATTCGATCACCGGATTGAGCGACAGAGAATACTCTTTTGAGCTAAATGCGGTATACGAGAGTGTTCCGGCTCAACAAATTGATGCGATTTTGGACAATTACATTCTCGGGAGATATTTAGCTGATCTGTTGATCTTGTTCCAGTCTTCGGGACAACCCCTTGCAGACCTTTCTTTGCATGATCCGACGGCTCATCCAAGTTTGCACCATGATCTGCTTAAAGCGCAACTGGCTCGAGGCGGCTCGCTGCCTGACCATTGGGACCTCAATCCCCAACCTGCAGAACCGGTTTTCTTCATTCCCTGTGGCCGAAGTCTTGCCGAAAGCGTCGAATCCGTCTCATCCATCCAACTTGTATAATAGCGGGCTGGAAGATTTTTTGATTTTGAGGTTGATTCATCGGGACATAC
>NZ_JBQFJM010000004.1:0-189136 GCF_056536285.1 Ruegeria sp. AF3 | reverse complement strand
CGGAGCGGCCCTGTCACGTCACCCCGATATTGCGATGATGTCCTTTACCGGTTCCACCCGGGCCGGCATCCTGGTCGCCAAGGACGCAGCCGATACCGTCAAGCGGGTCACGCTGGAACTGGGCGGCAAGTCCCCCAACCTGGTCTTCGCCGACGCCGATCTGGAGACCTGCGTGACCAACTCTGTCCGGGCTGCTTCCACAACACCGGCCAGTCCTGTAACGCGCCCACGCGCATGCTTGTGGAACGCAGCTGTTACGACCGCGTGCTCGAGATCGCGGCCCGCGCCGCCGCCGGCCAGAAGGTTGGCAACCCGGCGGTGGAAGGCGATCACATCGGCCCGCTCTTCGACGGGATGCAATATGACCGTGTTCAGGCGATGATCCGGGTTGGAACGGATGAAGGCGCCCGCCTGCTGGCCGGAGGCCCCGGCAAGCCTGAGGGGCTGGAGGAAGGCTGGTACGTCCGGCCCACGATCTTTGCCGATGTGACCAACGAGATGCGCATCGCGCGCGAAGAAATCTTCGGCCCGGTCCTAGTGATCATTCCCTTCGACACGGAAGAAGAGGCTATCGCCATCGCCAATGACAGCGAATTCGGGCTGGCGGCCTATGTGCAGACCGGAGATGCCACCCGCGCCGAACGCGTCGCCGACGCCCTGCGCGCGGGAACCATCACCGTGAACGGGCAGGCGGTGAACTACGGCTCGCCCTTCGGCGGTTACAAGCAGTCGGGTAACGGCCGCGAGGGTGGCGTATTCGGCCTTGAGGACTTCCAGGAACTCAAGGTGCGCCGCCCGATCCTTGCTGAGTCCTGACTGCAGGCTCAGCGGGTCACGTACAAGACCTTTCCTACACTTATGTAACCCCGGGATGGGGAGGAGACAACCAAAATGACTACACTCAGTTCTGTGTCATCGCGCGATGACGCACAGCCTGGACTGTCCAGTTTCCAGCGCTACTTTCAGTTCTTCATACTGCTGCTGGCGGCGGGTTCCATCTATCCGCTGATCTATCTGCGTCAGAACTTCGAAACGACGATCCTGGATACCTTTCAGATCACCGTTTCCGAGCTTGGCACTTACTATTCGATGCTGGGAACCATGTTCGTGATCACCTACCTGCCCAGCGGCTGGCTGGCGGACCGGGTGTCGCCACGGATTCTGCTAACCTTCTCGATGGCACTGACCGGGGCGCTCGGCCTTTGGTATGCCGGTATCCCCGACAAATCCGCGCTCTACTGGATTTTCCTCGGCTGGGGTATCTCTTCGGGCCTGACCTTCTGGGCGGCGCTCCTGAAAGGCGTCAGGCTGGTCGCACGGTCCGATGAACAGGGCCGCTTCTTCGGCGGGCTCGAGGGCATGCGCGGTCTGGTCGAGGCGGTTCTGGCGACCGCGGCCGTCGCGCTGTTCAGCTACTATGTCGACGTAAAGGGTCTGACCGCCAACGCGACCCTGCCTTCGGTGATCATGCTCTATGTCTACAACTGCTTTGCTGTTGGCCTCCTCTGCCTGTTGTTCCTGCGCCAGAAGGGCGAGGCCCCGACCGGAAAGGCGGAACCGAAGGCAATCTGCTGTCGGATTTCAAACTGCTCGTATCGGAGCCCGAATTGTGGCTGATCGCTATCATCATCCTTAGCGGTTATCAGCTGTTCTGGGCGACCTATTCCTTCTCGGCCTTCCTGCAGGAGAAATATACCCTGACCGCCAGCGCGGCCGCCTTCATCACGGTGGCAAAGCTCTGGATGCGCCCGATTGGCGGGTTGGGTGCGGGTTTTCTCGGTGACAGGTTCGGCCGTGAGAACGTGCTAGCGATCTCTATTTCGCTGAGCATTCTGGGGCTTGTGGCCCTGCTGTTCCTGCCAGCCACCGCAAGCAGCTTCATCCTGCTCTTTGTTGTGCTCCTGGTCGGGGTGATGACATATGCCACACGCGGTCTCTACTGGGCGACGCTGGAACGCAGCAAGATCCCGCCGCGTGTGACCGGCCTTGCTATCGGTCTGATCTCGTTGATCGCCTATACGCCGGACATCTACCTGCCCAAGATCAACGGCTACTTTGCCGAGCGCTACACCGGGCTTGCCGTGTATGAGATGTATTTGGTTTCATCGCGGCATCGGGCGTTATCGGGCTGATCGCGATTGCCATCCTGAAATCACGGCTTCGCGGCGCGGCTGGTGCCGAGGCCCGTTCGTAGCATGGCGCGGGCAAAGAAGCGCTGCGGGTTCGGGAATCGTTGCCTCAGTATCGGAGCCGACGGTTCCCAATGAAGGTCCCAGCGAAAAGTGCTTTGCCTGACCGCAAAACCTAATAGCCGCGCAGGTCCACGCTCTTCCTGCATCGCAGACCGGTGGTTGAACAGGCCGGATTTCGCGAGACCGGCGCCCGATCGGGATTGTTACAGTATCTTCGACAAGCGGTTTTGGCGGAGACCGCGCCCGATGCGCTCAAGAGCAAAGCCATGCGATGGCTACATGCTCGGAACTGTTCCATGTTTTACGATCGCAATTTTCGTAGCATTTTCCAGGCATCGCAATTCAGACATCTGCCGTGGCATCAGGCTGTCTGTATCGGCCAATTTCCTTACCTACCAGGGTGCGAAACTGCGCGGCACTGATGTCTGCGTAATGGCCTCCAAATACAGTTTGCACAGGTAATGTTGCGAGACGCCGAAGGCTGGCCTCATACGCCGAAACATCCAACGGGGGGAAATTACGGCATTCCGGGTCCAGAAACAAAGTTTCGCCACCGAACAAGATACCGGTTTCGGCTTCCCATAGTGCTATGCTTCCTTTGTGCGCCCGGGGACATGAATGACTTCAATCTGTCGATCACCCAATTCTATCACATCCCCGTCTTCAAACGTTTCGGTTGGCGTCGTGGGGCGGACAGAATAGTCCTCAACTCGGAAATTTTCGTAAGGAAGCGCACTAAAGGCATTGGCATCGACAAAGGGGCGCCATGTATCTTTCGGGTTTTGCATCGCATCGGCCTCAAGCCGGTGGCAGGCACGCGCCTCAAAGGCGTACATTCCTCCAATGTGGTCGTAGTAGCTGCTTAACGCGATAGCCAGGACCGGCCTGGAAGATATCGCATTGACGACTGGCGGCGGCACGATCCCCGTTCCGCTGTCAATCACCAAATCGCGATTTACACCGCGCAAAAGCCATATCGAGCCGCTCCAGTAAGGATGAATATGCACCTCTTGAAGTCGAATGACGCCGGCCTTGTGAGGTTCGATGCCATACCAGACACCGGCCACGGGAAGTTTTGCTGTCACGGTCCTGCAATCCAATCAGGATGATATGGGTCATTTCCACTATTATTTGTTCTCTGCGTCAACAAATCCCAGGCGTGAATTCAGACGTTTTTAAGCTCGCCTGTTTTTCCGATACCGTCCAGCGCCCTGTTAGGTTCCAACTTCGTTGAAGAGCGGGATCGGGTCGCGTTCAGCGCCACTTGAGCTACGGCCCATGACGTCAGGCCCGAGCACTTCTCGGCATGGCTGGATTTGTTCGACCATACCCTCGACAGGACACTCCCTCAGGAGATCGCACGCCAATGGTCCGCACTCACGAACTGGATTGGGCGCGGGCTCAGCTATGGAATTACGGACCACTTGCGTGATGCATTATCTGCGCCCCAGCTATAGGCTTCCAACAGCAAACGTATTTACATAACCATGCTTATGCGCATTTTAAATGCGCATGCTTGACGCACATATCTTCTGGGCATACTCATTACCTAAGGAGATCATCATGCCCTTTTCACCGATTAGAAAAGCCACCAACCTGACGCTCGACAGCGATCTGCTATCGGATGCCAAGGCCCTCAACGTGAATCTATCCCGCGCGGAAGAAGGCGTGCGCGCAGCGGTTATCCGGGCACGCGAAGACCAATGGCGGGCCGAGAATGCCACGGCGCTCGAAAGGGTATTGCCAAGTTGTCTGGCATTTCGACGACGACTAAATGCAATGAATGAACATTCCATCCAGCATGCCGCGCCTGAAGGGCTTTCGCTACCCTCGTGAGGTCATTGCCTACGCGGTTTGGGCATACCATCGGTTTGCCTTGAGCACTGCGGATGTCGAAGATCTCTTAGCGGAACGGGTGTCATCGTGAGCCGAGAAACCATTCGGCTCTGGGTTAATCGGTTCGGCGCGCATTTTGCCGCCTGCATCCGGCGCGATCGCCCTAAGCCAAACGACAAATGGCACATGGACGTGGTTGTCATCACAATCCGCGGCAAGAAGCACTGGTTGTGGCGGGCCATCGACGCGAACGGCGACGTTCTCGATATCCTCGTGCAAACGCGGCGAAATGCAAAGGCGGCCAAGCGGTTTTTCAAAAGATTGGTCGCTCAGTTTGGTGAGCCAAGGGTCGTGATCACAGACAAGTTGCGCAGCTACATCAAGCCCGTCAGCACCTTGGCACCACAGGCCGACCACCGGGCCCACAAAGGGTTGAATAATGCGATCGAAGTTTCGCACAGAATGACCCGTAAGCGGGAGAAGTTGTTTGGTCGGTTCAAGTCACACCGACAAGCTCAGAGGTTTCTGTCCGCGCATGACCAGATCAACCTGATATACCGTCCCCGCCGCTATCAACTCACCGCCATCTCTTACCGCCATGCCCGCAACGATGCGTTCAGTCTCTGGGCCGCTTACACCGCCGAAATGGCAGCATAACCCTACTTTTTCCAATGCTTCACAATCGGCCGGCAACAACTTGGCAATACCGAATTCAGAAATGCTTGTTTCGTCGTGTCATTAGGAAACTCCAATACGCCAAAAACGTAACGGGTCTTCTGTGGAAAAACACGAATAGTGCAGGCCATCGATGCCTTCTGATTTCAAACCGTCAACCAATGCCTTCATTGCGACGGTCTGTGCTTCGCGATCGCTTTCTAATTTGAGAGTGTATTGTACCAGCAGGCTCATGATCATTCTCCTGTGAGATTTGGTGTTTTGCCGTGCACTTTTTCCCTGAACCGCTGCGCGATGATGTAAAGGGACGGGATGACAAATATGCCAACAAGGGCAGCTGCAATCATCCCTCCGAAAACCGGCGTACCTACACCTCTGCGAGCGAGCATAGAGGCACCGTCGGCCACAATCAGCGGGTATAGCCCTGCAATAAATGCAAAGCTGGTCATCATGACCGCTCGGAACCGCGCACGGGCGCCCTGAATAGCTGCATCCACGGCGTTCTGACCTTGCCGGTACCGATCCATTGCGAATTCGACGATCAAAATTGCATTCTTGGCGGCAAGCGCTATCAGGACCACCAATCCGATCTGGGCGTATAGGTTGTTCTGGAGACCCAGCAACAGCAGCGCACCCAACGCGCCGCACACCGCAAACGTGACCGAGTAAAGGACCGCAAGCGGTATCGTCCAACTCTCGTAAAGCGCAACAAGGAAGAGATATGCGAATAGCAAAGCAAGCCCCAGAACAACAGGTGTCTTTCCGGCGGCCTCAATCTCTTGCTGCGCGGTTCCGGTCCAATCGTAGCTGTAGCCTTCTGGCAGAGTTTGGGCTGCAATTTCTTCCATCGCCGCGATGGCCTCGCCCATTGATACGCCCGGAGACGGTCCACCGTTTATGGTGACGGCCTGAAAATTATTGTAGCGGGCGAGCAATTGCGGACCCAGAATGAGCTCTACCTTCGCCACGGCGCGCACTGGCACCATATCTCCGTCGTGATTTCGGACATGAATGCGAGCAATATCTCCGACATTGGCCCGGTATTTCTCATCTGCTTGTAAGTTGACCTGCCACGTCCGACCGAACAGGTTCATGTCATTCACGTGATACCCGCCCAAAGTGACCTGCATGGCCCGGAACAGGTCGTCGACATTCACGCCAAGCGTCTGAAGCCTTTTACGATCGAGGTCGAGATTCAGTTTTGGCGACTGCGCAGAGAATGTCGTGTAAACGCCCGACAACCGGGGGTCGGCGTTGGCGGTTGTGACGAACCCCGCCGCAGTTGCACCAAGGGGATTGCCAACTTGCAGTCGCACCTGAGGCTGTTTAGCCGGTCTCCATGAATATACCAGCTGAGATGCCACGCCTGAAGGGCTACCGTTTTCCCCGTGAAGTCGTCGCCTACGCCGTTTGGGCATACCATCGGTTCGCACTCAGTGCCGCTGATGTTGAAGATCTGCTCGCCGAGCGGAATGTGATGGTCAGCCGTGAGACCATACGCAAATGGGTCAACCGGTTTGGTCGGCATTTCGCACATTGTATCAAGCGTGACCGGCCCGCAGCGGCAGACAAATGGCACCTCGATGAAGTCGTCGTCCCGATCAACGGCGTCAAGATGTGGTTATGGCGGGCCGTGGACGGGAACGGCGATGTGCTCGACATTCTGGTCCAACCAAGGCGAAACGCCAAGGCGGCCAAGCGGTTTCTGAAACAGTTGACCGCCCGGTTTGGCCAGCCCCGCGTTATCGTCACAGACAAATTACGCAGTTACATCAAGCCGATCCGTCAGCTGGCTCCTGACGCAGATCACCGGGCTCACAAGGGCCTGAATAATCGTATTGAGGGCTCGCACCGACCAACCCGGAAGCGAGAGAAGCTTATGGGCCGGTTCAAGTCGGGCAGGCAGGCGCAGCGCTTCCTCTCCGCCTATGACCAGATCAACACGATCTTCCGTCCCCGCCGCTACCGTCTTACCGCCATCTCTTACCGCCACGCCAGATCAGATGCCTTCGATCAGTGGCGGAGCTACGCACTTGACATGACCGCGTGATCGTATCCGCATCAGACTTTTGCAATCAGTGCAGAATAAGTTGGCAATCCCCTGGCCAGAGTATCTGCTGCGGATGCGGTCACGTGACGTCTTGTTCATCGTCGATTTTCGCCGCTACCAAAACAATCTTTGCGCGCTTGCACAAAAGGCTACTCAAGCGCGCAATGTACAGGTTGTCTTGATGACAGATGAGTGGCTGTCGCCAATTTCCGCCCACGCAAGCGAAGTTTTGGCAGCCCCAATTGATAGCAGCACCCTTTGGGACAGCTATGCCGGTGCCTTGGCATTGTTAGAGGCTCTGTTGACCCGCATCGCTGACAAAAACTGGGATCAAACAAAAAAACGCATCGAAGAATGGGATTCCGTGCGGCTGGATTTTGGAGATAATGAAGATGATTAAGACCCCCCTGATCTTTGCGGCGACCTCGGATGTTGCTAGCAAAGTACGCGGCAAGGCCTTCCCGGTTTCTGATTTGGAGAAGCGCTCGAAAAAGGGCGTGGGCTGGACCCCGACGAATGTCATGATCACCTGCTTCGATGCAATTGCCGAAAGCCCCTTTGGGGCGTTGGGTGATTTGCTGTTGATCCCAGACGAGGAAGCCGGTGTGGAGCTGGATTTCGAAGACGGTGGACCGGTTGAACAATTCATTTTGGGCGACATTGCCGATCTTGACGGCAAGCCCTGGGACTTCTGCACCCGTAGCCTTCTGAAGGCAGCTCTGGACCGGCTGAAGGCCGCAGGCGGGGTTAGCCTCGTCTCGGCCTTTGAGCATGAATTCCAGTTCAAAACGGGCGGCGCCCAACCCGGTGAGGCCTACGGCCACAGCGGTTCTGCCGAACGCCGCGTGTTTGGCGAGACGCTGATGGCAGCACTTGATGCAAGTGGATTGGCCTCGGACACTTTCATGAAGGAATATGGTGCCAATCAATACGAAGTGACAAACGATCCGGCCCCTGATCACCGGTCTGCCGATCAGGCCGTGATCCTGCGCGAAGTCACACGGATGACGCGAAACGCCTGAATGAACAGGTGACATTCACGCCGATCCGCGACCCAGATGGCGTCGGCAATGGCGTGCACATTCACATTAGCTTTCTGGATGAAAGCGGTGCGCCGGCCACATATGATGAAAACGGCGTCGCGGGCATGTCAAAGATCACCGCTTCCTTCATCGCGGGCGTGTTGAAATATCTCGACAGCATCATCGCCCTGACCGCCCCGTCTGATGTGTCTTACCTTCGCCTGACTCCGCATCGCTGGTCTGCGGCCTACAACAATCTGGGTTTTCGTGACCGCGAAGCCTCTGTGCGGATCTGCCCTGTGACCGCGACCGACCCTTCCAGCATCGCCCGCCAGTACAATTTCGAATACCGCGCCGCCGACGCCGCCGCCTCGCCCCATCTGGCATTCGCTGCGATCATCCATGCGGGGGCTCAGGGCATCGAAGACGCATTGCCCGCGCCAAAGGTCACCGAAGAAGACCTGTCCGTTTTGTCCACGGATGAGCTTGAGCAGCGCGGCTACGTGCGCCTGCCCGAAACGCTTGAAGCCGCCTTGCAACGGTTTGAAGGCAATGAAACCGTTTGTGGCTGGTTCCCGGCTGACTTTGCCACTGTCTACGTGGCGCATAAGCGGGGTGAAATAGCCTATCTGAAAGACAAGGACACCAGCGCTCGCTGCTTGGCATACGAGGAAGTTTACTGATTATGAATAATCCCAACGCCAACCTGTCTCTCGTCCCCTTTGTGAGCGTCGAGAACATGATACGTCTGATCCTCGAGATCGGCGTCGAGACCTGCATGGTCGAAATCGCAGCTTATATCGAAGAGGATTTCCGCCGTTGGCCCTCGTTTGACAAAACCCCGCGCGTTGCGTCCCATTCCGATGAGGGAGTGATTGAGCTGATGCCGACGTCCGACGGCATCGATTACGGTTTCAAGTATGTGAACGGCCACCCGAAGAACATGAAAGGCGGGATGCAAACGGTCACCGCTTTTGGACTGATGGCCTCGGTTGATACCGGTTATCCGGTCTTGCTGACTGAAATGACGATCCTGACCGCAATGCGCACCGCTGCTACCTCTGCCGTCGCGACCAAATACCTTGCCCGCAAGGACTCCAAGACACTGGCAATGGTCGGCAATGGTGCGCAATCCGAGTTCCAGGCGTTGGCATTGAAATCCATTTGCGGGATAGGGAATCTGCGCCTTTACGACACAGATCCTGCTGCAACAGAGAAATGCATCGCAAACCTGCAAGCTGCAGGCATGAGCATCACCGCATGCACGACCCCGGAAGAAGCGGTGATGGGCGCGGATGTGATCACCACCTGTACCGCCGACAAGCAATATGCAACTATCCTGACCGACAATATGGTCGGCGCGGGCGTCCATATCAACGCCATCGGCGGCGACGGCCCTGGCAAGACTGAGCTGCACAAAGACATCCTGCTGCGCTCAGATATCTTCGTTGAATACCCGCCGCAGACCCGTATCGAAGGTGAAATCCAGCAGCTGGAAGACGACCATCCGGTCAGGGAACTGTGGCAGGTCATGACAGGTACCAGCGATGGCCGCACAGATGATCGTCAAATCACATTGTTTGACGGCGTCGGCTTTGCGATCGAGGATTTTTCCGCTCTGCGCTGGCTTCGTGACAAGATCGCGAAGACAGATAAATGGCAACATCTCGACATGATTGCAGACCCAGACGATCCACGCGACCTGTTTGGCATGATCGAACGCGAACGCGCCCGAAGCGCCTGAGGGAGTAGCCCATCACGCTTACCATTGAGCCTCTGCCTGATTCGAAGCGTCTTAATATCGACCGTGGCCTTGGCACATGATCGTGCCGGGGCAGGAAAGCCTTCCATAAGTCCAAGGTCGGCTATCCGTGCATTGTCGTCGCTCGTGCAGCCTGCAGCATTCGGCAAAAAGGGCTCTTCGCGGTCATTGGGTCAGTTGCAGCATTCTACCCATCGAGAACCACAAACCCAAACAGGGACGGCCCTCACCGGACATTGGCTAGATCGAGCGTCGCCGCAGGGCAGCTTCCCCAGACCTGCCGTTCGTGCATCGCGCAGCATTTCCGATAGGGCAATGACGGCAGAGCGGACAATGCAGCCGTTTGATCTATCGCTATTGGGCGGCTCGAAACATCGGAAACAGGGGTGGGGCTTGGTCGGCTTTGATTAGACCCATCTCTTGAAAACCATAGCGCTTATACAGCGATAGATTTGTAGGGTTTGTCGACTCTAAGTAAGCAGGTCTTCCATCTTCGTCACAGCGTTTGAGGCAGCATTCAAGCAAGGCGGACCCCAACCCTTTTCCTTGGCGAAATGGATCGACCGCAATAAAAGCTAAATGCCAGCAGTCCTCATCCGGATGATAATTGTCCATCTGCCCAAAGGTTTCGAACAACGCATTATGCTTTTCTGGTGAGACCGTCTGCTCAAAACAGGCGACAAGCCGTTCTTCATCGGGGTAAATGCCTGGCGGAAGCCAAAGTGCGCCAGCGGTGAAATCGTCGTTTCGAAACGCGCTGCCCTGTTCAAATGCACGCCCTCCAAAGAAGTCCATTACTCGCGGGAAGTGGGTAAGGAAATCGGCAGGTTCAGGATACAGCCAACGCATGAATGGGTCCGCAGAAAATCCAAGAGCAAGTCCGCTTAACAAACTTTCTGCTTCACTTCGGGTTGATGATCTAAACATGGAATTACCTTTGGTCGTTCCACCTCGATTTTCAAGTTTTAGCATGAGGGCCGCAAACACTTGTTGTCAAACGCGCAATTTATTTTCCTGCTTAAGCAACGAAGGATGACTGCTCCGGGCTCTCTGCCGACTTTCTCCGCGAATTGCCTCGAATGGTCGAGTGAGCCCACAGTTGCCCTTGCTCACCCTTTGCGCCCTTGCATGTGCAGCGCGTTGCGAACCGCTAGGTGCGGACATTCACCGCATGGTTCATAAACTCACAGATCGCGGACAAAGCCTCCGTTGGCAGCAAGCACATCTGCGACCAAATAGGATGGCGCTAGCAAGAAAGTTCCGTCCATGGAACTCTATGCGCTAGGACACGAAGCTCTTATTGTCGCTCACATGACGGATACGATACGACCTTCGCCAGAACTTGCAGCCATTGTTGAACGCTGGATCAAATCCTACGGCCGAGGTGATGGCGAAACCGTGGTGCATCTGTTCTCCGATGATGCCGCCTTGTCGTACTTTGGTTCGGCCCAAGGCGAGTCGTGGAGGGGCGATGCACTGCGTCGCGGTATGGAGCAGTATATCGGTGAAGTCCCACGCTTCCATTGGGATCCACAAGAAATTCGCGGATTTGAGTGCGGATCACTCGGGTGGGTGGAGTGGGAGGCAACAATCGACGGGATCGAAACCGGACAGTCCGCACGACTGCGCTCCACCGTCATTCTGAAGCTCGACAAGGGCTCTTGGAAGATCGTGCATGTTCACAATTCTATCCCCGTCAACAACGTCGAAGGATTCGGCTACGAGGCAAGGGGTTTTGAAGAGCTACTCGATGCCGCCCTCTCTACACCATACGAACTCGGCCAAAGCGGCATAGCGACCATCATGTTCACGGATATCGCTGACAGTACGACAATTGCTCAAGCGATAGGCGATTCACTTTGGAGCGAGGCCGTTGGTAGACATCTACGACTGGTCGTGACCCAGATCGTCGAAAGTGGTGGGCGCTTGGTGAAGTCACTGGGTGACGGCGTGATGTCGTCCTTCGCCTCCGCAAGGGCAGCCCTGTTGGCGGCTCAGAACATCCAACAGAAAAACTCAGCTGAACCGAAAGAGCCAAAATTACAAATCCGCATTGGCCTGCATACCGGCGAAGTGATTACTTCTGATGCCGATCACTTTGGGACCGTAGTCAACAAGGCCGCACGGATCGCGGCCCTCGCCGCACCCAGTGATATCCTCGTCTCGGATGCGACTCGGATCATGGTGGGCGGATCACCGAGTTTCCGTTTGCCGACCAGATAACAGTTCCGCTCAAAGGGCTGGACGGTGAACATACAATTTTTAAGCTGAACTGGCGTTAAGCCCTTCGATAAAACGGGACCGCGTGGCGAAGTCCGCTTAAGGGCCTGGACGACCGCTCCGGCCAAGCAGCGGCCATTCGCCACCGCTGCTTCCGACTTCTAATAAGCGGGACGAATCTGCCACACAGGCCGGAGATTCCAATGTCCGGTCTCAATTCAGCGCTGCTGTCAGGCCCGTGTCATGAAACGGCTCGCAGAGGAGCCCTTCCCAGTTTTTCTACCAGAAAGTCGGCCGCGAGTGCCACGTGCGCTTCGCAGGTGTTCGATTGGTGAACGGATATCACCACCTCGTGCAGCGAGGGCAAACCTGCCTGTCCGTCAATGATCCTGAGAACAGGTGGTATGACAGAGGCCTCCATCACGGAAACCGACGATCCGTCAAGAAGGGCTTTCTCGATCAACCCTATGCTGCGCGTGGAATATGCAATGCGCCATTGGCGGTCGATGCGCTTCAATACGTCTAAGGCGATTTCCCTGCACACACAACCAGATGGGAAGAGAACGAGCGAAAGAGGTTGATCGTGATCGTCAATGAAATTAGGAGAGGCAACCCAATGAAGCGGTTCATGCCTCGCGACCTGTCCAGCGACCGCATCTGGACGATGCGTCGCAACGACCACATCCAGATGTCCCTTCGTCAATAAAAGCAGCAGATCGCAGGCATTGTCGCATGTCACCTCGAACTGCAATCGGGGATGCGCTTTCGCCAGAGCGGACAGAATCGGAGGCAGCAGGAAAGTCGCGTAGTCATCAGGCGCGCCGATCCTGATCAATCCTTCCGCCTCGGGGCGTTGCAGATGTGACAGCGCAGCATCGTTCGCGGCCAGAATGCGATTTGCATAGACCAGCAGCGCTTCGCCGGTCTGTGTGATCGACACGGACTGACGGCTCCGCTCAAAGAGGCATTTCTCCACGATGGTTTCAAGCCGTTTGATCTGAAGGCTGACAGCTGATTGCGTGCGCCCAATGGCCTTTGCAGCATGCGTGAAGTTTCGATGCGCCGCGACGGCGACGAAGGATCGCAGCAGGTCGATTTCGAGATCACGCTTCATGAAGTAAGATTTCCATATCTCATCACGCTTAGCAATATTATTCGTTTCCGAAATAATCAACGCAAGCCTACTGTCGCCGAAGGAGGCCCGCTCAATGCTTGGTTTGATCGCACAAACGATCTTCGTGGCAACACGCATATCACCGCCGCACAATTCGGCTTCAGGTTGTGACTGGCGTTCATCATCAGGCCCGAGAGGCCATGGCATAAAGAAGATAACGGACAAGGAAAATGCAAAGCATCGACATCAGCAAACTCAAGACACGAACAGGCACAGTGGAACGCGTATGGCAGATCGAGATTCAGGCGACACCTGAAGATGCGGACAAGATCATCGACAACGTGATGGAGGTCGATCCACTGATCTATGGCCGGTACAAGCGCAATGCATTTGTCAGCGCTATCGGCAGCGAGACTTACTTGCCGGAAGAAAACTCAACCAGTGCCGTGCATCTGGGAGCCGCCAATAAGGTTCAAACTTTCCCAAGCGTCCTTGTCGTTATTTCGGTCGAGCAGAACCCCGAAACGCTTGGGCGCGTTCTGGATGCAATACGCGATGTGCATCATTACGAAGAGCCTTTGATTTTCATCAAGGATTGTTGGGCCAGCCGCGCCAGCTACGACCCGCATAATTCCAATCCCAATCGTTGGTGGAACCGCGACAAGGCAAACGCGGGAAACTGATTTCAGAACGATTGCTGTAGGTTGTCACTACCGATGGCTACCCACCCCTGGCAGTCGGTGGAATGGGCTCAAACTGGACCTGCGGCAACGCAGCGGGGCTCTTTTGAGCTCAGATGGCGGCAGCGCGGACAAACCGTGATTTCGCTGCGATTGAGGCAATGTCCCCAATATAGGCACGGGAACGGACGAAAGATCGCCCGCCCCGCCTTATAATCAATCGCCGGGTGTTGCAGCAGTACCCGCGAGGATGCCGCCATCAATCGTTAGTTCTGTTCCGGTCATGTAGGCCGCCTCGTCTGAAGCGAGCAGCACGGCAAGGGCTGCAACCTCTTTCGCTTCGCCAAACCGCCGCATGGGTGTGTCTGCCACCATTGCAGCTTCGCGTTCAGCCCTGTCCGGACCGTTGCCTAGCATTGGTTCCCACATCGGCGTCATGATTGCCGCTGGATGGATAGAGTTACACCGGATGTTCAGCCCTTGCGCGGCGCAGTAAAGCGCGACTGACTTCGTGTGGTTGCGTATAGCGGCTTTCGAGGCCGCGTAGGCAGCGGCCATCGGGATGCCGACGAGACCGGAACGGGATGAGATGTTCACGATGCTGCCTGCACCCTTCGCGCGCATAGCTCGGATCGCATAACGGCAGCCGAGAAATGTGCCATCGGTGTTCACCGTATGGACCTTCCGCCAGTCAGCCAAAGCAGCATTTTCGGGATCATGAGCAGGTGGCGCACCGTCGAACGGCCCTTCAAACCCTGTGATACCAGCGTTGTTCACCAGAACGTCAAGGGCGGGAAAGCGTTCTGCAACCGTATTCCACGCCGCTTCGGAAGCCACATCAAGGCGCGCGAAAGTTGCACCGATCTGGTCGGCCATGGCCTGCCCGGTCTTAGCGTCGATATCTGTCAGGATGACGTCGGCACCTTCGTCGCGGAAGGCGCTTGCGATGGCGGCACCAATGCCGCGGGCACCCCCAGTTATGAGGGCTGTCTTTTTCTTTAATCTGGGCATGAAAGCTCCGTAAGGTATGAATTCGATGGAGTCCGAGCGTTGGTCGCCCGAGGCGCAGTTCCGCCTAGTAGGCGGGTTTCCGGGTTACCGGTGCCGTTT
This sequence comes from Ruegeria sp. AF3, assembly GCF_056536285.1. Classification (NCBI taxonomy): domain Bacteria; kingdom Pseudomonadati; phylum Pseudomonadota; class Alphaproteobacteria; order Rhodobacterales; family Roseobacteraceae; genus Ruegeria; species Ruegeria sp. AF3. The sequence goes on along the minus strand of NZ_JBQFJM010000004.1, from coordinate 174,475 downwards.
GTCCATCGTAGTTCTCTCCTCTTCTTCGGATAATTACATAATAGAAAGCGGCACCCCAATGATCAAGCTGATAGCAGCAGCCGTTCATAGACTTTGCAGCATCGTTCATTATGGGATCTTCGCGGTCATTGGGTCAGTTGCAGCATTCTACCCATCGAGAACCACAAACCCAAACAGGGACGGCCCTTACCAGCCTTTCACCGACAGGCCCGGATGCTGCGGTTGCAGCCCGCATTGCTGCCATTCGCTGCGTAAGCAATCCTCGCTGTAACCGCGTCGCCGGCTGTCAGGATCGGGCGTCCATCAGTAGCTTTCGCACAATCACGTCGATCCTCGTGTCTTGAAAAGAAAAAATCCCTGTCTGCTTCAGCGCCTCGCGGATCGAAGTTCTCTCGGACATTCTCTTCCAGATTGTGGTCGAGGCGTAAGGCGCCATTCGCGGTCTCGTGGCAACGCCCATCGTCATACCGTTCAGGTACCTGATCTGTTGGCGGTGTGCGGGAAAGAGGATCGACTCAGAGAGAAAGCCGTCCTCGCTATTTGCGCTTTCCAGCAGATAAATCCGATTTCCCCTGTAGGCCGCGAGTCCTGAATACCTGGTCTTCTGAACGATGCTTTCGTCGTCGCTCAGCGCACGCTCGAAAGTGTGTGACACGATGTAGCCGTCTTCTTCACGCAGCCAGATCAGCGTACGCATGATTCTGTCTTCCCAGGTGGGTGTCACGAAATGCCCATGGTAGAAGCCGAGGTAACGGCGGAGTGGCCCGGCCTGGTTCTGAAATATGCTGGAAAGAAGCCGCGCCGGCCCTTTTCTGATCGGGTTCTGCATGCGGGTGCGTTTTGCCGCAAAGGCCGCCGGGTCGGCCTCCAGATCCTCTTCGCTGACGTCAAAGTGCTGCGCGATGCGCCGCAGATTGTGGGCAGATGGCATGCCACTACCGTTCAGATAGCGATTGAACTGTTGCCGGTTCAGGCCAATGTCGCGGCAAACTTGGGCGATACTGCCGTAGTCCGCGCAAAGCGACCGCAGGTTATTTGAGAAATTTTCCGACATCCTGCAAGAACCTTCGCAATTGTTAACTGATATGCTTACACTTGCGTACATATGTGTAAAGTCGCTTACTTGGTATACAAATTAGTCCGCGCCACGATGTGCCTGCAAACTGCTTGTGGTGGGAAACGTGCTGGACGGTATCAACACAATTGAGAACGAATGGATCGTTCTGCCAGACGGACGGCGACTGGCCGCCCGGATCTGGCTTCCCGATGTTAAAGAACCCGCGCCGGCAATTCTTGAATACCTGCCCTACCGCAAACGTGACGGCACTGCGCCGCGCGATGAAACGACCCATCGGGTTTTCGCGGCGAATGGCTACGCCTGCGTGCGCGTCGACATCGCCGGGACGGGTGACAGCGAAGGCCGTTTTGACGATGAATACTCAGAGCAGGAATTGTCCGACGGCGAAGCTGTTTTGACATGGATTGCGGAACAGGATTGGTGCGACGGCAACATTGGCATGATCGGGATCAGCTGGGGCGGTTTCAACGGATTGCAGTTGGCCTATCGCTGTGCGCCCGAGTTAAAGGCCGTCGTCAGCATTGCCTCGACGACCGACCGGTATGCCGACGACATCCATTTCATGGGCGGCTGCTTGTTAAGCGACAACGCCAACTGGGCGGCGCAGATGTTCGCCTATCTGTCTCGACCTGCCGACCCTGGTTTGCGCGCTGACTGGCGCGAAGATTGGATCTCCCGGCTGGAGAGCTTGCCGGACCTTGCGGCGGACTGGCTGGCGCATCCGAACCGCGATGACTTCTGGAAACACGGATCTGTTTGCGAAAACTGGTCACGGATCGATGTCCCCGTTCTGGCGATCACCGGTTGGGCGGACGCCTACATCAACACACCGCTGACTTTGGTGGAAAACCTGAAATCACCGACCAAGGCCCTGATCGGACCGTGGGAGCATCGCTATCCGCATATCTCGAAGATCGAGGCCGCAGATGCCCACTCGGAGATCATCGGTTGGTTCGACCGTTGGCTTAAAGGCGAGCTTAACGGGGCCGAAACGCTGCCTGATTTCAGGACATTCGTGCAGGAGCATGACGATCCGTCCAGCAAAAACAAGCCGCGCAAAGGGCGGTGGATTGCTGAAGAAAACTGGCCGTCGAAAAATGTTCGAGATCGCTCGTACTATTTGGGCAACGGCGTCCTTGGCACCAATCCTGTATCCGGAACGATCGTCATCTCAAGCCCCGCAGACGTCGGGACCGCCAGCGGGTATTTCTGCCCGGGTATGCGGATCGACAACGAATTGCCCGGCGATCAGAGAGATGACGACGGGCAATCCATCTGTTTGGACCTTCAACTTCAGGCGCCGCTGGAAATCGTCGGACGTCCGCGTTTGAAACTGGCGTTCCGCATTGACCAGCCGGTTGCGCAAATTGTTGCGCGGCTGTGCGATGTAGCGCCCGATGGTACGTCGCAACGCATCACTTATCGACCGTTCAACCTGACGCACCACAACAGTCACGAGGCCCCAGAAGCTTTGGTGCCAGGCGAGCTCTACGATGTGGAGTTCGCGTTGAACGCCTGTGCGCATCAGTTGGCACCCGGACATCGCCTGCGATTGGCACTTTCAACCTCCTACTGGCCGATTGTCTGGCCTTCGCCCAAATCAGCCGCGATTGCGCTTGAGACCGAAGGTTGCGAACTGGTTATCCCCGAGCGCCGCGTCGGACTCGAACCCCAGCCCGCCAATCCGGGACCGCCTGACAGCTTTCCCGTGCTCAATGCGGATGTACTGCGCGAACCGTCGAGTTCGGTACAGCGAGGTACGGACGATAAGGGTCGCACGACGCTTGATACGTTCGATGATTTCGGCATGACGCGTGACCCCTATCATGGGCTTATTAGCGGCAGCGACGTCACCATGCACTATGCCATTCATCCAGAAGATCCCGCTTCTGCGAGGTTCAGTGCGAAATGGAACTTTCACTTCAAACGGGACGCATGGGAAGTTCGGATCGAAACCCGATCGCACATGTCCTGCGACGAGAGCAATTTCTACCTTCACCGCGAACTACGGGCCACCGAAGGGCCTGATCAAACCGAAGTCCTGACGAAGGAATGGTCGCGCACCGTTCCTCGCGGGCTTCTCTAACCATCCAAAGGAGACGACTTATGAAAATCGAATGGATGAAGGCACCCACAGGGCGCCGCAACTTTCTGAAAGGGGCGACCGCACTCGGCGCGGCGGCCTCTCTACCGATGGGCTGGGCCGGGCGCGCATTCGCCCAGGGCGATGGTGTTTTGCGCGTGCGATCTTATGGTGACGCACCAAACATGGACCCTGCGCACAGCGTCGGCGTCGTGGAGGAAGAAATCCATGCCGCGATCTACAACAAGCTGATCCAGTACAAGCCTGGCTCCGAGTGGGGCTGGCAACTGGATGCCGCCACAATGATCGAACAGGTCGACCCGACCCACATCAAGTTCGCCCTGCGTGATGATATCGGCTTTACCAACGGCCATGGTGCGATGACCGCCGAGGACGTGAAGTTCAGCTTTGAACGCATCGTGGCGGACGCCACCGAAAGCCCGAACAAGCCGGATATGGGACCGCTCAGCCATGTCGACGTGACTGGCGAACGCGAAGGCACAATCGTTCTGAACGAACCTTTTGCGCCGCTCTGGTCGATTGCTTTGCCTTATATCACAGGCAACATCGTCTCGAAGGCTGCCGTCGAAGCGGCCGGCGGCCGTATCGGCTCTGATCCCGTCGCCGAAAGTGGCCCCTACCTGCGCGTAAGCTGGAGCCCCAGGAAAGACGGTGCTGCAACGCAACCCCGATTGGAAAGGCGACGCACCAGCTTGGGATACGATCGAGATTTATCCGATCGACGACGAAAACACCGCCGAGATCGCCTTTGAGGCGGGCGAGCTTGACCTCACCCGGGTCTCTCTCGGCTCTGTGGCACGCTATCGCGATAGCGTCCCAAATGGCGGCACCCTCGTCGAGAACCCATCGCTATTCTACGTCTGGCTGGGGATGAACCTGGATCACCCGAAACTGCAGAACCAAAAGCTGCGCCAGGCCATTCAGCACGCCATCGATGTGCCGACGATCCTGGAGGCTTCCTACTTCGGGGCGGCCGAACCTTCGACCGGCATCATCGCGCCGGGTCTGGCGGGGAACCGGGCCGAAGGCATGGTGGCACCACAGGCCAATATCGAAAAGGCCATGGCGCTGCTGGCAGAGTCCGGTGAAACGAACGTCACGCTGTCGCTCGATATCCTGAACAAGACGACCTACACCACGATGGCGCAGGTCATTCAGGCGATGCTGGCACAGATCGGTATCACACTGGAAATCAATGTGCTTGAATCCGGCGCCTTCTGGGCCAGTGGAGACAACGAAGATTTGCAACTTGTTCTGAACCGCTTCTCGATGGCACCCGATCCGTCCTATGCGACGGCTTGGTTCACCACCGAACAAGCAGGCATCTGGAACTGGGAACGCTTCCGCAACGAAGAATTCGACAAGCTCCACGCGGCGGCATCGGCCGAGACAGACACAGCGAAACGGGCCGAGATGTACCAGCGCGCGCAGGACCTGATGGAAGAAAGCGGCGCCTATCGTTTCATCACTCATGAGGCGACGCCGATTGTGCATTCCTCGCGCGTGGTTCCTGCTCTGCGCCCGGATGGACTTTCGCTGCTCCGGTACTTCGGCAAGGCGTGACCTCCCACGCCTGGACGTGCGGCTGCCTTCGGGTGGCCGCACGTAAACTCCCAGTTCGGGAAAGGAAAGATTTATGCTGAGCTTTGCCCTGAGGCGGTTCGCGCTGGCAGCGCTGATCCTGCTTGTGGCCGTAACTTTGATGTTCCTGATGATCCGCGCGGTGCCGGGCGATCCGGTGCAGATCATGCTGGGCCCCGCGCGACGCCGGAATTGCAGGCGCGCCTGACGGCAGAGCTGGCGTTGGATCAGCCGATCTGGCGGCAACTGGTGATCTTCTACGGCAATATGCTGCAGGGTGATCTTGGCACGGATGTCTTCTCGGGCCGCTCGGTTACGCAGATCGTGTTCCAGCAGCTGCCCTTTACGCTGGAGCTGATCTTCGCCTCAATTATTTGGTCAGCCGCCTTGGGCATCGGCCTGGGGGCCTACGCGGCAGCCCACCCCAACACCTGATTGACCGCTGTGTCGCGGTGTTGTCGGTCAGTTTTGTGGCCGCTCCAGCCTTTGTTGTGGCCTTGTTGTCGCTTTTGCTTTTCGCGGTTCAGCTTCAATGGTTTCCGGCTATTGGTGTGGGCGACGGATTCGTGGACAGGCTGGACCATCTGGTGCTGCCCGCTTTTGCCATCGGGCTTAGCTGGGTTGGATATATCGCGCGGCTCGTGCGTGCCTCAATGCTTGAAGTTCTGGGCGAAAACCACATCCGCACAGCGCGTGCCTTTGGACTGGCCGAACGGCGGATCGTCATGGTCTATGCCCTGCGGATCGCCATCCTGCCGGTTGTCACCGTCATCGGCGTGGGGATGGGGTTCCTGCTGAGTGCCGCCGTTTTTGCCGAAATCGTCTTTGCCCGCCCGGGCCTTGGCAAGCTGGTGATCGACAGCATCACAACACGCAACTACCCGATCGTGATGGGCTCAGTCCTGATTTCAACGGGCCTTTTCGTGGTCTCGACCTCCCTTGCTGACCTGATCAACGCCTGGCTGGACCCACGTGCGAGGACTTCGACATGACCGATGCTGCAATCGAAAAATCCCGCTCCGAACTTGGGATCATCCTTACTGGAGTTGCCAAGAACCCGCTTGGCCTGATGGGGTTGATCATCGTCGGTGCCATCGTCTTCAGCGCGATCTTCGCCGCATGGATCGTTCCCTACGACCCGATTGCAATGGACATTCAGGCCCGCATGCAGGGCCCGTCAGCCGCCCATTGGCTGGGCACCGATCAGTTGGGCCGCGACACCTTCAGCCGTGTCATCATGGGGGGGCAAGTGGCCCTCAAGGTCGCCCTGCCAGCCGTTTTTGGTGCCATGGTGATCGGCCTGACACTGGGCATGATCGCTGGCTACGGGCCCAAATGGCTTGACAACCTGTTAATGCTGCTCTTTGACACTATCCGGTCATTCCCGACCGTGATGTTCGCGCTGGCGGTTGTCGCGCTTGTCGGCCCCAGCCTACAAACGGTGGTCTTTGTGGTCATGGCGACCTCGATCCCGACCTATGGCCGGGTTGCGCGGACACAGACGCTGACCTTGCGCAACTCCGAGTTCATCCTGGCCGAACGCTCCATGGGGCCAGCATGGCGCGCATTCTGGGTGTGCATATGCTGCCCAACATCATTGGTGTACTGGCTGTTCTGGCTGCCATGGACATCCCCACAGTGATCGCTCTTGAGGCTGGATTGTCGTTTCTCGGCCTTGGCGTGAAGCCACCAACTCCAAGTTGGGGGGCGCTGTTGAAAGACGGCTATGCACTGATTCGTCAAACACCCTGGCTGGTCGTCGGAGGCGGCCTGCCGATCATCATCGCAACCCTTGGCTTCACATTCCTGGGTGAGTCCCTGCGCGACGTTGTTGATCCCAAACTGAGGAAGAACCGATGACCGAGACATTACTGGAAATCGACCACCTCAGCGTCGACTATGAAACCGAGCGTGGCGATCTAAAGGCCCTGCGGGATATCACTTTCGATGTCCGCAAGGGCGAAATCGTGGGAATCGTCGGCGAAAGTGGCTGCGGGAAATCCACGCTGATTTCCTCGATCCTGCGGCTGACCGCGCCCAATACGCGGTTCCGTCAGGGCGCGGTGCGCTTCAAAGGGCAGGACCTTTTGAAAGCTAACGAGCGCCAAATGCGTGATCTGCGCGGTGACGATATATCTATCGTGTTCCAAGACCCGATGCAGACGCACAATCCGGTCCTGTCGGTGGGTCAGCAAATGATGGATATTCAGCACCGGTCGTCTGCAGGCAAGGCCGAGAAGCGCGCGAAGGCCGCGCAAATGCTGGGTGCAGTTGGCATTCCCGATCCGGAGGCCCGGCTGAACCAGTTCCCGCATGAATTTTCCGGCGGCATGCGCCAGCGGATCGCCATTGCCATGGCATTGATGTCAGAACCCGATCTCCTGATCGCCGACGAACCCACAACGGCGCTCGATGCGACGCTTGAAGTGCAGATCATCGAGCGGTTGCAAGAACTTCAGCGAGAGATGCACTGTGCCATTATGTTCATTTCGCACCATCTGGGTGTGATCGCCGAACTCTGTGATCGGGTGGTGGTGATGTATGCGGGTGCCGTTGTCGAAAGCGGCGATGTGCGCGAAATTTTCCACAACCCGAAGCACCCCTATACCCGCCGCCTGATCGAATGCGACCCGGGCCATATCAAGACCCGCGCCCGTGTCTTGCCGACGATCCCGGGCGAGGTTCCCGATCTCGCCAATCTCCCCGGCGGCTGCATTTTCCGCGATCGCTGCGATCAGGCGATGTCGAAATGCGCAGCAGACGTCCCTCCGCTCGAGAAGCTTGGCGAAGGTCATCTTGCCGCCTGTTGGCTGAACCAAGAGGAGGTCACAGCATGAGCCTTCTATCTGTCGATAATCTTCAAACCAGCTATGGTCCGGTTAATGTTCTGGCGGGAGTCAGTTTCGATGTGGCTCCGGGGGAAACCTATGCGCTGGTCGGCGAAAGTGGCTCGGGCAAGACCACGGTCATCCGCGCGATTGCCGGGCTGGCCCCGGCGCAGGGCGGTTCGGTCAAATACGACGGTCAGGAAATTCGCGGCTTGCCCGAGAAGCGTCTGCGCCCGCTGCGCAAGGACATCGCAATGATGTTTCAGGACCCGGTCGGCAGTCTGTCGCCGCGTCTGACCATCGGCAATCTGGTAACCGAACCCTATCGCATTCAAGGTATGAAAGACCGGGACCTGCAATCAGAGGCCAAACGACTGCTGAAGATGGTCAACCTGCCCGCACATTTTGCGAACCGCTATCCTTATCAACTGTCTGGCGGTCAGGCGCGCCGGGTCGGCGTGGCGCGGGCTCTTGCACTGGAACCCAAGTTGATCCTTGCCGACGAACCCACAGCAGGTTTGGACGTGTCCGTTCAGGGCGAACTCTTGAACCTTCTCAATGACCTGCGCGAACAGCTGGGGCTGGCGATGGTGATCATCACCCACAACCTCAGCGTTGTGCGTCACGTCGCCGACCGTATGGGGATCATGTATCTGGGGCGCCTGGTCGAGGAAGGAACGACCGAAGCCATTTTCGAAAATCCGCGCCACCCCTACACCCGCTGTCTTCTCAGCGCGAACCCCGAACCTGACCCCGACGCGCGGCTGGAACGGATTGCGCTTAAGGGGGAACCGCCAAGCCTACTGCGTCGTCCATCCGGTTGCGAGTTCCGCGAGCGTTGTCCTTTCGCGCAAGAGGTCTGCACTCAGACACCAAGCTGGGAGGTATCAGAGGGTCACGGCCTCCGCTGCCTTGCACCATTGACCTGACTGGGCTCCAATGCAGGCAACGCTTTACTTCAACGGCACCATCCTGACGATGGATGCGACCAACTCGGAGCCAGAGGCGGTGCTGACAGTTGGCGAAACGATCAAATCCGTCGGCGCTGAGGCTGCCTTGCGGGCGCAGATGCCCCAAGGCACGCGGCTTCATGACCTGCAAGGTCAGACACTTATCCCTGCTTTCATCGACCCACACGGGCACTTTCCTGACCCGGGCTTCATCGCCTTGTTCCGTGTCGATCTCGCCGCGCCTCCGCGTGGCAATTGCACAGACATGGGCGAAGCGCTGGAACGTCTGCGCGCCAAAGCCAGTGAGACGCCCAAAGGTGAATGGGTCATGGGCGTGCTGTTCGACAACACGGCGGTTGCGGAAGGCCGAATGCCGGCGCGGGCAGAATTGGACAGCGTGTCGACAGAACACCCGGTCTGGGTGCTGCACGCTTCAGGCCATAACGGTGTCGCGAATTCCGTCGCCCTCGCCCGGAGGGGCATCAGCCGCGATACGCCCGATCCTTTGGGTGGGCGCTTTGGCCGTGCTGAAGACGGGGAACTTACCGGTCTCATCGAGGGTCTTTCCGCTATGGGGGAAATGGGCGACACCGACTTCCTGATCGACCGCAAGAGATTCTGGGAAGGATTTGCGTCCTGTCGCGATGAATACCTTATGCATGGTGTGACTTACGCGCAGAACGCATGGACATCGCGCGTTATGTTGGACCATTTTGCGTCGCTCTCAAAAGACCAAGACCCCGGTATCGGCTTGATGCTGTTGCCCATCGGGGAGCTAGAACCGGACTTGTCGGAGACGCTGGAATGGCCAGGAAATCCCCATTTCACGCTTGGGCCGCGCAAGCTCTTCACCGATGGAGCCTTCCAGCTTCAAACAGCCTTTCTTTCGCAGCCATATCATCGGCCAATCGACCGGAGAAATCCCTGCGGCATGCCCTATGTTGCAGAAGAGGATCACCGCCGCGAAGTCAGAAAACTGCACAACCTCGGCCACCAGATACATTGCCATTGCAACGGCGATGCAGGGGCCGACATGTTTATAGATGCCGTGGCCGCCGCCCTGGATCACAACCCGCGCGCGGATCACCGACACACGATCATCCACGGGCAAACACTGCGCGACGATCAGCTGAAACGCATGGCGGATCTTGGTATAACCGTCAGTTTCTTCTCCGCCCATATTCATTTCTGGGGTGACCGGCATCACAGCACTTTCCTGGGGCCAGAGCGCGCCGACCGATTGTCTCCGGCCGCGTCGGCCGAGCGTTTTGGCGTCCGCTACACGCTTCACAACGACGCCTCCGTCACCCCCACAAGACCGCTTCATCTAGCCCATTGCGCCGTCAACCGAACCACATCAAGCGGACGGATATTAGGGGAGGACCAGAAGATTAGCGTCCTTTCTGCTTTACGGGCACAAACAATCGACGCTGCCTGGCAGGTATTCCAAGAGGACCGTCGAGGTTCGATCGAACCGGGCAAAGCCGCCGACCTTGCAGTGCTGTCGGACAATCCCATTGCAGTTCCAGACAACCTAGTGGATCTAAGCGTGGCGATGACGGTTCGCCGAGGCGAAGTGGTGTACGGTCCATGATCACTCGCCGGCATTCTGGCAGCCTTGCCAAAGCAAACTTCGAGTGCCGCATTCACTCGTGATTAAATCCCCCGTCAACGTCGGGTTGTCGTTGTGGGAGGGCATGGCGGATCGGAGGATCAGTCACGGAAACACCAAATCTACCTGCAATCCGCGCCCTGCGCCCTGCCTGGAACAAGGGCCGCATCGTCGGTCAGAAACGACCGCTGAAGCCAAAGCATGTCTGGGCGATCCGGGTTCGGCTTGAACTGGCCGAAAACCATCGCGACCTAGCATTGTTCAACATGGCGATCGACAGCAAGCTGCGCGGTTGTGACCTGGTGAAGATGAAAGTCGTCGATGTCATGGCATCTGGCCAGATCAAAGAACGGGCTTCCGTTTTGCAAAGCAAGACGCAGAAACCAGTGCGTTTCGAGATTTCGGAAGGCACAAGAGCCTCGGTCGAGAAGTGGATGGAGGATGAACTCATGATCGGCTCAGAGTACCTTTGGCCCGGCCGCTTCCATGAACGTCTTCATATCTCGACTCGCCAGTATGCACGGATCGTCCGCGATTGGGTCACTTCGATCGGATTAGAGGCGAGTGCCTACGGCACGCATTCGATGAGGCGGACAAAGGTGACCCAGATCTACAAGAAGACCGGCAACTTGCGGGCGGTTCAGCTTCTGCTTGGGCACCCCAAGATGGACAGCACTGTCCGGTACCTGGGCGTCGAACTTGAAGACGCGCTAGCAATCGCTGAGGCCATTGAAATCTAACAACTTCGGGCCGTCTTCGCTGGCGGCCCTTAGCCGACATTCTTCACAACCCGCCGCCGCATGCAGCGGTCGCCAAAGCGGCCATTAGCAACCAGATGCAGCATTTCTATCCAACCAATGCCTCGGCCGGTACGAAACGCTCTTTGGCCACATGTAAACAAAGGCATTCCGGTGCAATCCATGTTACCTTCCCACGGATAGTATTCTGGTAGCGGGTATTTGAGATGGGACGAGTGCGGCGAGGTTTGAGTGAAGGGCAGGCGCAAGCTTTAGAGGCAGCCTTCAAGGCAGCCAAAACCTACCGCGAGGAACTGCCAAATGGGCCGGCCCGGCCTGTCTTGGGACTTGGTGAAGCTGCCAGCCGCTTTTGGGCCCTCTTCCTGAAACGGGGTGCCGGAAAGTGAGGTAATCGGGGACATCGTGCAACTTTCTGAAGGCGGTCTGCACAAAATGGCGGGGCCGACCTTCTTCGGCTATGTCCTCGGCGCGTCGCATCCCGTCGGTGTAGCTGCCGACATTCTGGTATCAGCCTGGGGGCAGAACGCGGGCTCATCTTTTGAAACGCCCGCAATAACCGGAATGGAGCGCGCTGTTTGCAACTGGGTAATAGAGTTGCTGTCACTGCCGCCCGAAAGCTGAGCCGGTCTTGTGACCGGCGGCACAGTGGCAAACATGGTTGGCGTCATGGCCGCACGCAATGCGCTGCTGGCTGCCCAGGGGTGGAATGTTGAAGCTGACGGGCTGTTTTCGGCACCCGAGATTCCCGTTTTGATCGGGCAGGATGCGCATTCCGCCCCATTCGCTGCCCTGCGTTATGCTGGCTTTGGCGCGGGCCGGACAAACATCGTCGCGGCGGACGGCGAAGGGAGGATAAAGCCGGATGCGTTCCGGGCTGCCCTGGACAGCTGCAGCAGCCCGCCGCTTGTCATCCTGCAGGCAGGTCAAATAAACACCGGCGCCTTCGACCCGTTTGCCGAGCTCATCCCAATGGTGCGCGAGCGGAACGGCTGGGTTCATGTGGATGGTGCTTTCGGGCTCTGGCTCGCTGCTGTACCCGAACTGGCAAACCGGTTGGAGCGGGTTGCTGAAGCGGACAGTTGGGCGATTGACCTGCACAAGTGGCTTAATGCTCCATTCGATGCAGGCATGGTTATCGTGCGCGACCGGGCGCCGCTCGTTGCGTCAATGTCTGCCCGCGGCGCCTATCTCCCGGAAACAACAGAGCATTGGGAACCAAGTGATTCAACGCCGGAGCTATCCCGGCGTGCAAGAGGCATTGCCAGGTTGTTGAAGCGGTCTGGTCGTTGTAGCGCGCTGCCATGTTGAATCTGTGTGATCTTTCCCGCCTCAAAGGTTTTCGTTTCCCGCGCTCGGTCATTGGCTACGCGGTCTGGGCGTACCATCGGTTTGCACTCATCCTGCGTGATGTTGAGGATCTTTTGGCCTCTCGCGGGATCGCGGTTTCTTACGAAACTGTCCGGGACTGGGTGGCACGCTTTGGGGCTCAGTTTGCCGTAAAGGTCCGACGGGATCGACCGCGTCCTGCGGGCAAATGGCATCTCGATGAGGTCGTGGTGCCAATCTTGGGGCGTAAACACTGGCTCTGGCGCGCGGTTGATGCCAACGGTGACTTCTGGACGTTTTGATTCAATCCCGCCGGAACAAAGCTGCCGCAAAGCGCTTTTTCAGGAAACGGGATTGCCAACTTATTCTGCACTGATTGCAAAAGTCTGATGCGGGTACGATCACGCGGTCATGTCAAGTGCGTAGCTCCGCCACTGATCGAAGGCATCTAGAGCAGCAATGTTAGCACAGCTACGAGTAAGTTTCTCATGTAGGCTAGTCTTGTTTTATCAACTCCCTGAAGCGGGGATGGTCGCGGATCGCATCAAGATCCGGATCGACCGATAGCCATTGAAGCACGTCAGGTCCTGCATCTTTGGCAGTACGTTCGAGCACATTCAGAGCCAGATCCGTATCGCCCAAAAGCGAATAGACACAAGCAATGTTGAAACTACCACCGTCACTTCCGCCCCGTATTCGCAATGCGCGGTCCAACCATTCCCGCGCGCGGTCAAACTCGCCTCGCTGGGCGAGTATCGACGCGCCAAGTTCGAGCGGGTCAGGATTGTCAGGATACAGATCGGCGGCAATTTCTGCCCTGCGCAAGCCTAGATCGACATAATCCCTCCCTGTCTTCTTTTCACCTAACCTAGTCAGGATCATGTTAAGGAGTAGTGGTGAGCGGTAATCATCTGGCCGAATTTCAAGCGCGCGGATGAAGTGGAGTTTGGCTTTCTCAGTGTCTCCGGATGTCCAGCAGTAACGCGCGTAGTAGTAATGTGCCTCATAACACAACGGATCGACAGTAAGCGCATGTTCCATCGAAGCACGCGCTGCGCTTTCCTGTCCCGCTCCCAACAGGGCCTGCCCCTTGGCAGCATGCGCTTCGGCTAGGTTCGGTTCAAGTTCGATGGCCTTTTCGGCTGAGGCAAGTATCGCGTCGCGATCGATGCCTGCGCCCAACCAACTTGTTGACCAGGAGTCGCAGTCCGCGATGCCCGCATAGGCGCGCGCAAATGTGGGGTCGAGCTTTACAGCTTCCTCAAACATGGCGCGCGCGCGCGCCATGTAGTCATGCATCCGCAGATGGTAGAAGTGTCTGCCCTTCAGGTAGTAGCTATAGGCGTCGACATCGCGAGTTGGAGCCGCAGCGATGGAACGTTCTTCCGACACATTCAGCTCGATGCGCAACTGATCGACGATAGTTCGCGTGATTTCGTCCTGCACCTCGAAAATGTCTTCCAGGTCGCGGTCGTAACGGTCAGCCCAGACATGCCCCCCCGTCGTGCCGTCAATCAGCTGCGCCGTCACGCGCACGCGTTTGCCAGCGCGTCTCACACTGCCTTCAAGCAGGTATCGTACGCCCAGTTCGCGTGCTATCTGCGAGGAGTTGCCCGATTTGCCCTTGTAGGCAAACACAGCATTGCGCCCGACCACGAACAAGGCGGAAATCTTTGACAAATCCACGATCAGGTCTTCGGTGATCCCGTCGGCAAAATAGTCCTGTTCCCGGTCTTCGCTCAGATTTATCAGTGGCAGCACCGCAACTGATTTGTTGCGTTGCAGCGGTGCATCTGCTGGAAGTTCCTGTGCGCCGCTGCTGGCTAGATGAAACACCTGTAAAGGCTGATCGATGTTCTTTAAGATATGTTCCCCACCATCTTCGAAGCGAAGCCCTGAATCCACGCTGATCTGAGCACGCGTAGGCGCGCTCACAGCTATGCCACCGGGGCGTGCCAAAGATTCGATCCTGGCTGCAATATTGACGCCATCGCCGAAGACATCATCGCCATCATGAATGATGTCTCCGACATTAATGCCAATCCGGAACTCGATCCGCCTGTCGATGGGAATGTCGAGATTGCGGGTGCGCATACGAGATTGTATTTCGGCACCACAGGTTGCTGCGTTGACGACGCTCGGAAACTCGGCAATGAAGCCATCGCCGGTACTTTTGACGACCCGCCCGGCATGCTCCCTAACTTGGCCTTCGACTACATCGTCGAGGTGACTCTTCAAAGCCTGCAGCGTGGCAATCTCATTGGCCCGCATCAGGCGGCTAAAGCCAACCACGTCAGTTACCATGATTGCTGACAGCCGTCGTTCCACTTATGACCGATCAATTTCCTATGCTTGGCATCCATACAAAGCGGAGCCTAAATTGCAGAGCGCAATCGGTCCAGAACCAGAAGAAAAATGTCAGGAAAACCTTATTTGCACGGTCCCAATTGGGCTCAAAAGCCGACCTCGGTGGCGGTGCAGCCCGTCAGAGGAGACATTCGCTGTGTCAACGGCGGTGAGAAAGTCTGCCATTGGGCGGAGCAAAAGTCGTCCACTGTTTGGGTGACCGGCGCCTTGGCAAACGCGCTCCCAAATAGCTGGCGGTTGCCAAGGCGTCTTGGTCCGTCAGGACCAATCTCTTCTGTGCCTTAGGAGTTCTGCCGGGCCCTGCTCTGTGCCAAGCGATAGCTTTCTCTGTTCATCTCCAGAATGCTGACGTGGTGGGTCTACCGGTCGAGCAAGGCACCAGTGAGGCGCTCCGATCCGAATGTTTTGGTCCATTCATCGAAGGGCAGGTTCGAGGTGTCAGGATCCAGCCGCGCTCATAGCGTTGGCTGATGACCTCGAACAGCAATTCCGCCCCGGTCTTTGACAACGACACAAAACCAAGTTCGTCGATGATCAGCAGGTCCTGTGCTGCCAGTTGTTTTTGCAGGCGTTGCAGGCGGCGGTCATCTAGTCCAGATTCAGTGCCAAGCCGGGTTATTCATTCCAGGGCATGCCAGCGAGGCAGTTATACGAGAGCAGTTGGTGTAGAATGGACCGATAACGAGGGGAACCATGGGTCTGAGGTGGTGAAATATTGAATGCCTGCTAGAGGCAGTATTGATTTAGAAAATCGGCGAAAGCTTTTTGGGTGTAAATGGGTGTAGAAGTGGGTTGACAAATGGGTGTAAATGGGTGTTATTTTGGGTATGTTCAGAACTGACACACTGGTTATCACCTCAACAATCCTTGCCAGAATCTCGGAAATCGACGAGTTCAAAGGCGCCTGGCAAGCCCTTGGCACATTGGCGCCGGAACGGCTGGCGGCGCTGAGACGGGTCGCAACCATTGAGAGCATCGGTTCGTCCACCCGGATTGAGGGCAGCAAGCTTTCCGATCAGGAAGTCCAGCGGCTTCTGTCCAACCTGGAAATCAAAACCTTCGACACAAGGGATGAACAGGAAGTCGTCGGATACTCAGAAGTGATGGAAACGGTGTTCGAGGCGTGGGACCACATCACCATATCCGAAAACCACATCTTTCAGCTTCACCGGGACCTCCTGAAGCACAGCGACAAGGATGAGCGCCATCGGGGGGCCTATAAAACCTCCTCCAACAGTGTCGCCGCGTTTGACGACACCGGCGCACAGATCGGGATTGTGTTTGAAACGGCGACACCGTTTGACACACCCCGGCTGATGACGGAACTCATCAGCTGGTACAGTGATGCCGTCCAGAAACGGGACATGCATCCTCTGATCGCGATCGGGATATTTGTCGTGGTGTTCCTGGAGATACATCCGTTCCAGGATGGGAACGGCAGGCTCAGCCGGGTCTTGACCACGCTGTTGCTGCTCAGGGCAGGGTACGCCTATGTGCCGTATAGCTCCCTCGAAAGCGTGATCGAGCAAAGCAAGGAAGGTTACTATCTGGCGCTGCGGCAAACCCAGGGCACAATCCGAAGCGCTGAGCCCGATTGGACGCCGTGGCTGGAGTTTTTCCTGAACGCCCTGCAAAAGCAAATGTTGCGCCTCAGGATCCGCGTTGAACGAGAAAAGCTGATGATGGGTGCCATGCCGGAACTGGCAGCGAAACTCTACGAACTGACGCGGGAACACGGGCGTCTGACAATGGCGGAGGCTGTAAAGCTTACAGGCGCCAACCGGAATACGCTCAAACAGCATTTTCGCGCGCTTGTGCATGACGGCCATCTGGAGCTTCACGGCCAGGCTCGGGGCGCCTGGTATTCGGTTCGGTAGCAACCGGCCTCAGAACCCCTGCGTCAGCATATCGATCGCCGACGTGATGTCCTCGAAACTGCTGTTCAGGTTGGTGACGGGTTCTCGCAGGATCGATCTGGGAACAGCCGCCATGAACTGCGTCACCATGACATATTCGGCGCCATCGATCGCGAATACCGGGTTCAGCCGCTTTGCCGGTATCGGCGCCTTACTTACAGCCATCAGGGGTACGACCATGCGCGTGTTCAGGGCATCGAGTAAATCTGCCTGGACATCGAGCAGAAGTGTATCGTTATCGGAGCCGGAATAGACGTCGAACTTTGCCATCAGAACTGGCGGTTCCGATCAAGCGGCAAGCCGTGTTTGTCGACAAACGCATTTGAGCTTTCGAGTGCTGCTGCATTCGCCGCCCGCCATTGTTCCTCACGTGCTTTGGTAACTGCTGCGCGCACACCTTCTTCCGCGGCGCGAGACAGATTCACATTCAGAGCCTTGGCATCCGACAGCAGATCGCTGTCGAGCGTCAGGTTTGTAGGTTTTCTGACCGGTGCAGGGGGCATGATGATCTCCTTAAGTAAGGAGATTATGCATAGAATCAATGTGCGTCAAGTATGCGCATGTCTGTTGCAACCAAGTAGAAATGTCACCGGCTGCGCAAAGTAGAAATGTCACCGGGATTGCCAACTTGCAGTCGTACCTGAGGCTGTTTAGCCGGTCTCCATGAATATACCAGCTGAGATGCCACGCCTGAAGGGCTACCGTTTTCCCCGTGAAGTCGTCGCCTACGCCGTTTGGGCATACCATCGGTTCGCACTCAGTGCCGCTGATGTTGAAGATCTGCTCGCCGAGCGGAATGTGATGGTCAGCCGTGAGACCATACGCAAATGGGTCAACCGGTTTGGTCGGCATTTCGCACATTGTATCAAGCGTGACCGGCCCGCAGCGGCAGACAAATGGCACCTCGATGAAGTCGTCGTCCCGATCAACGGCGTCAAGATGTGGTTATGGCGGGCCGTGGACGGGAACGGCGATGTGCTCGACATTCTGGTCCAACCAAGGCGAAACGCCAAGGCGGCCAAGCGGTTTCTGAAACAGTTGACCGCCCGGTTTGGCCAGCCCCGCGTTATCGTCACAGACAAATTACGCAGTTACATCAAGCCGATCCGTCAGCTGGCTCCTGACGCAGATCACCGGGCTCACAAGGGCCTGAATAATCGTATTGAGGGCTCGCACCGACCAACCCGGAAGCGAGAGAAGCTTATGGGCCGGTTCGGTATTGCCAAGTTGTTGCCGGCCGATTGTGAAGCATTGGAAAAAGTAGGGTTATGCTGCCATTTCGGCGGTGTAAGCGGCCCAGAGACTGAACGCATCGTTGCGGGCATGGCGGTAAGAGATGGCGGTGAGTTGATAGCGGCGGGGACGGTATATCAGGTTGATCTGGTCATGCGCGGACAGAAACCTCTGAGCTTGTCGGTGTGACTTGAACCGACCAAACAACTTCTCCCGCTTACGGGTCATTCTGTGCGAAACTTCGATCGCATTATTCAACCCTTTGTGGGCCCGGTGGTCGGCCTGTGGTGCCAAGGTGCTGACGGGCTTGATGTAGCTGCGCAACTTGTCTGTGATCACGACCCTTGGCTCACCAAACTGAGCGACCAATCTTTTGAAAAACCGCTTGGCCGCCTTTGCATTTCGCCGCGTTTGCACGAGGATATCGAGAACGTCGCCGTTCGCGTCGATGGCCCGCCACAACCAGTGCTTCTTGCCGCGGATTGTGATGACAACCACGTCCATGTGCCATTTGTCGTTTGGCTTAGGGCGATCGCGCCGGATGCAGGCGGCAAAATGCGCGCCGAACCGATTAACCCAGAGCCGAATGGTTTCTCGGCTCACGATGACACCCCGTTCCGCTAAGAGATCTTCGACATCCGCAGTGCTCAAGGCAAACCGATGGTATGCCCAAACCGCGTAGGCAATGACCTCACGAGGGTAGCGAAAGCCCTTCAGGCGCGGCATGCTGGATGGAATGTTCATTCATTGCATTTAGTCGTCGTCGAAATGCCAGACAACTTGGCAATACCCATGACCTTGCTGACTGGACAGGACGGGCACTGGGTACTCTTGGGTCCGGAAGGGCACGTCGTCGCCGTAAGCAATAGGAACCGTCCTCTTCGGGACAGAGAAAATGAACCTGACCCGATCATCAGGCCGTTGGAATGAAAGTGAATATGCAAAATGAGTTTGACGAAATGCTGGACAAGCTCGAAACGGGGGCCTTCGTGTACGTCGAGCCTTCTAGCAAGATGCTTGAATTCAACGAATACATAGCATCTCGGGGCTATAGCGTAGCCAGACTGGAGGTTGTGCGGCTCGAGGGCCAAGGGCCAGGGCGTGCTTTCGAGTACGACTTCCTGGCGAACGAGACCCCAGGCTACGAAAGGCAATGGCAGATCTTTATCGATCCGAAGCGATCTGCCGCAAATATCCGCGACATCGTGCAGCGCGCGTTGAGCGAGGGCGGCGAGTACCGATATCTGGTATGGGCCGAGGTGCCACCGTCCGGAGAATGACCGGTATGGGAAAGAGTAAAGGAAAAGGTGGATGAGGGGGACCGCGTTGCACGAATAGCGCTTGGGCCGCATTTGCCCCTTTCCCCGGTTCGTTATGCGACACGTTCATAGGTCGCACGACCTAGACGGGTCATGCGGTTGAGGGCTTTGACAGCGATGCGGGCTTCGGTTGTCTGGGTCTCCATGTTGCGGCTGCGAAGTTCCAGCCCGATGACCTGTTTGTAGCGCCCGATCTGAGCCTCGCCGCGCGATCTCTGGGTTCTGTTGCAAAGTTTTGAACCCGCTTCGAGTGGGACGCTTTGGTAGCAAGAATCCTCCCTGCCCTGCGTCATGAAGCACAGATCCTGCATCTGCTCGCGCTCGATGTCATTGGCACGAGTTTTACCTTTCGTTCGGATGCGCTCTCTGATCAGGAGATGGATGTGCTGAAGATGCTTGCATCAGGCTTGATTCCACCCGTCATCGCCAGTCAGACGGGCTTTTCGTCCCGAACGGTGGATGCGCTGATTGCTTCGATTGAAACCAAGCTCAAAAGCCGCACCATCGAACAAGCAGTCGCTCGGGCAGTGAGTGCGGGTCTTCTCAAATGGACCGACTTCTTTGCGGATCCCGTCGCTGAACTGGTTGATGTCGAACGACAGATCCTTTGTGGCGGGATCGTCCGTTGGTCTGGCAGATCACACGAGTTGATCACCTTCGAAGAAGGCCGAACTGTGCGGAACCTGAGAGCTTTCAGGCGGTTCAGGTCCAAAACCGTGCCAAGGACTTCAATTTGAACGCTGAAGAGATTTTTGAAAAACTCGGGCTCAACTGGGATCAGAGCGTGTGGATAAGATACCTTTGAACGGCGTTGGCGTGGCACTTCGATAGAGCGGGATATGCAGGGAAGTTTCTTTCCACATAGATATGCCAATAAAACACGTCCGTGCACGCCCAATATTGACAGTTGTATGCAGCAGATTATACTACTCAGTAGTAGTAATGAGGTTTGATATGAGCGTCAAAGCATCAATATCCCTGACGGAGTCACAAGATGCCTACGCACGGAATCTGGTCGCCCAGGGTCATTACGCTAGCCTGTCCGCCGTGCTTCAGCATGGGCTTGAACTGATGCGCGAGCAATCGCAAAACACGGATGCACTGCGAGAGCTGCTGGATCAGCGTCGAAACGGAACCTTCATTACTCTCGAAGAGGGCGAAAAGCGCACC
This sequence comes from Ruegeria sp. AF3, assembly GCF_056536285.1. Taxonomy (NCBI): domain Bacteria; kingdom Pseudomonadati; phylum Pseudomonadota; class Alphaproteobacteria; order Rhodobacterales; family Roseobacteraceae; genus Ruegeria; species Ruegeria sp. AF3. The sequence continues at coordinate 154,233 of NZ_JBQFJM010000004.1, read as the reverse complement.
GCAGACATGATCGCACGCAAGCGAGCAGAGCGTGGTCTATAAAGTCGTTCGCGCCGAAGAAGTCACCGCAGATCTCGATCTCATATTTGACTATCTTGTTGAAGCAGCTGAGCACTTTGGTGAAAACTCAGAGACCGCATTTCTGCGCGCTGAAAATCGCGTCATCGAGATTCAGGAGAGCCTCGAAGGCCTGGCCAAAGTTCCACATCAAGGCACCTTAAGACCACATCTCGGCAATAGCATTCGGAATGTAACCAAGAACAAAGCGATCATCTATTTTGACGTCGACGATTATGAACAGGTCGTTCGGGTGCTCGCTGTCTTCTATAGCGGCCAAAACCACGATGCACATATTTTGCTGCGATTATTGTCCTAACACGAACCCGGTCATGGGGTGGCTACGAGAATCTTGAAAGCCTTGAGCATAAAACACCACATAACAACTTCTTGTGCAGCAATCCTCGGCCATAGTTGTCACTGTACCCTAATAAATCAGAATTAGCGGATTCACGGTGTTATGGGGCGTTTTTGTACCCTTAATTGCAATATATCCACAGGTTCAGGGGCTTATGACTTGACCCCACTTTAGCGCTTCCAAAGTGCATCGGCGCGCGTCAGAAGCGCTTGACGATTTGCGTCTGCTCCGAGCTCTGAGATGGCCTGACGAGCGGCCTGCAAAGCGCTCTCCGACACTCTTGGGCGGCACAATCCATGTGTTTCATGCCCGGTTGGATGCCCTGTTTCACCCAGACCAGGAAGCGGTCGACTGAGGTCCTGCGACAATCCACGGATCCGCTCGATCATCTGACGATGTTCAGGAAAGACGCGGCTCAACTCCAGGGCCACCCGGTCGTTTCCTCGCAATATGATGGCGGCACCCAACAAGGGACGGGTCGTGCCAATACCGACCGCAGCAAGCGCCAGTAGCCTATCGCGCTTGTTCCCGGAGGTGAGCGACCAAAGACGCCCGATCTTCAGCACCGACATGACTTGCAGGGTCAGACTGATCCGGCGCAACCGCGCGAGATCGGTCGTTATAGCAGCCGTCTTCAGAACTTCCGCGCCGCGCAAAGCGCGGGCATGAAGTCTGCTTGATACATCATTGGCTGGATACTTTGCTGCCAGGACCTGGCCGCAGATTTCACAGGTCATCGACCATGCCAAGCGCCAATGGCGAAGCACCAAATCGGGTGATTTAGCAACACACCCCGGGCAATATTGGAAGTCATGCCGGGACACGTATTGCACGTCATGATGCATTGAATCCGGAAGAGCCATGCTGACGATTTCATCCGGGGACCGCTGAACCGCCCCGCATAGCATGGCCCAGTTCGCCATCCGCAGGTCGCTTGCACATTCCGGCACCCTGCCCTGCCCCAAACCCAGATAGCCACAAAGCTCTTCAACCGAACAATGATTGGCCTTCGCCAAGCGACCCATCCAGCTCGACAGAAGCTCATCACGCATAGGTGGCGGTCGAAACGGTAGCGGTCTGACGGTCACCCGAATGCAGCGGCGGGCTGTCGAGGAATGTTCCAGGCATGCTTCGTCCAAACCGGTCGCCAGGCATGAACCGCTTCGTCCGTGATCCGCTCTTCTCCGGTCTCGATTGCATCGATAGCCAGGGATTTGATCATGATAAACACGCGCGAGGTGACGCCACCGGTCACTTTCAGGATCGTCCGAAGCGACGCCACCGTAAGGCCTGAGCGTTGCTCAAGCGCCATCGCCGCGATCAACGTCTGGATCAGTCGAGAGAACTCCACATCGTCTTCCCAGAGCGGCAGGTAGTGTTCGTCCAAACGTCGGGCCAATTGATCGTCTCCTCGAACCGCCTCCAGGGCTTCGTTCACACCGAAGACGACGAGCGAGGCGCAGAGATCGTTGGCGAGGAACCGGAGCATGTTCAGGAAACGGCGTTGCTCACGGTAGCTGCCAGCAAGCAGGTTATGCACTTCGTCGATCATAAGCATCCTAAGGTCCATGTCCCGAAGATGACTGAGCGCGCGCACCTCGAGCTCGGACACGGTATGCCGACCCCACATAGGCGCCCCGATCGTCGCCAGGATGTGTTGATAGAACCGTCGTTCGTCCGGGGCCGGCGGGGCCTGAACCAGCAGGATGGGTGTTTTCGTGATACCCAGTTCAGCGTTGTACTGCGTTGGAAATTTGCTCGCCATCCGCTTGGCGATCATCGTCTTTCCGATGCCGGAACTTCCATAAACCATCAGCCCTGGCATCCGGCTTTGCTGTGGCATTTCCATCAGGGATGTCAATCTGTTGAGAACGACGGTGGCACGGTCAAACGCGACCCAATGGTCGCCGCGGATACGGTCAATTCTTTCTTCTGAGGTCATTAATCTCATCAATCTCATAGGTAGGCAGATCAGGGTTGCCTGTATCAATCGCGAACATTTCGCGCGACGGATCACGGCTCGGTTGGTGCCGGGGTAGCCGCGCGTCTCTTTCATTCTCTAACTGGGCAATCCGAGTTTTTTGGCGCGCCGCCTCAGCCAGCTGCCGTTGCGCGTCAATCAATTGGAATAGGACCCGCTCGTTGATCCGGCCACCATGCTTTTCCTGCCAATCTTTCCGCGCCCGCCGACTTTCCCAAAGCGATACCCGCGGGTGGCTGAGATCCCGGTAGCGCGCCGGGATCACGCGGCCATCACCGGTGAAGACCCAGACCTGCGATAAGTCTCGCGGATCGTATTTCACCTGTACCTTGCCCTGCCCTCGTCCGACCAACGAGGCAAAGACATCACTCCAGTAATGGACCCCGAAGAGCGTGATCCCGGTGCGCCCGAGCTGGCGCCACTCGAAGGGCATGAAGCTTGTCCTAAAGGCATCGACATCGACAACCTGCCGTCCCGCAGTATCCCCGCCCATGTCCGCCCATGCCGCGATTGGGGTTCGTCCGAGAGCTTCGTGAACCGTATTGTGGTATCGGCAGATTTCCAGATGAAGCCAATCCTCGAACTCGGTCAGTGTCAGGGCCGCGTGCTTCTTGCTGTCATAGTCGCCCTTCTCAACGATTGAGGATTGCGTTGTCCCGGGCAGCACATGAACGGCCCCCATAGTTGTTCCGATCAGCCGTTCGACATGACCGCCGTAGTGTTTGCCGCCAAGCGGACGATACTCGATAGCAATGCCCCAATCTTCGCAGGCCATTCTGAAGGCGTCGCTGTGGAACTCCTGGGCATTGTCGACGTGGATCGCCGTCGGGATTCCGGCCGTCGGCCAAACCACCTCTTCCATTGTTCCAGGGACGTGCACCGATTTCCGGCGCACACAGTGATTGAGACACAGGGCGATCGACAAGACAGACGGCTCATCGAAAGAGACATAGACCCCGAGGACGATCCGGCTCGCGACATCGATGGCCACCGTCAGATAGGGGCGCGCAAGTGGCTGTCGATTGACGTGATCGACCAACGTGATGTCCGAAGTCGTATGATCGATCTGAACGACTTCCAGCGGGGCTGAAACTGCAAGGCGGCCCGGACGCGCAGCAAAGACCTTGTCAGCCTCCTCTGCCCCGCGCCGTTTCCGGAAGACCTCTCGCTGATCCATAGCATCTAGACGGGCTTTGACCGTTCTACGGGTCGGGGGCTGAAACCCCTTCGCCACGCATTCGGCACGAATCTCGCGCCAGATGCGAAGAAAGCTCGAACGCTCACGGATCAGATAGTATTTTCGCAAGCTCTCATAGATGATGATTTCGACGCCTTTGGCAATCCGTTTCGACCCTGGTTTCGGCCCGCGACGGTCCAACTCCAACGCCGTGGCACGCGCATCGTTCTCTCTCAGACGCCGGTAAAGCGACCATGTGTGGCTTTTCGCCAAGCCCAGTTCCCAAGCGGCATCTCCGATCGCCGTGCTGATCGGCTCACCTCTCTTCTCAAGCTCCAGGATCGGCCGAAGAACCGCTGCACGGTGTTTCGCAAGACGCTCATTTACCACGCAAATCCCCCGCCCCAATAGGCCGAAACATATCCACAATTCCGACAGTACGGCAATTAAGGGTACAGTGTGGTAATTAGCGGTACAATATGAAAATTAAGAGTACAAACTATCATTGATTTTGCAGGACAATTTCAGACAAGATTCTGATTAATTAGGGTACAGTGACAGGTAATGCCAAAACAACTTCGATACCAGATCAACCTCGATGACCGTGCTTGCCTCACGACCACGAAGGCAAGAACTGGACAGCAAATACGGACAGACCAACTCAGTTTTCTTCTTCACGAGTTCGCATCAGATACTTGATGACCCGCTGAGCAATTGGTCAAGCGATACTCGAGATATAGTATTCGTTGTTGGTGCAGTGGTTAGAGGTGAAGTATCGCCCCGCAGCGCAACACGCTCAGTGTTTTTGGATGTCCCATAATCACACATTCATGCCCCAATATCACAAGGAATTCCACCGGACTTTCCTCAAATTGAGTGTCAGAAGGCGGACACGAAGGACGCCACAGTCAGAAAGGTTGGAACCATGACAAACGCTACTAAATTCACTCTTCTTTCCACTCTCTCCGCCACAATGCTTCTGGTACTTCCTTTGTCGGCACAAGCCGACTTTGTCGCGGAAAAAGCTGTCCGAGGTGCTGTTGCAGGTGCAGTCGTTGCCGAAGCCACTGGCGGTGACGCCGCAGAAGGCGCTGTTGTTGGTGCCACTGTCGGGGCAGTAGCTGGTGCGGTGCAAAAGAACGACTTTGAAGATCGTCACGACGATTTCGACAATAACAAAGGCGGTAAAAGCCATCACAAGGACCACTGAACCCAATACAACAACGCCTAGACACGCTGGACCATTCCAGGCGGGCTGGAAAATTCCGGCCCGTTGCCTCAAACCGGGTCGGGACATGATCTGCCGGGGTTTGTTGTCAAAAGCAATTCAGCGGTTTTTCTGAAAAGCACTGGGGCTTTGCCCAGCCCAGCGGCGGAACGCCGTCGAGAATGCAGCATGATCACCATATCCCAGAATAAATGCGATTTCAGAAATATTGAGCCCGTCCCTCAGATAGGTCTTGGCAAGATCGAAACGCAACTCTTCGACAAGTTGCCGAAAACTTGTTCCTTCCTGCGTCAGATGCCGGGTCAGTGTGCGACGGCTCATCCCCAATTCTGACGCGATCTCATCTGCTGTCAGGATCCGCCCCGGCAATCTGCCAATCACCAGCGCCTCGACCTGTGCCCTGAAACTCTGTTTCACCTTCCCCACTTTGCGCAGGCGTTCGGCCCCCAATTCATTCAGATACGCGACAAGGTCCTGATCGTAACCGGGAATCGACCGGTCCAGCGCGCCTGGCTTGAAGCGGATGCCATTGAACGGGCAGGCAAATCTTACTGAGCAATTCGCTATTTTTTCAAAAGCTTTCGCATCCGTACCACCCTCGTGACGCAGGCAAAGTTCTTCCGGAAAAAAATCGGCCCCTGCTATCGCACGTAGACGGGCCAACAGCCCAAAGACCCGAAACTCCTGAAACCGGTGATGCCGCATCAATGCACCTTCGGGGGTTACAACCTCCATGACATCGTGGCCGCTGTCCTGTTTGAGGACGAACTCTGTCGATGAGTCTGAAAGACTGTAGAAACGCGCACCGTTTTCAATTGCCTGACGTAGTGTGGCCGAACTTCGGGCGATATAAGCCGTCAATGTGCTGGCCTGTCTGAATGCAATCCCGATCCGGGCGGCCAGAGTAATGTCATCTGCGGCCTGACACGCGTTGCGCAGCAAAGTGGCTTCCTGCATGGCGCTGGTCTGCATTTCGCCCACCCTGCCCGAAACAAGCCCGACGCCCACAAGCAATCTGGAATATGCGGCATTGCCAAGCTCAGCTTCGACATGTTTGCAGATATGAAGAAACCGCTCGTTCTTGTTCGGGATCATGGAAGCACCGGAAAAAAAATATAAATGTAAGTCACCTGTAAGACCCCCCAAGAGCAACATTCAGGTCAACAAAGTCTACGGCAAAATTGCGCCTGTCCAACGCCAGAGCATTCTCCGCAGCAAGCAAGGCGCGTTCTGCATCCAGCACCTGCAAGAAACTGCTGCGACCTTCGATGTAACCCTTGCGAGCCAGTTTCAGCACTTCATTGAGCTCGCGGATGGCTTCGGTTGTGAATTGCACCGCTTCCTGATGGTTCTTCAGACTGACCAGGAATCCTGAACTTCTTCGACGGCTTCGACAACCGTTTCTTCCCAAGCGGCCAGCAATTCCTCACTTCGTGCTTTTTGAAACCGGACCCGCGATTTCCGCTCGGGCAGATCGAACAGCGGGACATCCAGTCCGAGCCGGGCAAAGCCAGCTGTTGGCAGAATATCGTCTCCGGAATAGTTGATGTTGATGTTCCCGGTCAGACGCAGTTCGGGGTAAAGATCTGCTTCTGCCACACCTGCAAGTGCGACAGATTCCGCCAATCGGCTTTCCGCAAGCAGAACGTCCGGCCTGCTTCGCACCAAATCGGCGGGTACCCCGGTCCTGAGGCTCGAGATTGAGGGAACGGGTTGAGGCGCAGTCCGGTCCAATCCTTCGCGCGGTCGGTCCCAAGCTTGTCCTAACAGCGTTCCGACACGAGAAACAGATTTGAAGAACAGAATTTTGGTTTCTGGCAGTTCCGCGCGCGCCGTAGCAACCAGCGTTCGGGCCTGGGCAACATCAAGTTCAGTGACAATCGGAATTTCAGCGCCGCCATCAGGCTCAGGTTGCGCTACCCCAGCGCGTTGTTGCGCGCGAAGCGTCGCGTCCAATGTCTTTTCCCGCGACGCAACCACTCGATGATTGATACGGATCAGCTCCTGAAAAAAGCGTGCATCGATATAGGCAGTCGTCAATTCGCCCAATAACGTGATACGCGCCACGTTCGCATCCGCATAAGCCCCTTCCAACCGGTAGAAAGCCGCTTCTTTCTCACGCTTCAACTTGCCAAAAAGATCAAGCTGCCAACTTGCTTCGGCTCGGACAAAGCCGCTGTTCACCCGCCCGTTGGTCCCTCCTGCAGAAGCCTGTACTTCGGATACTCGCGTCGCTCCTGAAACCGGATAGCCCGCACCATCCAATATCGCCCGGGACTGTTCAATCCGCGCGACCGCCCGACGAATATCCAGGTTTTGCTTTAGCCCCAATTCAACAAGCCGGTTGAGTTTGGCGTCGCCATAGGCCTGCCACCATTTCGTCTGTGCTCTTGTGATTGAGACTTCTTTCTGTGTCCCAAGAAATTGATCCGGCACCGCCTTTTCTGGATTAACAAAATCATCACCGACCGTACATCCGGACAGAGTAATCAATTGGGCGCCGAACAGTCCAATGAAGCTTCGTCTATTCATTTGTTTCCCGATTTATCTCAATTGCTTGTCGGACTTCTGGTGCTGTTGGCTGACGCCTTGTTGAGTTCGAACGTCGGATATCTCATGTCGAACGACGGCGCTGTTCCCAGAATACGCCTTCATGTCCCAAATTCGCACAACTCTGTCCCAGCGATACAAGCAGAACAGCCCCGGAATTGCCATCTTGGGTTCATCAGAGGCCAGACCAGACACCGGCCTTGAAACAGTTTCACAGGAAAGGAAATCCAAATGTTCAACAAAACTCTCTCCGCCGCAGCCGTTTTTGTTCTGACTGCCACTCTGGCCTCTGCGTCGGTGGCCCCAAATTCCGCAGATTCCACTCCTCAGGCTTTCGCCTCTGAATCCTATGAGGTCGCGGATACCGCTGGCATGGACAACCGTCAGGACCGCCGCGACGATCGGCAGGACACGCGTGACGGGCGTCAGGATATGCGCCAGGATTGCCGCCAGAGCGAAGGGCTGGGCCTCGACAAGGTCGACTGCAAAATGGACAAACGCCAGGCAGGCTAGGCTTTTTCATCACCACTACTCACTCTCAGTGCGTCGCAGGAATCTTGCGGCGCATTTTTCTTTGCTATGGCTGTGCTCCTGACGACATCAGGCTGCCATGAAAGAAAGACGCCAACCCCCGGCAGTTCGTTGGTGGTTGGCGCCAGCCTTTGCTAATGACCGGAAAATACGAGGCGTTGAACCGGCAATAGCAAGGTTTGAATCCTCAGGATAACGGCATGCACGACACCGACTGTGTCGACCATGTGCAGAAACAGTTTTTGCCCGCCCCCCAGATCACCATGTGCGATACGATCATGATTGCTGGTATAGGCATTGGCGATACACTTGCTGCCCGGCTTGATCCCATCCGCACCGCCTGCATAGAGCGGTTCCAGAATGATTGTTACCGTTCCTGGACGTGCCCTATCCTGAATGTCGGCCAGTTGGTCCGTCGGCCGGAACTGACCGGCTGGAATGACTTCCTGAATGTCCGCTACGACCATGGGCACCACGGTAAAGGGCTTCGAAATGCAGGAGATTTCCGCCGGCATTCCAACTTCGAAAATCTGGTCATTGACCTGATCGAACCCGGCCTGGAACTCGGCCGGACCCAAGGTGTCAGGCACCAGCAATCCAGCCGGTCTGAGTACAGGGTTCACGTAGTCGCCGACTTTCAACGCAAATTGCTGCAAAAGACCGGATTCACCGGCATAGATGGTGGTCTTTTCCAGCGCGATAAGCGCCTCATCCAACCGGGCCTGCGCACTTTCACGTTTGGCTTCGATCAGTTGTTGCAGCGTGGCCGCCACTGCATCACGGTTGGCGACGGCAGTATCCAATGCACCCTGACGTGAGGCTACGGACAGCTCAAGCCGCTCAATCTCTCGCTCTCCGACAATATCCGAATTGCGATCCGCTAGTTCCTTGTTGGTCTCCAACTCGTCAATGGCCTGCTGCAAGGATCCTTCGGCCTGACGCATAAGCCCTTCGGCGGCTTCAAGCTCAGCACTCAGAACGGCCTCTTCCGCCGCGATCTCACCCAGAGCCTTTCTGGCCGTAATGACTGCGGCCTGCTGACTGGAATCATCCAGCTTGAACAACGGCTGGCCCTGTTCGACATGCTGACGGTTATCTACGTAGATTTCGCTGACACGCCCACCGGATTCGGGCAGAATGGTCAGGGTCCGGTAGAAGCTGGACACATGGGTTGTGGAGGGGTGGTAGTAGAAGATCATTGTGATCAACGACACAGTCAGGACAAAACAGGAGACGATGCCCCAGCGCAGCTCGTACCACATCGACTGAAACGTGATTTCCTGCCCCCAGCGTTTGCCCTGCGCATAGCGTCGGAACAGGTAATCCGGCAGGATTGTGACCAGAGAACACAGGAGAAACTCAAGCATCCCGTTTCTCCTTTCTGTCCGATCGGATCGCATCCGATATATCCCGCAGCGCGCCGCCGTAATCCGGCAATTGCACCGCTGCCAGCAACAGGGCGGCAATCCAGAAGATGTTGTTGTGGGTAAACAGGGCGATCAGTGCCAGTACCGTAATCAACTGAAACTGCGTGTTATTCTGTGCATGTGCCATTTGTTCAGGCAGTGCGTGTAGACGCAGATAGAAGTTGCCAACCACAAGCGTCAGGATGACAACCAGCCAAATCACGATAGTGAACAACGTGTCGGTTCCGTCCGCCTGCGCCAGAAAGCCGGGAAGATGCTCATGGGCCAGTGGGTGTTTATCCGGTGTCACTTTTCATGTCCTTCTGAGATAGAAACGACCAAGCGGTCAGAAACGATAGGTTGCGCCGATCAGCGGGCCCGACTGACTGAACGAGAAATCACTGCCGTCAATTTCATGATCGACTGAGATATAGCGGTATCCACCCCGCAAAACCCAATTGTCGTTGATGGCATAATCCGCCGTGACCAGCACCTGCCAGGTCTCGCTATCACTGCGGAACCCGCCGTAATCTACAAATCCCGATGCTGCCCATTTGTCCGACAGGCGTGCTCTGCCACGCAGGCCGATGACAGGATCAACCCAGTCTTCATCTGCCCCGGCTGGATTTGATGTGGCACCCGGTGTTGTTACTGTGATTTCCGAATCCGTACCGAACCAGCGAAACCCGCCGACCAGATCAAAGGACAGATCCCGAGTTTCCTGTACGCGATACCCTACATAACCGCTGAATATCTGGGTCCGAAATGACGAGTCGATACCTGACCCGAGAGGCCCGGACCCGGTCTGTCCAAAGGACAGGTCCGTGTGCATGTAGTCGGCAAGCAAGCTCCACTGCCCGTTGCTTGCCACGAAGCTGCCCATGAACGCGAAGTCCAGATTACTGAGCGCATCATCAAAACTCAGGCGCCCTTCGACCGTACCCGTAGAGGTGTCGATCTCGGTTTCGGTCTCGGCCACGAAAAGATAAAACGAGGCCTCGTACTCCCATTCGGAGTTCTGCGCCAAAGCAGGCCCCGCCAGCAGAATGGCACAGGTGGTGCATCCGGCGACAAATCTATTCAACGGCTATATCCCTTCACAATCTCAAAGCCCATCAGGGCCGCCGCTATCGGGCAGCCCGATCCGGTTTTCGTCATTCTGTTGGCTCGAAATCACCTGGTTTCCAGCTTTTGTCGAACCAGGGCTCTAACGGGCCGTAAAGGCGCAGCAGCACATTGAAACTACGGTCCGGCAAGGTTTGAACCCAGTTGCCTTCGTGCCCCTCCGGCGGTTCGGGAGAGAACCAAACGGTATAGCTGCCATCGTCATTTGGCCGCAGGTCCGGGCTGTTGCTGTCCACTCCGCCGCTTTTTTGATCGGTTTCTAGGATCGACCGGGTCTGACCGCTGTAAACCATGAAGGACCAGAAATTCTTCGCAGGCACCGGCCCAGGAAGAGTGACGGTGTAGGTTTTGCCGCCATCCAGATAATCGCCGTTCACATCCTTGGCCGCAACTTCGTAAACCGAGCCGCTACCGACCGGTGGGGAAGTCATTGCCGGAGTTATTCCGGTGGCATAGTAGAAAAAGAACGTCCGGTCGTCGAACATCCGCGCGCCGCTTTCCTCGAACGTGTAGCTCTGCCTCTGGAATGGAGAGTTCCACTGCCGGTCCTCATAGAAAAAGGTTGCAGGGTCGCGCGGGCTGAAGTTCAACGTCCGGGCTGTGGCATTACCGATGGCAGCGGCTTCGGTAAGGATTTTCCGCATCCTTTCATCAGGCTCGAAAGGCTCACCCTTCTTGATCCCGATGGACGCGAATTTTCCGACAATTTCCGGGTCAAAAGCGCCCACTGGTTCCTTCTGGATAGCGTGATTTATTTCGTCGTAGAATTCGAAATTATTGGCGTGAACAGTATTGTATTGCACACCCGTCAGATCGTGAAAAACCTCGTCGGGTGGACTATCTGCCTGTGACAGCAGGTAAATCTTCAACCCTTCCTTGACACGTGCCACCGGACCTTCGGTACTGCCATCCGGGTCCGGTGAAGCGCGTAAAATCAGCCAGTGGTCGTAGGTCTTGGTTCGGAAGATGAAATACTCGTTCTCCGGCAGGTCACCTTCGTAATCGTTTGGAACGATCAGATATTTGCCGCCTTCACCTTTGTCGGGGCCGACCGCGCCGATATCGGTAACGTATTCAAACGCCGCGTCATCCAAGATTCCAAGCATTCCAGCGGGGGCTTCTATCACAACCGGCCCATCGGACACATCAACTTGCGATGCGATATAGATTGTCGTGGTATTCGGGGTCAGCCAGATCGACCGCGCATCCATCAGGCCAGAGTGAATGATCACATCATTTGGTTCGACGCCCTGGTCCCGGTATCCTTTTAGCAACCCCTGAACCGACGCGATCTGGATACCGTCCAGAAAGGCGGTAACGCCACGTGTAAGGTCCAGATTGTCGTAAATCTTGGCAACGGTATCCTCCAAGGGCATTCCGTCAAAGAACCGCAGCTCACCCAAGGCCTCGGTCTGTACAAGGTCCGGTGTCATCACCCCCTCAGGCACTTGCGCCGCATATTTGCGGTCCGATTGCGGAGGATACACAGGATCGTTTTCGGCATGCACATGATTGGACAATAAGACGGTACTACCCATCAATGCTGCAAATAAGATTCGTGATGACACTGGCAATCTCCTGATTTGGTCAGAGTATTTGGCGCAGACCCGTCAGGTCTGCGTCGCTTCACAGTTGTTTATTGCGTTACTTTCTCGACATCTGGCAGCTTCCAACCGCTTTCGATCCAGCCGTCCGACGGCCCGTAAAGACGGAACAACAAAAAGAAATCTTCGCCCGTCGGGATCCAGTTGCTTTCCAAGCCCTCAGGTGGCTCGGGTGCGAAATACACATCAGCCGAGCCATCCTCGTTCACCTGCATATCCGGCAGGTTCGGCGTTGCCAGACCAACCCGTTCGTTCCCGGTGACAAAACCTTTGGACTGCATCGAGTAAACAATGACAGACCAGAAGTCATCGGCGGGCGTATCCGCGGGAACCGTCAGTTTGTAGGTATCCGTTCCATTCAGCGGTGACCCTTGTGAATCGTTCAGGCCGGTCAGATAGAATGTCCCACCACCAAGGTTCTTGGGCAGATAGGTGATCCAGGAATAAGACCCTCCTGCCCGGTCGTCGATCAACACCATCTCATCCGAGACATAGGGAAACCCGGCCTCAGGCTGGCCTTCGGCGAAGTCCCAGATGCCCCACTGTCTGTCTTCCCAAATCGGGATCACGGATTTGGTGATGAAATGTTCCTGCATGGTGTCATAGGCGCATTTCAGGCCTTCCAGCAATGCCTCCTGCATTTCAGCGTCAGGCTCGAAAGGTTGACCGCGAACCATCCCCAACGAGGCCAGCATCGCCATCATGACCTTATCCTGTTCAAGCACCGGCTCGCGTTGAATCACCTCATTCATGTCAGTGAAATAGGTCATGTCATAGACTGGCAAAGTGTTCACCGGGTTCTCTTTGACATCCACGAATTTGGTCGGAGGCGGGTTGTCTGCCTGCGCCAGCGGATACCATTGCAGAGTTTGTGCGTATGCCGCCTGATCTGCATGGGTGCCACCATTCTTAGCGACTGGGCGGAAGGCAAAATGCACACCAAAGGTGTTGGATTTCAGAACGTAATACCCATCCTCGGGCACGTCCCCGTCATAGCCTGGAGGCAGGATCAGATATTTGCCGCCTTTGCCCTCATCCGATCCGGTTGTTCCCACATCCGCCAACGGAACCTGCCATCCGTCAGTGATGGTACCGAAAAACGCAGCCTTTTCTGCGGCAGGCGGTACGTCGATCACAATCGGACCATCCTTGGTCGTCAACCCGCCAAACGTATACGGTGTCACGTCATTGGCGGTCAAAAAACCGTGACGGCTGTCCATCGGCTCGGACATATAGCCCAGCGTACCGAACTCGGCGCCCGCATCTCGCTGAAGCGACAACTCGATATCATAGACACTGACCGCGGGAATGGCCCAGATTGCTGCTTCACACGCCCGACGCACCACAATGTCGCGTTGAAGGTCGGACATCTCTGCCGCACTTGGCACAGATTGAAGCAGCAGACCGGATATTGTTGCTGCTGTGAAAGTTATGGATTTCAAGTTAGACACCATCATCTCCCAAAGGTTGCGGCATGGAAAAAGTCTTTTCTAAATAGTTTCATAATTTTGAATAGGAGGTGTATCATTTCACGACAAATAGCGAAAAATGTTAGGCCAGATGAATTTACCCCCAATGATCAGCGCGAAATCACTCGGCGAAATGCCGGGTTTCACGCTGGAACATCTCGGCGCACGTGCTCTGGATCGCGCCATGGAAGCTGCCGGATTGCCACATCAGTTTACCGAACGGCGCGAGGGATATATCCCCGAATACGTACTGGCATCCTTTGTTCAGCAGGTCGGCCAACAGCTGGGTGAAGATAATATCGGTTTGTTATGGGCCCCGGTTCTGACAGTCGCGGATTATGGAAAATGGGGCGATTACGTTCTGGGCGCGGCAACGCTGGGCGGTGCGTTATCCCGAGCTCGGAATGTCATGCCCCTGCATTCATCTGGTGACAGAACGCAGCTTCGTCTGATCGGCAACAATGCAGTCTACCGCTATGAATTTGAGTTGCGTAGCCACCCTGCCTACGCCCAGATTGCATTCTCGGCGCTTGGTGCGATGCTCAGCCTCTTTCGGCATTTCCTCGGTCCGCGCTGGCGCCCGACACGCCTTCACTGCGATATGCCTCCGATTAGAAGGGCAGACGATGCCGAAATCGCATTCGGGTGTCCGATTCATTGGAACAAAAAGGCGTTGGAAATCTGTTTCCCACGACATCTTCTGACGGCCAGCGCACCCGCAAGCCCTGTCTGTGTATCCACGATCGAAGACATCGTGCGCGAAAGAGCAGGAGGCCCGCCGCGCGATTTTCATCAGGTCGTTGAATCAGTATTACTGATGCAGCTCAAGGAGCAGAATATCTGTATCGACCGAACTGCATGGGCGCTGAATATATCTGTTCGAAGTTTGCAACGGAAATTGGAACAGGAAAACACTACATTCCGCACCCTGACCAGCGAAGTGGTTGTTACTCGCGCGAAAGAGCTACTTCGGCACGGGGGTATGTCCGTGAAGGCGATCTCGCTTGAGCTCGGCTATTCCAGCCAGAACAATTTCAGCCGGGCATTCAAGGATAGGGTTGGGCTGTCACCGACGCAATATCTGAACCGGTCTTGTCAGAAGGGAACCGGTTGAGGCAGCAGGGTGGCATTGCCAAATTGAATTTCAGCAATCGGCGGCTTAGGCATTTTGGATGAAGTTTCCTACAGATACGCCCCGCCTCAAAGGCTTCCGTTTCCCACGATCGGTGGTTGCGTATGCGGTCTGGGCGTATCACCACTTTGCTTTGAGCACGGCTGATGTTGAAGATCTTCTTGCCGAACGCGGTGTTATTGTCAGCCGGAAAACCGTTCGGCTCCGGGTTAACCGGTTTGGCCGCCATTTTGCAGCCTGTATCAAACGCGATCGTCCTCGGCCAAATGACAAGTGGCACCTGGATGAGGTCGTGATCATGATCGCGGGTGAACGGTTCTGGTTTTGGCGCGCGGTAGATGCTGATGGCGATACGCTTGATATCCTTGTCCAGAGGTAGCGCAATGCAAAGGCTGCCAGGCGATTTCTACAGCGTTTGATCAGCGCATATGGTGACCCGCGTGTTGTCATCTCAGATAAGTTGCGCAGCTATATCAAATCGATAAAGAGCTTGGCTCCTTCGGCCAACCACAGAGCACATAAAGGACTGTACAGCCGTGCAGAAGGATCGCATCGACCGACGCGAAAACGAGAGAAGATCATGGGCCGGTTCAAGTCACCAGCGCACGCTCAGAGGGTTCTGGTAGCTCTCGATCAGATCAACACAATCTTCCGACCCCGCTGCTACATAATGAGCTCAAACCACTATCGTCATGCCAGAGCCGATGCATTTGACCTGTGGCACAGCTACGCTCTCGAAATGACCGCACAATCAGGCCCAGATACTCGCTTACACGGACCCTGTTGCATGGATCAGAGCTGGGGCGAATTGACCCCAGACCCAACACTTCAGAAAACGCGCTCAAATTCTGCACGACCGAGATGTCATGCGGTTGAGTGCTTTTGATACAATTCGCGCTTCAGCTATTTGAGTGGAAAGGTCACGCGCTTGCAGGCGATCGCCGATAACCTGTTTTCACCTGCCAATCTGTGCTTCAACCTTTGATCTCTGGTTGTATCCTGTCTCAGTTTGCCAATTCAATCTGCCATGTTCAGTGATGGCATTGATGTGGTGATTGCGCCGTACATTCTCACCGCGAACCGCGTTCTTCGGCGGAGGGATAACGATCTCTATCTCAGTCCCGAATTTGTCCTCCAAGAAATCAACAACACCCTGACCGTCATACGCTCCATCCGCCAGAAACTGGCTCACATCGGCATCAACATCAGTGACCAATTCTGGCAGCGCCGTTTCATCGCCCACATGTTCAGTGGTCTGCTCCGCTGCGGCGATATCGCCCGTTTCCGGATTAAGGGCGACGTGGAGCTTGCGCCAAGTTTTGCGGGCTTTCCGGGTGCCGTGTTTTTCCTGCGTCCAAAAAAGCATGATTTCGCGCCCAAATGACATTCTTTAGCTATACGTACCTGTACGTTCTGTCCGACGTCGAATTTCAGCTGCCAATTATCCATTCAACGCCGGGTCAAACGGTAGCAACAGTGCGCTGAGTCAAATCCGGTGACCCATAAACCACGCTCGAAGGCCGATTTCAGCGAGTTGCGCACGCGCAGGCGCGCATCCAGCGCCGCTTGAGGGTTCTCGGACAGCAGTCGATCCAGATCACGCGGAATTGCAATCGTTTCCTCGGGATCAGTTTGTAGAGGTTTTTGACCCGTCGTAGCCAACGCAGACACGTGAGGTGATACCAAATCCCACTCCGCGACAAGTCGGTCTGATGGGATGCCCGCGTTGATACCTTGCATCTTGCCGTAGTAGTCCTCGCGATAAGTGCCTGCCGTTGCTCCCAGGCGCTCAATGTTCAAAGCAGCATTAATCCGTCTGAGCGGATCATAAGTCCAGCGCACCATTGTTATGCCGCGCTCCAAGCACCATTCGCGTTGAAACCACTTCAACCGTTGACCCAGACCCATCCCTCGGCTGTCGGTGTGAACTGCCAGACGGTGCGAGTGCTGAATACCTGCTTCACTGCTGGGAAATCCAAACAGAAAACCCAACATCCGAACACCCAGGAATGCACCTGCAACCAGACCGCCTTCGTGTTGAATCGACAGCATCAGATCGGCATTGTCCGCCGGATCGTCCTCGCCCCAGACCAGCCGCTGAAAGTCCTCGGAAGATTTCAGTTCGGCAAGACCTGCCAGTTCACGAATAACCAGCCCATTTTGTTCAGTCATGGCAAAATCTCTTCGGAAGCATCGGTGACCGTATCTAAAAAGCCATAATCCAATGTGACGCCAATTCCCGGGCCGTTTTTAGGAACGGGCATTCGACCATTCGAAGCCTCTAAAGGTTCGTTGATGATGTCGCGGTTGAAATAGCGGCTGGCAGAGGACGTATCCCCGGGTTTGGAGAAGTTAGACATTGTGGCAAGATGAATGTTGTGGGCCCGACCGATACCGCTTTCCAGCATGCCGCCGCACCATACCGGAACATCAAAGGCGGCACAGGTGTCGTGAATGGCGCGTGCAGAAATATAGCCGCCTACGCGACCAACCTTGATGTTAATGACACGCGCGGCGTCCATTTCAAGTGCGATCCGTGCGTCCCGGGCCGAGCGGATGCTTTCGTCCAGACAGATTGACGTTTTGACCCGCGACTGCAATTTTGCATGATCACGAATGTCATCATATGCAAGCGGTTGTTCGATATAGTCCAGCTCGAACTCATCCAGTGCCTGCATGACCGGAGTATGGACCAATTTGTAGTCGGTGTTGGCATCCACCGTCAGCCTGATATCGGGATATTGGGACCGGACTGCCTCGACAATATTTACATCATGACCCTGGGCAATTTTGAGTTTTGTCCTTTTGTAACCCTTTTCAACGGCTTCCTGAACGCGCTCTAATGTCGTTTCAGTCGGGGCAATGCCGAGACTGACGCCGACATCCACACTATCTCCAATACCACCTAATGCGACCTGCAACGGGATACCGAGGCTTTTGGCCCACAGATCCCAAAAGGCCATCTCTACCACGGCTTTCGCCATGCGGTGGCCGCGCCAGGGAGCGAGGATCGGTTCCAATTCAAAAGGAGAAGAGAAGCGTTTACCCACAATCTGAGGCAACAAGACATTGCGCAGGAAATCCAGTGCACCTGCAATGGTTTCCTCCAGATAGTCGGGCTGGGGATCCATCACGGCTTCGGCCACGCCTTCTATCCCCTCTCCTTTAAGAACAACCAAGGGGAAGGTCTTGGCCGTCATGGTGCCGGTTGAGATCACAAATGGAGTCAGCAGTGGCAGGCTGACGATACGCAGCTGGGCACTTTCGATACGGATACCGGGTCGGAGGGCCGCATTGGTGTTGGTCAAGACAGCAGTCATTTTCAAAAACCTATTGAAGGAAGGTCACATCACCTTGGCGATGAAACGTCGGAACTCGTCCGTTCGGGGATTGGTGAACATCTCTTCGGGCGGACCCTGTTCTGCGATGCGTCCCTGGTGCAGAAAAACCACCTCCGAGGACACTTCGCGGGCAAACCCCATCTCATGTGTGACCACGATCATGGTGGTTCCCTCGGCGGCCAGAGATTGCATCACTTTTAGGACTTCTCCCACAAGCTCCGGATCCAAGGCCGAGGTTGGTTCATCGAACAAGATCGCGTCGGGTTCCATCGCCAGCGCACGGGCTATCGCCACCCGTTGCTGCTGACCACCCGACAATTGCGACGGATACATCTGCATCCGCTCTTCCAGCCCGACCCGGCGCAATAATGCTTCGGCCCGGTCGCGAGCTTCGGCTTTGCTTTCCCGTTTGACCTGGACCGGGCCTTCCATGACATTTTCCAGCACCGTTCTGTGAGACCACAGGTTGAACTGCTGAAAAACCATTCCCAGACATGCTCTGATGCGCTCGATATGGCGCACGTTCTGGGGGCGTCCATTTTTGACGTGAATTTCCTCGCCATGCACGGTCACTTTGCCGGAGGTCGGTGTTTCGAGAAAATTGAGACAGCGCAGGAACGTGCTTTTGCCCGAGCCTGAAGATCCCAAAATCGAGATAACATCGTGCTTGCGGGCTTCAAGCGATACCCCTTTCAGCACTTCGAGATTGCCAAAGGATTTGTGAATGTCGTCGGCTTTCAAAATGATATCCGGATGTGTCATTCTGTGGCGTCCTTAGGAATTGGTGTTGGCGCAACTGGTTTCGTACGCGCATTGATATGCTTGCTGAGCCCCAGTTCGGCCTGCCGCCATAGGAAAACAAAGACGGCCGTCAAACACAGGTAAATTACCGCAGCCCAGAGGTAGACCGAGAAGTCGAAACTGCGGGAAAAGATCTGACGGGTACGCCCCATCAGGTCGAAGACAGTGATGACGCTGGCCAGGGCGCTGGCTTTCATCAGCAAGATGACTTCGTTTCCGAGTGCGGGCCAAGCAATGCGGTAGGCATGTGGGAATGTCACACGACGCAAAGTCTGGACCTGGTTCATACCAATTGCCTTTGCGGCCTCTATCTCACCTTGCGGCACACCCAAGATACCGCCACGCAAAATTTCGGTCTGGTAGGCCGTCGAATTCAACGCGAACGCCAGCAGCGCGCAATTGAACGGGTCGCGGAAAAACCACCACAGGCCCCATTCCTGCAATATGGGTCGGAACTGTCCCGATCCATAAAAGACAAGAAATAATTGGGCCAAAAGAGGCGTTCCGCGCATAAATGAAATGTACAGTCGCAGCGGAGCCTGTGCCCAAGGCGAAGCCTGGGTGCGTATCAACGCTAACCCCGGAGCTGATAGCGCGGCAATAAATGCCCCCAGCAGCGTCAGCTTTATCGTCATTACGGTCCCGTCCAGCAGGCGCGGCCAGTACTGCATAAGGATGTCGAAGGGGTTCATCTCAGGCCCTCCGGATGCCGCTATTGGCCCGGCGTTCCATTCTAGCCAGCACAAGTTCGGACAGGACGCACAAGGACCAATAGATCAGGCAGGCCAGAAGGTAGAATGTAAAGGGTTGCTTGGTGACGCCGACTGCCACCTTGGTCATCCGCATCAGATCGTTCAGAGCGATCACCGAAACCAGTGCGGTGTCTTTCAGCAGATTGATCCACAGGTTGCCAAGACCTGGCAGCGCAAAACGCCAGATCTGCGGCAATTCGATCCGCCGGAATATCTGGCCCTGAGTCATGCCGATCGCCTTCCCGGCTTCCATTTGCCCTGGGCTCAACGACTGAAACGCGCCACGCAGCACTTCTCCGGCAAATGCACCGAACACCATCCCCAACGCGACAACACCGGCAAGGAACGGGCTGAAATCGGTCGGTGTCGCGTCGGGGGTCCACCACATCGCAAGCTGGTTCCACATCAGACCAACGCCGTTGTAGACGACAAACAGCGTCAGAATTTCGGGAAGCCCCCGCATCAATGTCGTGTAACCAAAACCAATCGCCTTCAAAACGCTCAAGCGTGACATCGAGGCGAACGCGGCCAGAAAGCCAAGGAGCAAACCTACGGGCAGCGTGACAATTGCCAGCTGCACCGTGACGGCCAGACCCCGCAGGATTTCATCCCCCCAGCCCGTATCGCCGTATGAAAAAAGTTCAAGCAATGATCCGTCTTTCTGCCAGAGGGATGGGGGTTCTTACTTCATCGTGTAGACATCAATGTCGAAATACTTGTCATTGATTGCCTTGTATGATCCATCCGCGCGCATTTCAGCCAACGCCGCATTCAGTTTTTCACGCAAGTCGTCATCTTCCTGACGTACGGCGATGCCAACACCTTCGCCGACAAATGCGGGGTCGGTGATCGGTTCGCCGGCGAGCTCGCAACACAAACCGTCCTCCGTTTTGGAGACCCAATCCAGCATGGGCAGCATATCACCCACCTGCATATCGATCCGACCGGAGGCCATATCCAAATTCACCTCGTCCTGTGTCGGGTACAAGCGGATATCGGCGTCGGGATAGACGGCCCCAATGAAGTCAGCCTGCGTGGTACCTGACTGGGCACCAATCACCTTGTCGGCCAAGGCATCGTTGGAAAACTCGGTGATGTCCGAACCTTTGGGTACCACATGGGTCATTGCGGCCAGATAGTAAGGGTCGGTGAAGTCCACTTGTTTCTTGCGTTCTTCCGTGATGAACATAGACGCAATGATGAAATCATACTTGTTGGCCAAAAGACCCGGGATGATTCCGTCCCAGTCCTGTGCAACGACCGTACATTCCTCGCCGATGCGCTCGCATAGCTCCAGGCCGATCTCGACGTCAAATCCGACGATGTTTCCATCCGCTTCGATATAGTTGAACGGAGGGTAGGCGCCCTCGGTGCCAAGACGCAGGCCCTCGGCCTGAGCCGCCGCCGCTGTCAGAGCGGTTGTCGCAAGTACAGCGGCCAAATTGGTTTTGAGCTTCATTGAGGTTTCTCCCTGTCAGATGTTGGATTCTTCAAGTTTCAATCAGGCTTGCCGGATCACCCACGTGACCAATGAACTTTCCATAAAGCTCTGCGGTTCGCTTCAGGCGCGGCTCCACCGCCATGCCCAATTCAACGAACACGCCGTTCAGCAGAAGGTTGCTGAAACTCGCCATATGCGCGGTTGAGTCCCAAAACTGGTTGAACTGGGTGGGAATGGCAAACACCTCCGTGGATGCGTCCGACCCCCAGTCGCAAAATGTGTCCGTCACTAGAGTAACCGGGACATCTGCGGCAATGGCCTCTTGCGCTAGAACTTTGGAAAGGCGTGAATAACGGCGGGCCTCAAAGATTATCAGGCAAGTGTCGGAGTCCGTGGCCAAAAGCTCCGCGAAATTACCCCCGGCAAGGTCCATTAGGACAACGCGATCACGTAGGTATTGGAGTTGGTTGGCAAAATATTGCGCCAGCCCGCGCTCGGTTTGGAAGCCTGCGACACAGACGGTCTCGCAGGCGCAAAGCCGCTTGACTACGTTTTGCCACTCGGGTGTCTGCGCATACTCGTAGATCTTAACCAGCGCGGAAATTTCCAGTTCCATTCCCGCGTTCAGGTGTTGTTTGTCTTTTCGAAAGGAGAGCTGCAATTCCTGCAGGCGATCACTGACCATCCAGGGCGTGTCCCCTAGATCCCTTTTCAGTTTTTCTTTGAGGTCCTTGAAACTTTTAAAGCCCATAGACCGGCAATATCGCCCAACCGTCGCTTCGCTCACGCCAACCCGTTCTCCAAGGCTGGCGGCAGTTTCAAAGGGGATATTTTCAACGGCGCTCAGAATGTGAGTTGCCAAGGCTTTCTCAGCCTTCGAACCGGTGGTCAAAGATTCTGCCACAATCGCCTTAACAGAGGTTTGCAAGATCCCACTTCCCGACAGTTTTACTACAACATGTTATCGATAAAAGTTTTCTTGCAAACTGTCAACCAAAAGAGCCAGATATCGACTCAAGAGCAGTTTCGCGGGGACTGTTGCGTTAATCGCCCAATCTGGCCAAGGTCGATCTTTTGAGGTCGATCATGCGCCGGAAATCACCATTCAAGCATCACCGTTTTCCAAGCGAAATCATCCTTTGCGCGGTGCGGTGGTATCTGCGCTACCCGCTATCCTATCAGGATGTCGTTGATTTGCTCGCAGAGCGCGGGATCACCATTGATCGGTCGACCGTGTATCGCTGGGTTCAGAAGTTTGGTCCGGAGATTACCAAACGGGCCGAGAAACACTTGCGCCGGGTCAGCGTGGACTGGCATGTCGATGAAACCTATGTCCGCGTCGGCGGCAAGTGGCGCTACCTCTGGCGAGCCATCGACGCAAACGGGCAAATGATCGACTTCCGTCTGACCGCACGACGGGATGCGAAGGCGGCAAAGGCCTTTCTGAACAAGGCGATTGAGCGGGTGCGCCTGCATCGGCCGGTCGTCATTGTGACAGACAAAGCCCCGACCTACACCCGGGTCATTCGCGAGATCAACCATCGCTACGATCCGCATTTCGACAGTATCCGGCACATCGACAGAAAGTGGCGCAACAATCTGATCGAGAGCGATCATGCGGCCATGAAACGCCTCCTTGGCTATCGTCAGAGCTTTCGATCCTTGCGATCGGCCAAGGCAACCCTGAGCGGGATCGAGACGATCCGGACCATAAAACGCGGCCACGTCCATCACAAACAAGCAGGGGTCATAGGCGAGATCCAGTTCATCAGCCAACTTTTCGCGGCCGCGTGATAAACTACCCTTGTGCGGCTTAAACCGGACTGAGCAGATTAACGCAACAGTCCCCGGTCGTCCAACCGACCCATCGCAATCGGTCAAAAATAACTTGGCGATACCCAGGATAGGTGTGTCCGGTAAGTCGCTAACTCTGTCCGTCCCAAAAGTTTGCGACACATCCGCAGAACGGTATAGAAATTGCCCGCTTGTTAGAGTAACGATCATTATATAGCCATTGTGATCATTATCTAAGTAGTGCGAAAAACCCGCTATCATATCTGATAAGTTTCCCTTATCATGATTGATTGATTTCGCCGGAAAATGCGCGCAGAATGTGCCTCATGAAGCCTCTTGCGCCTTATCTCCCCAGCCCCTCCCCTGCCCTCTCGGACACAGATCAGGAGGCGCTCACTGATCTTTATGTGCGCGGCACACCGGAAAACACGCTGCGCGCCTATGAACGGGATCTGCTTTATGTCACCGCCTGGAAGTTCGCGCGGTTCGCGGCGACGCTGGACTGGCCGGAATCTGAGGCCACCGCCCTCGCCTTCATTCTCGATCACGCCCGGGATCTCAACGACGCGCCGCCTGAAGACCGAGCGCGACAGGTGGCAGAAGCGCTGATCGCGCAGGGGCTGCGCAAGTCCCTCGCCTGCCCGGCCCCGTCAACGCTGGACCGGCGCATCGCCTCCTGGCTTGTCTTTCATCGAATGAAGAACCTGACCAGCCCATTCGGTGCGCCGCAGGTGAAGCAGGCCCGAGCCAAGGCGCGCCGGGCAGCAGCCCGGCCCCCTGCCCCGAAATCCGCCCATCCCATCACCCGCGATGTGCTGGAACAGTTGCTGGCCACCTGTCGGGGGTCCCGGCGGGATTGTCGCGACCGGGCGATCCTGATGTTGGGTTGGGCTTCTGGTGGTCGACGGCGCTCGGAGATCACCGGGTTGATGTTTGAAGACGTCTCGCTGAAGGAGTTCGACGAGAAAAGCCTGGTTTGGATTTCACTGCTGGAGACCAAGACGACAACCAAAGGTGAAACGCCGCGGCTGGTGCTGAAAACCCGCGCAGCTCAGGCGCTGGTCCATTGGATCGAGGTTGGACAGATTAAGAACGGGCCACTGTTCAGACCAGTCTCAAAATCGGATCGTGTGCTGAAACGTCGGCTTACGCCGGACGCTATCTATCAGATCGTCAAACATCGCCTCCAGTTGGCCGGGTTGCCGGAGGACTTCGCCTCGCCGCACGGTCTGCGTTCTGGGTTCCTAACCCAAGCCGCACTGGACGGCGCCCCGATCCAGGCTGCGATGCGCCTGTCTTTGCACCGCTCCATGGCCCAGGCGCAGAAGTACTATGACGACGTCGATATCGCCGAAAACCCGGCGACGGACTTATTGGGGTAACCGTTCGCCAAAAACCAACTCGCACCATAAGGACGCCCTACTCCCAGCCAACAGCTCCGAACCCGAATATTCGCTGGCAAGAATTCGATTGCGCATTAGTCGGATTCGTTTCTGAAGCGTGATCGCTCATCTGGATTCCATTCAAGTTACGCAGATCAAATTCCAATCTTCAGCTATTGGACTTGTCGCGGATGAAAGCCTCTTCAATGGCTGAAGTAAATGTTTCGGTTGCGCCGGCAGATATGCAGCCAGTTCGGGTGGTTAAAACGACCTCTGAGTGAGGGGATTACCAAAATTGCCAATTGGCAATTTTTTCGAAAGACCGACATTGCAGGGAAATTGCCAATTGGCAATTTCCAGCTTCGCTTCAGTAGATCAGTCTCGATCTGTGTCGAAATGCCTGTCCAAGAAGATCGAAAAGACCTCTTGCAGTTCATCTTTGCGTACGTCGGTCGGAAACTCCAACACGATCTTTTTGCCTTTGCGCTTGTATGTCATCGCAGGCTTTTCGGGTGACGATTGAAGAGTAACTGGATCTGCTTTTATCGAAGCAGGAGGTTTCAACGCTGCCTTGAAGACATTCATGACCTGCACGCCGTCACGGCTGACCCCATCCGTTGCCATCTGCCTCGCAGTTTCTAACAGTTTCTCACGATCCTCGGGCCGACCCAGAAACGGCTTTAGCGTACGGGCGTGCAGTTCTTTGATCTCTCGGATCGAAGGGAATGCCTCAACGATCTCGTTCGGCAACTTGGCGAGTTGCAGGTAACGTGAAAGCCAAGCCTCACTGACCTCTAGCCGTACGGCCATCGCCTTTTGCTTACCACCGTAGTAACGAGTCACAGCGTCTGCATAGTCACGAGCACGCTCATAGTCGGAGATATCTTCTCTGTCGCGGTTCTCGATATCGCCCAATCGAAAAGCTTCTTCATCGGTCAACTCTCGAACATCCACCAAGTAGCGAAACTGTGGATAGTTATTTGCGCGTAGCCAGTTGATTGCAAAATGCCGCCGTGCACCGCAAATCACTTCATACGGCTGCTTTGGATCGCTTGTCTTGCGCACGATAGCTGGAAACTCTTGCCGACCCTGACTGCGGATTCCGTCAATCAAATCTCGACAGTTGTCCTCCGATAGTAGGTCATACGCCCGGTTATGTCGCTCCCACATACGGCATTCTCCGGGATCAACCCACCTCAGGGACTTCTCCTCGATATCCCCCGACATCCGTTCCGCAACTCTGTTAGAGCGGTTTAGAAAGCGAGCGCCAGCGCGTTCGGCTTTGGGGGCAGGGCCGCTATCGAGACCGCTTAGTACGTCATCGAATATTGCGTCGTGTTTCTTGCTCATAACACTCCCTCCTTGCGCAATGCAGTATGGTGACTGGGCCAGGTTTTGCGCATCAAAACTTCAACCTCGCGTCCCACCGCGTCCAGATATGCCCGACAGCGTTTGTGGGTTTCTGTACGAGCTGCTGGTCCCGTAATCTCGTACACCGTGCCCAAGTTCGCTGTGGCGTTATCAATCTCGGCGCTGTCTTTCAGAACACTGGCCAACATGTCTTGGGGAAAAACCGCGTCCATCATTCGTTTGATGGCTGCATGCGCAGATTTGTTGTCGTTCATCTTGGTGGCCAGAATCTTGACGAATGAATAATCACGAGCTCCGCCATGTTGAGCTAGTTCATTCAACGTTGCGCCCATCATCTTCAAAAAATGGGCAGTAGATCCAAAGTCGATATTATTCGGCGGGGCAGGGATCACCATCGCGTTTGCTGCTCGAAGCACTGAAAGAGAAATCATTCCCAGCGCAGGCGGCGGGTCTAGAAGGATTACGTCGAATTGATCGGCTATGGTGCTGATCCCATCCCGCAAACGGTCCAACACAAAAACTTGATCCCTGGCCATCCGAGCTGCGAATTCATACTCAGCGTCATAGAGACCGAGGTTTGCAGGGATGAGCGCAATGCCAGGCCAATACGTAGCGCGTAAAGCATAATGAAGCGTCTGCGGCCCACCATGCTGAAAGAATGGGTAAAGCGTATCTTCAGTCTCATCCACATCAATGTCAGGATTCAGGCCAAAGATCGAAGTCGTTGAAGCTTGGCTGTCGCAATCGATAACGCAAACTCTATAGCCTTTAAGCGCGAGGAACTGGGCAAGATGGGTCGTTACTGTCGACTTTCCAACGCCACCTTTGAATGACTGAACTGACAATACCAGTGTTGGATCATCTGTTGCACGATGAGGTAGTGTACCGAACACTTCCCGCATCCGGTTTATGTCAGACAGTGAGTACCCGGTCCTTCTTCCAGTGACTGGGTCTTTTTCCGGCTCAGGCAAGCGGCCGTCCGCTTCAGCATCACGGATTAACTTCTCTGATCGACCTACCATCTCGGCAGCGGAGCGAACATTAAAATTTAGGTTTAGCGTTTTCTCAGTGTCGGGGGAGAATACTCGATCGCGCAATCGCTCCATCACGGTACTTGCACGATCAGATAGTTGCTCAATCTCATCCAGCCCAACAGGAGGCAAGGGGGAGGTGGTCATAGGTTTTGTCCTGTAGAAATCTGCCTTTCGTGAATCATGCCCGGAATGGTGAATCGGCTCAAGTGTGGTTTTTGAGGCAGATCACGTAAAAAATGGGAAATTCGAAGGCAAAGGCCACAGGAGCGGAAATTGGGGGTAACCGGAGGTCATTAGTAACAACATTCTAACTCAGAATATCTAATACGGGTGAAGTTGATGTCTGACGATGTTGCCTGGTACCAATCCCCAAAAAACAAAATATAAAAAACAATCTTGTTCAAGATTCTTGGATTCAAATGTTCATACGAGTGTTATTGCTTTAAAATCAATGCTTTGTCGTATGTTTCCCTTACATATCGGGCGCAAATCCTTACAGATTGGGGTGCTTTGCCTTACGTTTCGGATGGTTAAAGCTTACATTTCGGGACGGGCGTAAATCCTACTTTTGGGGACGGATCAGGTGATTCGAAAAACCCTTGTTTTATTGGGTTTTGTGAGCCTTCCTTCGAATCACACGAGCCTCGATGTTGATTCGAAAAATTACAGATTGGGTGCTGGACCGAGACAACGGTGATGGCTATGCTTACATCATACGCCATACAAAAGTAATAATTAGGTGTTGGGCAGTACATGTCAAAAAAACCATACCGCACTTTGGACGCACGGCCAAATTCTGAAAGCTTGGTCAAGCCTGGTGAGCTTGTAGACGTGATTGAGGTCACACCGCTGACGCTTAATGATCGGCGGATCTACAATCAGCTTTTGGAAAACGCTTGGGATGCCATCGACAAGCCTGTCAGCCATGTTATCCAAAAATCCATGCTGCGTGGGTCGCATAACTCGAACGACAGGGTAGGGGAGTCTATTGAGCGATTGATGTCCGCCATTGTGAAAGTGGAAGTTGTATGGGATGGCGAACCTGCGGTCGAACGGGTCCAGTTGTTGGGTGGTAACGTGGAAACAGTGCGAAGCGATGGGCTAATTGAATACGAGATCCCGGCGCGGTTGCGCAAAATTATTTCCAATTCGACAGTTTTTGCCCGATTGCAGCGCGAGATCATGTTCGCACTGAGTTCGAAATATGCGCTGACGTTGTATGAGATCGTACAGAAGCGCGGCAATCTGCGCTGGCGCTCATCCGAGAAGTTTTCCGTCGATGATCTGCGCGGCATTCTAGGTGTACCAAAGGGGAAGCTAACCAACTGGAGCAACTTGAAACTACGCGCGATCGAACCTGCAATTGCTGAAGTCAATGCGCTGTCGGATTACATGGTGGCGATCGATCCAATAAAGACCGGGCGCCGTGTGACTCACGTCGAATTGCGCTGGTGGAAAAAGGACGGAGAAGGGCAGGGGGCTGCGGAGCGCGCGCTTAAGTTTTCGTCCGTTGGACGTAAGGCAAAAGCTCAAGAACAGGAAGAAAACGTTCAAATGCCCGTTGCTCCAAGCATCAAACCGCGTCCGGCCTGGCTAGAAAAAAGAGGTGACGCCTTAAAGACCGAAACCTACGAAACTGCTCGTCTGCGGCATCCAGGGTATGACATCTACTACATTGAGGGCCAATGGCGTGATTGGTCAGCAGGAATGGAACCACCCAAAGACCCTGACCGTGCATTTCTTGCGTACATTCGGAAATTCGCTGAAGCCAACCCAATCTGACTTCCTTACGGCTTACTTAACGATTGACGATTCTTGACATGATGGCAGGTGGCTCCCATGACGGAGAAAAATGCGCCCCTGAATCGTAAGCGGATGTACGATTTTCTCGGCACTGTACGCAGTGACAATAAGCGGCGCGGAAATGTGCCTGCACTTTCAATAGGTCGGACCCTGAATTTCAATCAGTCGAAGAGGTGACCTAGGAGTTTTTCGAGTTCTTCCCTCTGCTCGGCGTGCTTTTTCGGGTTGTCCCGGATTAGGCGCTCCAGATTGAGAAGCTTCCAACGCACGGCGGGAAGATTGGCGGCCTGCGGTCGATCTATTACGGCGAAATCCGGCGCGCCATCCTGCAGACTGAGCAAGAATTGTCTGGTGGGTTTGTCGAAGCGAGATTGGATATCCGCAATCAGTTGGTTGCGCGTCGTCAGTAGGTCATCCAGGCCGACGACTGACTTAGTCATGCCCTCGAACTCACGCACATAAGGTTGATCTAGGGCAATCAGGTTGGGATTCAGCAATTCGTGTGCCGGACGTGCCGAACAGGCGATGTAGATCAGGAAAGTCCGGAACAGATCATCCGTCAGTCCTTCGTGTTCATAGAGAAGCTTTACATCATAGAGATCGCGTGGATGCTGGCGATCCACGGCTGCGTGGAGCTTACCGCCGAACAAATCTTCGAATGAGACGATCTGAATTTCTGCATAGCCAAACGCGTCTGCTACAGCGTCGGAGACCGCCCGGGTTTCGGGGTCGTGAACAACGCCGCGCGTGACTGGCGAGGTTTCGATTTTGACTTCTGCACCTTCCAGACGCGCAAGCACGCGGGTGGCGCCGCCCCCACCTCCTTTTATTCTTTGAGCCTTGGCCCCGTTGATGCCCCTTTCGATCGACTTAGCGATACGATCCATGGCTTCGTTGATCTCGGCGAGGCTCTGTTCGCGCTCTTTTATCGGCAGATATGTCAGGTCGATATCAACCGAGAGCCGCGGTAGATCGCGATAGAAGAGGTTGATTGCTGTCCCGCCCTTGAGCGCGAATATCTCTTCCTTCGCTACGTAAGGCAATACACGCACGAGAAGGGCGACCTGGGATTCATAGTTCCTACGCGCCATTTTCTGCCTCTGTCGTGGCGAACTCTTCCGGTACCATGATACGATATCGCGGATGTATCCGGCCACCTTTGACCAATGCTCGATCCCCCGTCCCGAGGTTGAAGGCGTCAGCATCAAGTCGTTTGCGCCAGGGGTGATTGTGGCGATCCGCAAAAACGAAGAAGAGGCGCCTGATTTTTATTTTCTTGCAGCTCAACAAGAGCGCCGAGAGCAACTTAGGTCGTAGCGTCGTCAAGCCCTCGAACACCATGTCGAGGTTGTGAAAACTCTCATGGTCCGGCAATTCGTCCATAGCTTCCATGACCGCCCGTTCGGGGGCCGACATGCGCAGTTGCCAGTCCCACGGGAGGGAGTTTTCAGATTTTAGGTCGTCATTTGTAACGCCAAGTGCCTGGTCAGTGAACAACGACGTATTGCGCGTTTCTATAGGTGCATTGAGTGGCAGCTTCGTGAGCCAGTTGGGTATTTTGTAGCCATAGATCCAGATAGGGGCGTTGTCTCCCAAATGCAGGTAGTGGTCGTAGCCCTGTTGAGAGAGAGCAGTTTTGCCGCCGACATGAATATCATAGCCCATGATATGGTGCATCGAGATCAGGCAGGCCTTCCAGTCAATGGTGTTTGATGCGGGCGGATTGGGAACAGGTCGGCGGAAAACGCCGCGGTGAACGCGTTCGAGCCAGCCCCGTTTTACATAGTCGCGAAAGGTTTCGTAGGCTATGCCATGGGCGGTGAGCCAGTTGGCATCGACGAGATACCCAGCGGGCACCGAGTCGAGAACTTTCTTCAGATTTTGCGATCTTCCAGCGTTCATGACGCCCTAAATCGTATAATTTCAAAGAAAAGGCAAGAGGATCTCTTTGAAAAGTACATCTTTAAAGCGTCTATAGCGCTGAAAATAGCACATTATTAAAAACACAGCGCCACGCGGAAACCCATCGGAATACCCGGGATAAATGGAAGATTCCGGTGCCAAGGGCGGATTCCGGTCATTCTCCGCACGCGCGAACCAACCGGACTGCATTAGCAAAAGCTGACACTCAATTTGGACTGCATGCAGGCATAGTTCTGCATCAACGCAAGTCGGCTCCGAGCCCCATTGACATTTTCTGGGGCATGCTCGAACTGATCAATAGTGCGGCAAGCGGACAATCGCGGGCGGATAGACGGCCTGAGCCAGACCGTTCATGCCTTTCCCAGCAGGGCTAGGAGTCAGCTTTCTACTCGCCTGAGATGCGCGTGATCGCCCTCTTGGCACGAAGCCCTATTATGGGCTCCTCAGTGACGGCCTCCAGCGCTGGCAAAGCTGCACTGGCTGGCGCGCCGATCTTTCCGAGCGTGATTACGACCTCGCGGCGTGCGCGCTTACCGCCAGTTTCTAGAACACCGAGCAGATCGGAGACCGCGTTGGCCGCCTGGGGACCGAACCAGCCCAACATCCGCAGCGTTTCGATCTGAGCTGGTCCTTCCTGCGTCTTGAGATCTTCCAGTAGGGATGTCACGGTAGTGGTCGGCCTGAGCGCTGCGAGTTTCAACCCGTCGGCCATCTTTCGGTTCAGTTCCTCGTGATCGCCGTCCCATTGCATCGGCAGCAGATAGTTTTCGGCAAGCGCCAGCCGATCCTTGTCGCGCGCCCAGGCATACATCAGGTCGTCGGCTTTCCGGCGGTCGCCCAACTGCGCGTGAATCGACGCCGCGGTGATGATCAGGTTCAGCGACTTTTTCGTTCTGGCAGTCGCCTCGTCCAGAATTTCGGCTGCCCTGTACAACTGCCCTAACGCATAATACGCAGCTGCCTCGACAATAACGACATTGGCGGGCACACTGGGGTCAAGCCGCTTGGCAATCGCAATCTCGTCTAGACCCTGCTCGGGATTGCCCGAAGCGATTAGCGCCCAGGCCATAGTGACATGCGCCTCGGGGTCATTTGGGCCAAGCTCGATCGCCCTGGCCGCTTCTTCGATGGCCTTTGCCGAGCGCGCGGCGCCAGTTTCGCCAGTGTTCTGGTCACGGAAGTTAAGCTGCCGCATGGCGCGAATAATGTGCACCATCGACCCGCCTCTGTCGCCGGCTTTTTCAAGATGATCGGGGATCAGAACGGTATAGAGGTGGGCGCGGGAGTTACCGCGAATTTTCTGGTTCCACCGGAACACGCCATCTCGTTGAAAGGCCAGCGCCAGTGCGGCATGGGCACGGCCATAGTCGGGATCAATTTCAATCGCCCTTTCGAAATGATCCACAGCTCGGGCATTGTCGCGTTCGTTGAAGTTCGACATCAACTCCCAGCCACGTTGAAATGCCTCGCGGGCGGCGACGATTTTAGTATCGGCCCGGTTCACCTCCTCGAGTTCGTCGTCGGTCAGTTCAACCTTCAGCGCGTTGATGATCTTCAGTACAAACGCGTCCTGTGCCGCAAAAACATCCGAGGCGTCGCCGTCGAAGCGGTCAGCCCAGACGTGGTTGCCGGTGGTGGCGTCAATCAACTGAGCGTTGACGCGCAATGTGGTGCCCGAGCGCCGCACGCTGCCTTCGAGCACGTATTGCACGCCCAGGGTTTCGGCGACGTCTTTGATGCTCACTGACTTGCGCTTGTAAATGAAGGTCGAATTGCGCGCGATGACGAACAAGCCCGAAACTTTCGACAGGTCGGTGATCAGATCCTCAGTTATCCCGTCGGCCAGAGGTTCCTGTTCGGACTCGCCGCTGAGATTGTCAAACGGCAGAACCGCAACCGAGGCCTTGTCGGGCAACGGCAATGCCATCGCTTCGATGGAGGCCGGTTCGACCTTCACCGGACGGGGTTGAAGCCAGTACGCCACTCCAGCACTGATGGCCAGAAGGCCAAAAAGCGCGGCTATGACCGCGCTTGCTTTACCGTAGCGCCCGCGGGATGGCCGAACGACGGTTGGTTCGGTGCGTCTTGTGGCACGATAAACACGGACAGGCTCGGGGATGTTTTTCAGCGTCTTGTCGCCCAGATCGCCGAACGCCGCCTCAAGCTTGCCGCTGGCATGATCGACGACCGTGCGCGATACCAGCACCGAACCCGGCTCAGCGATGGATTCCAGCCGCGCGGCTACGTTGATGCCGTCTCCGAAAATATCATTGTCCCTGACAACGATATCACCCAGGTTTATCCCGATCCGAAATTGCAGGGCGTCCGGCTCGTCCGCGCGAGGCCTGATCCGGTCCTGCCAGTCCAAAGCGCAGTTCACCGTATCTACGACGCTGGCAAACTCAATCAGATAGCCGTCGCCCATCCGCTTAACGATCCGTCCCCCGTGGCGTTCGACCAATGGCGTGATGATGCCTGTGTCGAGTGCCTCGAGCCGGGCAAGAATGCCAGCCTCGTCCTCGTGCATGAGGCGCGAAAAATCGACCAGGTCGGCAACAAGAATGGCTGCTAGGCGCCGCTCCATCCAGAATTCCGCTGTGATACAAGCTATGCCTTTCAGGTTGCCCTAGCTGTTCGCGTCGTTCAATCCCTTTCGAATATTCGCAAACATCCCGGTCGCGAGCTGCAAACACAAGTCATGGGTAAGCGAAGGCCGAACTGCTGGCTTTTCCCGCCCTTCTGTCATCTGACAGCGTGAAAACCGCGCAGGAGCGGCCAAAATCCGCTAGGTGGGCTTCGAGTGCAGCATCTTGCTTGGTCGGTGAAGGTCCGGATCGGGCCGAACCAGTTGCACGGTGAGAAGCTGGTTACTGACCAACGCAATTTGGTACGTTTCCAGCGGCTAAGAATGTGTATATTGCGACAGCACCAAAAGACACCTCAGAAAAGTATCCAATCAAATAGAGGAAAAATCGAAGCAGTCGTGTGGAAATTGGTCCTGACCAGATTTCCAACTCTCGGAAGCTTCCAAAAGCTTTGTCGGACAGTCCCAACGCCAAACCGAATATGAGCAAGGCGAGCAGGAACACTGGAACCGAAAAGACAACCTGCCAAGACTCTTTAGTGCAAATGTAGTGATTATATCCAAAAGACAGCACAGCTGCGGAAAGGCCAACCAGTGCAGCGATCTTCAGCACAATGTCTGCTGTCTCAGTTATCTTTGGTTCACTCGACAACGCTGTCTGCCTCAAAAAATCAGATATGAACAAATGTCGCGTGACATTGAATTTTGCAAGTGTCGGCTTTAGGGAATCCACACTGCAGCGTCAGTGAAACCGGCCAAGGTCAGCAATGGGTCGTCCTTGCGTCGCATAGCGACCCCTATCACGAACGTTCTGCACCGCATCCGACTTCAGTCTCGAGCTCATTCTACCATTTGATTGACCAGTAATCTTGCAGCCGATAGTCAGTGTTCCATGGAAAACACTTTGATGATCGCAACGACTTGGTGGCTGGCCTCCTGACAGGGTGGCTTGGATGACCAATCGTATTCCGAGGCCGCCGCATGGGCGGCCTTTTGTTTTCCGAGCTTCCCGATGCGCTGCCTCTCGTTTCTTGGGAAGATGCAAATGAACAGACCAACCATTCTGACAGGCGACCGCACCACGGGGCCGCTTCATATCGGACACTATGCAGGCTCGCTTGCAAACCGACTGCGCTATCAGGACAGCCATGAACAATTCCTGCTGCTGGCGGATACCCAAGCCCTGACCGACAACGCCCATGACCCGGAGAAGGTGCGGCGCAGCGTGATGGAGGTCGCGCTGGACTATTTGGCCGTGGGCATTGATCCCTGTCGCACCACCATCTGCCTGCAATCGCATCTTCCGGCGTTGGCGGAGCTGTCGATGTTCTACCTGAACTTCGTCACGGTCGCGCGGCTCGAACGGAACCCGACGATCAAGGACGAAATTCGCGTGCGCGGGTTCGGACGGGATATTCCCGCCGGATTTCTGTGTTATCCGGCGGCACAGGCGGCGGACATCACAGCCTTCAAGGCGACGGTCGTGCCGGTCGGCGAGGATCAGGCCCCGTTGATCGAGCAAACGAACGAGATCGTGCGGCGCATCAACGCAACCTCAGGCCACGCCGTGTTGCCCGAGGCGCGGGCGATCATCCCCAGGGCGGGCCGGTTGCCCGGTATCGACGGCAAGACCAAGATGTCGAAATCCGGTGGCAACGCCATTGCGCTGTCCGCGTCGTCCGAGGAGATCCGAAATGCTGTCAGGGCGATGTTTACCGATCCGAACCATTTGCGGGTCGAAGACCCCGGCTGCATCGAGGGCAATGTCGTCTTTACCTATCTCGACGCCTTCGATCCGGACCAGGACGGGCTTGCCGAGCTCAAGGCCAAGTATCAGAGAGGCGGGCTTGGCGATAGCAAGATCAAGGCGCGTCTGGAAGCTATCCTTCAGGAGCTCATCGCCCCAATTCGCGAGCGTAGGGCACAGCTCTCCCAGGACCGGGGATACGTCCTTGAGGTAATCAAAGAGGGCACGGAACGGGCGCGAGAGCGCACCGAGGCGACAAGGCGCGATGTTGTGAGTGCCCTGGGTCTGTTCCAGTTGTAGGTGACCAGTGGCGGGCGAGCCGGGTGAAGGTCTGTTTCGCCCGCGACCATGCGTACGACGGGCCTTCGTTTTTGCGTTTGCAGCGAACGGCAGGAACGGGCTGATTCTGTTGAAAAACAACGTGTTGCTGACGCAGAAAGTGGTGCTTTGAACAGAGCGCGAGTGCCTTTCCATTCAGGCTTTGCGCATTTGCTGCGGTGCAGGGAATATCTAGGCCAGTTTGCGGAGGTTTTGGGCGGTGGCGGCGAGGAGAAATTCGTCATTTGCACCGCATGGGCCACGTAATCGGAGCCGTCCCATCCCGAGGATGCGTTTGAGGTGGGCGAAAAGCATCTCGACCTTCTTTCTGAGTTTCATCGAGATGTCGTATTGCTTGGTCTTGGCGATGTCGCGTGCGACCTGACGGGCGTCTTCGTTCTCCTCACGGGTGATCTTGCGAGCTTCGGTGTTTGGACAGCATTTGGCTTTGGATGGACAGATCTGACAGACCTCTTTCAAGGCGCGATAACGTGCAGTGCCCTTGCCAGTCGGCCCCCTGTTCGGGTCTGAGTAGTTACGGCGGAACTGCTTCAGGGCGTGACCTTCGGGACAGACATATTGATCGTTTTCTGCGTCCCACTCAAAGTCGGCGCGGGTCCAGGTGCCATCGTTGCGGCCGGACTTATTGAAGACTGGGATATGTGGTGCGATCTTGCGGCCGACAAGCCAACCCAAGAGCGGCCCGGTGCCATAAGCCGTGTCGGCGATCAGCCGTTCAGGATTAAGATCGAAATTTGCCTTCACGCGGTTCAACATCGCCTTCGTTGATCCGACCTCAGCTTGTCGGATAGACCTCGTGGCCTCGACATCAACGATGACGCCATGGTCGGTGTCGATCAGGTAATTGTCAGAATAGCTGAAGAAAGCAGGCCCCTTGCGCGCTGCCGTCCATTCGCTCGCAGGGTCAGAATGCGAGGTGAACTTGGGCTGCACCTCGCCAGCAGCTCCAAAAGCCGCCTCATCCAGAGTGTTGAGATACTCGCGGACCGCGCGAGGCGCATCTTCTGGATCGATGGTTGATGCGTCCCATTCTTCTTTTGGCGTTGAGTTCTGTTTGTTTGCATCGGCTTCGATCAAGCTGGCATCGATTGCCATGCGCTGGCCGCTGACCAGTCCTTCCGCGATGCAGCGCGCCACAGTCGTTTCAAACAGATGACGCAGCAGTTCGCTCTCGCGGAAGCATCCATGCCGGTTCTTGGAGAACGTCGAGTGATCCGGGATACGCTCATTCAGATCGAGGCGGCAGAACCATCGATATGTCAGGTTCAGATGCACCTCTTCGCACAGCCGTCGCTCGGAGCGGATGCCAAAGCAATAGCCGACCAGCAGCATCCGGATCAGCAGTTCCGGATCGACGGATGGCCGACCGGTGTGGCTGTAGAAATCCGCGAGATGCGTTCGAATGCTGCTCAGATCAACAAAGCGATCAATCGACCGAAGCAAGTGATCTTGGGGAACGTGGTTCTCCATTGAGAACTCATAGAACAGCGACGATTGCGCTTCCTGCCTCGGTCCCATCATCGCCAATCCTCCCGCCCATTGGAAGAATTGAATCAGCAGTTCAGCCATCGATCAAGGAAGAGTTTTTCAACAAAATAGGCCGGAGCGAAGGCCGGATTTGACTATGGCCAATTTAATGCTGCGAAGCCGAGAACGACGACATTGAGCCCTTCTTGACCAACGCGGCGTCGGCCACGAATGGCAGAGACATTCAGAAAGGCCTCTGCAAAGCATGGAGCGTTTCGCGACAGCGGTCTTTCAAGCGGAGTGCGGCTAGCGGCAGGTCTCGGCCTATACTTGACCGGTGCGACCCGGCTAACTTCGACCTACCCGACCGCTCTGCAATAAGATGAATTGCTGTCCGAACATAAAGTGAACGAGTAGAGCTCTTGGCGTGACATAGATACTTGACAAGTAAGATGTCAGCGCAAAGGGGTAAATAGACATCGGAGCAAGCAACTTCGGACCAGATCGGTCATTCAGGAACACCTGCCTTGCGAAGGCCTCTAACCAAAAAATCCATTGCTGTCGGCACGAATGGCAACTGGTTTTCCACCGAGCTGCTGATGGAAAAATTTGGTGCAATCTCGAGCAGATCAGCTACTGCTTGTGTTGCGTCGGATAGTCTCCCGAGCTCCGCGTATGTTGGAGCCAGATATATGCGGCAGGATCGACGTTTTGGTGCCCGGACAGCACAGGCTTCAAGCTCGGGCAAGGCTTCAGCAAAGTTCCTGTCAAAGTAATATGCCCTGCCAAGGTACATGTTGTATCGGGATGGGTAGAGTGGATTCAGGCGCATGGCCTTTTTCATCAATTGGACAGCATCTTTCGGGCGATTGGCAAATGTCAGCGCATCCGCAAGACTTGCATAAAGCTGTGAATGGTTCGGGTTGAGTTCAATTGACCTCTGGATAGCGGCAATTGCATCGCTGTGCCGACCTCTGCGCAACAAGACGCGTCCAAGCAACTTGTGGCCTGTCGACAACAATGGATCCAATTCTATCGCCTTGGTGGCCGCAGCTTCGGCACGGTCGAGTGCCGCCGGCCCTTCGTTCTGCGTAATGTAGGCGTCATTGTAGGTGTTTCCGAGGATCGAATAAGCGGGCGCGTAGTTGGCATCGATGGCGATGGCCTTTTCGGCCAGTTCACGAGCTTTCAGCCACATCTCTCTGCCTCCGGCATCATACGCGGCGCGTGCGCGCAACACATAATCATACGCCGACAGGTCTGCGGGGCGTTTCTGCACCGCTTTCGCAAGATCCGAAATCTTTATGTTCACCAACAGGGTGCCGGCTATTTCCCGGCTCAGCTCGTCCTGAACATCGAACAGGTTGGCGGCTGCCCTGTCGTAACGTTTGGCCCAGGCGTGAGCGCCGGCTGAAGCGTCGATCAACTGTGCAGAGATCCGGATTTTCTCATTGATACGCCGCACGGATCCTTCGAGAACATAGCGAACGCCGAGTTCTTCTGCGACCTGCCCAATGGGGACCACGCGCTCCTTGTAACTGAACGAAGAATTTCCGTCGATGACAAAGAGGTCCTTGGACTGTGCGAGATTGGTAATCAGATCTTCGACGAAACCGTCCGCAAAATACTCCTGCTCAGGGTCGTTGGAAAGATTCTTGAACGGCAATATCGCGATTGATGGTTTGTCCGGAAGCGTGTACGCCATTCGGCTCGGATCGACAGGTTCGACGCCAGACCTCTGCGACCACCACAATCCCGCGCCGACCAGCAGCGCACAGATGAACCCGGCAGCAATGACAACGTGCTTTCTAAGGTTGGTCTTGCCAAACAGCTTTCTCTCGAGAACCTGGCCTGCACGTTCAGGATCGGTCAGAACTCGATATGTCCGTACTGAACGGTGGATGTTCTTGACCTGAACGTCGCCCAGCGATTCATATCCGACATCCAGGTTGGATTTAAGCTGGTCATAGGCGCTGCCCGAGATGCAGATGCCTCCCGGTTCAGCCATTTGTTCCAGGCGCGCGGCGATGTTCACCCCGTCGCCGAAGATATCGTCACCTTCTATGATGATGTCGCCAAGATTAATTCCTATCCGGTACTGGATGCGTCTGTCGTGAGAAATACCGGCTTCCCTGTCGGACATTTCCCTTTGGATATTGACTGCGCATTGCACGGCTTGAACAACACTTGGGAACTCGACAAGAACCCCGTCGCCCATCTCCTTGACGATGCGCCCATGAAACTCGTCGAAGCCAGGATCAATGAGTTCAGCACGATGAATCTTTTGGCGTCGAAGTGTCCCGACTTCATCAGCCTCCATCAGCCGACTGTATCCAACCATGTCGGCGGCAAAAATAGCGCTCAAACGTCGCTCCATGCCGATCCCTCCTACGAAGATGATAACAGGTAGGGATTTTGAACTCCACACTCTCTAAAGTCGCCTATCAGCACAAAGTTTCCGACAAGGAAACGTTGCGAGTTTGACGTAAGGCGCGGGTCGCAGACTTTGTCTTCTTACGCTATTTTCCTGTTCGCAGACCGTGCGCCGGAGGTCGCCTTATGCGGAAAAGCCAGCAGCCCCAATTCCGGAACGGGCTGATAACCGCCATAGCTTGGGAACTCGCAAACGGCAGCTTCGTCCCGCGACGTGTGAGTTCGCACATTTTCAGATTCTGCGCTCGCAGCGAACGGCGGCTCTGGCGGGCCGCAGTGCAGCATCGCGATCCCTGGTTCGAGGTCGGCTCAGGGCCGGAAACACGATCGTGGTTTCCCGCTTGATCCCATCACCGGCAACAAGAAAGCTTCACTGCGGCCTTTTCTGCCAGCATTCTATTATTACAGTAAGATGGCATCGCTGATCATCGTCGTATTAGATTTTCCGCAAGTATGCCCAAGAGACATACCCCTTTAGTCTACGAGCACGCTCCAATGAAACGCGGCACCAACGTGTGCCACCGGTCTGCTCGCAGCTGTGAACTCGTAGTGCGGTTCCATTTGGAAGACCAACGATCACATTGAACCCTGTTCCAGGTCCGCTGCGCATTTTTAGCATGTCACCGTCTTCGACTCCAAAAACCTCATATGATCCCAGTGACGCCGCCGCAGCCGGCTCAACGCCCATGACGACCCCTAGGAACAAAGCCGCTAAGGGTGAGAAGATTGCATTGCGCATCTTGATGTCCTGCTTGTTGCCTCAACTACAATCGTAGCAATTCGGGTCACCAGAAGGAACAACTCCCAGAAAGAAATGTACGTGATACCAAAGCCTAAACCCCTACATATCTTCCAAGTGGTGGGGAACTCTGGCCCAGTTGGGGGCATCTTTCGCAAAAACCTTTTTCGATGGGCTGAAGTTGTTTGGTTCATCCAGTGTCCCAGCTGCAATGCTCGTCAATCCGAAGGCTGTCACACCCCACAAGCCTGACCCGCAGGTACCGCAGAAATGCTTGATAACAGGTCGGCCTTCCTTTGAGGTCTTCTCAAAGGTCCGTGGTTTGCCCTTCAGTAGCTGTAGATTTTCTGACTTTATCATGTACCCGGCGTAGCCATCTGTACCGGTCATCGATAGGCAATCTCTGCAAAAACACATGAGTTGCAGTACCGCTCCACCGGTGATCCGGTAGCGCACTTCACCACAGAAGCACCCACCTTCCAATGATTGCGCCATGTTCGTTCATCCCTCTATGTCCACTGGGAAGAGTAGTGAACATCGTATGCGCCCTAATCTGAGGCGGCAACATTTCCACATTGCTTCTGGCTATCTCACGCGGAATTTCATCATCTGACTAAATGCGGCAGTTTCCGGCCGTGAAAAATTCTCTTCTGCGTGAGAACGGTCATTAAAGAGAGAAAACTGTGCGGCTGTCCGCTCAGTAAATGTAGGTCCGTTCCATTGAGGATCAGAATCCATTCCGACGAATGGATCTTGCAAAGTCATTGGACAGACGGTCTGAATTGACCGACAATCGGATCATGGAGCTGACGGCAACCACACCTGTCCACCTGATCCATGTGGATCCAGACGTCAACATGGCGCGGTTTTACGGAATAGAATTGCAGCCGACGCTGTTTGGCGAAGTGTCCGTCCTTCGCACCTGGGGACGTATAGGCACAAATGGGCAAGCCATGATGGTGACTTACGAAGGCGAAGCCCAGGCCACTGATGCACTCCAAAAAATCGAAAAGCAAAAGCGCCGCCGAGGCTATGTTCCGGTCGGTGAGTAACTTCGGGTTGCAATCTGTTTTCGTAGCAAATCCCGAGCCTGTCGGCTCGTGAGCGGGCTCTAGGTTTCAGCCGGCATGCCGGCTTCCACCCAGAACACCCCGGCATGATCTCCCTGACGCAATAGTCCCTGACCCGTCTCGTGTGAGCCGGGGCAGGGGCTTTGGGTCATGGTCGCTCCATGCCGTGGTGATCTGCCCATTCGGGTGACGATCCCTTTTGCGCCTCCGCAGGATCGAAGATCCTTTGGCTTTTTTTGGTGGGTCAGGCGGGATTTGGACAAGCCAAACGCCCCCCGACGTCAGGGGGAAGGCGCAGCCTCCCCCCTCGGACAAGACAAATAGACAAGACCGTGTCCTCGCGCGCGGCGCTGCGGGCCGCACCACTCTTGTCGATTTGTCCTGTCTCGCCCCCCTCCGCGTTCGCCACGGGGCAGGTTTTAGAGACGACGCCCTTTCAGGGCTTGGCTCAAAACCAGCACCAAAAGGGGATCAGCCCCGAAGATCGCATGACATAGGAGAGACGGTTTTGAACAGTGAAGCAACAAATGACATCGAAAATGACACCAGCCTTCAGGCGGCAGAGATCGCAGCACAGAATGACCTGTTTCGGAAAGCCCTGATCGATCCCTCCGCAACGATTGAGATGCACTCCAAGGGCATTCAGGGTCAGGTGTTTGTCACGCCCGGCGTGTCCGGCGAAGGGGTGGAGTTTCAGGCTGCGGCTTTGGCTGCAGTGGCGTCGGATGATCAGTTTGACGAAGGCAATGACCCTTATGGCGATCACACATTCGGAGCGGTGACAATCTGCGACCAAAAGCTGTTCTGGAAAATCGACCTCTATGACGCGGACTACACATACGGGTCCGACCGCCCGTTTGATCCCGCAGTGACGCGCGGGGTCCTGACCATCATGTGCTTCAGCGAATACTGAGACCAGCCCTGTCCCAACGGGGCAGGGTCTGCATGCGCAACCAGCGCAAGAAAGGAGGTGAGTTTATGCCTGCAAAGATCATCGAACAGCGAACACGTGAAGCTGTGGAATTGCTCAAGAAGGGAGGCCTGTCAGCCAACATCGCGCTCCGCTTCTTGAAACAACACGCAGCCGCCTAAGCGGCCCCGCTCTACCCCGGAAGGGGTAGGGCACCCTTAACACGAAGCGAAACACTCAAACAAGGATTTGCCCCATGAGCAAAGTCGAAACATTCACCGCACCGGAAACCATCGAAACCATCTCGCTCTCCGATCTCTACCTGTCAGATCTGAACCCACGACAAGAGGTTGCCGAAGAGGGCATTGCCCTGCTGGCTGACAGTCTGGTCATGTGCGGCCTGATCCAGAACCTCAGCGGTCTGCGCGATGCGGATGGAAAAGTCGCCATCGTCGCCGGCGGTCGCCGCCTGCGGGCTCTGAACATCGCCGTGACCGAACGCGCCGATCTGGCACAGGTTCCCGTGAAGTGTTGATTTCCGCTGAGAAGTGACCCGGTATTTTCACCGAGATTTGACCCACCTTTGTTTATGTCTCAGCGTTTATGTTGTGGTCAATGTTGGCGTTTCCTTTCTCGTTTTCCTTGCTTCAGAACTTGCCTTGAAGCGGTAGCTGTCGTTACCGGTTTCGAGGATGTGGCAGCGGTGCGTGAGGCGGTCGAGGAGAGCTGTTGTCATCTTTGCATCCCCGAAGACCTGCGCCCATTCAGAGAAGCTGAGGTTGGTTGTGATGATGACGCTGGTGCGCTCATAGAGCTTGCTGAGCAGGTGGAATAGCAGTGCGCCGCCGGATGAGCTGAATGGCAGGTAGCCGAGCTCGTCGAGAATGACCAAGTCGACCTTGGTCATCATCTCAGCCATCTTCCCGGTTTTGCCTAGCACCTTTTCCTGCTCCAGCGCATTGACCAGTTCCACTGTCGAATAGAAGCGGACTTTACGCCTGTGATGTTCGATGGCCTGAACGCCGATGGCAGTCGCGATGTGGCTCTTGCCAGTACCGGGGCCGCCGATCAGGACAACGTTCTCTGCATTTTCCATGAACTCTCCGCGGTGCAATTGCCGGACAGTGGCCTCGTTGATCTCACTGGATTTGAAGTCGAAGCCTGCGAGGTCTTTGTAAGAGGGGAAGCGCGCCACCTTGGTGTGATAGGCGATTGACCGCACCTCCCGCTCAGCGATCTCAGCTTTGAGAAGCTGAGACAGCATCGGTGTTGCGGTCTCGAAGGCGGGCGCGCCCTGAGCGACCAGATCCTCTACTGCATTTGCCATGCCATACAGCTTGAGGCTGCGCAGCATGATCACGACGGAAGCTCCTGCTGGATCATGACGCATGGCGCTTCTCCCCGGTTTGTCTCAGATCATCGTAGCGGTCCACGTTTGCCTTCGGGGTCGTTTCCAAAGCCAGCGCATCTGGTGGGTCGATCTCTGGAAGGTCTGTTTGCTTCTTGTCAATCAAGCGGTGCAGCAGGTTCAGGATATGCGTCTTGGTAGGAACCCCGGCTTCCAACGCCAATTCTACGGCGCGTAGAACTGCGTCCTCGTCGTGATGCAAAACCAGTGACAGGATATCGACCATTTCCCTGTCACCACCCTCTTTGCGGAGCATATGATCCTGGAGTCGACGGAAGGCATCTGGCATCTCTGTGAACGGCGCACCGTTACGCAGAGCACCCGGTTTACGTTGGATGACTGCCAAATAGTGACGCCAATCGTAGACCACTCTGCCAGGCTTGCGATGTGACCGCTCTATGATCCGCTCATGTGAACAAACGGTTTGGCCCTCAGCCACGATGACCAGACGTTCGGGGTAGACATGCAGGCTGATACGCTGGTTGGCAAAGCTGGCCGGCACGCTGTACCGGTTGCGTTCGAAGGTCACCAGGCATGTCGGCGATACCCGTTTGCTGTGTTCGACAAATCCATCGAAGGCGGGCGGCAGCGCCA
Organism: Ruegeria sp. AF3; assembly: GCF_056536285.1. NCBI lineage: Bacteria > Pseudomonadati > Pseudomonadota > Alphaproteobacteria > Rhodobacterales > Roseobacteraceae > Ruegeria > Ruegeria sp. AF3. The sequence goes on along the minus strand of NZ_JBQFJM010000004.1, from coordinate 110,682 downwards.
TCAACGTGGGCTTCTCAGCTTCCCATGCATCAGCAACAGTACCCGGCAATTCCCGGTGCTTTGTCTCGGCCCATAGGGCGACACAGCGATCCTCAAGCCATTGGTTCAGCTCGCCCAGATCCTTGAAGATGGGCATGACCTGCCACAGCCGGTTGCGCGCATCGCGGACGTTCTTCTCGACCTGACCTTTCTCCCAACCCGCAGCAGGGTTGCAGAACTCTGGTTCAAAAACATAATGGCTGGCCATGGCCTTGAAGCGGGCATTGATGTCACGCTGCTTGCCTCGGCCCACACGGTCCACGGCCGTCTTCATATTATCGTAAATCCCGCGGCCGGGAACGCCACCAAACACGCGGAACGCATGCCAATGGGCGTCAAACAGCATCTCATGCGCTTGCAACGGATAGGCTCGCACGAGGAAAGCCCGGCTGTGTGAGAGTTTGATATGGGCGACCTGAAGCTTGACCCGATCTCCACCGATATTGGCCCAGTCTTCGCTCCAGTCGAACTGGAACGCTTCACCCGGCTGGAATACCAGCGGCACGTAAGTTCCGCGTCCCGTCGTCTGTTCCGCACGGTGCCGATCTGACCGCCACGTCCGCGCGAATGCGGCAACACGGCCATAGGATCCTTCATAACCCAGCTTCACCAGATCAGCATGCATCTGCTTCACCGTGCGCCGCTCCTTGCGGGGCTTGCGTGTCTGGGCGAGCAGCCAGGCAGACAACCGATCCGCATACGGATCCAATTTGCTAGAACGCGGCGGTGTCTTGAACTTCGGTTCTACAGCGCCTTCGCGTAGATACTTTTTGATGGTGTTGCGAGACAACCCCGTGCGCCGTGAAATCTCGCGAATTGGCATTTTGTCACGCAATGCCCAGCGTCGTATGACACTCAAAATCCCATGTCGATCACTCCAAATCTCCCCAAACGAAAACGTCGGGGCAATGTGCTCACATGGGTCAATTCTCAGTGAAAATTATCTGGCTTACCGGGTCACTTCTCAGCGGAAATCAACAGATGATGATTTCGACGCCTTTGGCAATCCGTTTCGACCCTGGTTTCGGCCCGCGACGGTCCAACTCCAACGCCGTGGCACGCGCATCGTTCTCTCTCAGACGCCGGTAAAGCGACCATGTGTGGCTTTTCGCCAAGCCCAGTTCCCAAGCGGCATCTCCGATCGCCGTGCTGATCGGCTCACCTCTCTTCTCAAGCTCCAGGATCGGCCGAAGAACCGCTGCACGGTGTTTCGCAAGACGCTCATTTACCACGCAAATCCCCCGCCCCAATAGGCCGAAACATATCCACAATTCCGACAGTACGGCAATTAAGGGTACAGTGTGGTAATTAGCGGTACAATATGAAAATTAAGAGTACAAACTATCATTGATTTTGCAGGACAATTTCAGACAAGATTCTGATTAATTAGGGTACAGTGACAGCTGCGGGCACGCTCACATTCGGCGTCTCAGGTAAGCTGCGCCATTCCGACATGGTGATGTATGACCGCGAAACTGAAAGCTGGTGGCAGCAGGCCATCGGCCGGGCCATTGTCGGCGATCTGACAGGCACCGAATTGAAGACCCTGCCCACTTGGATGGAAAGCTGGGAGGAGTTCAGCAGCCGTAACCCGGATGGGCTGGTGATGAACGAACCGGCCTATATTCGCGACTATGGGCGCAACCCTTATCGCGGCTATGACACCCTGTCGCGGCCCTTTCTCTATTCCGGTGAAAACCCGCCCCATGGCATCAACCCACTGGCGCGCGTGATCCGCGTCGGCGACAAAGCCTGGACTCTGGAGAGGCTGAGAGCAGAGGGCGAGATCTCTGAGGCCGGGATAACGCTCTCCTGGCGCGCGGGGCAGGCCTCGGCCCTCGACACCGGGCGCATCGCCAAGGGGCGCGATGTAGGCTCAGTCCGGGTGCGTAACGCATCGGGACAGGATATCGCCCATGATGTCATGTTCGCCTTTGCATTCCACGCCTTCTGGCCGGAAGGCAGATGGATGCTGGCCGACGGGGGTGAACGTACGCTCTCGAAATGACCGCTTGACGGACGCGGGCCAGACAGCCATCAGCCGCGTGCAATCAAGTTAGCAATGCCCCTGCCGTTCCGACGAAGAGAACGCACCATGCAACGTTTCAAGCGTATGCGAAGTTTGCTGAAATTCGCCTCCGTCCACTCCTCCGTCTAAAACCATTTCAACCAGGAAAGATCGCTCACCAGCCGAGACACCCTCAAGCTGACACGGTCCGCCGCTCTTGCCGAGTTGCGCAAACTTGGTGCTGTATATTGGTGCTGTATAAAGGACAGTTCTTTTGGCCTAACGGAGACAGGTTCGAATTTGTCTGACAGCACCTTTGTCTGACAGCACCGGTCAAGCACCCGCGGCCAGTGATACTAGCGATTCGGGTTCCATGCCGTTGACACCGGCGTCGGAGACTAAGTTGCTTGCAAGCAAGTTTTTGAAAACGCTTCCGTTCCACTGCTTTCCCTAGCGTAAACTTATCTCCTTGCATTGCTGTGTCGCAGAAAGGATAAAATCTCAATTGGAGATAATGCGGGGTGGGCCCGCAAAACACTAGGACTTAAGACAATGGAAAAAATCCAGAACTTCACAGCGATTTGGAAAGATGCGATGGGCGAATTTCCCCTCAAAGCCGCAGTCTTCGAAAATGCGTTCAGAACTTCCACATCGCTGAGCGAAAAACTGTCGCGCATTTCATTAGAAGCGGCTGAAAAATCAACGGATATTTCCAGCGTGTGGACCAAAGATACCATTGTCAAGCTGACCGAAGTGTCAAAAGCCAAGGCGGAGCCAACTGAGTACGCAAAAGCTGCCACAGATTTTTTGTCGGGCGCTACCGAAGACGCCACTGAAATGATGTTTGCTTTTGCCGAGATCGCCAAGAAAGCCCTGATAGACACTGTCGAGTTGCTGATGACCGCCGGCAGAGACATCACCAAAGAATCCGCCGCTGCAAAGAAAGCCTTAGCAGCCTAATTCGGAACAAGAGAACAGAATTGCGCCGTTTCTTATTAATTGGTGCAATAGAGAAGGGCAGATTGAAGAATCTGCCCTTTATGCGCGTGTGTAAGAGGATCGAAACGTTATGTATGATATGCTCCGGTGCGCACCTATGTAACGTAGCCCTATGTAAAGGCGGCGTGAATATCGCTTATTTACAAGCCTCCGATGGGGGAAACCATTGATCGCCGTCGAAAAAGATATCCGTATCCTGTCATCCTTTTGGGAATTTTTTGGTCAAGAAGCGGTTGCTCGTTCCACAGGGATAAATGATTGGTTAACCCGTAGACTATTAGTTTATGACAACCCAAACTTTGGCGGTGCAGCGAATGTCGGCAATGCGGGCTGCGCTGCAGCGTTCCGAAGGTACAACGCAGGTCTGGTTTGGGCCGACTTCCCACCGTGGGAGGCGAATGCAAAATGAAACGTCGCTGATGGCTGAGAACCATTCTAACTGCAAAGCTTCGGCGAACCTGCGCTCGTGATTTTCCGGCCGTAGAACATGAGGCGGACTCCAGCCCAGTATGCCGCGGCTTCACACATGGGACATGGTCGGGAAGATGAGTACATGGCCGCTTGGTTCAAATCTCGGTCATTGAGGCGGCGCGCCGCGTCCCTGATCGCGGCCATTTCGGCGTGGGCCGTGGGGTCTTGATCCAAGATGACCCTGCTCCACGATTGGCCAATAATAATGTTATCGCGCACCACAACTGCGCCATACCCCTGATCTCCATGATCAATCGCATACTGACGCATTTCGAACGCGCGCTCCATGAATGTGGCATCCTTGGGATCACTTGGTTGAGGTATTGCGTCGTCCGCCCTTGTAGAAGTTTGGCCTACAGCGGAGCCACTCAATCCAATTGTCAGTGCGCTAAAGCCTGATGCGCCAAGAAAACCACGCCTCGCGAATTCGAGGTCGCTGTGGCAGTCCTGTTCACTTTTTCTGATCTTGTCCATTGTGCCGTTACCCGTGAGATGTGTTCAAATCTGTCACCGCTCCACTACGAGAGGAACTTGATTTGAGGTTGGTCTCATCCAAGCTGCCATCGGCACCTGTGAGGTGGAACGCTCCGCTTCAGCCTGCTGGACTGGCCTCAGTCCTCTTTTCTTAGCCGCTCTGCCATCTTAGCAAATCCGCGCAGTTCGGCGTGTTCGAGCGGTGTAGTGCCGTTACGATCGGCAAGCGATCGGTCAGCACCCGCTGCCAACAACGCATCCAGAACCGCAAGATGGTCCAAGCCGCCGTCACCAAGCACAACGGCTTCGATTACTGCTGTCCAATGCAGATTGTTCACATGATCCAGAGGCGCGCCAGCAGCGATCAGCTGTCGAACAATCTCGACATGACCGAGATGCGCGGCTGCAATCAGTGCCGTTCCTTCATAAGGGCTGGTCGTTAGTCCGGGATCGTTTCCCAACTCGATTGCGAGCGTCATCAGTTCTGGATCATTTGCAACGGCCGCAATTGTGACAACGTCGTAGGCCTGACCTTCAAGCGCGTTCATGTCAGCACCGGCCTCAGCCAGTGCACGCAATGCCTCGTCCTCTGAAGCAAACGCGGCCACATGGGCTGGTGTGCGACCCCGCGAGTCCCGTGCGTTGACGTTTGCCCCTGCCGCAACGAGTTGCCGGATCATTTCTTCGTTGCCGGTGTGAGCGGCTGCGAAGAGACCGTCGTATTGCGCGACCTCATCAGCCGAAGGCGGTGTCTGCGCCGTGCCTGCGCTGGCGGCAAGACCTATCACGAAAGCAAATAGTAGAAAACGAAACATGGCCGATCCTATTACCTACATATTGGTCAGCTATAGTAGTAGCGGATGCATTCAATGTCATTTTCCATTCAGGATCAGAATCCATTCACGGGAATTGATTTCGCAATGTCATTGGACAGACGGGCTGAGTTTGCCGACAATCGCGTCATGGAACTGACGGCAACCACACCTGTCCACCTGATCCATGTGGACCCCGACATTAACATGGCGCGGTTCTATGGAATAGAATTGCAGCCGACGCTGTTTGGGGAAGTGTCCGTCCTTCGTACTTGGGGACGTATTGGGACAAACGGGCAAGCCATGATGGTGACATATGATGACGAAGCCCAGGCCGGTGAAGCGCTCCAAAACCTCGAAAAGCAAAAGCGCCGCCGGGGGTATGTTCCGGTCCTTGGTGGATCATGCTGCAATCCGCGCAGCGCAGCTTGGCCTGCCCGCGCTGGAACTGCAAACGCGCGTGGAGCTCACTGAAAACCATCGCATATTTTCCAGGCTTGGGTTCACGATTGTCAGCACGGGCAGCCATGAGGGGTATGACAGACCCACAGATTTCCTGCTGCGCAAGCCGATCAGTTTGTCTGCGGATAGCTGATCACTGAAAGATAGCGTGCCGGCAGATTGACCAACCGTTCCGGGCCGTGGGGTGCGTCGGCGTCAAAGAACAGGGTATCGCCGGGTTTCAGGGGATAAATCTGGTCCCCGTGGCGGTAGTCTACCTCGCCTTCAAGCATGTAAATCGTCTCAATTCCACCATGTTGGAACGTCGGAAACACGTCGGATTCAGCGGTCAAAGTGATCAGGTAAGGTTCCACGATTACACCTGATCCATTGGCCCCGATATGCCCAAGCAGGTTGTATTGATGGTTGGCGCGAGTTCCTTCACGTTCCAGCTCGACGCCTTCACCTGCTTTGGTATGAACCGCCTCGCGGCGCTCTTCAAATTGTCTGAAAAAACTTGTCAGGGGAACTGAAAGCGCATCGGCGAGCGATTGAAGAGTTGTCAGCGAGGGAGATGTGTTGCCGTTCTCGATCTTCGACAACATGCCGATCGACAATCCTGTCAATTGGGCCAGTTCAGCGACGGTGATGTTTTGCTGTTTGCGAAAGGCTCGGACCTCGCGGCCGATCGCTACTTCGAGCACCTTTTCACGTTCGCTCGTTCGAACGGAATGCGGATCCTGAGTCAGATTTCCCACCATTTCTGTGTCGCGTTTTTTCAATGTTTCGCCTTCAATGTCTTGCTACACTTGTCCGAACTAACGATGCAAGCAGCTGCGCCGTTTCAGCCAATCCAATTCGGGCTATCGTAGCACCCATTATTCCTGATAGTAAAATAATCATGCTGGTAGAAAAAATGTATTCGAGATTGGATTCCTGTTGTTCGACGGACTTCCGATGGCCTGCTTGACTTCGGTCATCGAACCTTTGAGAGCGGCAAATGAAATAGCGGGACAAGAGGTATTTTGCTGGTCATTGGTGACTGAGAACGGCGGTGAGAAAGTCGACCACGGTAGCGGCGGGATGACCCTGCTGCGGGCGGCGTTAAAGTCGTCCATCTTTGCCCTTCTTTTCGTAACGGAGGGGGGGCGGGAGGGTCTTTTCCGTGGATTTGTATCGTAAAGTTCGTCTGGCCTGTGCCGAGGGCATGAGCCAGCGAGAAGCGGCCCGGCATTTCGGGATATCTCGTGACAGCGTTCGCAAGATTTTGGCGTTTTCGGTCCCGCCCGGCTACCGGCGGTCAGCACGGGATTGCCAACTTGCAGTCGTACCTGAGGCTGTTTAGCCGGTCTCCATGAATATACCAGCTGAGATGCCACGCCTGAAGGGCTACCGTTTTCCCCGTGAAGTCGTCGCCTACGCCGTTTGGGCATACCATCGGTTCGCACTCAGTGCCGCTGATGTTGAAGATCTGCTCGCCGAGCGGAATGTGATGGTCAGCCGTGAGACCATACGCAAATGGGTCAACCGGTTTGGTCGGCATTTCGCACATTGTATCAAGCGTGACCGGCCCGCAGCGGCAGACAAATGGCACCTCGATGAAGTCGTCGTCCCGATCAACGGCGTCAAGATGTGGTTATGGCGGGCCGTGGACGGGAACGGCGATGTGCTCGACATTCTGGTCCAACCAAGGCGAAACGCCAAGGCGGCCAAGCGGTTTCTGAAACAGTTGACCGCCCGGTTTGGCCAGCCCCGCGTTATCGTCACAGACAAATTACGCAGTTACATCAAGCCGATCCGTCAGCTGGCTCCTGACGCAGATCACCGGGCTCACAAGGGCCTGAATAATCGTATTGAGGGCTCGCACCGACCAACCCGGAAGCGAGAGAAGCTTATGGGCCGGTTCAAGTCGGGCAGGCAGGCGCAGCGCTTCCTCTCCGCCTATGACCAGATCAACACGATCTTCCGTCCCCGCCGCTACCGTCTTACCGCCATCTCTTACCGCCACGCCAGATCAGATGCCTTCGATCAGTGGCGGAGCTACGCACTTGACATGACCGCGTGATCGTACCCGCATCAGACTTTTGCAATCAGTGCAGAATAAGTTGGCAATCCCGCCAAGACACCTGACATTGCCGGTTTACTTTGACAAGGGGGGTTCCGTTTCCAGATCCGGCCAGACCCCGGGCGAGGTGGGCAACCCGTCGTCGAACTGGCTGAGATAGTCCAGCATCAGCGGCCGGTTGTCGATGAACCCTTTGTAGGTTGCCAGTTCCACCGGCAGGTCACGAACAACACGATGCAGGCGACGACCCCATTTCGGTACAGTCATCAGATCCTGAAAACTACACAGATAACAGCGGATTGGGAATAACAGCGCGTTTGAACGCGGCAGTCGGAAGAATGTCTGCAACTCGACCCGAAGATGTTGTTTTTGGCCAATATTCTCCGGTGTCAGCGTGGTTTTCTGAATACCCCATTTATGGTAGTTCTCCGGGCTGGTATCCAAAAGCGGGTTGACCGTCATGGTCCAGTTCAGGCGGCGCGCGGGCGCACCCTGCTGAATGCTCAGCAAGAATTTCAGCGCACGCTGAAAGATACCCATCTCGTGGGCCAGTGGCACCGGGGCGTGCCATTCGAAAAAGTTCATGCCAATGTCGAAATCCAGGCTCCAGTCGGCCTGGGTGGTCACCATTCCGGCATCCATCCACAGCATGTCGTCACGTTGATCAAGCACCGCATAGTCACCCTGGGCCTGACGGGTGATATATTCTATCGGCCCGCAGGGCAGGGTGGTTTCATCCATGAAGGTAAAGCTGTGATCAATCCCCAATGGTTTGTTGACCCAGCGCCACTGGTTGCCGTTGCGGTGCAGTTCAAACAGGTCCGGGTAATCCTCGGACTTGCAAACCATAATCAGTTCCAGAATGTCCCAACCCGCCAATGTCATGTGTGGCAAAGACTGGCAACGCAGCGGGTCCTGATCCAGAACGATGGCGCGGTCTTTCATTTCCGAAACATAATGTTCGTCCACATCGAACCGCTTTTCATAGACTGACCCTTCGGGCCCGCCGCGATGCTGTTCCATGTTGACCGAATACATGTAGCTGTCTTCGTGGAACGGAAACGGAAAGCGTTTTATCGCCCAGTCCGAGTTATGAAACGTATAATCGTCGCGGAAGGACTCGTCGTTGAATTGAATGGTCATGTTGGGCCTCCTCTCAGCGGTCCAGCACGAGGGACTTGCCCTCGAAACGCGATACACAGGGCATGATTTTCTTGCCCGCTGCCTTTTCCTCATCGGTCAGCCAGTGGTCGCGGTGAACGAAATTGCCATCATGATCCAGCACAACGGTTTCGCATTGGCCACAGGCCCCGCCGCGGCACAGATACGGAGCATCCACCCCTTCACGTTCGATCGCCTCCAGCAGGCTTTCATTCTCGCCCACATGAATAACCTTGTCCGATGTGGCCAACCGCACTTCGAACGGTTTGCCGGGTCGCGGTGCCAGAAACTCTTCGTAATGGACGCAATCCTCGGGCCAGCCTTCGGCAGCGGCGGTGTTGCGCACCCACTCAATCATGCCCTTGGGACCGCAGACATAAACATGCGTTCCCAAGGGTTGCCCGCTCAGCAGGTTTTTCAGATCAATCTGCTGGTTTTGGTCGTCGTAATACAGATGGGTTTCATTCGGATGCCTGTCTGTCAGTTGCTCGGCATAAGACGCCAATGCCGTGTTGCGGCACGCGTAATGCAGTTCCCAGTGCCCGTGCAGCAGTTCGAGTTGCTTGATCTGCGCCAGAAAAGGCGTGATGCCAATGCCACCGGCCAGAAACAGGTGCTTGCGGGCGCGCAAGTCAAGCGAGAACAGGTTAACCGGGTAGCTGATTGTCATTTCATCACCCAGCTTGACCTGACGGTGCATGAACAACGAACCGCCCCTGCCTTCGTCATCACGCCGGACCGAGATCGTATAGGATGACTGATCAAACGGGTCGGACATCAGGGAATAAGGATTAAGCCGTGTGATACCGCCATCCTTCATTTCGACAACGGTATGCGCTCCGCCGGAAAAAGTTGGCAACTGACCGCCGTCGATGCGTTCGAACCGGAACCGCGTCACCAGTTCATTCAGCGGGGTGATTTCGGTCACTTTGACCTGAATTTTCTCGGCACCGCTCATTCGTAAATCCCTTTCGGCTCGGGCACGTTGCCATGATCTTCGGCGTCGACGCGGACACCCTGATAGGCGGCAAGCCGGCGGGAGTAGTGATCGCGCACGAACAGATTCAGCCCGCAATGCGAGCAGACAAATGGATCAACCTCGACATTTTCGGTGATGCCTTTGCAGTGCACACATTGCATCCGGCGTGCAACCGAACCGCGATGCTCGGTCTGTATTGCCGTGTGTGGCAGGCCGACTGCTGTCACCTCATTCATGGCCTGTCCCATCATGCCCTCAGTACCGCTCAGATAGACCTGCAGTCCCATATGCGCGTCCTCCAGTACGCGGCGGATGCGTTGCAGCGCGGCCGCATAGGAAGGTCCTTCGTAGAACTGCGCGGGGTTCAGCGCCTGCAACCTTTCCGAGTAGTCCGTCCCTTTGGGGATATAGATCAGGTGCGTTTTGGCCATCAGATCAGGCGTCGCGATGTCGAGAACGGCTTCGGCGCCTTCGGCTTCGGCGATCATGAGATGATGGTCGCCCTGCCGAGCCTCCAGCGTGCCCCAGATCGGTCGGCTTGTGATTGACTTGGGAAATTCGAACTTTGACATTGTACCCTCAAATAGGAAAAGGGCGCCACGGTATGCCCGTTGCGCCCCCTGAAACTCAGCCCTTTGCGGTTCTGATCGATTTATCCTGATCGTAGAACGGCATCTCTTCCGCAGTCGCCGCTATTTCCGTTCCATCTCCGTTGCGCACCGTCAGCTTGGTTCCGGGCGATGCGCAGGCAACCGGCATCCGCGCGATACCCACGTTATGCCCGTTGATTTCGGAATACATGCCAAAGGTGACAACACCGACCTTTTCGCCGTTCTGCAGCAGGTCCGCGCCCTCATTCGCTGGTGTCGTGCCTTCCAACTTGACGCCATAGATCTTGAACCGTTCCTTGCCCTTCGAGGCATAATGGTTCTCGGCGCCGATAAAGCCGGTCTTGCCGGGTGAGACAGTGAAATCCAGACCCAGTTCCCACAGCGTATCACCACACGTCTCACCATCGAACGGATAGGTTTCCGAATTATCGCCCGGATAGAACAGCAGGTAACTTTCGGTGCGCAGCAGATCGAGTGTCGAGAACTGGACCGGTACGATGCCCATGTCCTTGCCGTCAGCCAGAATGCTGTCCCACAGATGCACAGCATGTTTGGCCTGACAGAAAATCTCGTACCCACGCTCACCGGTATACCCGGTCCGCGAAACCATCACCGGGCACCCATAAAGCTTGGTCTGCATAATGCCGAAATAAGCCAGGTCACGAATGCCGGGGATATGCTTGGCCAGGAAATCAACGGCGACTGGCCCTTGCAGCGACATATCATGCATGTCGTCGTCAAAAATGACCGAGCAGTTCTTGCCTGCCGCCACGGATGTCAGCTGCTCCATGCCTGTTCCGGTGCCATGCACCACCAACCACGTGTTCACCGACAGACGATAGATGATGCAGTCATCAACAAACTTGCCTTCAGCATTCAGGATCGAGGCATAGGTCGATCGGCCCGGCATGATTTTTTCCACATTCCGCGTGGTGACGCGATCAATAACATAGGCGGCATCCTCGCCAACCACATGAACCTTTTTCAGACCGGACACATCCATAAGACCAGCTTTAGTGCGGATGGCTTCGTAGTCCGCTTTGGCACGTTCAGGGCTGTGGTCATAGAACCAAGCGGTCCCCATTCCGTTCCAGTCCTCAAGCTCGCCGCCGATCTCGGCATGGCGCTGCGCAAGGGCCGACGTCCTCCAAAGAATGGCCATGGTTCAGGTCTCCCGTTGATCGTTTTTGTTGGCCACATTGAGGCCGATGTTGGATTGAAAATCAACACCTGAGTGCAGAAAATTTTCCTGCTGGGAATATTTGCCTGCAATTTTTGCACCCTGAAAACATTCCTGAGAAAGGAATTTGTTAGTTGTTTGTCAAATGTTTAGGTCCGTTTTTGGTGTGCCAAAGCGTAGGTTACGGACAGGCCTAAAAGGTGTTTGCCCCACATATCTATTGACAGGTCGCAAATGAAAATGTCCTCTGAGTAGATAAATATTCCCAGCAGGAAATTCTGCGCGGGCGGACCTCCTGCTGCAACAACAGGGAGACTACGAAGTGGATGGTAATCTAAACGCACTCACGACGGTCTTTACCGAGTTTTATTACTGGGTAACGGTCGTCTTCATGTTCCTCATCCATGTGGGCTTTTGCATGTACGAGGTCGGCGCCAGCCGAGCGCGTAACCACATGCACACATTGATGAAAAACATCATGATCATCCCGCTGGTGACGGTCACGTTCTTCTTCTTCGGATGGTGGATCTATTGGGCCTTTCCGAACTTTCCGTTCTGGGGCGGTCTGGATGCAGAAGCGGGTGCCGCGAATCTGCCTTGGGCCGACACAATGGCCACCAACCTTGGCGACAGAATCACAGGGGTCTTCTGGGCCGCATTCTTGCTGTTTTCGTGGACCGCGGCCTCGATCGTTTCCGGCTCGGTGATCGAGCGGATCAGATCTTCGGCCCTTTGGGTACATGCGGTGCTGATCGGGTCGGTCTTCTGGATCATCGATGCCGCATGGGGTTGGCACTATGCCGGCTGGATGGTGCGTGTTCTGGGGTATCATGATGCCTATGCATCCGGCGTTATTCACGCGATCGCGGGGGGGTATGCGCTTGGTGTGATCATGGTTCTGGGTCCGCGCCTTGGCAAGTTTGCTAAGGACGGAACTCCTCGGGATATTCCACCTCACAATCCTTGGATGCTGACGATCGGGATTTTCCTGATCTACACCGGCTTCTGGGGTTTCTACGCAGCCTGCAACGTTCCGGTGATCTCTCCCGAGGCGATTGACGGGCAGATCACTGGTGTGACCTGGACCGCAACAAACATCTATCTGGCTCCGACGACGCTCTCAGCGATCACCTTTAATTTCCTGATGTCTCTGTCGGGTGGCTTGATGGCCGCGTACGTGGTTTCAAAAGGTGATGCCTTCTGGACATTCTCGGGCGGGCTGGCCGGTATTATCACTGCGTCCGCGGGCAATGATTTGTACCACCCGATCCAGGCGATGATCATCGGCGCGATCGGGGTCGTGATTGTTTACAAGCTGCACTACTGGGTCGAACGCCGGTTCAAACTTGACGATGCTGTTGGTGCCGTTGCAGTGCACGGGTACTCAGGTGTCATTGGCCTCATCATTGCTGGGTTTGTCCTGTGGGGTGTCCCGTCGTCGCCTTACGAAGGATATGCGACGATCAATCCGGTCGGACAGGTCACCGGTGCAGTCATAATGTTCTTTGTGCTGGGTTTCATGCCCGGTTGGATCGTAGCCAAGTTGCAGGCAGCTGCCGGTGTTCTTCGCATACCGGAAGAGGTTGAGCTTCAAGGCCTCGATTACGCCGAACACCATGCCTACGAAGATGCCAAAGCAGCGATCATCGCGGCTGACAAAGAAGAGCTGGCCGCCCGCGGCGCAGCCGCGAAATAGAGGAGAACGTTATGTCTACAATCGGATATACAAGTTGGGCCGTTGATCTTGCCGAAGTCGGACCGGTCTATCCTTTCCAGGGGTACGAAATTCTGATGGTCATCATCGGCGTTGTCTTCTGGGTCGGCTGGCACCGTATCCAATTTGTCCGCGAGGGCGAACACCTTGAAAAAGCCCGTCACGCAGGAGACGAAGACAGAGTAAGAGCACAGCTGGAACGCTATTGATCCGGTTCTGAGAACCGGCAATGGGCGCAAGGTCAATGGATGCGCCCATTGCCTGACAGGAAAAAAACTTTCCTGCTGTTATTGATATCCCGCAGAATAATTGGTACCGTCGAATCATAACGAAACACACAAGGAGATCTGCCAGCCATGTGCGGAATTGTTGGATTATTCCTCAAAGATCAGTCCCTTGCTCCTCATCTGGGCAATATGCTGACAGACATGCTGATCACGATGACAGATCGTGGCCCCGACAGTGCCGGTATTGCGATTTATGGCGCAGAATCGGAGGGTAAAACCAAGATTACGGTTCAGTCCCCCAACCCCGACACCGATTTTGTCGACCTTGCGGACGAGTTGGGCAAAAGCCTGGGCACATCTGTTGGTCAAAGAAACAACGACTCACATGCCGTTTTGGAAGTTCCCGCCGGTCAGTTCGAAGCTGCACGCGCCGCGCTGGCTGAGATCCGCCCATCGGTCCGGGTGATGAGCCGTGGCGACAGCCTTGAAATCTACAAGGAAGTCGGCCTGCCGAAGGATGTTGCCGAGCGTTTTAACCTCAGCGGAATGAGCGGCACGCATGGCATCGGACACACCCGCATGGCGACGGAATCTGCGGTGACCACAATGGGTGCCCACCCGTTCAATACAGGGTCCGACCAATGTCTGGTCCATAACGGGTCGCTGTCCAACCACAACTCGTTGCGTCGCAAACTGCGCCGCGCGGGTGTAACGATCCAAACAGAGAATGACACCGAAGTTGGCGCAGCCTACCTGACCTGGAAGATGATGAATGGTGCCACCTTGGGCGAGGCTCTGGAATCCAGCATTGATGATCTGGACGGTTTCTTCACTTTTGTCGTGGGAACCAAGGACGGCTTTGGCGTCGTGCGTGATCCGATCGCGTGCAAACCAGCCGTGATGGCCGAAACCGACCAGTATGTGGCTTTTGGCAGCGAGTATCGCGCCCTGGTGAACCTGCCAGGCATCGAAGATGCCCGAGTTTGGGAACCTGAACCGTCCACCGTTTATTTCTGGTCGCACAACGACAGCCCTACAACCCACGAAAAGGCCGCCTGATATGCAGACCTATGATCTAGAGGCAGACGGGCTGCGCGGATTGAACTCTTGCTTGCAGGCACAAAATTCTGAGACCAACCAGACCCGCTGGGAAATTGTAAATCCCAAGGGCAGCCACGCGATAGCCGTTGGGCTGGATGCGCCGGTCGAGGTGACGGTCAAGGGATCGACCGGGTATTACTGCGCGGGGATGAACCAGCAGGCAACCATCAAGGTAGAAGGATCCGTCGGGCCGGGTGTTGCAGAAAACATGATGTCCGGTCAGGTCATCGTCGATGGTGACGCCAGCCAATATGCCGGCGCGACCGGCCATGGCGGGTTGCTGGTGATCAAGGGCAATGCAAGCTCGCGCTGCGGCATTTCGATGAAAGGCATCGACATCGTCGTGCACGGCAATATCGGCCACATGTCCGCCTTCATGGCGCAAGCCGGAAATCTGGTGGTCTGCGGAAACGCAGGCGATGCGCTGGGGGATTCACTCTACGAGGCGCGGCTGTTCGTGCGTGGCTCGGTCAAAAGTCTTGGCGCCGATTGTATCGAGAAGGAAATGCGCCCCGAGCATCTGGAGATACTGAAAGACCTGCTGGACCGTGCGGGCTGTGATGCCAAACCGGAAGAGTTCAAACGCTACGGCTCGGCACGGCAGCTGTACAATTTCGACATCGACAACGCCGCCGCATACTGAGGAAGAAGGGTATGAAAGATATGGACGATCAGATCCCCCGCACCCTGCCGATCCAGTCGGCGACGTTCTCCAACCCCATCAATGCCGAGATCCGACGCGCAGCCGCGACAGGCATCTATGATATTCGCGGAGGTGGTGCCAAGCGCAGGGTCCCTCATTTCGACGATCTGCTATTTTTGGGCGCATCTATCTCGCGCTATCCGCTGGAAGGATATCGCGAACGCTGCGATACCTCGGTAACGCTAGGCACACGTTTTGCGAAAAATCCGATCAAGTTGGACATTCCGATCACCATCGCGGGTATGAGTTTCGGCGCGTTGTCTGGTCCCGCCAAAGAGGCTTTGGGCCGTGGCGCATCTGCTGCGGGCACGTCGACCACAACCGGCGATGGCGGCATGACCCCGGAAGAACGGGGCCACTCGACCAAACTGGTCTACCAGTATCTGCCCTCGCGCTACGGCATGAACCCGAATGATTTGCGCAAGGCGGATGCGATTGAAGTCGTGGTCGGGCAAGGCGCCAAACCCGGCGGTGGCGGGATGCTTCTGGGTCAGAAGATCAGCGACCGTGTGGCCGAAATGCGGACCCTGCCCAAAGGCATCGACCAGCGTTCGGCCTGTCGCCATCCGGACTGGACGGGGCCGGACGATCTGGAGATCAAGATCCTTGAGCTGCGCGAAATCACCGGTTGGCAGGTGCCGATCTATGTCAAGGTCGGCGCGACGCGCCCCTATTATGATACTGCACTGGCGGTAAAGGCCGGGGCTGATGTCGTGGTCATGGACGGGATGCAGGGTGGCACAGCCGCCACGCAGGATGTGTTCATCGAACATGTTGGCTTGCCCACACTGGCCTGTATCCGCCCCGCCGTGCAGGCGTTGCAGGATCTGGGTGTACACCGTGAAGTTCAGTTGGTCATTTCGGGTGGCATAAGAACAGGTGCCGATGTGGCCAAAGCATTGGCGCTTGGGGCCGATGCGGTCGCCATTGGCACCGCCGCTCTGGTGGCCCTTGGCGACAACGATCCCAAATGGGAATCCGAGTATCAGAAACTGGGCACGACCACAGGGGCCTATGATGACTGGCACGAAGGGCGCGACCCCGCTGGCATCACAACGCAGGACCCAGAGCTTGCCGCGCGCTTGAACCCCGTCGAAGCGGGTCGCAGGCTGCGCAACTACCTGAAGGTCATGACGTTAGAGGCGCAGACCATTGCGCGTGCCTGCGGTCACAACCACCTGCACAACCTCGAGCCGGAGGACCTGTGTGCCCTGACCATGGAGGCCGCCGCGATGGCGCGGGTGCCCTTAGCGGGAACCAGTTGGTACCCGGGCAAGGAAGGGTTCTGAACATATGCGACGCGGCCTCCTGAATGGGGGCCGCGTTCTTGCTTTGAAAATCAAAAATTCAACAGGGAAAGGAAAGCAATCGTGACGACAGATCTCGCAGCTTTCGCAAAAGAAAAAGGCGTTAAATACTTCATGATCTCGTTCACCGATCTGTTTGGTGGACAGCGGGCCAAACTGGTGCCAGCGCAGGCCATTGCCGAGATGCAGGAAGATGGCGCTGGTTTTGCCGGTTTCGCTACCTGGCTCGACATGACACCGGCGCATCCCGACATGCTGGCGGTTCCGGACCCGTCTTCCGTTATCCAACTGCCCTGGAAGCCAGAGGTGGCATGGGTTGCGGGCAACTGTGTGATGGAAGGCAAGGACGTCGCGCAAGCTCCGCGCAATGTTCTGCGCCGCCTGATCGACGAAGCGGCAAGCGAGGGCATGCATGTCAAAACCGGGATCGAGGCCGAGTTCTTTTTGATGACCCCGGATGGCGAACAGATCAGTGATCCGTTTGATACAGCCGAAAAGCCCTGTTATGACCAACAGGCCGTGATGCGCCGTTATGATGTGGTGCGCGAAATTTGTGACTACATGCTGGACCTGGGCTGGGGTCCGTACCAGAACGACCACGAGGATGCCAACGGCCAGTTCGAGATGAACTGGGAATTCGATGATGTCCTGCGCACAGCAGACAAGCATTCCTTCTTCAAGTTCATGGCAAAATCGATCGCGGAAAAACACGGGCTACGGGCGACATTCATGCCGAAACCGGTCGAAGGGCTGACCGGAAATGGCTGCCATGCCCATATCTCGGTCTGGGATGCGCCGGGTGATGCCGCTAAAACCAATGTATTCGCAGGAGAGGGTGACGGCCCCACCGGCGAGGTTGGTCTGGGAGAACGCGGCAAGCACTTCCTCGGCGGGATCATGAAACACGCCTCGGCACTGGCGGCGATTACCAACCCCACTGTGAACAGCTACAAACGCATCAACGCGCCGCGGACGATGTCCGGTGCTACCTGGGCGCCTAACACGGTGACTTGGACCGGCAACAACCGCACGCACATGGTGCGCGTTCCCGGCCCCGGACGTTTCGAATTGCGCTTGCCCGATGGCGCAACCAACCCCTACCTGCTACAGGCCGTCATCATCGCGGCCGGGCTGTCAGGTATCCGGTCCAAAGCCGATCCCGGCAAGCGCTGGGACATCGATATGTATGCCGAAGGCCATAAGGTACGCGGTGCACCGAAACTGCCCCTGAACATGCTTGATGCGCTGCGCGAATACGACAAGGACAAAGAACTGAAGGCGATGATGGGTGCCGAATTCTCGTCAGCCTTCCTGAAAATGAAGCATCAGGAATGGAACTCTTTTGTTTCCCATTTCTCGCGCTGGGAAAAAGACAACACGCTCGATATCTAAGTCGGATTGCAGGATTGCATATCGGGGCCGCGCCATAGGCGGCCCTGTTTCTGCGATGGCCACGCGAAGTTAGTCGCTCTTTTCACGCTGTGTGTCACGGGCATCTGCGCCCGCATCCGCCTCCAGCCGCCAGTCAGGTACGTCATTGACCAGCATGAGCGCCGCCCTGCGCAACGTCACGCGCATCCTGTCGACAACCGGACCGGACATGCCGCAATCCGCCAGCGCGGCGTCAAACGTCTCCAGCCAAAGCTCGGCATCAGCTTCGCGGATAGGGACATGCGCATGAATTTCACGCAGGTCCATGTGACCAAATCGTTCGCGGTAATAGGCCCGCCCTCCCAGAAAACCGCTGAGAAATTCGAACTGGGCCTGTCTGGTATGGTTCAGCCCATGGCCGCGAAAGTGTAGCCTGTGCAAGGAATAAACTGCCGGATCCGTTTCCATCCGATCATAGAAACGCTCAACCAGACTGCGCAGCCGGCTCTCACCGCCAAGTTGCTCTAATGCAGACGTCATGTGCTGCCTCTTACTGCCTTTGGCTTCAATATTATTGCATATCAGGAAAATAAGTTTAACACCAGTGACAGTTTGACGTATGCATGGTCTCAAGCGGATTGAAACTAAGCCGATGATGGTGATGACAAAATGACTGCTCTGGCGCTTGGCCTGGTCGCAGCACTTTGCTGGGGTATACACGATCTGGCAGTACGTTATGTCAGCCAGTCTGTCAGCGTGATCGCATCGCTGATGGTCGTGCTGATATCTGGCGCGGTGCTTCAGTTTGGTCTGACGGTGACGCTGGGTACATTTGACTCGATTTCTGGTGCCGCAGTGTTCACCGCTGTCGCCGCGGGCGGGTTTTATCTGTTGGCGGGTATCAGCATGTATGCCGCTTTTCAGCGTGGCCCGGTTCGGTTGGTTGCGCCACTTGTCGCGAGTTACCCGGTCTTGTCCGTGTTGCTGGCCATATGGCGTGGTGCAACTATCAGCCCGCTGCATTGGCTTGCCGTCATTGCGATTGGCATCGGGGTTTCCGTGGTCGCAGCCAAGTCCGAACGGGATGCGGTGGTGTATCCGGCAACAGGCCCAACAATACTGCTGTCGCTGGTTGCGGCCGTCGGCTTCGCGGCGGCCTTTGCCCTTGGACAATATGCAACCGAGCTTAGCAACGAGTACTCGGTCTCGCTGGTCAGCCGATTGGCGGCAATCCTGACTCTGGGGATGGTTGCTGTGGCATCTGGAAAAGCAATCTGGCCCGGACCCCAAGTGATGCCCCTGTTATGTGTGATGGGCGTTCTGGATGCAGTTGCCATCCTTTGCGTGGTCTCAGCGGGTGGTTTGCCCAATGCACAATTTGCCTCGGTCTCGGCATCCGTTTTTGGGTTGTTAACCGTAGTTCTGGCCTGGGCCATATTGAAGGAAAAAATGGCTCTTCAGCAGTGGCTTGGGTGTTGTGTTGCATTTGCAGGTATAGGGTACCTTGCACTCTGAAACGCCCCCCTCCGGCCCCCGTGTTTATCAGGCGGTCAGGCCTTCTGGTTCTGGGAGTTTGTTTGCGCGGCAGCAGGCGGTGAGGGTGTTGGCCAGCAGGCAGGCGATGGTCATGGGGCCGACGCCGCCGGGGACCGGGGTGATGGCGCCGGCGCGTTCGGCAGCGCTGGCATAGTCGACGTCGCCGACCAGCTTGGTCTTGCCATCCCGCTCGATGCGGTTGATGCCCACGTCGATCACGGTGGCGCCTTCCTTGATCCAGTCGCCGGGCACCATCTCGGGGCGGCCGACAGCGGCCACGACGATATCGGCGCGGCGCACCACATCCGGCAGGTCCCTGGTGCGCGAATGCGCGATGGTCACGGTGCAGCTGTCCCCCAGCAGCAGCTGCGCCATCGGCTTGCCCACGATGTTCGAGCGACCGATGACAACTGCATCCATGCCCGACAGCGACCCGTGGTGATCGCGCAGCATCATTAGGCAACCCAGCGGGGTGCAGGGCACCATCGATTTTTGACCGGTGCCCAGCAGGCCCACATTCGAAATGTGGAAGCCGTCCACATCCTTGGCCGGATCGATCGAGTTGATCACCAGATCCTCGTTCAGGTGTTTTGGCAGCGGCAGCTGTACCAGAATGCCATGCACCGCTGGTTCAGTGTTCAGTTTGTCGATCAGCGCCAGAAGGTCCGCCTCGGAGGTATCCACATCGAGCTTGTGCTCATACGAGTTCATGCCAACCTCGACGGTCATCTTGCCTTTCGAGCGGACGTAGACCTGGCTGGCCGGATCCTCTCCCACCAGAACCACGGCCAGGCCGGGGGTGATGCCGTTTTCCTCTTCAGCTTTGCAACCTGATCGGCCACCTGCGCGCGCACTTTGGCGGCAAAGGCCTTCCCGTCGATAACCTGCGCTACCATCCTTTGGTCCCTTCTTTCAAAACCCAAACGGGCGCAAAACGCGCCCGGTCTTTACTCGGGGCCGAGCACGCGTTCCTCACGTGCAATCGACCAGTCAATCAGAATGCGCCAGAGCGTTTCGGACAAATCGGGGTCCATCCCCGCGGCCTGCGAACTGGCGCGCACCTTTTGCACCACATCCTCGACCCGGTCCGGGATGCGGGCGGGCAGGCCCTCGCCCGGCTTCAGCTCAGACGCGCGGTCGATATAGCTTGCGCGCCTCACCAGCATCCCGATCAGCTGGCGGTCCAGCCTGTCGATCTGAACCCGCAGATCCCGCATCGAATGGCAGTCCTGCGGCGGTGTCAGAGTGGGCATCATCGTCTCCTCATGGCCCGGGGGTCCCGGACCACGAGATGTCTTATTCAGCGGCTTAGAACAAGCCCTCGATCTCACCTGCGTCATTGAGGCAGATGGTTTCCGCGGCCGGTTTGCGGGGCAGGCCCGGCATGGTCATGATCTCACCGCAGACAACCACGATAAAGCCCGCACCCGCGCTCAGGCGGACCTCACGCACCGGGACCGAATGGCCGGTGGGCGCGCCCCGCAGGCTCGGGTCGGTCGAGAAGCTGTACTGGGTTTTCGCCATGCAGACCGGCAGGTTGCCATACCCCGCTGCTTCCCATTCTTTCAGCTGCGTGCGGATCTTGTTGTCGGCCAGAACCTCGTCGGCGCGGTAGATGCGCTTGGCGATGGTTTCGATCTTCTCAAACAGCGGCATCTCGTCGGGGTAGATCGGCGCGAAGTTCGCAGAGCCCCCTTCGACGATTTCCACAACTTTGCGGGCCAGATCAGCAGACCCTTCCGAGCCCAGTTCCCAGTGGCGCGACAGAATCGCCTCGACCCCGTGAGAGGCGCAATAATCCTTCACCGCCTGAACCTCGGCATCGGTGTCGGTGACAAAGTGGTTGATGGCGACAACAACCGGCACACCGAACGACTTCACGTTCTCGATGTGACGGCCCAGGTTGGCGCAGCCCGCCTTGACCGCGGCGACGTTTTCCGCGCCCAGATCGGCCTTGGCGACACCGCCATTCATCTTCATCGCCCGCACGGTGGCAACCAGAACCACGGCAGAGGGCGCAATGCCCGCCTTGCGGCACTTGATGTTCATGAACTTCTCGGCACCCAGATCGGCGCCAAAGCCCGCCTCTGTCACCACATAGTCAGCCACTTTCAGCGCGGTCTTGGTGGCAATGACCGAGTTGCAGCCATGCGCGATGTTGGCAAACGGGCCACCGTGGACAAAGGCCGGGTTGTTTTCCAGCGTCTGCACCAGGTTCGGCTGCATTGCGTCTTTCAGCAGAACGGTCATCGCCCCTTCGGCCTTGATGTCGCGGCAATAGACCGGCGTCTTGTCGCGGCGATAAGCCACGATGATATCACCCAGACGCTTTTCCAGGTCCTTCAGGTCGTTTGACAGGCACAGGATCGCCATGACCTCGGACGCCACTGTGATGTCAAAACCTGTTTCGCGCGGGAACCCGTTCGACACGCCGCCCAGGCTGGCAGTGATCTGGCGCAGGGCGCGGTCGTTCATGTCGACCACACGACGCCATGCGACCCGGCGGGTGTCGATCTCGCATTCATTGCCCCAGTAGATGTGGTTGTCGATCATCGCCGACAGCAGCGAATGGGCCGAGGTGATCGCGTGGAAATCGCCGGTGAAGTGCAGGTTCATCTCTTCCATCGGAACAACCTGCGCATAGCCGCCCCCTGCAGCGCCGCCCTTCATCCCAAAGTTCGGACCCAGCGAGGCCTCGCGGATACAGATCATCGCATTCTTGCCGATCCGGTTCAGACCGTCACCCAGACCAACCGTCGTGGTCGTCTTGCCCTCACCCGCAGGCGTCGGGTTGATCGCCGTCACCAGCACCAGCTTGCCGTCTTCACGACCCTGCACCGAGTTGATGAACTCCTGGCTCACCTTCGCCTTGTCATGCCCATACGGCAACAGATCATCACTGGATATTCCAAGCTTCGCGCCGATCTCCTGGATCGGCTTCTTATTCGCTTCACGCGCAATTTCGATGTCGGATTTATAGCTCATTGGGTTTGGTCTCCCTGCGTGAGATAGTCTGGATTGGTCCGGCCAAAGCGACAAAACGCAGGGCCAGATTCGGTCGAAATTTTCTTTAAGGTAAATAAATATTCCCAAGGGTCAATACGTGAGTTTAAGGCACCCAGGGGACATTTCCAAACATCAAGTCAAGAATCGGGGAATTGCAACCAGGATTAGGCGTATCTTTTTCGACCTGCGCTTAGACCCAGCAACCAATCCTCGACGATGCGCTGTTCCGGGAAGGCTTTTTGAAGCGACCTTTTCAGCAAGTAGTATCCGGATTGTGTTCGCACCGACGCGTTCTGGATCGGCCTGACCAACGCGCCGCTCTCAAGCAAGGGGTCAACAAGATGGGCCCAACCCAATGCGATTCCCAATCCATCGACGGCAGCCTGAACCGACAGTGGATAGGTGTTGAAAGCCACGGCCTGTTCCATCGATGAGGTGGAAACACCGTTACCGCTGAACCATGTACGCCACGTCATCCACTCCGCATGGCTGCTGGTGACTTCAATAAGGTCCAGTTCCGGCAGCGCGGAAAGATCCGCCGCATTGGGGTTGCTTCTGAGGTACTCGGGGCTGCAAACCGGGAACACTGTTTCTCCGAACAGAAGCTTTGCCTCGTATCCCGGCCAATCGCCATCCCCACGCAGGATCGTCAGGTCCATCGAATCCGAAAGACACTCTGCGTCACTGTCCGAAGACACCAGCGAAATACGGATACGGCCATTGGATTTGTTGAACTTGTGCAGCTGTGGCATCAACCACAAAGACGCAACAGAATTCGTCGCGGAAATCGACACCTTGTTAGCCTGATGCTTGGCCAGCATTTCACGGCTGACGTCCCGCATCTGATCCAGTGACTTCTCGACAGTGGCCAACAGAATGGCACCTTGTTGCGTCAGTGACACCGAACGGTGACCCCGCACAAACAATGGCACGTCATAATGCTGCTCCAGCAGGCGCACTTTGCGGCTGATCGCAGTTTCCGAGATGTTCAGCACCTTACTGGCCTGCGCAAAGCTTTGCGCTTTTGCCGCGGCTTCAAATGCCAACAAATAATCGAGCGGAGGAAGGACTTTCCCTAGGACTGATGTTTTCTTTGGCATTTACAGGACTTTTCCCGATCTGGACGCGGCCACACGCAAAAACATTCATGGGCACCAGTTGCCGTCTGAACGAGCAACCGACTGTTATCATAGTAAAAAGTTGAGTTTGCCTCAAGATTTTATGGTCAACGCCCCTCAAATTTCTTTTCTGCATTATGAGCGATTCTAGGCAAAATGCACGAATTCGCGGGCCGGAAGAGCCCCTTTGACAAAAATGAACCTCACTCAGGGAGCGAACATGAAACTTACAAACTTCCTTTCTGCAGCAACCTTGGCAGCAGTAGCGGGAACCGGGGCGATTGCCGAAGACAGCAGCGACCCGATCGTCATTCCAATTCACAACTGGTCCAGCCAGATCGTGATGTCCAACGTCGTCGGCCTGATCTTCGAGGAGATGGGCAACAACGTCGAATATGTCACCACCGACAGCCAGGCGGTTTATGAATCGGTCCGTCTAGGCGACGTCGCGCTTGAGATGGAAGTCTGGGAAGGCGCGTTTGGCGCATCCTACCGGGCTGCGCTGGAAAAGGGTGGTTTGCATGACGCGGGCGATCATGATGCCGTTACGCGCGAAGATTGGTGGTACCCGATGTGGACCAAAGACTCTTGCCCGGGTCTGCCTGATTGGAATGCACTGAACGACTGCGCGCACCTGTTTGCCACGGCCGAGACCGGGGATAAGGGCCGGTATCTTGATGGTCCGGTAGACTGGTTGAAGCATGGTAAGGAACGCGCCGAAGCGCTTGATCTGAATTTCACCGTGATCAATGCGGGTTCCGCCGCGGCGCTGTGGGCCGAGATTGGTGCCGCCGAGGCTGACAAGACGCCAGTTCTTGTGTTCAACTGGACGCCAAACTTTGCCGAAGCCGTCTGGCCCGGTGAGTTTGTGGAGTTCCCTGCTTGGGAAGACGGCTGCGACAAGGATCCCGCCAAGGGTCCGAACCCGGATGCGCTTTATGATTGTGGCAACCCGGCAAGTGGCTATCTGAAAAAGGCGGCTTGGGATGGCATGAAAGACAAGTGGCCAGCCGCGTATTGCGCCCTGACCCAGATTTCTTTCACCAACCCTCAGATCGCGGAAATGGCAAAGCTGGTCGACACTGATGAGCTTGAGCCGGAAGAAGCGGCGGAAGAGTGGCTGGACGCCAACCGTGCCGTTGTTGACCCGTGGATCAATGCCTGCAGTTGATAACGGCTAGGAATAGTGAATCTGGCGCGGCCTTGATCGTTTTGTGATCCAGGGCCGCGCTCAACAAGAAAGAAAAGCAGCCATGCCCGCCATCGCGCCTGTCATATCAGCCAAGAATGTCTGGAAACTGTTTGGACCCTCGCCCGAGAGCTATCTGAAGTCCATGCCGGCAGGCCGCAGTTTCGACGAGATCCGTGAGGATGGGTATATCGCCGGGGTCAAGGATGTCTCGATCGAGGTTGGCCGTGGCGAGATGCTTGTCATCATGGGGTTGTCAGGATCGGGCAAATCCACGCTGGTGCGGTGCTTTTCGCGTCTGCACAACATCACCGGAGGCACGATCGAAGTAGACGGTCAGGACATCATGAAACTCAGCGAGCGCGACCTGATCGAATTGCGCCGCAACAAGATGGGGATGGTGTTTCAGTCTTTCGGGTTGCTGCCGCACCGCACGGTTCTGGACAATGTCGCCTTCCCGCTGGAAATGCGTGGGCAGGATCGCCACGACCGGCGCGAACGCGCTTTGGAGGTCATCAAGCTGGTGGGCCTTGAAGGCCGGGAAGAATACTTCCCACGGGAATTGAGCGGTGGCCAGCAACAACGGGTCGGTATCGCCCGGTCGCTGGCCATCGAACCGGATATCTGGTTTCTGGATGAACCCTTCTCGGCGCTTGATCCGCTGATCCGCCGTGAAATGCAGGATGAATTCCTGCGCCTGCAAGAGATGCTGGGCAAAACCATCGTCTTCATCACCCATGATTTCGACGAGGCGCTGCGTCTGGCTGACCGGATTGCTATCATGCGCAACGGTGCGGTCGAACAATGCGATACTCCGGATCAGATCGTGATGAACCCGGCGACCGAATATGTGGCGAAATTCACCGAGGATATCGACAAGGCCCGCGTGGTGCATGCGAAAGGGCTGGCAAAACCAGTGAACGGCCATACCCTTGAAGGCGCGCCGATCAATGGCGGATCAACCATTCATGAACTGGCCCGGGTTCTGGTCAACGATAAACGTATCCTGCTGCCGGTTGCGGATGAAACAGGCGTTGTCACCGGCGTTCTGGATCGCGATGCCGCGTTGAATGTTCTGCTCGGAGCCGAATGATGGCGACGCTGTCCACCGAGTTACCGGACACGGCAGACAGTGTGTGGGGGCGCACCAGAGTCCTTACCGCACTTCTGATCACAGCCTTTGCGCTGATCCTTGCCAAGGCGATCGGAATTCTCCCTGAATGGTTGAACCGCATTCCCGAGGCGGCAATCCCGCCAACGGCGCAGGTTCTGGATGCAGTCTTCGACTTCATCCAAAATGACCTTGGTCTGATCTATGTGACCCGCTTTATCGCCGAAGGCCCGTTGGAAATCCTGTTGGATATGTCGGCCAACCTGCTCGAAGGCAAGCGCCGCTGGCCTTATCTGGGCCCAATCCCGTGGTCAGCAATCGCTGCTGTTGCTGCTGTTGTGGGCTATGCCGTGGGGGGGTGGCGGCTGGCGGCTCTGGGTGCGGGTACGTTTATCTGGACCGCTGCAATCGGCCAGTGGAACATCGCCATGCAGACCATGTCGGTCATTGTAGTGGCGGCGCCGCTGGCGTTTGTGCTGGGCCTGGTGCTGGGCATCGCCGCCTGGAAATATGGTCGGTTCGAGCGGGTGCTGAAACCTATCCTGTCCGTTCTGCAAACCCTGCCTTTCTTTACTTATCTCTTGCCAGCGGTGATCTTTTTCAAAGTCGGACCAACTGCGGGGGCCGTGGCTACAATCACCTTTGCCATCCCGCCGATGATCCTGATGACCACACTGGGTCTGAAGAAAGTCAGCCCCGAAGTGATCGAAGCCGGCCAAATGTCCGGATGTACACGCTGGCAAATGCTGCGGCATGTATATGTCCCAGCCGCCCGCACCGAAGTGCTGGTAGGTGTCAATCAGGTGATCATGCTGTGTCTGGCAATGGTGGTTCTCACCGCCTTTATCGGTATGCCAGGCCTTGGTGCCAAGTTGCTTGCAATGATGGGCAGCTTCAAACTTGGCCGTTCGTTTGAAATCGGCGTGACCATCGTTCTTCTTGCGGTCATGCTTGACCGGATGTCGAAGGCCTGGGTCGTCAAACAGCCCATTCATTTCGAACGCGGAACGCCATGGTGGAAACGGCATCGGATTCCCCTAATCGCAGTAGGTCTGTTCATCGGGTTCACCCTGTTGTCGCAAGTGTTTCCGATCCTGGCTGAAGTTGGTCGCAAGCAGCATCTGAGCCAGGGCAAGGAAATCGACGATGTGATCAAGTCGGTTCTGGCCTTCGATGTGATCAAAGGGACAACCGAATGGCTGCGCTGGTTCCTGAACGTCAAAGTGCTGATCCCGTTTCGTGATACTCTGCTTGCCATTCCGACACCTGCGTTCATCCTGCTGGTTGTTTCCTTTGCCTATTGGGTCGGAGGCCGCAAACCCGGTATCTATGCTGCGGTGTTTTTTACAATCGTCGCGTTTTCCGGCTGGTGGGATCGCTCGGTCATCACGCTTTATACTGTGATTTCAGCGGTTGTGCTGGCAACTCTGATCGGTATCCCCTTGGGTGTTGTTGCAGCTCGGTCCAACCGCTGGTCCAAGAGTATCCTGCTGGCCTGCGACACTGCGCAAACCTTCCCTAGCTTCATCTATCTGATCCCCGCGATCATGCTGTTCGGCGTCAATGACGTGGCGGTCGTGTTTTCCATCCTGATCTTCGCCGCCGTGCCGCTGATCCGCTATACCATCATCGGTCTGGGAAGCGTGCCGCCGGAAATGACCGAAGCCGCAGACATGTCTGGTTCGACGCGCCGACAAAAACTGATGTCAGTACAGTTCCCGCTGGCGCTGCCGACAATGGCCGTCGGGTTCAATCAGGCCATCATGTTCGCGTTCTTCATGGTCATTATCGCCGCGTTCATCGGCACGCAGGATCTGGGGCAGGAGTTGCAGCGAACACTGGCAGGCACCGAATTGGGTAAGAATTTTGTACTGGGTCTGAACGTGTCTCTGATGGCGTTGACCTTTGATTTGGCAATCAGCAGCTGGGCCGAAAAGCGCAAGCGCGCTTTGGGGCTGGATTAACCGGAGTTGTTCAGATGAACGTAAAACCCTTGTTTGAGGTACCGTTCGAACGCAGCGGGGTGCTGGCTCCTGGTCTGCCCATCCTGCCGCATGGCACAGAACGCCATCCGGTTCCCGCAATGGGATCGCGCGCCGTTCCGGTGTTCAAAGGGGACACGATCACATTGCTGGATCGCGACGGGATGCAGCCCGCGGAGATGGTATTTTTTGCCCCCGACCGAAGCTCGGACGCGGCGATGCTTGGCGCGCGGGGACACGGGCGTCCCGACGGGGTAATCGCAACGCTGGCTAACGGTTCCGCCTCAGGCCGGAAGGTTTTGCGCGCGCTCGAGGTTGCGGGGTTTGACATCGGGCAGGGAGACGCAATACGCGCTTTTGCCGAAGGCTCGCGCCCCGGCGACATGATGCATTTCGTGGCGGAAAGCGATGGTCTTCTGATTGTCGCCGCGCCCGGCGAGGCGATGCGCCCGGAGAACAACAACCCTCCAACGGATATCATCCTCTATATTCAGCGTTCCGCGCCGGGTCTGGAAAAGCCGGGTGTTGGCGCGCCTGAGCCCTTGGCCGACCCTCTCAGGGACATCAACATTCAACCGGGAAACGCCATATCTTATGAGGTCAAAGCCGGAGAATTCATCCAGATTCTGGACATTCGCGGGCGCGAATGTTCGGATTTTCAGGCCTTCAGCCGCCGGGCGCTGGATCAGGGGATTGAGCGCGAAATCGATCCGACGACAACCCGCAGCCTGATGGGCAGCCTGTACCCGCAACCGGGGATATTTTCGAAATACTGGTCCGTCGATCAGGAGCCCTTGATCGAAATCGTGCAGGACACTTGCGGTCGTCATGACACGTTTGGCCTTGCTTGTACGGCGCGGTACTACGAAGACCTTGGTTATCCCGGTCACGTAAACTGTTCGGACAATATTAACAAAGATCTGGACCAGTATGGCATCAAGCCGCGCGGCGGCTGGCCTGCGATCAACTTCTTTTTTAACACGATGCTGGATGACGCCAATGCCATTGGCATGGACGATCCCTGGTCGCGACCGGGTGACTTCGTGTTGCTGCGCGCGCTGACGGATCTGGTTTGCATCAGCACGGCATGTCCCTGCGACATCGATCCGGCAAACGGATGGAACCCGACCGATATTCAGGTGCGAACGTACAAGGCGACCGAGGATTTTCAACGATCCTACGGCTATAGAAAATCTGCGGAGGCGGATGTGGAAGAAACCAAAAAAACTGCATTTCACGACTGCTTTGCGCGGCACACCCGGGATTTCGTCGAGTATAACGGCTATTGGCTGCCGAACACGATGACCAATCATGGCGCGATTGCCGAATACTGGGCCTGTCGGGACAAGGTTGCCGTCATGGACCTGAGCCCGCTGCGAAAATACGAGGTCGTCGGACCCGATGCAGAAGAGCTGATGCAGCTATGCGTGACCCGCAACATGAAAAAGCTAAGCGTCGGTCAGGTCGTCTATACCGCAATGTGTTATGAGCACGGCGGGATGATTGACGATGGCACCGTCTATCGTCTGGGTGAGACAAACTTCCGCTGGATCGGAGGGAATGACACCAGTGGATTGTGGCTTCAGGAACAAGCGCAAAAACGCAACTTGAATGTCTGGGTGCGCAATTCGACGGATCAGCTGCACAACATCGCGGTTCAAGGGCGGCACAGTCGCGACATCCTCTCGCAGATCTTCTGGACCCCCCCCCAGCAGCCGACCATTGAAGAGCTACCCTGGTTCCGGCTTACAGTGGCCCGGGTCGGAGATATGCGCGGAACTTCGGTCGTGATTTCCCGGACCGGATATTCCGGCGAACTAGGGTACGAAATTTTCTGCCATCCCAAAGACGCCGTCGAGATATTCGACCGTGTCTGGGACGTTGGTCAGAACTATGGAATTGCCCCGCTTGGCCTTGCCGCGCTCGATATGTTGCGGATCGAAGGCGGCCTGATCTTTGCCGGATCCGAATTCGACGATCAAACCGATCCGTTCGAGGCTGGCATCGGCTTTACGGTCCCGTTGAAGTCAAAAACCGATGATTTTATCGGACGCACCGCAATTGAGGAACGGAAGGCCCACCCTCATCGCAAACTTGTCGGGTTTGAAGTAGAAGGTGGAACCGTTCCTTCACCGGGCGATTGTGTGCGCATCGGAAAGGCACAGGTCGGCGAAATCACCAGCGCGATGAAATCACCCATCTTAGGAATGATCATCGCCTTAGGTCGTGTTTCGTCAACTCATGCGATCGTGGGTCGCGACATAGAAATTGGTCAACTGGATGGGCAGCAAAAGCGTTTAAAGGCGAGAATCGTTCCGTTCCCGCATTTTGATCCAACCAAAGAGCGCGTGAAAGGTGTCTACCTCGAAAATAGTTTTCCGGACGCAGCAGAATGATAATTTGATGGTTCCGTTGCAAAGATTGGGGTTGTTCGGAAACCCGCTTTTGTGCCGGTGGGTTAGGCCGCCATATTGCTAACCTCCTGATGGGTATTGCCAAGTTGTTCGTCTGTCTTGACCGGGCTATCCGCGGGTCATGAACAATCCGACCAATATGCCACGCCTAAAAGGGTTCCGCTATCCTCGTGAGATCATTGCTTATGCAGTCTGGGCGTACCACCGCTTTGCACTGAGCACGGCGGATGTTGAGGACCTGTTGGCAGCGCGGGGCGTGATTGTAAGCCGGGAAGCGATCCGGCTATGGGTCAATCGGTTTTGGCAGCATTTCGCAGACTGCATCCGACGAGATCGTCCGCGGCCAAACGACAAGTGGCACATGGACGAAGTCGTGATTTCGATCCGTGGCAGAAAACACTGGCTATGGCGCGCCATCGACGCAAATGGTGATGTCCTCGACATTCTCGTACAAACACGTCGGAACGCAAGGGCTGCAAAGCGGTTCTTTCAAAGGCTGGTGGCCCAATTTGGTGAACCGAGGGTCGTAATCACTGACAAGTTGCGCAGCTACATCAAGCCGATCAATAAGTTGGCTCCGGACGCCGACCATCGCGCCCACAAAGGCCTGAATAACGCAATCGAAGTGTTGCACAGGCCGACACGGAAGCGAGAAAAAATGTTTGGGCGGTTCAAATCACATCCGCAAGCCCAGAGGTTTCTGTCTGTGCATGAGCAGATCAACTTAATCTTCCGCCCCCGCCGATACCAACTCACCGCCATCTCATACCGCCACGCACGGGCTGATGCATTCACACTCTGGGATGAATACACCGCAGAAATGACAGCCTGAGCGCGGAACAAAATCACTTTTCATGCATCCTCAAACAACTTGGCAATACCCCACCAACAGATCACTAACTGTTTCGGTCAAAAGGACCGGAGCCAACGCTGGCTTCGCTGGCTGGTTGGACAAAAACATGGCTGAAATTATCAAGCGCTCACACGCTGAGTTTACAGCTGTAAACGCCGAGAAAAAGAACTGAGGACGAGCAGAAAGGAGGAAGGCAAACAAACAAAACCCCCGAAACCGGAGCTTCGAGGGCTGCTGCGCAAAGCGCAATTCTTAGATTAGACACCTAGAATCTAGCAGCACCCGAATCGCCACACAAGAAAAAACGCTCTTGAGCGAACGGGTAATTTTTGTCTGCCGATAGATAATCATGAAAACACTAACAGCATTGGCTCCAAATGGAGCAACCTTGTCGGGAACGGCAGGGCAGGGGAGTTGTACGCCCAAAAAATGGATACTTCTTCGCGCGGTTGAAGAGGCCAGAGAACCTCTTGGCTTAAAATCTACAACTCTCAATGTCCTGAGAGCGATGATTTCCTTTGTGGGCGGTGATCAGATTACAGTGGACCAAGATGATCATCACATCTGTTTCGCGTCCAACGCGGCAATCGCCAAACGAACTCATGTCAGCGTGCAGACTGTTGAGCGTCATATCTCGACGCTGGTTGAGCTTGGACTTATTCGTCGCATCATGAGCGCAAACGGCAAGCGATGGGCGCGCCGGGATCGACAGGGCAGGGTGGTCACCGCAACTGGGCTCTCCTTGATGCCTTTGTCTGAAAGGCATGCAGAGTTCATCCAGGAAGCCCAGAGGCATGCTGATCGCGTTCTCGAGTTCACTGTACTCCGTGACAAGGTTTCCGCCGCTCTGGCGCGCCTTAGAGAACTTGTAGCAAATGACACCGCGATCTCTGATTTGATGACCACTGTACGCAATGCTCTGCGTCGCAAACCAGATGCGAATATACTCAGCGAGCTGTTGGCAGAAATCTCTGTGGAAATCTCCGAGATAACACAAACTGATGCAGAAAATTTGAGGGCCAGTAACAGTGAAATTGAGGGGCACAAAGAGAACTCTTTGAATCCGAAAGTTAAGAAAGAAAAACTTTCTCAGATTCAGGTTTCTCCAGATCAAATGGAGCGCAGTTTTCCACGGCTATGCTCAGAACTACGCTTTGCTAAAGATCAGCACCACTGTGATCGGCTTATGGATGATATCGCCGAGTACCTGCGGCTTGGCCAAACCTGGTATGCAATGAAATCAACGTTTCGCCCAGCTATTCGCTTCATCGTTCTCGGATACATCTTCCAACGTGCTGAAAACATACAATCTCCAGGGGCTTACCTGATTTCATTGCTGGCTAAAATCCAAAAGGGAGAACTGTCCCCAAAGGCAATGCTCTCGCGGTCCTCCAATGCCACGTAAATTTCAGGAAACAAGACAAGTTTCACCGTTTTCAGATTACACGTCCAATCGATGATCGGATCGAAAAGTTTGAAAAAGGTGAGCTATAGGATTGACCTCTATAAATCACATATCCATAAGTAGTGAGTTATAGAAAGGAGGCTTATACCTCACGATGTGGAACTGGCAGTACCCTGATTGGCCGACCTTTCGTTACGATGCCGCAAGACTCGAACCATACGAGCAACAGTTCCTGTTGTCCTCAGGGGAAGTTCTTGGAGCTGTTCATCATGTGAACACATCGGATCGAGATCAATTGCGTATCGACCTGCTAAGCGAAGAAGCGATGAAAACCAGCGCGATCGAAGGTGAGATGCTGGATCGTCTCAGCGTGCAATCTTCCTTGCGTCGGCATCTTGGACTGGCTCCCGACAGCTATCCATCCAAACCGCGCGAGCAGGGCGTTTCTGAAATGATGGTGGATGTTTATTCCAATTATTCGGAACCACTGTCACACGACACTCTGTTTCGGTGGCATGACATGCTTCTGTCCCATGACAGGCATCTGGAAAGGATTGGAGCATACCGAAGCCATGAGGATGCGATGCAAATCGTCTCAGGCAGGCTCGACCGCCCAACGGTGCATTTCGAAGCGCCACCTTCACATCAGGTTCCGGCTGAAATGGACCAGTTCGTAACCTGGTTCAACCGGACCGCACCGGATAGTCCCGAACCATTGCGCGCACTGATCCGGGCCGGTTTGAGCCATCTGTATTTCGAGAGCATTCACCCCTTTGAGGACGGCAATGGCCGGTTGGGTAGGGCGCTGGCTGAAAAGTCCCTGGCGCAAAATATTGGTCAGCCAAGCCTGATTGCCCTTGCTTTCACCATCGAGCGAGAGCGGAAGGCATATTATGATCAGCTTGAACGCCATCAAAAAACGCTGGACGTCACACCATGGCTTATCTGGTTTGCAGAGACCGTACTTACAGCGCAGCAGGTGACTCTTGAGCGGGTTGGGTTCTTCATATCCAAGACGCACTTCTATGACCGGCATCGCGATCAGTTTAACGCCCGCCAAGGCAAGGTAATCGCCCGGTTGTTCAAGGCTGGGCCGGATGGGTTCAAAGGCGGATTGAGCGCCGAGAACTATATCTCGATCACGGGAACGTCCCGCGCCACAGCGACGCGGGATCTGCAGGACCTGGTAGAGAAGGGGGCTTTGACCCGAACCGGTGAACTTCGGTACACACGCTATTGGCTAAAGCTGGACGGGTAGGGGGCTGAAGTACGGCACGAACGGCGGTCTCCGGACATTCGCCGCAGTCCCGAGCCAGCCTGGGCTTTGATCAAAGCCGACGTTCAAAAGGTGCCGATTCCGAGCTCGGCTCTGCATCGCTGCAAGCCCGCTCCGAGCCCAATCCGGCCGGACCGAAATCACAAGTTTTTCTGCTGCAGCAGGCCGGACGGAAAATCCAATCATAGCCCATCGTTGTCCCGCAGCGATGAAAGCGGACGCTCGAATTGGTCGCGGCATGCATTACTGGCTATCCATCCATCTCCAACGGAGGTCTGCTCAGTGATCTATTGTCTAACACCGACGTGGCGCTGGTACTCGTCGCACAATCTTCAGGCGACGCCATTCAGGCTTTCACTGGGACAAGTCGCGAACTCCGATACTTCCGGTGTTTTGGCCAGAACTCCCACGTTCGTCATTTGACCGGCATCCACTTTTCTGACGATTGACCCGGCCTCAACTTCCTCGACCGTAACGTTGAAGGGCAAGAGAAAACCACATTGGCCCCGGCGTTCACTGCCCGAAATGCAAGTTTCAGGTTGCTTGCCCCAAGAATTGAATAGCTGTGAAAGACCTCCCAAAGCTTCTCCACAAAAAGCCTTGTCGAGGTCGATGCGCGAAATGACCCCGAAGCCTTCTACAGCGAGCGTGGCAATTACCTTCTCGACCGCACCATTGAACGGACGGTCGAGGCTTACTGTCATCCCAAATTCCACTGCCCGTCAGCCTGCTGGCGTGTACCAGATGGGAGATGTGTAAGCACGCTCCTGCTGTGATGTCGGTGCGCCTTCAGGAATCTCGATCCCGTAGCGATAGGCATCGTAGACATACCAAGGCGGTGTGGGGATCTCCAATACCCGGGCGTAGTAGAAGGCCGGGCGGGCGGGATCGAA
Source organism: Ruegeria sp. AF3 (assembly GCF_056536285.1). Classification (NCBI taxonomy): domain Bacteria; kingdom Pseudomonadati; phylum Pseudomonadota; class Alphaproteobacteria; order Rhodobacterales; family Roseobacteraceae; genus Ruegeria; species Ruegeria sp. AF3. Next base: position 76,236 of record NZ_JBQFJM010000004.1, on the reverse strand, counting down.
GTCCGGGTCGGTCCAGACGGTCGCAAGCTCGGATGCCCCGATCGAGTTGGCCCAGCTCGCCGTTGCCACATTCACCGTATCGCCTACCGCGGGCACCATGCCATCCGAGCCGGGGACGCGCCCGTCGGACCAGGCGACGTCGTAGACCGCCTCGCTGGTCGTGCCGTCCTCGTTGAGCCAGCCCTTCACGACCTGGATGCGGTCGAGGTTGGCGCCAATCGGATCCCGTAGCGCGGCCACCATGAATGTCGGCGCCTCGGCCCCATCAGGCGCAGCGGACAGATCAGCGCCCATGGGCACGCCTTTCGAATACCCTACGGTTGACGGAATACGAGATGCGATATCGGCCTCGTCAAAGTCCCAGCCACCGAAGAAACGAACCGATATTCTAGGGCCGGTCGTGGCGTAGACTTCCTTGCGCGCCATGGCGTCGAAGATGCTTTCGCGGGTATTCTCCTCGGCCCAGACCGCCGTGAGACCGGCAGCGACCATCTGCCAAGCGAACAGCTCACCGTTTTCATTCTTCATGAAAGGATGCTGCATCCGCTCTGCGGACGGCTCGTACCCGGTGTGCTTGCCAAAGAAATTCTCTTCTTCGGCGGTCACAAGACCGGTATGACTGTCTGTCGCGCCGCTGAACCCAAACTTGTAAGGATTTGTCCCGAACTCAGCTTCCAGCGCCAGCCCGCTCTTCAGCGCTTCGCGGGCATATTCTCGCGCCAGCATATCCTCGGTCTTGGCTTCGGATAGATCGAGGTTGCCGACATCCCAATTGTAATAGTCGGCAAACTCGTCATTCGGGCTGAGAAACGGGTGTGCCTCGCCGTCGCCCTTGATCTGAGTGATCTCATAGAGCGGTTCCCATTTGGCCCGGGCTTCAACGTACTCTTGAGTCACAGGCGAGCCGTCGAACCGGATGTCGATCGGAAACATTACGCCGTTGGACAGGTTGCCGTTGTGTGCAAGTGCCAGCACCGCGCCGTTGGTCTTCTCCTCGTAGGCCTCGAGATAGGCATAGAGATCCATGGGATCGGGACTGCCCCAGGGCGGCGTCATCACCATGGGAACAACTTGCCCAACGCGGTCCGGCCCATCGCGGAAAATCACGTTGCGGTGCATGTTGTTGCCCGCGACGAGCGAAGTCCATTCGAACCCGAGCATTGGGGTAAAGATGCCGGGCTCGTAGAAGCGCTCGGCGGTCTTGAGGTTGTCCGACCAAATCGTTGCGAACCTTCGCGAGCCGGGCATGTAATTGTTGAACATTTCCTCTTCGATGGCGCCCTGAGAAACGCTTCCGATCAGGTCAAGCGCTGTATCCACTGCTGTCTGTCCGCCCGCGCGGAACCCGTCGGACCAACGTTTGCCCTGTTCATAGCGCGTAACCGACGGATTGCCTGCAAGAGCGTCGAAGATCATGCCCATACCGTCCGAGTGATCTGCAATAACCAGCCAGTCTAATGGGCGCGACAGGCGAACAGGCTGGCCAGAGGACGCGATGATCTCTTCTCCGCGCGCAAAACGATAAGCATCCTCATGGTCAAGGCGCGCACCGAAACCTCCGGCGTCCATGGATTGTCCCGTATGAAGATGCGTCTCTCCCCAAAGTGGCCGTTCCGGGAAAGTTCGACCAGCATAGGGTGAATAGGCCGGCGCTGGATAGGTATCGGCGAGCTGTTCCGAAGCTGGGGTCCATTCCTGCGCATGGGCTGGCATTGCCGTAGTGAGGACAGTCGTTGCGAGCAAGGCAATCGCGTTTTTTACGGCGGCGTGTCTCTGCTGTTCCATGTCTTCTCCTCCCAACGCTTCTGTTTTAGCATAAAACCATATTTTAGCGGTTTGGTCGAACAGTAGCTATGACCGAGATCAAACGGACGTCGTGCTTGGTATAGAGATTTGGCGCGGGCAATCTGGCCTGATTAAGGGCGCCTGTTTGGTGTCAAAGCTTCCGTGCCACGATACCCTTGCTCATCGTAGAATGCATGGAATCCGGCGGCAAGCGTCGCGAGGTTGGCGATTGTATATGCCTCAAGATTACTTGGGTTTTGTGTAATAGCTTGCAATCACATCGCCGACCGTAGAGCTTACCCCCTTGTGGCGACTGATACCCGAAGGCCTGATGATACGCATGCGCACGCTTCTTCTTTCCCCGCTTGTCCATTTCTTCGCGCTTGGTGCCCTGATCTTTGCCGCATACGCGGCGATCGAGGATGAGCCAGTTGCGCTCAGCCCCGATATGATCAGCTTGACCGAGAGCGAGGCAAACCGACTGGTGCAGAACTTCATTGCCACCTGGAACCGCCCCCCCACGATCCGGGAGTTGGAGAACTTGATGCAATCGTGGGCGCTGGAAGAGGCCTATGTCCGCGAGGCGCTGATCCTCGGACTTGATCAAGGCGACGTGGTCATACGCCAGCGATTGAACCAGAAGATGAAGTTCCTCGCAGAATCCGGCGCCGCGATGGTGGAACCAGATGAGGCCATGCTTCAGACGTATCTGGACCAAAACCCGGAACGGTTCACGCAAACCGCTCGAATGGCTCTGGAACAGATCGTTGTGCCCGGAGATCGGGATACCTTAGAACTTCTGGCGCTGCTGGAGAACGGTGCCGACCCGGCGACGCTGGGACCGGCTACTCTACTGCCACAGTCCTTTCCGATAACGCCTTCGCCGGTGATCGACCACACATTTGGAGAGGGGTTCCACGAGGCGCTGGCGGACCTGCCGGTCGGAAAATGGCAGGGTCCGGTCGAGAGCGGCTATGGCCTGCATCTCGTGCGGGTAATCGAGAGAATGGACGCCGTGCTGCCACCGCTGTCCGAAATCCGCGACCGCGTAAAGGCCGAATGGCTCGCCGCTGAGACAAAGAAGATGCGCGAAAGCTTCGGTCAAGCGCTGCTGGATCGCTACACCATTATCTTGCCCAACGCCGAAGAGGTGTTGAACAGATGAAACGGCTGCTGTTACTTCTGCTCGCCATTTCCGCCATCTGTCTGCCGGGATACGCGCCGGCCCACGCGCTTGATCCAGGGTATCTCGATCTCGCGTCCATGGGGCAAGAGCGCTGGCGCGTGACCTGGCGCGCACCTGACGTGAACGGTCGAATGATGCCCATAGAGGCTCGCCTGCCAGGGAACTGTTCACATGAGCCGCCTCCGTCACCGTCCTTTGATGGACGTGCCTGGACAACCGCATGGGTAACCACCTGTCCAGGAGGCCTTGAGGGCGGTGTGATCGAGATCGTCGGGCTGGAGCAGACCAGAACGGAAACCTTAGTGCGGTACGAATTGGAACCCGGACAGACGCAGGTGCGTCGCCTGACATGGACCGAAACCGCATTCACTGTACCTGAGGATCCTGGGGTTCTTGACATCCTTTCGAGCTATGTCGCGCTCGGAGTGACACACATCCTCGAAGGCCTTGATCACCTGCTTTTTGTCTTCGCGCTTGTGCTGCTGATACGCGATCGCAGTCGGTTGTTCTGGGCGATCACGGCGTTCACCGTTGCGCACAGCATCACGTTGGCTTCGGCCACTCTCGGCTGGCTGAACCTCCCTCCTCCACCTGTCGAGGCCGTGATTGCGCTTTCAATCGTGTTCCTCGCCCATGAGCTATCGCTTTCACCGGAGAACCGTGACCCGTTGGCCGTGCGTTTCCCCTGGATCGTCGCTTTCGCATTCGGCTTGATACATGGTCTGGGGTTCGCCGGGGCACTGAGGGAGATCGGCTTGCCTGAAGGGGACATTCCACTGGCCCTGTTTGCTTTCAACGTCGGGGTAGAGCTTGGTCAGATCCTGTTTATCGTTGTGGTACTGACCATTGGGTTCGCGGCCCGGCTTCTCTATCCGGCAGTAAAAGAGCGAGCGGTCCAGCTTGAACACGTGACAAGTTACTGCGTTGGTAGTCTAGCCGCCTTTTGGGTGATTGAACGGATTGCGGGATTTTAAACAAGATTCGAATGCAGCGACCAACGTAGCCACTGATGCGCTCTGAATGACCGCTCTCTGGGAATCGCAGCTGCAGTGCGGCGAGGACTCCTTAGATCGTGCCTCAACCGGTGTTCCAATTTCGCTGCATTCGCATCTGGCAACTTTGCCCCGCTCTGCCGTCATTGCCCTATCGGAAATGCTGCGCGATGCACGAACGGCAGGTCTGGGAATCTGCCCTGCGGCGACGCTCGATCTAGCCAATGTCCGGATTGGGCCGTCTTCGATCATGCTTAGTGGCTCGCATAGGACCGATGTTGCACCTTTTCTGAGTTCGGCAGAGAGCCACGACGACGGGTGTAGAATTAATGACGGACGTCAGCGTCACAGGATTGCAGATCCTTGGAATCCTGCGAGGCCGGAAATCGTGGCGGGCGACCTGCAGATCTCTAGGAACCGCTCCATCAGCGCCGTCTGCAAGGCTTGGTGCGAGCGGGCAATCACCACCCTGTAATGGCCAATTTCTTCCTTGAGCGGCCGCGCAACGATAGGGTCGCCTTCTATTGTGCGGTTCTGTTTGGGGGGAAAACCCACAAGTGTGAACCCGAACCCCTTGCCGACATAAGCCTGGACAAGTTCACGCGATTGGGACTGGAACGGCACTTCTGGGTGAATGCCCGCGGCCTGTAGAAGTTGCAGGTAGCTGGGGCCAGGGCCGGCAGGTGAAACCGCAATGTAGGGCAGATTGTTCAGTTCGGACAGGCTGATCCGGCTTTTGGCTGCCAAGGGGTGTGTCGCTGACAACAAGACCTGAGGGGGAAGTTCCAAAAGAACTTCTGCATGGTGCCGCCGCTTGTCGAGCCCTTGGTCAAAGATCACCAGCGCATCCACCTCGCCCGCATCCAGCGCCTCTACCAAAGCCGGATAGTCTGCCTCTTTCACTTCAATTCGGACGCCGGGGTGGTTTTCGCGAAAAGCAATTACTGCGGGCAGGACGATCCGCTGCGCTAATGCATGATGGGTGCCAATGTGGATCCTGCCCGCCCGGCCTGACGCAAGATCTGTGGCCCGCCGATCCAGCCCAGATGCGTGAACCAGCAGCGCGTCTGCCTGTGCGACAAAGTCCTCGCCCGCGCGGGTCAGCCGCATGCCTTGCGCAGGAAACCGGTCGAACAGGGTCACGCCGGTGGCGGCCTCCAGCTTATCCAGTGCCGACGCGATGGCGGCGGCAGAGACATTCAGTTGCCGCGCCGCCTGTGCGATCCCGCCCTGTCTCGCTGTTTCCGACAGGTAGGTGAGTTGGCGAAGGGTGAAGCGAAACATCGGAAATACCTATCTTTGCGGACGATTAAATCAGTTTTTCTGACCTTGAGGCAATCTCTATGCTCCGGTCAGGACAGATTGGAGGCCGGTATGGAAATAATACCTCTGACGGGCGGATTGGGTGCGGAAATCCTTGGGGTGGATATCCGTCGCGGCGCAGATTTTGATGCGATCCAGCGCGCTTTTGCCAAATACTCGGTGATCGTGCTGCGGGGCCAGAACGTCGGTCCTGAGGATCACCTGGCATTCGCCCGCCGTTTTGGGCCGATAAACGTGAACCGGTTCTTCAAGCCGGTTGAGGGCCATCCGGAAATCGCCACGGTGCTGAAGGAGAGGGACCAGACCGAAGCGGTTGGTGAGGGATGGCATACAGACCATTCCTACGATCAGGAACCGGCGATGGGCTCCATTCTGCACGCAATCGAGGTGCCGCCCTATGGCGGCGACACGCTGTTTGTCTCCATGGGTGCCGCCTATGAGGCGCTCTCTGCGCCGATGCGACGCTTTCTCGACAGTCTGACGGCTGTGCACTCCTCGCGCCATGTGTTCGGCGCCTCCGCGATGGACAGCGAGGCGGTGAAATCGGGCCGCCTGGGCAACGCAGAGGCCGCCACGCAGGACGCGCGGCATCCGGTTGTCATCACCCATCCATTGAGCGGACGGCGCGGCCTTTTTGTGAACCCGGTTTTCACAACCTGTATAGAAGGGCTGACCCCAGACGAATCCGCGGCGCTTCTGGCCATGCTTTATGCCCATTGCCAGCAACCCGAGTTTCAATGCCGGGTGCGCTGGCAGGCCGGTGACATCACGATGTGGGACAACCGCGCCACCTGGCACAAGGCGATCAACGACTATCACGGCTACCGGCGCCTGATGCACCGTGTCACTGTCGAGGGCGTTCCGCTTGCGCCCGTCGTCGCAGCCTTAGCCTAATTGAAAGCACCGGTATGACCGACCGTAACCCGCAGTCCAACGCCAGCCGACCCAATGTCATTCTGATCCTCGCGGACGACATGGGGTTTGCCGATCTCGGCTGCACCGGGTCTGAAATCCAAACCCCCAACATCGATGCCCTCGCGCGGGGCGGCGTGATGCTGTCTGCGATGTACAACTGCGCCCGTTGTTGCCCCACTCGCGCCTCGCTCCTTACCGGGCTTTATCCGCACAATGCTGGCGTCGGCCATATGGGCGCCAATCTTGGCACGGCCGCCTATCAGGGCTTCCTGCGCAACGACAGCGCCACCATTGCCGAACACCTGCGCGCCAGCGGCTATGGCACGCTGATGTCCGGAAAGTGGCATGTGGCCGGTGATTTCGAAGCCCGCGAGGTGGACAGCTGGCGGGTCGGCGATGTCGAGCACCCGACCCCGCGACAGCGTGGCTTTGACCGCTTCTACGGGATCATGGACGGGGCCACGCATTTCTTTTCGCCGCACTACATGCTGGAGGATGATGCCCGTGTCGAAACCTTCCCGGACGATTTCTACTTCACCGAAGCCATCACCCATAAGGCCATTGGCATGATCGAAGGCGCGGTAGCGGAAGAGAAACCCTTCTTTCTCTACCTCGCCCATACCGCGCCGCACTGGCCGCTGCATGCACACCCCGAGGACATCGCGAAATATGACGGCGTCTATGCCAAGGGCTGGGACCAAATCCGCACCGCACGCCACGAAACCATGAACGGTCAAGGCGTGTTCCAGCGCGGCTGGGACATCTCCCCGCGTGACAGCACGGTGCATGGCTGGGAGCATGAGGCAAACAAGGATTGGGAGGTCAGCAAGATGGCCACATATGCGGCAATGGTGGACCGCATGGACCAGTCGATTGGCAAACTGATTTCGGCCCTGAAGCGGCTCAGGCAATTCGACAACACGCTGATCCTCTTCCTCTCCGACAACGGCGGCTGCGCCGAATTCATGGCCGAGGACGGCTGGGCGAAGTTCTACCCGGACAAAACGCATGATGGCAGGCAGATCACGATGGGCAATGTGACAGGTTTGCGCCCCGGCGATGCCCAGACCTTTCAAAGTTATGACAAGCCTTGGGCCAATGTCTCCAACGCACCGTTTCGGCTGTACAAACATTATGTGCATGAAGGCGGCATCTCGACCCCGCTGGTTGCCCATTGGCCAGATGGATTCAGGCCGCGTGGTGCCGCCCATGCGGCCTGCCATGTGGTTGATATCCTGCCAACCATCCTGGAGGCCACCGGTGCCGCCTATCAGAGCGAGTTGGGTGGCCATGAAATCCAACCGTTGCAGGGAGAGTCGCTGCTGAGCCTCTTTCAGGGCAAGGACTGGCAGCGCGAACAGCCGATCTTCTGGGAGCACGAAGGAAACGCGGCGATCCGCCTCGGTCAGTTCAAACTCGTGCGCCTGCATGATTACCATTGGGAGCTTTACGACATCGAGGCCGACCGCACCGAACTGACCAATCTTGCAGGCCGCAGCCCTGCGCTTGAGAAAGACCTTATCCGCCAGTACCAGGCCTGGGCTGACACCTCCGGAGTCCTGGACTGGAACGAAGCGCTGCCGAAACTTCTGGCCGCGTGGAAGATGGAAACTCCAAATGGCTGAAACTGATGGCTAAGCGTCCACTGAGGGTCCCCTGGTAAAGGACGGGTTTGTCCGGGATTGCCAACTTGCAGTCGCACCTGAGGCTGTTTAGCCGGTCTCCATGAATATACCAGCTGAGATGCCACGCCTGAAGGGCTACCGTTTTCCCCGTGAAGTCGTCGCCTACGCCGTTTGGGCATACCATCGGTTCGCACTCAGTGCCGCTGATGTTGAAGATCTGCTCGCCGAGCGGAATGTGATGGTCAGCCGTGAGACCATACGCAAATGGGTCAACCGGTTTGGTCGGCATTTCGCACATTGTATCAAGCGTGACCGGCCCGCAGCGGCAGACAAATGGCACCTCGATGAAGTCGTCGTCCCGATCAACGGCGTCAAGATGTGGTTATGGCGGGCCGTGGACGGGAACGGCGATGTGCTCGACATTCTGGTCCAACCAAGGCGAAACGCCAAGGCGGCCAAGCGGTTTCTGAAACAGTTGACCGCCCGGTTTGGCCAGCCCCGCGTTATCGTCACAGACAAATTACGCAGTTACATCAAGCCGATCCGTCAGCTGGCTCCTGACGCAGATCACCGGGCTCACAAGGGCCTGAATAATCGTATTGAGGGCTCGCACCGACCAACCCGGAAGCGAGAGAAGCTTATGGGCCGGTTCAAGTCGGGCAGGCAGGCGCAGCGCTTCCTCTCCGCCTATGACCAGATCAACACGATCTTCCGTCCCCGCCGCTACCGTCTTACCGCCATCTCTTACCGCCACGCCAGATCAGATGCCTTCGATCAGTGGCGGAGCTACGCACTTGACATGACCGCGTGATCGTACCCGCATCAGACTTTTGCAATCAGTGCAGAATAAGTTGGCAATCCCAAGCAGGGACGCTCGTTGTTGCGGGGGGCGGAGATACCCTGGCGCTGCTCGACCAATGCGGGATGGCCGACCAGTTCACCTTTTGCTCGACAGCGGGTGGCGCATTTCTGGAATGGCTGGAAGGGAAGGATCTTCCGGGACTCGCGGCGGTTCGCTGATCGAAACTGCTATACCGGAAATCCGGTCCCCGGACAGCGGTTTTCCTTGGAATACAAGCACTAGGGCTGCGTGGACCGACACGCGCGATTAAGCCTGAGGCCGAGGCATGCCGCCCGGATCCGCATCGCGCACAAATACAAAACGATAGCGATATTTTCGATATGGTGAGGCACCTGTCGCGGCCATATCATGTGGCTTTCGCCTGACGAAAAAGAGGTATGGCCGTGTGCTGTGCTCATGACGGCTCGCCGATGGTATCTAAAATTTTGGTGAGTCAGCGGGTTCTTTGCGTTTCCCACAGAATTTCCCATCAAGTATTATCTGTCGGAATGGGTGGAAATTTGGGTGGAGCACCTCATGACTACAGCAGTTTTACGTGTGGAAGGGCTTTGCAAGTCTTTTGGCGGTGTTCACGCCATAAAGGACCTTTCGTTCAAGGTGGAACCTGGCGAGGTGATGGGATTGATCGGCCCTAACGGTTCGGGCAAATCAACGACCGTTAACTCGCTGGCCGGGATCTTTCCGGTAACATCCGGAGAGATTTTTCTTGCCGGAGCGCATATTCAGCATCTTCCGGAATATGAGCGTGTTGAGCTTGGGTTGGCGCGGACCTTTCAGACGGCGAGCATCTTTCCCGAGTTCACGGTTCGTCAGCAGATCACGCTGGGATGCGAATCGACGCTGAAGTCGTCGCCATTGTCGTCGGTCTTCGGTGTTGGCGGCCATGAGGGCGAACGCGAAACGGTCGAAATGCGGGTGCAGGATATTCTTGAGATCACCGGCCTGCTTGAGGTTGCGGATGAACCCATCGGAACCATTTCGTCCGGCCAGCAACGGTTTCTGATGGTCGCCACGGCGCTGGCCTCTGAGCCAAAGATCATCCTGCTTGACGAACCTGCGGCAGGGCTTGTGTCGCATGAGCGCAAGACCTTGAGCGAGCTGATCAAATCGATCCGCGCGCGCGGTGTTGCCGTGCTGGTGATCGAGCATCACATGGCGCTCATCATGGAGGTTTGCGACCGGATTGTGGTTCTCAATTTCGGTTCCAAGATCGCTGATGGCACACCGGCGGAGATCCGCAGCAACCAGGCGGTTATCGACGCTTATTTGGGGGAATCAGTTTAATGCTCGAAGTACGGGATTTACGGGTAAGCTACGGGCCGATTGAAGTGGTCCACGGCATCAACCTTGACGTCAAGGAGGGCGAGTGCGTCGCGCTGATCGGTGCGAATGGCGCGGGCAAGTCCTCGACCTTGAAGGCGATCTGCGGCCTAGTACAGGCCCGGAGCGGCAAGATCAGCTTTGACGGCAAGGACATCACCAATCAGAGCGGACATTCGATCGTCCGCGCCGGAATAACCATGTGCCCCGAAGGGCGGCAGGTTTTCCCGCAGATGAACGTCCTGAAGAATCTGCGCATGGGTGCCTATGCGCGCAGCGATTCCGAGCAGGCCAGCGATGTTGAAGAGATGATGGACATGTTTCCGATCCTTCGTCAGCGCGCGACGCAGGCGGCGGGAACCTTGTCCGGTGGCGAACAGGAGATGCTTGCGATCGGCCGGGCTCTGATGGCGCGTCCCAGGCTGTGCATTTTTGATGAGCCGTCTCTGGGTCTTGCGCCAAAGATCGTGGCCGAGGTCGGCGAGACCATCGACCGCATCAAGAAGACAGGGATGACAATTCTTCTGGTTGAGCAAAACTCGCTGATGGCGCTCAGGCTGGCTGACCGGGCCTATCTGTTCGAAGCAGGAGAAATTGTCTTGGAGGGAACGGGAGAGGAACTGCAATCCCATCCCGAAGTCGCAAAGGCCTATCTGGGCCATTAAAGCCGGGAGTTTTCCGGGGGAGACCCCCGGCACCAAGATCTACGCAGGAGGAAATGTAGATGACTATTGGAAATTTCAGAACAGCCACGGTCTTTACCGCGTTGGGCCTTGCGCTGTCGAGTGCGGCCGTTCAGGCGGGTGAGAAAACCTTGGACATCGGTGTCAGCGACGCCTTGACCGGTGGCGCGGCCGTCTATGGCCTGCCGCAGGCGCAGGCCGTTGAACTGGCCGCAGAAGAGATCAATGCCAGCGGTGGCGTCAAGGTGGGTGACGACACATACATGCTGAACGTGATCGCCTATGATGACAAGGCCAACCCGACCGAAGCGTCGAACTCGGTTCGCAAACTTCTGGACCGGGATGGTGTAAAATACATACTGGGCTTCTGCTGCTCTGGCGCGACTGGTGCGGTTGCATCCTTCATCCAGAATGAGGATGCTGTGATGCTGGTTGGCAATGCGGCCGAGCGTTCCATCACAACCCGCGAAATTCCGAACTTGGTGCGCACACGCCCGCCGGCGGATTATACCGGTGCAGCCGCAGGACGTTTTGTTGCGGCCAAGGGTCACAAGCGCGTTGCCGTTCTGGGCGCTTTGGAAGTCGGTTTCTACGCAAGCTACGTCGAGGCATTTGAGCATGAGCTGACCGCTGCTGGGGGCGAGGTCATCACCCATGAACTCTTTGCGCTCAAAGATCGGGACATGACCCCTCAGTTGACCAAAATCCGCGGCCTGGAACCGGATGCGATCTTGGTTGTCGGTTATGTAGAACCGGCTGCCTTCGTCTATCGTCAGGCTGTCGAACTAGGTATTGACGTTCCACGTTACGGCTTCACGAGCGGTAGCGAAGAGCAGTTCCTGCGCGTCGCCACATCCGAACAGATGGAAGGGGTCTGGGACCTACGCCCGACCGAACTGACATTGCTGTCGGCAACCGAAAACGGTATTGCCTACCACGAAAACTTCAGCGCCAAGTTCGGCATTTCTCCGTCGCCCAGCTCGCCATATGCGTATGACCAAACCTATGCATTGAAAGACGCGCTGGAAGCGGCCGGAACCGTTGAGGACACCGCAGCTGTGGCCGCCGCCCTGCGCGAACTGGCCGTGCCCGACGAGGTTGTCATGCAGTATCTGCCCGTCGACGGTAAGATGTTTGACCCGAATGGCCAGGCCTATACGTCCAATGGTGCGTTCCAGTGGCAGGGCGGAAACTGGATTTTCGTTGAAGACCTTCCGTCCGACGCAGCGGCCTATTCGGCTTACCTAAGCACAATCGACTAAAGACGGGGGTTGGGCTGGCGGGCTAGCCTGCCAGCCCTCCCACCCATCTTCGTAAACTGACCAGCATCGCAACGGTCTTCTCCGCGGGGCATCGGATCCTCGCACAACGAGAGCATGTGACATGATCGAAATACTGCAGCAAGTCTTAAACGGCATAGCCATAGGTGGGGTCTACGTTCTGATCGCTCTTGGCCTGACCACCGTGTTCGGAATTCTTGGTATCGCCCATTTTGCGCATGGATCGGTATCCATGTTTGGCGGATACCTGACCTTCTTCCTGGTCACATCGCAGGGCGTTCCGCTGTTTGGCGCAATACTGATCGCCGTCGCCGTGGGTCTTGCCCTGGGTGTGGTGATCGAATTCCTGGCCTATAGACCGGTGCGAAATGCGAACCATATAAACGCTTTCATTGTCGCCCTTGGCCTGACCATGATGGTCGAGGGAATCAATCTGCAGCTTTTCGGGGCCGAGCAGATCGTCATTCCGACCGCCGCCAGCAGGGTCTTCAACATCGGGGGTGTGACGGTCCCGGAACTGCGGCTTTACGTCATTCTGTCGGCGGCTGTTCTGGTTGGCGCCATGGCGGTTTTTGTTGAACGCACGAAAACCGGTCAAGCGATCAGGGCGGTAGCGGAAAATCGAGACGCCGCGATCCTGATGGGCGTCAATGTCAACACCATTCCCCTGGTCGTCTTCGCGATCTCCACCGCGCTTGGTGTCGCCGCCGGGGTCATGGTCGGATCGCTTTTCGCCATCGCGCCGGGCATTGGCGAAGGGCTGGTGGTGAAAGGCTTCGCGGTGCTGATCCTCGGCGGTCTGGGGTCCTTTCCCGGTGCGGTTATCGGCGGGATCGTCCTCGGCATCACCGAGTCACTCGCCGCTGGCTTCATCTCGTCCGCCTATAAGGATGTCATCGCCTTCGTCGTGATGATCGTCGTTCTTCTGGTGCGCCCGCAAGGCCTAATGGGAAAACCGTCATGAACATCTCACCAAAGCACATTGGCTATGCCGCAGCCCTGGTTTTCTTCATCGCGCTGCCGCAGCTTATCACCGTCAAATACTACCTGCATCTCAGCATTTTGGCGCTGGTCTGGGTCATCATGGCGCAGGGTCAAAACCTGATCCAGGGCTATACCGGATATGTTTCGATCGTTCAGGCCGGGTTCATGGGCATCGGTGCCTATAGCACGGCGCTGATGGGCACAAATTTCAACATGCCTGTCTGGCTAACCATCCTGCTTGCGCCATTTGTGACAGCGGTCTTCGCGCTGGCAACCGGATACCCGAGCCTGCGGGTCAAGGGGCACTATTTCGCGATCGTGACGCTTGCCTTCAATATGGTGATCTTCATCGTTCTGATGAACTTCACCCACCTGACCAACGGTGAAGCGGGCCTGACCGGCATACCCAAACCAGGCGGCGAGAATTCGCTGCTCGATTTCGAAGATCGGCTGGTTTACTACTACTTCGTTCTCGCGGTCGCGGTTCTGATGATAATCATCGCCGCCCGTATCGTGCACTCGCGCATCGGGCAGGTTCTGGTCGCTGTCCGGCAAAACGAGAATCTGGTCGGTGCGATCGGCATTCCGACGTGGAAATACAAACTCTTCGCCTTTGTCGCGAGCGCCATGTTCGCGGGGCTCGCAGGGGCGCTCTATGCGCATTATCAGAGCTTTATCAACCCCGAGATTTTCGGCGTGGCGCAATCCCTAGATGCCATCCTGGCCGTCATCATGGGGGGATCTGGGACAATCGCAGGGCCTGTTATCGGCGCCTTCATCGTGGTCTTCCTGCCGGAATACCTCCGGTTTGCAGACAGCTTCCGACTGATCATCTACGGTCTGATCCTAGTTCTGGCGACGATCTTCATGCCACGAGGCATTGTTGGGGTAAGCTCCGATCTGTGGGCACGGTTGTCGAAGCGGAGCAAGTTATAATGCCCTGCCAGGCCGAACATGACTGGCTGGCGCGTATTCAAGAGTTTGCCGACTCTCAGATCGCGCCGGCTGCGGGCAGATGGACGCAGAGTGACCATCCTGGAAAATCTCTGCTCCGCCAAGCGGCCAAATTGGGTCTGACCCGCATAGAACTGTCCGTCAAGGATGGCGGCATGGCATATTCTTTCAATCAAAAGGCAAAGGCTTGTGAAATTCTCGCCGCTGCGGATTTCGGCTTTGCCATGTCGGTCATCAATACCCATAATGTGGCCGCCAAACTGGCGCAATGTGCGCATGGCGCCGTCAAGGACCGCTGGCTGCTGCTATTGCTTTCCGGCAAGGCCAGCGCCTGTACGGCGCTTACGGAACCCGGCGCCGGTTCGGATTTCGCCGCGATCCGGATGACCGCAGCACGCGGGACCGGAGGCTGGGTGCTGAACGGCGAAAAGGTCTGGATCACCAATGCGCGGCATGCCTCGCTGGCGATCGTCTACGCGCAATGCGGTGAGCACGGCGACCGCAACGGGATCGCGGCTTTTGTCGTGGACCTTGATGGTGACGGGGCCGAGCGTTTCCCGCTGGATTCGTCGTTTTCGCAGGCCAGTACGGGCACGGGCGGTTTTCGACTGAAAGACTACAGGCTGGGCGACGAAAACCTGTTGCTGGAGGCCGGCACCGCGTTCAAGTCGATCCTGTCCGAGATCAATGGCGCCCGGACATATGTTGCGGCAATGTGTTGCGGGATGATGCAGGCGGCTCTCGATGCGGTACGAGCCTATGGGGAAGAGCGGCATTGTTTCGGCACACCGCTTTCAGGGCATCAGGCCTGGCGGCTGAATCTTGCGCGTTGCGTCACGGATCTTGCGGCCTCCAGATCGCTGGTTGCCCTGGCGGTACGGGCGATCGTCGAAGATCGCGACGCACAGCTCCTGGCGGCGCAGGCGAAAATACATGCGGTAGTCAACGCTCAGGACCATCTGCCCAAACTGCTCCACGCCATGGGAGCAGAGGGGCTTAATCCCGCGCGGGTTTTCGCCCGACATCTGGCTGCTGTGCAAATCGCAGCATTGGTCGACGGATCGACCGAAATGCTTCTCGAACGTGTCGCACATTTGACTCGCGCCCGCGCCGGGCACGAGCCCAATACAAAATAGGTGATGAAACATGCGTGTATTCCAGATTCAGGGCGAATGGGGCTTTGATAATCTTCAGCTAGCGGAACGGCCGCAGCCCAAGCCGGGCCCGGGCGAAGTACTGATCTCGATGAAAATGGCGTCACTGAATGCGCGTGATCTGATCGTGCCGGTCAGGGGCTATGGCCGCGCCACCGGCGAGCTGCCCCTGATCCCGATATCCGATGGTGTTGGAGAGGTTGTGGAAACCGGCGAGGGTGTCACCCGGGTCAAGACCGGGGATCGGGTCTGCCCGACCTATTTCCAGAACTGGACCGCCGGCGAGCCCAGCTCCGAGCGTTTCTCGTCGGCTCTTGGCGGGCCGCTTGACGGAGTGATGGCGGATTTCGTTTGCCTGTCGGAACAGGGCGTGGTCCGGGTGCCGGATTACTTGAGCGATGCAGAGGCCGCGACCCTGCCTTGCGCGGCGCTGACCGCATGGAGCGCGATCTCGACCCATAACCGCACCCGCGCCGGCGACAAGATCCTGATCCAGGGAACGGGTGGGGTCGCGCTGTTCGCCCTAGCATTCGCCAAGATCCACGGTGCGCATGTCACCGTCATTTCGTCGAGCGAAGACAAGCTGGATTTGGTTCGGAAGATGGGCGCGGATGCAACCATCAACTATCGCGAGACCGAAGATTGGGCCCGCGCCAGCCGGGGAATCACGGCTGATCGCAGTGGCTATGACAACATTATTGAACTCGGTGGCGAAACTACTCTTCCGCTTTCGCTTCGAGCGGTTCGACCGGGGGGCACGATTTCGATGATCGGCGTGCTCTCCGGTCTGAACCTGAACGCTTCGCTGGGGCCGATCGTGGCCCGGCAGGTCCGGCTGCAAGGCGTTACCGTCGGGCACCGGGATGGGTTTGAGGCGATGTTGTCAGCGATGGAGCAACACGAAGTCCACCCGGTTCTGGGTGAGACCTTTGGCTTTGAAGAACTGAAGCCCGCGCTGGAGCACCTGCGTTCGGGCGGCCACGTCGGCAAAACACTCATAGGGTTTTGAATTATGGCTATGGAAGTAGAACCGTATCACACAAGATGTCATGCCAGCACCGCGCC
Source organism: Ruegeria sp. AF3 (assembly GCF_056536285.1). Classification (NCBI taxonomy): domain Bacteria; kingdom Pseudomonadati; phylum Pseudomonadota; class Alphaproteobacteria; order Rhodobacterales; family Roseobacteraceae; genus Ruegeria; species Ruegeria sp. AF3. Next base: position 60,108 of record NZ_JBQFJM010000004.1, on the reverse strand, counting down.
GGACCGTTTGGCCTATCGGATGTGCGACACCGGCGAGACGGTGACTTTTGGCGAGTTGGAGGCACGCGCCAACCAGGGCGCACACCTGCTGCGTAAGACTGGGTTGAAAACGGGCGATCATATCGTGATCGTGATGGATAACCGGCGGGAATTTCTGGAGATCTGTTTCGCGGCTGAAAGAGTGGGCCTCTATTACACCACCGTTAGCACGCATCTCACCTTCGAAGAGATCAGCTATATCGTCGGCGATTGCAGCGCCCGGGTCGTGATCGGGTCGGACAGGTTTGCCGACTCGCTGTCCCGGCTGCGTGCGGCGCTTCCGGCAGATCGCCAGATATTCGCGGTCGGAGTGCCGGTTGCGGACTGTCTCGACTGGCTCGCCTCGCTGGCCGAGCAGCCGATCACGCCGGTCGAGAACGAGGTGCAGGGGCAGGACATGCTCTATTCCTCGGGCACGACCGGGCGGCCAAAGGGGATCAAATGGCCGCTGACCGGCACCCCCGTCGGCAGCCGGTCAATGCTGATCGACCTGTTGAGCGGCCTTTTCGGCTACGATGCCGAGACGCGCTATCTCTGTCCCGCGCCACTTTATCACGCAGCGCCCCTTCGGCACACGATGGTGACGATCAAGATGGGCGGCAGCGCCTTCATCATGGGCAAATTCGATGCGCTGCGTTCCCTGCAGATCATCGAACGGGAAAAGATCACGCATAGCCAGTGGGTTCCGACCATGTTCGTGCGAATTCTGAAATTGCCGCAGGCCGAGCGCGAGGCATTCAACCTTTCCTCGATGAAGTTGGCTCTGCATGCCGCCGCGCCCTGTCCGGTGGATGTCAAGCATCGGATGATCGACTGGTGGGGGCCGATCATCCATGAATATTATGCGGGTACCGAAAACAACGGCTTTGCCGCGCTGAACACCCATGAATGGCTTGGCCATGAAGGGTCCGTCGGGCGCGCCAAACTCGGCGTTCTGCATATCTGCGATGAGAATGGCGACGAGCTACCGGTCGGTTCCGAAGGCGAGATTTATTTCGAGAACGGCCATCAGTTCGAGTATCACAACGACCCGGAGAAGACCGCCAAATGCAGCAATGCGCTGGGGTGGACGACCCTGGGCGACATTGGCCGGCTCGACGAGGACGGATACCTTTATCTCACCGACCGGAAATCCTTTGTGATCATTTCGGGTGGCGTGAACATCTACCCGCAGGAAACCGAGGACGTTCTGCTGTCGCATGGCTCTGTCGAAGACGCGGCCGTGATCGGCGTGCCGAACGAGGATTTCGGCGAAGAGGTCAAAGCCGTGGTTCAGCTGATCGCCGGGACCAAGCCATCGCCGGAGCTGGCCGAGGAACTGATGGCCTATTGCCGTTCCAGGCTTTCGGCCATCAAATGCCCCCGAAGCGTGGATTTCCGCGAAAAACTGCCGCGCGAGGCGACGGGAAAACTCTATAAGCGCCGGTTGCGGGATGAATACTGGAACAAAACCCCGGAAAAGGCGACGCCATGATGAAGATCGGATTTATCGGTCTTGGCAATATGGGTGGGCCGATGGCGGCCAATCTTGCTGCCGCGGGTTATGACCTCACCGGATTCGACCCGGCTGTAGGCCGGGCGGAAAACCTGCCGCTGGCAAGCGACGCGCGTCAGGCTGCCGACGGGGCAGACGTGGTCATCCTGATGCTGCCGAGCGGGCCGGTCGTTTCCGATGTGGTCGGGCGCATCCTGCCGCTGATCAAACCCGGGGCCGTCCTGATGGATTGCTCGACCATCGACGTGAAGACCTCCAAATCGGTGGCCGCGCTTGGGGCACCGGTGGGCGTGGATGTGCTCGATGCACCTGTCTCGGGCGGAACGAAGGCCGCCACCGAAGGAACCCTCACCTTCATGGTGGGCGGCTCCGAGGCCGCCTATGCAAAAGTGCGCGATCTGCTGGATGTCATGGGGCAGAAATCGGTCCATTGCGGAGAGGCCGGTGCCGGTCAGGCCGCCAAGCTGTGCAACAACATGATCCTAGGTGCGACGATGGCTGCGACCTGCGAGGCAATTGTGCTGGCGGACAGGCTGGGCCTGGACCGGCAGAGCCTCTTTGACGTGGTGAGCACCTCGTCCGGTTACAGCTGGTCCATGAACGTCTATTGCCCGGCGCCGGGGGTGGGACCGAAATCGCCGGCCGACAACGGCTATAAGCCGGGATTCGCCGCGGAACTGATGCTGAAGGACCTGCGCCTCAGCCAGGACGCGGCAGAGAGTGCCGGGGCCGAAACGCCGATGGGCCGCAAAGCCCTGCAACTTTACGAGGACTTTGTTGAAAACGCGGACGGGCGCAGCATGGATTTCAGCGCGATCGTTCGCAAGTTCGAGGCCTACGGGCAATAAAGCGCGGCGCGGGTCTGTGCCGGGCCGATGCAGCATCCGCTTGAAACATGGGGTGATCCAAGATGGACAACAAAATGAAGAGCATGTTCGAGCAGTCGTTCGAAAGCGCATTGAAATCGCATCCGTTGTTCGCCGCGATGGAACCCGAGCAACTTGCGGAAGTCGCCGATTCCTTCAACGCCACTTTCGAGGCCTTGTTCAAACCGCGCAGCGATGCGTTATCGGCCTGGGTGCAATATCAGACCGATTTCGCGAAACTCTGGCTGGGCAGCTTTGCGGGCAACGGCGACAAGGCCCCGGCAAGGACCAAGGACCGGCGTTTCAGCGATGATGCATGGAATGAAGGGATGTTTTCATTCTGGCGCGACGCCTACTGCCTGACGGCCGAGCGCATGACTGATATTGCTGACAAGACAGGCCTGCCTTCCCACGAACAGCGCAAGCTCAGCTTCTATACGAGATTGATCGCCGATGCCCTGGCGCCGTCGAACTATGCGCTGACAAACCCTGAAATCATTCGCCGCGCGCAGGAAACCAAAGGGCAAAGCCTGATCGACGGTTTCCGCAATCTGCTCGCTGACGTCGAAAAGGGCTATGTCAGCACCACCGACGAAGACGCGTTCGATGTGGGCCGAAACCTGGCAACCACAGAGGGCTCGGTCGTGTACCGGAACGAACTGATCGAGCTGATCCAGTACCATCCGGTCACGCCGACAGTCGAGGCTAGGCCGGTGCTCGTGGTGCCGCCTTGTGTGAACAAATTCTACATTTTCGACATCAATGAGAAGAAGTCCATGGTCCGCTACATGCTGGAACAGGGGCTGAGCGTTTACATGATCTCGTGGCGCAACCCGTCACCCGAGCGCGATTTCGATTGGGACACCTATATCGAAACCGGTGTGTTTCAGGCGCTCTCGGTCTGTCTGGACATATCTGGGGCCGACAAGGCCGATCTCCTGTCCTGGTGCAACGGCGGCACGATGCTGACAGTCGCGCTTGCGGTCATGGATGACGCTTTGAAGCGCCGGGTCGGCACCGCGACCTTCCTGTCCTCGATGATTGATTTTAGCGATCCCGGAGAGCTAGAGGTCTTTATCGACCGGCCTCAGATCGAAATCTACAAGCGGCGTCTGCGGACGGAGAAACTGGCGCCCGGCCGCGACATCGCCCATGCTATGTCACTGCTGCATGTCAACGACTCGATCTGGAATTTCGTTGTCGGAAGTTATCTGCTCGGGAAATCTCCGCCGCCTTTCGATATTCTCTACTGGAACGCCGATACGTCGAACCTGCCGGCAAAGTGGTTCTCTTACTACATCGAGAAGATGTACCACGAAAACCGTCTGAAAGACCCAGGATCGCTGGAAATTCTGGGTCAGCCCGTCGATACCGGACGGATCGACTTACCGTGCTATTTCGTGGCGGCGACAGGCGATCATATCGTACCATGGAAGACGTCCTACCTTGCGACCGGTCTTGTGGGCGGGCAATCGGAATATGTGCTGACCGATGGAGGCCACGTCTCGGGGACCGTCGTCAACCATCCGACCAAGAGCCGCCGGAACTACTATCACGGCGGTGACCGCAATCTCGACCCCGATGGCTGGAAGGCGAGCGCCGAACATGCCGAGGGCAGCTGGTGGCCGCACTGGATCGCCTGGCTTGCGGATAGCGGGACCGAGAAGCGCGTCGCAAGCCCGAAGGCGGCAGGAAACGATGCCTATCCCGTTCTGGATCCGGCGCCCGGCACATATGTGACCGAAGCCGTTTCCACGGATGGATAGTGTCACGCTCGATGAGCGCGAGAGAGAGGCCATGACGGAGGCGAAGGCGATCATGCCCTTGGATGGCCGCCTCGAGGTGGTCGGCATAGGTGACCACAGCTTGCGGGTATTCATCAGGGAGGTAGGGAACGATAGTACGCCCTTGCTGATCTGCAACGGTCTGGGACAGTCCGTCGAGGTTCTGTTCCCCTTGATCGAAGAGTTGAAAGACCGCACTATCCTGGCCTTTGATGCAGTGGGCACCGGCCTGTCCTCGGTGCCCGAAGAGGTGGTTGGTATCACGGATCACGCCTCACTGGTTTCCAGGTTGCTGTCCCGGCTTGGTGTCGGGGAATACGATGTGCTGGGGATTTCCTGGGGCGGCACCATTGCCCAGCAACTTGCGCATGATCATCCCGACAAATGCCGCAGGCTTGTCCTTGCGATCACCTCCGCTGGCGGGATTGGCAGCTGGTGGGGCACACCTGTCGCATTGTCGGAAATCTTCTTCCCCTTGCGATACACCAGCAAGGAATATGCCAACTTTGTGGGTCCAGCGATGTATGGCGGCGAAGCGCTCCTGTGCCCTTCGCTGTTCAGGGAATATACCCAATACAGCATCCCTCCGTCTTCTGTCGGGTATTACGGCCAGGTTGCGGCGATGCTTTCGTGGACCAGCCTAGGTTGGCTGCATCGGATCACGCAGCCGACGCAGGTGATCTCGGGAATTTATGACGGGCTGATACCGGTGGCAAACCAAATGTTGCTGGCACAAAGAATTCCGGGTGCGGAACTGAAGGTTTTCCCGGCCGGACACCTGCTGATGTATTCTCGCCGAAATGAGATCGGCCCTTTGATCACATCATTTTTGGATCGCGAGAGAGGTTTGTCGTGATGAACGAAAACCATGCTGAAAGAAAATCACCCGATATCGTTGGCACCCCGGAACACCTGCTTGACCTCTTTGTCATCGGCGGCGGCATCAACGGGTGCGGAATCACACGAGACGCTGCCGGGCGGGGCCTGTCCGTCACATTGGCTGAGATGGGCGATCTTGCGGGGGCGACCTCGTCGGCATCCACCAAACTGTTTCATGGTGGATTGCGCTATCTTGAATATTTCGAATTCCGCCTTGTGCGGGAGGCCCTGAGAGAGCGCGAGGTATTGCTGCGCGCAATGCCCCATATCAGCCGGCCCATGCGTTTTGTGTTGCCCTATCACAGCAGCATGCGCTTCGAGGGCGAGACGCCCACCTCGAAACTGCTCAGAACCGTCATGCCGTGGATGCGCGGACGTCGGCCGGCATGGCTGATCCGAATGGGTTTGTTTCTCTACGATCACCTTGGCGGGCGCGGGATTCTGCCGGGGACGCGTCAAGTGAACCTGCAGAGGGATGCTGCTGGAGAACCGCTTGTGGACAAGTTCACCAAAGCTTTTGAGTATTCCGACTGCTGGGTCGACGATTCCCGGCTCGTTGCATTGAATGCCCGCGACGCCACAGAGCGTGGTGCAACCATCCTGACCCATTCCCGCGTCACCTCTGCCAGACGCGAAAGCGGGCATTGGGTCATTACCGTCCGGAACAGAAAAACTAGCGAGGACCAGGATTACTTTGCGCGCATGCTTGTCAACGCCGCCGGGCCATGGGTCGGTGATGTCATTGATACTGTTACCAAAACGCAAAGCGGTGAATCGGTTCGCCTTGTCCACGGCAGCCATATCGTAACCCGCAAGCTGTTCGATCATGGCAAATGTTATTTCTTTCAGGGCACAGATGGGAGGATCATTTTCGCGATCCCCTACGAGGGCGATTTCACACTGATCGGCACCACGGATTCAGACCATCGCGACGTTGCGGTCCCGCCCGCATGTTCCGAAGACGAGCAGGACTACCTGTGCCGCTTCGCCTCGCAATATTTCAACAAACCTGTCCGTTACGATGATATCGTTTGGACCTATTCCGGCGTGCGGCCGCTTTATGATGACGGCGCAAGCACCGCCACTGCCGCGACACGCGAATATGTGCTGAAACTCGACACCACCGGGCCCGCGCCGCTTTTGAATGTCTTCGGCGGCAAGATCACGACCTATCGCAAGCTGGCCGAGGCGGCGATCCAGAAACTTGCTCCATTCTGTGACGGTTTGCCTGGCTCCTGGACGGCGCAGGCGACACTGCCCGGAGGGGATTTCCCGGTCGAGGATGCGGATCGGAAGATGGCGGAACTGCGCCGCGCGTACCCGTTCCTCGATGAATTCTGGGCACGTCGCTTGTTTCGCGCCTACGGCACCGACGCGCAGAAGATTCTGGGCAAGGCCGTTCGTATCGAAGATCTAGGCCGCAATTTCGGCGCGACCCTGACGGAAAGCGAAGTGCGCTGGTTGGTGGAGCACGAATTCGCCAAGAGCGCCGAGGATATCGTCTGGCGCCGTTCCAAACTGGGCCTGAGGCTGAGCGCCGAGAAGGTCGGCGCATTGCAGCACTGGATGCAGGACGCGGGTTTTGAATCGGCAAAGGCCGAGATGGAGGCACTGCGATGAGCCACATACTTGCAATAGATCAGGGCACGACATCGAGCCGCGCCATCATTTTTGACAGCAGCATGCGTCTGATTGCGACGTCACAAGAAGAGTTTCCCCAACACTATCCTGCCTCCGGCTGGGTCGAACACGACCCGACCGACTTGTGGTCGACAACGGTGAGAAGCTGTCGCGACGCGATCGAACGCGCCGGGCTGACCGCGTCCGACATCGCGGCTATGGGTATCACCAACCAGCGCGAAACCACCGTGGTGTGGGACAAGGTTTCGGGCAGACCCATCCACAATGCCATCGTCTGGCAGGACCGACGCACTGCCGATCTCTGCCGGAAACTCAGGGCTGAGGGGCATGAGGACATGGTGCGGCAACGCACCGGCCTACTGCTCGATCCCTATTTTTCCGGCACCAAACTCGCTTGGCTGCTCAACAACGTGGAAGGCGCCCGCGAGCGCGCCGAAGCGGGCGAGCTTTTGTTCGGGACAGTCGATACATTCCTGATCTGGCGGCTGACCGGGGGCAAAAGCCATGTCACCGATGCAACAAATGCGGCGCGCACCCTCTTGTACGACATCCATAAAGGCCGCTGGTCGCAAACGATCTGCGGATTTCTGGACATTCCCGTACAGATGTTGCCGACTGTCCGGGACAGTGCCGATGATTTCGGTGTTGTACGCGAAGACCTGTTCGGACGCGAAGTCCCGATCCAGGGCGTTGCCGGCGACCAGCAGGCAGCGGCGGTCGGGCAGACCTGTTTCAAGCCGGGGATGATAAAATCCACCTATGGCACTGGCTGTTTCGCGCTTCTCAACACCGGGGATGCACCGGTGCAGTCGCGAAACCGGCTGCTGACCACAATCGCCTACCAGCTAGAGGGCAAACCCTGCTATGCCCTCGAGGGCTCGATTTTCGTTGCCGGCGCTGCCGTGCAATGGCTGCGAGACGGGTTGGGTGTCATCAGGAATGCCGCAGAAACCCAAGCCTTGGTCGAGCAGGCCGACAGTGAGCAGAATGTGATCCTGGTCCCGGCCTTTACCGGTCTGGGGGCGCCATACTGGCAACCCAATTGCCGCGGGGCCGTTTTCGGGCTGACGCGGAATTCCGGGCCGGCCGAGCTTGCCCGCGCCACGCTGGAAAGTGTGGGCCTTCAGACCCGCGACCTGCTTGAGGCAATGCATACGGACTGGGATACCGGTGGTGAAACCGGGATCCTGCGTGTCGATGGCGGCCTGTCGGCCAATGATTGGGCGATGCAGTTTCTATCCGATATCACCGGTGCCCCGGTTGACCGGCCAAAAGTGCGTGAGACGACCGCTGCGGGGGCTGCCTGGCTCGCTGGAATGAAGATCGGTCTCTATCCGGACATGGAAGGCTTTGCCCGTGCCTGGGAACTGGAACGCAGCTTTGAACCCGTAATGAGTGCGAGTGAAAGAAGCCAGAGGTACGGCAGATGGAAACGTGCGGTAGATGCGACGATGAGTGTCGTTTCGACGCCGGATTAAGCCCGGAACAGATCAACCTGTTCTGTTGAACTCAATTTCCATGAAGGTGGGAAAAATAAATGAAATCAGTATCCAAATACACATTCGCAGCTGTTGGAGTGTTCTGTCTTGGCGGTGTTTCTGCCAATGCAGAGGAAACGCAGGCAGAATGAAACATCAATGAGCATGGTCATTTCATCACGGCTCAGCGTCCGTTTCAGCAGGCAACGCATGTGCCGTTTGTCACAAGCCCATTCGCGCCATCCGACACCATGCCGGCGCAATGTGACAATGAAACGGTCCGGGCCTATATCGCGGATTGGGAAAGCGGAAAGGTCGATTTTCTGAGCATTCAGCCGGATGAGACCATCCCGGCCGAGAACCAGGGCTGCCTGACGATAGATGACAGTGGCGCGATCAGCGAGGCCGCTGAATGCAGCCTTGACAACGCGCCGGTCGGGTATCTCTGGAAGGAACTCAGCGACTGGCCGGTCACCATCGGCATCACCAACGGAAAGCCTTCCGATCACAACCCGCATTTCCACGGGCAACCGGAATGCTATTATGCGGTTTCCGGTCGTGCCAGAACCCTGGCGCAGGGCGAGTATCAATGGATGGAAACCGGTGATTACTTCTACATTCCCGGAAACACGATCCACAACACCCCGATTGAGGACCCCGAAGGGTTTGGCGTTATGTATTGGTACCCGGACAACGGCCATTTCAACGGGTTCAAATATTACTGGCGCAATGACGTGAAATACCTCCGCCCCGCCGAAGAGGCCTTCGACGAAGTGGACGTCATGCGCAAGGCAGCCATGGGGTTGGAGCCCTACGGTGAGAATGTGGTCTATTTCGAGGGGAAGATGAAGGCTTACGGTAACTCTCAGGAAGAGTGACGCCGAAATTGGAGCACCCAACGACCAGATCGCTTGACGCGCCTGAACTCTCTCCATCCCGTCCCGGGCGCGATGAACCGGTTGCTCTGATCGTTGGGGGCCAGTCGCCATTGAATTGCTGACTTCAGTGGCGACTGGTCAAATATCCGGAAAGAGGCAGCCAGAAATCGCTCACATCTAGCGATATGGTCCGTACTCCCTGCATTGTTTGAAAAACCAGTTCTGAAACTTTAGTGCGGATTGTGAAAGCGGCGTATCTTTGGGAGAGGTCAAATGATAGGCGAACGACGTATCGTAGTCGCGGTCGAAAACATTGACCAGCACACCTTGTTCAATCTCCTTTTGGACCAGCCATTTGGCGAATAGCGATACGCCCAAACCATTGATCGTTGAGCTCAGCTGGAAATGCCTGTCCTCCAGTATCATTTGCGGCTGCGACTGAGAAAGCGTCTGGCCGTTATTCGTGCACCATTCCCGCCACATCCTCTCATCGTCGACATGCAATAAGGTGCAGCGCGCCAGATCAGCAGGCGTTTCGATACGGTTTGCTACCTGATATTGCGGATTGCAGACAACAACCATTTTTTCTGGCCATAATCTGGTTGAGTTAAACCGCTTCCAGCCGCCGCACCCCCACTGCACACCCAGGTCGGCGAAGTGATCAGGGCGCTCCAGCTTGGTGTAGGTATTGTTATGTGTCTGCATCATCACCGGCAACTTGGGGTGATGCTCCCAGAAATCACCAAGCCTTGCCGCCAACCACCGGCTCGCGAACATCGGCAAGAGCGCCACCTTCGTGGATTCGACCATATCCGCGATCTTGTCGAGACCCGTTTGGATGAGCGTCAGGCCGCGCTCCGCATAAGAAGCAAGCAGGGTGCCTTCTTCTGTCAATTCCAGCCCGGTGTGTGACCTCTCAAACAGGGGCACACCAACTTCGGTTTCTAATTTTTTAATGTGATAACTTACCGAACTTTGACTGGTATTCAGGTAAGAAGCCGCGCCAGATGCGTTCTTGGCATTTGCAGCCGCCATAAACACCTGAATAGACTTTATATTTTTTATCTTTTCCATTGTCACTAATCTCCATCACGTCCCGCCAATACTTTGAGGCTATTCAAAATTCAGATATTGATCAAGATGGCCCCAGGTCGTGATTGGCGGTAGGGTGTCACGAACCGGCATTTGCGAGAGTCCGCTCTGGTCCTCCTGAAGCTGAGGGTTGGACTTTCTGCAAACGCAGATCTCCATAAATGGGATTGCCAACTTGCAGTCGCACCTGAGGCTGTTTAGCCGGTCTCCATGAATATACCAGCTGAGATGCCACGCCTGAAGGGCTACCGTTTTCCCCGTGAAGTCGTCGCCTACGCCGTTTGGGCATACCATCGGTTCGCACTCAGTGCCGCTGATGTTGAAGATCTGCTCGCCGAGCGGAATGTGATGGTCAGCCGTGAGACCATACGCAAATGGGTCAACCGGTTTGGTCGGCATTTCGCACATTGTATCGACCGCGTTGCACGAATAGCGCTTGGGCCGCATTTGCCCCTTTCCCCGGTTCGTTATGCGACACGTTCATAGGTCGCACGACCTAGACGGGTCATGCGGTTGAGGGCTTTAACAGCGATGCGGGCTTCGGTTGTCTGGGTCTCCATGTTGCGGCTGCGCAGTTCCAGTCCGATGACCTGTTTGTATCACCCGATCTGGGCCTCGCCGCGCGATCTCTGACCATAACCGGTGGCCTTCTGCCATGCCATTCGGCCAGTTTCGGTTATCATGTCGATATGGGCGTTGCGTGCCTGGCAATCTCCGGGAACGGCGTTCTTCGGCGGCGGAATAATCAGCTCGACATCCGGGCCAAACGCATGCCGGATGGTCGCGGCGGTTGGTACACCATCATAAGCCCCGTCACCGATGAAACGGCGCACCGGACCGGACACCTCGGCAAGAAGGTCGGACAGAGCGCCGGTGTCCCCGACCTGCTGGGGTGTCAGGCAGGACGCCACAAGCTCGCCGCTCTCCAGATCGAAGCCGATATGCAGTTTGCGCCATATCTTGCGGGCCTTCGGCAGCCCGTGCTTCTCACGCATCCACTCGCGGCCACCGTGGACACGCAGCCCTGTGCTGTCCACAACCAGCGCGATCGGACCACTGGCTGTCCGGGTGTCGGGCGCGATCTGAAGCGATGGCGCACGCCGGCAAAGCGTCGAAAAATCCGGCACGGGGAGGTCCGTCTGCATGAGCCGCAGCAGACTGCGGACAAAGCCCTGCGTTTGGCGAAGCGGTAAGCCGAACACGGCGCGCAAGGTCAAGCAGGTCTCAATCGACAGATCAGAATATCGTTGTTGACCACCGCGCTTGCCGGAGCGCACTGCGCACCACCCAGACACCGCGTCTTCGCTGAACCAGACCGTTACGTCACCACGCTGGCGGAGCGCCTCGTTGTATTCGGCCCAGTTCGTCACACGGTACTTTGCTTTCGCAAACTTATCCCGCCGCGACGCATTGAATTTGAAAGGCATCACAGCATCCCGCAGTCAAATCAAAGGACCAGCTACGCATCGGAAACGATTTGTGCAACACGCTCTATGGCATACAAGATACCGTTGGTGGGGGCATCCACCGCATCAGTTCAGTTTTCCCGCATGACGGCCGTTAGCCAATCGCAAAATACCCGAACTTCCTCTTTCAGCAGTGATCGTTCACGGCATACGATGAAATGCGACAGTCGGACCGGAAGGCGATATTCAAATGGCGCGATCAGAATGCCCCGGTCCAGGTAATGCAAAGCAAAGCGTTCCAGAACCATGGCAGTGCCCAGGCCGGCGATCACCGACTGCAGCGCTATAAGAGAGGAATCCACCTTGAAAAGGTGGCCAGTCATCTGAAGCTTCAGATCGTGCAGGTCGGATAATTGTGACCAGTCGGCCTCGGATCCCATAATCTCTATCGTGGGACCGGCGGCAAGCGCCTGAATTGTCAGCGGCTGCGGTAATGACGCGACAAAGTCCGGATGACAGACGGGAATGGCGGTCTCGTGCCCAAGGTGTTGCAGTGCGCCATCGTCCCAGTCTCCCGTGCCGTAGCGTATGTCGATGTCAGAAGGATCGTCGCCGAAACGGTCTGCCCATACGAACGAGGTCAACTGCACCGGGATCTCAGGGTGCAGCGCGTGAAACTCGGTGATACGCGGCGCCAGGACCAGCCCGGCGAAAGAGATGGAAGCGCGCACTCTTACGGCGGGCATTCGCGCCTTTCGGAACAAGCCGCTGGTCACGGATTGCATATCGGCAAAGGATCGACGGATCGGCTGGGCATAGGCCTTTCCTGCGTCTGTGAGCGTGACACCTCTGGGCAGCCGGACAAACAAGGCGGTATCCAGTTGCTTTTCGAGCAGGCGGATCTGCTGGCTTACGGCGGCGGGCGTAAGGCCAAGCTCTTCGGCGGCGGCGGTAAAACTGCTGTGTCGTGCTGCGGCTTCAAAGGTACGGAGCCAAGTGACGTGGGGGAGTTTGGTCATGGCTTTCCTTAAACTGAAGTTTAGCCTCAGGTCAAAATAGCATTGTTTGATTTATAGCTAAACCCCTGACAAAAGCGTCGGCGATCTTAGCGCTGACGCTTTTTCGGGATTCGTGCCAATGCCTGACTCTGACTTCGATTTCATCATAGTGGGCGCCGGATCGGCGGGCTGCGTTCTTGCGGACCAGCTATCAGCCGGAGGGCGCCACAAGGTTCTGCTGATAGAAGCCGGTGGCAGCGACCGCCGTTTCTGGATCAAGGTGCCGCTGGGTTATGGCAAGACCTTCAACGACCCGCGCGTAAACTGGCGCTACACTGCCGAGGCCGATCCGGGGCTGAACGGGCGCAGTGCCTACTGGCCACGTGGCCGGGTGGTTGGCGGGTCGAGCTCGATCAACGCCATGGCTTATCTGCGCGGCCTGCCGCACGATTTCGACGATTGGGAACAGTCGGGCGCCACGGGCTGGAACAGCGAAAGCGTACGGCGCACCTATGAAGCGCTCGAAACACTGAGCACCCCGGCGGGCACCACCGGCAACGGACCGCTCCGGGTCAGCGATGTCAGTGCGCGGATGCATCCGTTTTCCCGGCACTTCCTGAAAGCCGCAGGAGAGATGGGCTGGCAGGTGGCGCGGAACCTGAACGGTACAGAGACCGAGGGGTTGATGCAGCTGCGCTCAACCGTGCGCGACGGCCGCCGCTGGTCTTCGGCAGATGCGTTCCTGCGGCCCGCGCTGAAACGCGGCAATCTGAAGCTGATCACCGGCGCGCTGGTGGAGCAGGTGGAGCTTGAGGCGGGCCGGGCCACCGGTGTTCGCTACCGCATCGGCGGAAAATCCGTTGTTACGCGGGCCGGGGGCGAGGTGATCATCGCGGCAGGGGCGGTCAACTCGCCACAGCTCCTTCAGCTTTCCGGCATCGGACCGTCGGACCTGCTGAAGCGTCACGGGATCGAGGTGAAACACGATCTGGCACAGGTGGGCCGGGGGCTCCAGGATCATCTGGGGATCTCATATTACTACCGCGCAAACCGGCCGACACTGAACAACCGCCTGGGCAACCGGATCGGACAGATGTTGGCCGGGGTGCAGTATCTTCTGACCCGGAAAGGCCCCCTCAGCGTGCCGGTCAATCAGGTCGGTGGTTTCGTGCGCTCGGACGACAGGGCCGGGGCGGCCGATCTGCAAATCTACTGCAACCCTATGTCCTATGTCACGGATGCCGCCGGAAATGCCGGCGTCGATCCCGAGCCGGGATTTCTGCTTTGCGCCCAACCCTGCCGACCGACCAGCCGGGGCGAGATCGCGATCACCTCTGCCGATCCCGCTGCGGCTCCGGCAATCCGGCCGAATTCGCTGTCAACTGACGAAGATTGCGAAGTGGCAATCAAAGCCGGGCGGGTATTGCAGGGCCTAGCTCAAACCCCGGCGATCCGCGCTGTGACCGAAACGCGCCTGGTGCCCGATGTTGTCGGAATGAGCGACGAGCAGCTGCTGGAGGATTTTCGTGAGCGCGCTGGAACGATTTTTCACCCCAGCTGCACCTGCCGCATGGGCGAAACCGCACGCGATTCGGTTCTGGACGCACGGTTGCGGGTGCATGGCATTGCCGGGCTGAGGGTCGCCGATGCCTCGGCCTTTCCCAACATAACCTCGGGCAACATCAATGCGCCAGTGATGATGCTGGCGGCGCGTGCGGCAGAGCTCATACTGGAAGATTCAATGCTGCTGGGAGGCAGGTCATGAAACTCGACAAACTCGAAACCTTCGTGGTGGGCAACCCCCCGCCGCGCCATGGCGGGCGCTACTTCATCTTTCTGCGCCTGACCACGGAATGCGGTATCACCGGCGTCGGAGAAATCTATAACGCCACATTCGGGCCGGATCTCTGCGCGGCGATGGCGCATGACGTCTTTGACCGGCAATTCGCCGGGCAGGACCCGCATCATATCGAACGGCTGTGGCGCCGTACCTACGGCGCCGGGTTCACCATGCGGCCGGATGTGACCGTGATGGGCGTTCTCAGCGGTCTGGAAATGGCCTGCTGGGACATCATCGGCAAGGCGGCGGACCAGCCAGTCTACCAGCTTCTGGGCGGCAAGGTGCACGAGCGGTTGCGCAGCTATACCTATCTTTATCCGCCCGAGGGCGATGTCTATCCCGACGCGGACACGCCCAATGTCTACAACGATGCCGACCTGGCGGCTGAAGCCGCAATCAAGGCAGTCGCGCAGGGATTCACCGCGGTCAAGTTCGACCCGGCGGGCCCCTACAGCATCTATGACGGCCACCAGCCGCGGCTCAGTGACCTCGAGCTGTCCGAGAACTTCTGCAAACGCATCCGCGAGGCGGTGGGCACCAGGGCCGACCTGCTTTTCGGCACCCATGGCCAGTTTACCGTCTCGGGCGCCAAGCGTATGGCGCGTCGGCTTGAAGCCTATGACCCGCTCTGGTTCGAGGAACCGCTGCCCCCCGAAAACCCCGCCGACATGGCGGAAGTTGCCCGCTACACCTCGATCCCCGTGGCGGCGGGCGAGCGGCTGACGACCAAGCATGAATTCGCCCGCATTCTCGAGGCCGGCGCGGCCTCGATCCTGCAGATGAACCTCGGCCGGGTCGGCGGCATCCTTGAAGCCAAGAAGATTGCGTCGATGGCCGAAACCCGTCAGGCACAGATCGCGCCGCATCTTTACTGCGGGCCGGTCGTGGCGGCGGCGAATATCCAGATCGCCACCTGCAGTCCGAACTTCCTGATCCTGGAATCCATCGGCCGTTTCGACGGGCCCTTCATGAATTTTCTGACCACCCCGATCACCTGGGAAGAAGGTTACGTCATCCCGCCCTCCGCCCCGGGCCTCGGGGTCGAACTGAACGACGCCGCCATCGCGGCCCATCCCTATCGCGATACAGAACTCCACCTCAACCTGGTCACCGAACCGGTTGTCCAGTGAACCGAAGGCGAAAGACATGAAAACCCTGAACAAATTCTACATTGACGGCGCCTGGGTCGATCCGGCCGGAGCGACCTCATTCGCAATTACCAACCCGGCGAACAAATCCCGGATCGGCGAGGTGATGCTGGGTTCGGAGACCGATGTCGACCGCGCCGTTGGCGCGGGAAAGCGCGCGTTCGAAACCTATTCGAAAACCTCCAAGGAAGAGCGACTGGCCTTGCTGGAACGGCTGGCGGCAACTTTCACCGACCGGCTGGAAGAGATGGCACAGGCAATCACCACCGAGATGGGCGCGCCGATCACCATGTCCCGGTCAGCTCAGGCCGGTTGCGGCATCGACCATATCCACGCGTTCATCGCGGCACTGAAAGCCCAGCCCGAACGCGAGATCCTGCCCAATACCGATCTGCTGATCCGCGAACCGATCGGGGTTTGCGGGCTGATCACGCCCTGGAACTGGCCGATCAACCAGATTGCGCAAAAAGTGGTACCGGCGCTGGCGGTCGGGTCGACCTGTGTGCTGAAGCCGTCGGAATACACGCCGCTTTCCGCCGCCCTTTTCGCCGAATTCGTGCACGAGGCGGGGTATCCCGCAGGCGTGTTCAACCTTGTCTTCGGGGACGGCCCCAATGTCGGAGCGGCCCTGTCACGTCACCCCGATATTGCGATGATGTCCTTTACCGGTTCCACCCGGGCCGGCATCCTGGTCGCCAAGGACGCAGCCGATACCGTCAAGCGGGTCACGCTGGAACTGGGCGGCAAGTCCCCCAACCTGGTCTTCGCCGACGCCGATCTGGAGACCTGCGTGACCAACTCTGTCCGGGGCTGCTTCCACAACACCGGCCAGTCCTGTAACGCGCCCACGCGCATGCTTGTGGAACGCAGCTGTTACGACCGCGTGCTCGAGATCGCGGCCCGCGCCGCCGCCGGCCAGAAGGTTGGCAACCCGGCGGTGGAAGGCGATCACATCGGCCCGCTCTTCGACGGGATGCAATATGACCGTGTTCAGGCGATGATCCGGGTTGGAACGGATGAAGGCGCCCGCCTGCTGGCCGGAGGCCCCGGCAAGCCTGAGGGGCTGGAGGAAGGCTGGTACGTCCGGCCCACGATCTTTGCCGATGTGACCAACGAGATGCGCATCGCGCGCGAAGAAATCTTCGGCCCGGTCCTAGTGATCATTCCCTTCGACACGGAAGAAGAGGCTATCGCCATCGCCAATGACAGCGAATTCGGGCTGGCGGCCTATGTGCAGACCGGAGATGCCACCCGCGCCGAACGCGTCGCCGACGCCCTGCGCGCGGGAACCATCACCGTGAACGGGCAGGCGGTGAACTACGGCTCGCCCTTCGGCGGTTACAAGCAGTCGGGTAACGGCCGCGAGGGTGGCGTATTCGGCCTTGAGGACTTCCAGGAACTCAAGGTGCGCCGCCCGATCCTTGCTGAGTCCTGACTGCAGGCTCAGCGGGTCACGTACAAGACCTTTCCTACACTTATGTAACCCCGGGATGGGGAGGAGACAACCAAAATGACTACACTCAGTTCTGTGTCATCGCGCGATGACGCACAGCCTGGACTGTCCAGTTTCCAGCGCTACTTTCAGTTCTTCATACTGCTGCTGGCGGCGGGTTCCATCTATCCGCTGATCTATCTGCGTCAGAACTTCGAAACGACGATCCTGGATACCTTTCAGATCACCGTTTCCGAGCTTGGCACTTACTATTCGATGCTGGGAACCATGTTCGTGATCACCTACCTGCCCAGCGGCTGGCTGGCGGACCGGGTGTCGCCACGGATTCTGCTAACCTTCTCGATGGCACTGACCGGGGCGCTCGGCCTTTGGTATGCCGGTATCCCCGACAAATCCGCGCTCTACTGGATTTTCCTCGGCTGGGGTATCTCTTCGGGCCTGACCTTCTGGGCGGCGCTCCTGAAAGGCGTCAGGCTGGTCGCACGGTCCGATGAACAGGGCCGCTTCTTCGGCGGGCTCGAGGGCATGCGCGGTCTGGTCGAGGCGGTTCTGGCGACCGCGGCCGTCGCGCTGTTCAGCTACTATGTCGACGTAAAGGGTCTGACCGCCAACGCGACCCTGCCTTCGGTGATCATGCTCTATGTCTACAACTGCTTTGCTGTTGGCCTCCTCTGCCTGTTGTTCCTGCGCCAGAAGGGCGAGGCCCCGACCGGAAAGGCGGAACCGAAAGGCAATCTGCTGTCGGATTTCAAACTGCTCGTATCGGAGCCCGAATTGTGGCTGATCGCTATCATCATCCTTAGCGGTTATCAGCTGTTCTGGGCGACCTATTCCTTCTCGGCCTTCCTGCAGGAGAAATATACCCTGACCGCCAGCGCGGCCGCCTTCATCACGGTGGCAAAGCTCTGGATGCGCCCGATTGGCGGGTTGGGTGCGGGTTTTCTCGGTGACAGGTTCGGCCGTGAGAACGTGCTAGCGATCTCTATTTCGCTGAGCATTCTGGGGCTTGTGGCCCTGCTGTTCCTGCCAGCCACCGCAAGCAGCTTCATCCTGCTCTTTGTTGTGCTCCTGGTCGGGGTGATGACATATGCCACACGCGGTCTCTACTGGGCGACGCTGGAACGCAGCAAGATCCCGCCGCGTGTGACCGGCCTTGCTATCGGTCTGATCTCGTTGATCGCCTATACGCCGGACATCTACCTGCCCAAGATCAACGGCTACTTTGCCGAGCGCTACACCGGGCTTGCCGTGTATGAGATGTATTTTGGTTTCATCGCGGCATCGGGCGTTATCGGGCTGATCGCGATTGCCATCCTGAAATCACGGCTTCGCGGCGCGGCTGGTGCCGAGGCCCGTTCGTAGCATGGCGCGGGCAAAGAAGCGCTGCGGGTTCGGGAATCGTTGCCTCAGTATCGGAGCCGACGGTTCCCAATGAAGGGTCCCAGCGAAAAGTGCTTCTTTGCCTGACCGCAAAACCTAATAGCCGCGCAGGTCCACGCTCTTCCTGCATCGCAGACCGGTGGTTGAACAGGCCGGATTTCGCGAGACCGGCGCCCGATCGGGATTGTTACAGTATCTTCGACAAGCGGTTTTGGCGGAGACCGCGCCCGATGCGCTCAAGAGCAAAGCCATGCGATGGCTACATGCTCGGAACTGTTCCATGTTTTACGATCGCAATTTTCGTAGCATTTTGAGGTTTTTCCAGGCATCGCAATTCAGACATCTGCCGTGGCATCAGGCTGTCTGTATCGGCCAATTTCCTTACCTACCAGGGTGCGAAACTGCGCGGCACTGATGTCTGCGTAATGGCCTCCAAATACAGTTTGCACAGGTAATGTTGCGAGACGCCGAAGGCTGGCCTCATACGCCGAAACATCCAACGGGGGGAAATTACGGCATTCCGGGTCCAGAAACAAAGTTTCGCCACCGAACAAGATACCGGTTTCGGCTTCCCATAGTGCTATGCTTCCTTTTGTGCGCCCGGGGACATGAATGACTTCAATCTGTCGATCACCCAATTCTATCACATCCCCGTCTTCAAACGTTTCGGTTGGCGTCGTGGGGCGGACAGAATAGTCCTCAACTCGGAAATTTTCGTAAGGAAGCGCACTAAAGGCATTGGCATCGACAAAGGGGCGCCATGTATCTTTCGGGTTTTGCATCGCATCGGCCTCAAGCCGGTGGCAGGCACGCGCCTCAAAGGCGTACATTCCTCCAATGTGGTCGTAGTAGCTGCTTAACGCGATAGCCAGGACCGGCCTGGAAGATATCGCATTGACGACTGGCGCCGGCGGCACGATCCCCGTTCCGCTGTCAATCACCAAATCGCGATTTACACCGCGCAAAAGCCATATCGAGCCGCTCCAGTAAGGATGAATATGCACCTCTTGAAGTCGAATGACGCCGGCCTTGTGAGGTTCGATGCCATACCAGACACCGGCCACGGGAAGTTTTGCTGTCACGGTCCTGCAATCCAATCAGGATGATATGGGTCATTTCCACTATTATTTGTTCTCTGCGTCAACAAATCCCAGGCGTGAATTCAGACGTTTTTAAGCTCGCCTGTTTTTCCGATACCGTCCAGCGCCCTGTGGGTTAGTTCCAACTTCGTTGAAGAGCGGGATCGGGTCGCGTTCAGCGCCACTTGAGCTACGGCCCATGACGTCAGGCCCGAGCACTTCTCGGCATGGCTGGATTTGTTCGACCATACCCTCGACAGGACACTCCCTCAGGAGATCGCACGCCAATGGTCCGCACTCACGAACTGGATTGGGCGCGGGCTCAGCTATGGAATTACGGACCACTTGCGTGATGCATTATCTGCGCCCCAGCTATAGGCTTCCAACAGCAAACGTATTTACATAACCATGCTTATGCGCATTTTAAATGCGCATGCTTGACGCACATATCTTCTGGGCATACTCTCATTACCTAAGGAGATCATCATGCCCTTTTCACCGATTAGAAAAGCCACCAACCTGACGCTCGACAGCGATCTGCTATCGGATGCCAAGGCCCTCAACGTGAATCTATCCCGCGCAGCGGAAGAAGGCGTGCGCGCAGCGGTTATCCGGGCACGCGAAGACCAATGGCGGGCCGAGAATGCCACGGCGCTCGAAAGGGTATTGCCAAGTTGTCTGGCATTTCGACGACGACTAAATGCAATGAATGAACATTCCATCCAGCATGCCGCGCCTGAAGGGCTTTCGCTACCCTCGTGAGGTCATTGCCTACGCGGTTTGGGCATACCATCGGTTTGCCTTGAGCACTGCGGATGTCGAAGATCTCTTAGCGGAACGGGGTGTCATCGTGAGCCGAGAAACCATTCGGCTCTGGGTTAATCGGTTCGGCGCGCATTTTGCCGCCTGCATCCGGCGCGATCGCCCTAAGCCAAACGACAAATGGCACATGGACGTGGTTGTCATCACAATCCGCGGCAAGAAGCACTGGTTGTGGCGGGCCATCGACGCGAACGGCGACGTTCTCGATATCCTCGTGCAAACGCGGCGAAATGCAAAGGCGGCCAAGCGGTTTTTCAAAAGATTGGTCGCTCAGTTTGGTGAGCCAAGGGTCGTGATCACAGACAAGTTGCGCAGCTACATCAAGCCCGTCAGCACCTTGGCACCACAGGCCGACCACCGGGCCCACAAAGGGTTGAATAATGCGATCGAAGTTTCGCACAGAATGACCCGTAAGCGGGAGAAGTTGTTTGGTCGGTTCAAGTCACACCGACAAGCTCAGAGGTTTCTGTCCGCGCATGACCAGATCAACCTGATATACCGTCCCCGCCGCTATCAACTCACCGCCATCTCTTACCGCCATGCCCGCAACGATGCGTTCAGTCTCTGGGCCGCTTACACCGCCGAAATGGCAGCATAACCCTACTTTTTCCAATGCTTCACAATCGGCCGGCAACAACTTGGCAATACCGAATTCAGAAATGCTTGTTTCGTCGTGTCATTAGGAAACTCCAATACGCCAAAAAAACGTAACGGGTCTTCTGTGGAAAAACACGAATAGTGCAGGCCATCGATGCCTTCTGATTTCAAACCGTCAACCAATGCCTTCATTGCGACGGTCTGTGCTTCGCGATCGCTTTCTAATTTGAGAGTGTATTGTACCAGCAGGCTCATGATCATTCTCCTGTGAGATTTGGTGTTTTGCCGTGCACTTTTTCCCTGAACCGCTGCGCGATGATGTAAAGGGACGGGATGACAAATATGCCAACAAGGGCAGCTGCAATCATCCCTCCGAAAACCGGCGTACCTACACCTCTGCGAGCGAGCATAGAGGCACCGTCGGCCACAATCAGCGGGTATAGCCCTGCAATAAATGCAAAGCTGGTCATCATGACCGCTCGGAACCGCGCACGGGCGCCCTGAATAGCTGCATCCACGGCGTTCTGACCTTGCCGGTACCGATCCATTGCGAATTCGACGATCAAAATTGCATTCTTGGCGGCAAGCGCTATCAGGACCACCAATCCGATCTGGGCGTATAGGTTGTTCTGGAGACCCAGCAACAGCAGCGCACCCAACGCGCCGCACACCGCAAACGTGACCGAGTAAAGGACCGCAAGCGGTATCGTCCAACTCTCGTAAAGCGCAACAAGGAAGAGATATGCGAATAGCAAAGCAAGCCCCAGAACAACAGGTGTCTTTCCGGCGGCCTCAATCTCTTGCTGCGCGGTTCCGGTCCAATCGTAGCTGTAGCCTTCTGGCAGAGTTTGGGCTGCAATTTCTTCCATCGCCGCGATGGCCTCGCCCATTGATACGCCCGGAGACGGTCCACCGTTTATGGTGACGGCCTGAAAATTATTGTAGCGGGCGAGCAATTGCGGACCCAGAATGAGCTCTACCTTCGCCACGGCGCGCACTGGCACCATATCTCCGTCGTGATTTCGGACATGAATGCGAGCAATATCTCCGACATTGGCCCGGTATTTCTCATCTGCTTGTAAGTTGACCTGCCACGTCCGACCGAACAGGTTCATGTCATTCACGTGATACCCGCCCAAAGTGACCTGCATGGCCCGGAACAGGTCGTCGACATTCACGCCAAGCGTCTGAAGCCTTTTACGATCGAGGTCGAGATTCAGTTTTGGCGACTGCGCAGAGAATGTCGTGTAAACGCCCGACAACCGGGGGTCGGCGTTGGCGGTTGTGACGAACCCCGCCGCAGTTGCACCAAGGGGATTGCCAACTTGCAGTCGCACCTGAGGCTGTTTAGCCGGTCTCCATGAATATACCAGCTGAGATGCCACGCCTGAAGGGCTACCGTTTTCCCCGTGAAGTCGTCGCCTACGCCGTTTGGGCATACCATCGGTTCGCACTCAGTGCCGCTGATGTTGAAGATCTGCTCGCCGAGCGGAATGTGATGGTCAGCCGTGAGACCATACGCAAATGGGTCAACCGGTTTGGTCGGCATTTCGCACATTGTATCAAGCGTGACCGGCCCGCAGCGGCAGACAAATGGCACCTCGATGAAGTCGTCGTCCCGATCAACGGCGTCAAGATGTGGTTATGGCGGGCCGTGGACGGGAACGGCGATGTGCTCGACATTCTGGTCCAACCAAGGCGAAACGCCAAGGCGGCCAAGCGGTTTCTGAAACAGTTGACCGCCCGGTTTGGCCAGCCCCGCGTTATCGTCACAGACAAATTACGCAGTTACATCAAGCCGATCCGTCAGCTGGCTCCTGACGCAGATCACCGGGCTCACAAGGGCCTGAATAATCGTATTGAGGGCTCGCACCGACCAACCCGGAAGCGAGAGAAGCTTATGGGCCGGTTCAAGTCGGGCAGGCAGGCGCAGCGCTTCCTCTCCGCCTATGACCAGATCAACACGATCTTCCGTCCCCGCCGCTACCGTCTTACCGCCATCTCTTACCGCCACGCCAGATCAGATGCCTTCGATCAGTGGCGGAGCTACGCACTTGACATGACCGCGTGATCGTATCCGCATCAGACTTTTGCAATCAGTGCAGAATAAGTTGGCAATCCCCTGGCCAGAGTATCTGCTGCGGATGCGGTCACGTGACGTCTTGTTCATCGTCGATTTTCGCCGCTACCAAAACAATCTTTGCGCGCTTGCACAAAAGGCTACTCAAGCGCGCAATGTACAGGTTGTCTTGATGACAGATGAGTGGCTGTCGCCAATTTCCGCCCACGCAAGCGAAGTTTTGGCAGCCCCAATTGATAGCAGCACCCTTTGGGACAGCTATGCCGGTGCCTTGGCATTGTTAGAGGCTCTGTTGACCCGCATCGCTGACAAAAACTGGGATCAAACAAAAAAACGCATCGAAGAATGGGATTCCGTGCGGCTGGATTTTGGAGATAATGAAGATGATTAAGACCCCCCTGATCTTTGCGGCGACCTCGGATGTTGCTAGCAAAGTACGCGGCAAGGCCTTCCCGGTTTCTGATTTGGAGAAGCGCTCGAAAAAGGGCGTGGGCTGGACCCCGACGAATGTCATGATCACCTGCTTCGATGCAATTGCCGAAAGCCCCTTTGGGGCGTTGGGTGATTTGCTGTTGATCCCAGACGAGGAAGCCGGTGTGGAGCTGGATTTCGAAGACGGTGGACCGGTTGAACAATTCATTTTGGGCGACATTGCCGATCTTGACGGCAAGCCCTGGGACTTCTGCACCCGTAGCCTTCTGAAGGCAGCTCTGGACCGGCTGAAGGCCGCAGGCGGGGTTAGCCTCGTCTCGGCCTTTGAGCATGAATTCCAGTTCAAAACGGGCGGCGCCCAACCCGGTGAGGCCTACGGCCACAGCGGTTCTGCCGAACGCCGCGTGTTTGGCGAGACGCTGATGGCAGCACTTGATGCAAGTGGATTGGCCTCGGACACTTTCATGAAGGAATATGGTGCCAATCAATACGAAGTGACAAACGATCCGGCCCCTGATCACCGGTCTGCCGATCAGGCCGTGATCCTGCGCGAAGTCACACGGATGACGCGAAACGCCTGAATGAACAGGTGACATTCACGCCGATCCGCGACCCAGATGGCGTCGGCAATGGCGTGCACATTCACATTAGCTTTCTGGATGAAAGCGGTGCGCCGGCCACATATGATGAAAACGGCGTCGCGGGCATGTCAAAGATCACCGCTTCCTTCATCGCGGGCGTGTTGAAATATCTCGACAGCATCATCGCCCTGACCGCCCCGTCTGATGTGTCTTACCTTCGCCTGACTCCGCATCGCTGGTCTGCGGCCTACAACAATCTGG
This sequence comes from Ruegeria sp. AF3, assembly GCF_056536285.1. Lineage (NCBI taxonomy): Bacteria > Pseudomonadati > Pseudomonadota > Alphaproteobacteria > Rhodobacterales > Roseobacteraceae > Ruegeria > Ruegeria sp. AF3. Next base: position 35,879 of record NZ_JBQFJM010000004.1, on the reverse strand, counting down.
GTTTTCGTGACCGCGAAGCCTCTGTGCGGATCTGCCCTGTGACCGCGACCGACCCTTCCAGCATCGCCCGCCAGTACAATTTCGAATACCGCGCCGCCGACGCCGCCGCCTCGCCCCATCTGGCATTCGCTGCGATCATCCATGCGGGGCTCAGGGCATCGAAGACGCATTGCCCGCGCCAAAGGTCACCGAAGAAGACCTGTCCGTTTTGTCCACGGATGAGCTTGAGCAGCGCGGCTACGTGCGCCTGCCCGAAACGCTTGAAGCCGCCTTGCAACGGTTTGAAGGCAATGAAACCGTTTGTGGCTGGTTCCCGGCTGACTTTGCCACTGTCTACGTGGCGCATAAGCGGGGTGAAATAGCCTATCTGAAAGACAAGGACACCAGCGCTCGCTGCTTGGCATACGAGGAAGTTTACTGATTATGAATAATCCCAACGCCAACCTGTCTCTCGTCCCCTTTGTGAGCGTCGAGAACATGATACGTCTGATCCTCGAGATCGGCGTCGAGACCTGCATGGTCGAAATCGCAGCTTATATCGAAGAGGATTTCCGCCGTTGGCCCTCGTTTGACAAAACCCCGCGCGTTGCGTCCCATTCCGATGAGGGAGTGATTGAGCTGATGCCGACGTCCGACGGCATCGATTACGGTTTCAAGTATGTGAACGGCCACCCGAAGAACATGAAAGGCGGGATGCAAACGGTCACCGCTTTTGGACTGATGGCCTCGGTTGATACCGGTTATCCGGTCTTGCTGACTGAAATGACGATCCTGACCGCAATGCGCACCGCTGCTACCTCTGCCGTCGCGACCAAATACCTTGCCCGCAAGGACTCCAAGACACTGGCAATGGTCGGCAATGGTGCGCAATCCGAGTTCCAGGCGTTGGCATTGAAATCCATTTGCGGGATAGGAATCTGCGCCTTTACGACACAGATCCTGCTGCAACAGAGAAATGCATCGCAAACCTGCAAGCTGCAGGCATGAGCATCACCGCATGCACGACCCCGGAAGAAGCGGTGATGGGCGCGGATGTGATCACCACCTGTACCGCCGACAAGCAATATGCAACTATCCTGACCGACAATATGGTCGGCGCGGGCGTCCATATCAACGCCATCGGCGGCGACGGCCCTGGCAAGACTGAGCTGCACAAAGACATCCTGCTGCGCTCAGATATCTTCGTTGAATACCCGCCGCAGACCCGTATCGAAGGTGAAATCCAGCAGCTGGAAGACGACCATCCGGTCAGGGAACTGTGGCAGGTCATGACAGGTACCAGCGATGGCCGCACAGATGATCGTCAAATCACATTGTTTGACGGCGTCGGCTTTGCGATCGAGGATTTTTCCGCTCTGCGCTGGCTTCGTGACAAGATCGCGAAGACAGATAAATGGCAACATCTCGACATGATTGCAGACCCAGACGATCCACGCGACCTGTTTGGCATGATCGAACGCGAACGCGCCCGAAGCGCCTGAGGGAGTAGCCCATCACGCTTACCATTGAGCCTCTGCCTGATTCGAAGCGTCTTAATATCGACCGTGGCCTTGGCACATGATCGTGCCGGGGCAGGAAAGCCTTCCATAAGTCCAAGGTCGGCTATCCGTGCATTGTCGTCGCTCGTGCAGCCTGCAGCATTCGGCAAAAAGGGCTCTTCGCGGTCATTGGGTCAGTTGCAGCATTCTACCCATCGAGAACCACAAACCCAAACAGGGACGGCCCTCACCGGACATTGGCTAGATCGAGCGTCGCCGCAGGGCAGCTTCCCCAGACCTGCCGTTCGTGCATCGCGCAGCATTTCCGATAGGGCAATGACGGCAGAGCGGACAATGCAGCCGTTTGATCTATCGCTATTGGGCGGCTCGAAACATCGGAAACAGGGGTGGGGCTTGGTCGGCTTTGATTAGACCCATCTCTTGAAAACCATAGCGCTTATACAGCGATAGATTTGTAGGGTTTGTCGACTCTAAGTAAGCAGGTCTTCCATCTTCGTCACAGCGTTTGAGGCAGCATTCAAGCAAGGCGGACCCCAACCCTTTTCCTTGGCGAAATGGATCGACCGCAATAAAAGCTAAATGCCAGCAGTCCTCATCCGGATGATAATTGTCCATCTGCCCAAAGGTTTCGAACAACGCATTATGCTTTTCTGGTGAGACCGTCTGCTCAAAACAGGCGACAAGCCGTTCTTCATCGGGGTAAATGCCTGGCGGAAGCCAAAGTGCGCCAGCGGTGAAATCGTCGTTTCGAAACGCGCTGCCCTGTTCAAATGCACGCCCTCCAAAGAAGTCCATTACTCGCGGGAAGTGGGTAAGGAAATCGGCAGGTTCAGGATACAGCCAACGCATGAATGGGTCCGCAGAAAATCCAAGAGCAAGTCCGCTTAACAAACTTTCTGCTTCACTTCGGGTTGATGATCTAAACATGGAATTACCTTTGGTCGTTCCACCTCGATTTTCAAGTTTTAGCATGAGGGCCGCAAACACTTGTTGTCAAACGCGCAATTTATTTTCCTGCTTAAGCAACGAAGGATGACTGCTCCGGGCTCTCTGCCGACTTTCTCCGCGAATTGCCTCGAATGGTCGAGTGAGCCCACAGTTGCCCTTGCTCACCCTTTGCGCCCTTGCATGTGCAGCGCGTTGCGAACCGCTAGGTGCGGACATTCACCGCATGGTTCATAAACTCACAGATCGCGGACAAAGCCTCCGTTGGCAGCAAGCACATCTGCGACCAAATAGGATGGCGCTAGCAAGAAAGTTCCGTCCATGGAACTCTATGCGCTAGGACACGAAGCTCTTATTGTCGCTCACATGACGGATACGATACGACCTTCGCCAGAACTTGCAGCCATTGTTGAACGCTGGATCAAATCCTACGGCCGAGGTGATGGCGAAACCGTGGTGCATCTGTTCTCCGATGATGCCGCCTTGTCGTACTTTGGTTCGGCCCAAGGCGAGTCGGAGGGGCGATGCACTGCGTCGCGGTATGGAGCAGTATATCGGTGAAGTCCCACGCTTCCATTGGGATCCACAAGAAATTCGCGGATTTGAGTGCGGATCACTCGGGTGGGTGGAGTGGGAGGCAACAATCGACGGGATCGAAACCGGACAGTCCGCACGACTGCGCTCCACCGTCATTCTGAAGCTCGACAAGGGCTCTTGGAAGATCGTGCATGTTCACAATTCTATCCCCGTCAACAACGTCGAAGGATCGGCTACGAGGCAAGGGGTTTTGAAGAGCTACTCGATGCCGCCCTCTCTACACCATACGAACTCGGCCAAAGCGGCATAGCGACCATCATGTTCACGGATATCGCTGACAGTACGACAATTGCTCAAGCGATAGGCGATTCACTTTGGAGCGAGGCCGTTGGTAGACATCTACGACTGGTCGTGACCCAGATCGTCGAAAGTGGTGGGCGCTTGGTGAAGTCACTGGGTGACGGCGTGATGTCGTCCTTCGCCTCCGCAAGGGCAGCCCTGTTGGCGGCTCAGAACATCCAACAGAAAAACTCAGCTGAACCGAAAGAGCCAAAATTACAAATCCGCATTGGCCTGCATACCGGCGAAGTGATTACTTCTGATGCCGATCACTTTGGGACCGTAGTCAACAAGGCCGCACGGATCGCGGCCCTCGCCGCACCCAGTGATATCCTCGTCTCGGATGCGACTCGGATCATGGTGGGCGGATCACCGGAGTTTCCGTTTGCCGACCAGATAACAGTTCCGCTCAAAGGGCTGGACGGTGAACATACAATTTTTAAGCTGAACTGGCGTTAAGCCCTTCGATAAAACGGGACCGCGTGGCGAAGTCCGCTTAAGGGCCTGGACGACCGCTCCGGCCAAGCAGCGGCCATTCGCCACCGCTGCTTCCGACTTCTAATAAGCGGGACGAATCTGCCACACAGGCCGGAGATTCCAATGTCCGGTCTCAATTCAGCGCTGCTGTCAGGCCCGTGTCATGAAACGGCTCGCAGAGGAGCCCTTCCCAGTTTTTCTACCAGAAAGTCGGCCGCGAGTGCCACGTGCGCTTCGCAGGTGTTCGATTGGTGAACGGATATCACCACCTCGTGCAGCGAGGGCAAACCTGCCTGTCCGTCAATGATCCTGAGAACAGGTGGTATGACAGAGGCCTCCATCACGGAAACCGACGATCCGTCAAGAAGGGCTTTCTCGATCAACCCTATGCTGCGCGTGGAATATGCAATGCGCCATTGGCGGTCGATGCGCTTCAATACGTCTAAGGCGATTTCCCTGCACACAACCAGATGGGAAGAGAACGAGCGAAAGAGGTTGATCGTGATCGTCAATGAAATTAGGAGAGGCAACCCAATGAAGCGGTTCATGCCTCGCGACCTGTCCAGCGACCGCATCTGGACGATGCGTCGCAACGACCACATCCAGATGTCCCTTCGTCAATAAAAGCAGCAGATCGCAGGCATTGTCGCATGTCACCTCGAACTGCAATCGGGGATGCGCTTTCGCCAGAGCGGACAGAATCGGAGGCAGCAGGAAAGTCGCGTAGTCATCAGGCGCGCCGATCCTGATCAATCCTTCCGCCTCGGGGCGTTGCAGATGTGACAGCGCAGCATCGTTCGCGGCCAGAATGCGATTTGCATAGACCAGCAGCGCTTCGCCGGTCTGTGTGATCGACACGGACTGACGGCTCCGCTCAAAGAGGCATTTCTCCACGATGGTTTCAAGCCGTTTGATCTGAAGGCTGACAGCTGATTGCGTGCGCCCAATGGCCTTTGCAGCATGCGTGAAGTTTCGATGCGCCGCGACGGCGACGAAGGATCGCAGCAGGTCGATTTCGAGATCACGCTTCATGAAGTAAGATTTCCATATCTCATCACGCTTAGCAATATTATTCGTTTCCGAAATAATCAACGCAAGCCTACTGTCGCCGAAGGAGGCCCGCTCAATGCTTGGTTTGATCGCACAAACGATCTTCGTGGCAACACGCATATCACCGCCGCACAATTCGGCTTCAGGTTGTGACTGGCGTTCATCATCAGGCCCGAGAGGCCATGGCATAAAGAAGATAACGGACAAGGAAAATGCAAAGCATCGACATCAGCAAACTCAAGACACGAACAGGCACAGTGGAACGCGTATGGCAGATCGAGATTCAGGCGACACCTGAAGATGCGGACAAGATCATCGACAACGTGATGGAGGTCGATCCACTGATCTATGGCCGGTACAAGCGCAATGCATTTGTCAGCGCTATCGGCAGCGAGACTTACTTGCCGGAAGAAAACTCAACCAGTGCCGTGCATCTGGGAGCCGCCAATAAGGTTCAAACTTTCCCAAGCGTCCTTGTCGTTATTTCGGTCGAGCAGAACCCCGAAACGCTTGGGCGCGTTCTGGATGCAATACGCGATGTGCATCATTACGAAGAGCCTTTGATTTTCATCAAGGATTGTTGGGCCAGCCGCGCCAGCTACGACCCGCATAATTCCAATCCCAATCGTTGGTGGAACCGCGACAAGGCAAACGCGGGAAACTGATTTCAGAACGATTGCTGTAGGTTGTCACTACCGATGGCTACCCACCCCTGGCAGTCGGTGGAATGGGCTCAAACTGGACCTGCGGCAACGCAGCGGGGCTCTTTTGAGCTCAGATGGCGGCAGCGCGGACAAACCGTGATTTCGCTGCGATTGAGGCAATGTCCCCAATATAGGCACGGGAACGGACGAAAGATCGCCCGCCCCGCCTTATAATCAATCGCCGGGTGTTGCAGCAGTACCCGCGAGGATGCCGCCATCAATCGTTAGTTCTGTTCCGGTCATGTAGGCCGCCTCGTCTGAAGCGAGCAGCACGGCAAGGGCTGCAACCTCTTTCGCTTCGCCAAACCGCCGCATGGGTGTGTCTGCCACCATTGCAGCTTCGCGTTCAGCCCTGTCCGGACCGTTGCCTAGCATTGGTTCCCACATCGGCGTCATGATTGCCGCTGGATGGATAGAGTTACACCGGATGTTCAGCCCTTGCGCGGCGCAGTAAAGCGCGACTGACTTCGTGTGGTTGCGTATAGCGGCTTTCGAGGCCGCGTAGGCAGCGGCCATCGGGATGCCGACGAGACCGGAACGGGATGAGATGTTCACGATGCTGCCTGCACCCTTCGCGCGCATAGCTCGGATCGCATAACGGCAGCCGAGAAATGTGCCATCGGTGTTCACCGTATGGACCTTCCGCCAGTCAGCCAAAGCAGCATTTTCGGGATCATGAGCAGGTGGCGCACCGTCGAACGGCCCTTCAAACCCTGTGATACCAGCGTTGTTCACCAGAACGTCAAGGGCGGGAAAGCGTTCTGCAACCGTATTCCACGCCGCTTCGGAAGCCACATCAAGGCGCGCGAAAGTTGCACCGATCTGGTCGGCCATGGCCTGCCCGGTCTTAGCGTCGATATCTGTCAGGATGACGTCGGCACCTTCGTCGCGGAAGGCGCTTGCGATGGCGGCACCAATGCCGCGGGCACCCCCAGTTATGAGGGCTGTCTTTTTCTTTAATCTGGGCATGAAAGCTCCGTAAGGTATGAATTCGATGGAGTCCGAGCGTTGGTCGCCCGAGGCGCAGTTCCGCCTAGTAGGCGGGTTTCCGGGTTACCGGTGCCGTTTGTCCATCGTAGTTCTCCTCTTCTTCGGATAATTACATAATAGAAAGCGGCACCCCAATGATCAAGCTGATAGCAGCAGCCGTTCATAGACTTTGCAGCATCGTTCATTATGGGATCTTCGCGGTCATTGGGTCAGTTGCAGCATTCTACCCATCGAGAACCACAAACCCAAACAGGGACGGCCCTTACCAGCCTTTCACCGACAGGCCCGGATGCTGCGGTTGCAGCCCGCATTGCTGCCATTCGCTGCGTAAGCAATCCTCGCTGTAACCGCGTCGCCGGCTGTCAGGATCGGGCGTCCATCAGTAGCTTTCGCACAATCACGTCGATCCTCGTGTCTTGAAAAGAAAAAATCCCTGTCTGCTTCAGCGCCTCGCGGATCGAAGTTCTCTCGGACATTCTCTTCCAGATTGTGGTCGAGGCGTAAGGCGCCATTCGCGGTCTCGTGGCAACGCCCATCGTCATACCGTTCAGGTACCTGATCTGTTGGCGGTGTGCGGGAAAGAGGATCGACTCAGAGAGAAAGCCGTCCTCGCTATTTGCGCTTTCCAGCAGATAAATCCGATTTCCCCTGTAGGCCGCGAGTCCTGAATACCTGGTCTTCTGAACGATGCTTTCGTCGTCGCTCAGCGCACGCTCGAAAGTGTGTGACACGATGTAGCCGTCTTCTTCACGCAGCCAGATCAGCGTACGCATGATTCTGTCTTCCCAGGTGGGTGTCACGAAATGCCCATGGTAGAAGCCGAGGTAACGGCGGAGTGGCCCGGCCTGGTTCTGAAATATGCTGGAAAGAAGCCGCGCCGGCCCTTTTCTGATCGGGTTCTGCATGCGGGTGCGTTTTGCCGCAAAGGCCGCCGGGTCGGCCTCCAGATCCTCTTCGCTGACGTCAAAGTGCTGCGCGATGCGCCGCAGATTGTGGGCAGATGGCATGCCACTACCGTTCAGATAGCGATTGAACTGTTGCCGGTTCAGGCCAATGTCGCGGCAAACTTGGGCGATACTGCCGTAGTCCGCGCAAAGCGACCGCAGGTTATTTGAGAAATTTTCCGACATCCTGCAAGAACCTTCGCAATTGTTAACTGATATGCTTACACTTGCGTACATATGTGTAAAGTCGCTTACTTGGTATACAAATTAGTCCGCGCCACGATGTGCCTGCAAACTGCTTGTGGTGGGAAACGTGCTGGACGGTATCAACACAATTGAGAACGAATGGATCGTTCTGCCAGACGGACGGCGACTGGCCGCCCGGATCTGGCTTCCCGATGTTAAAGAACCCGCGCCGGCAATTCTTGAATACCTGCCCTACCGCAAACGTGACGGCACTGCGCCGCGCGATGAAACGACCCATCGGGTTTTCGCGGCGAATGGCTACGCCTGCGTGCGCGTCGACATCGCCGGGACGGGTGACAGCGAAGGCCGTTTTGACGATGAATACTCAGAGCAGGAATTGTCCGACGGCGAAGCTGTTTTGACATGGATTGCGGAACAGGATTGGTGCGACGGCAACATTGGCATGATCGGGATCAGCTGGGGCGGTTTCAACGGATTGCAGTTGGCCTATCGCTGTGCGCCCGAGTTAAAGGCCGTCGTCAGCATTGCCTCGACGACCGACCGGTATGCCGACGACATCCATTTCATGGGCGGCTGCTTGTTAAGCGACAACGCCAACTGGGCGGCGCAGATGTTCGCCTATCTGTCTCGACCTGCCGACCCTGGTTTGCGCGCTGACTGGCGCGAAGATTGGATCTCCCGGCTGGAGAGCTTGCCGGACCTTGCGGCGGACTGGCTGGCGCATCCGAACCGCGATGACTTCTGGAAACACGGATCTGTTTGCGAAAACTGGTCACGGATCGATGTCCCCGTTCTGGCGATCACCGGTTGGGCGGACGCCTACATCAACACACCGCTGACTTTGGTGGAAAACCTGAAATCACCGACCAAGGCCCTGATCGGACCGTGGGAGCATCGCTATCCGCATATCTCGAAGATCGAGGCCGCAGATGCCCACTCGGAGATCATCGGTTGGTTCGACCGTTGGCTTAAAGGCGAGCTTAACGGGGCCGAAACGCTGCCTGATTTCAGGACATTCGTGCAGGAGCATGACGATCCGTCCAGCAAAAACAAGCCGCGCAAAGGGCGGTGGATTGCTGAAGAAAACTGGCCGTCGAAAAATGTTCGAGATCGCTCGTACTATTTGGGCAACGGCGTCCTTGGCACCAATCCTGTATCCGGAACGATCGTCATCTCAAGCCCCGCAGACGTCGGGACCGCCAGCGGGTATTTCTGCCCGGGTATGCGGATCGACAACGAATTGCCCGGCGATCAGAGAGATGACGACGGGCAATCCATCTGTTTGGACCTTCAACTTCAGGCGCCGCTGGAAATCGTCGGACGTCCGCGTTTGAAACTGGCGTTCCGCATTGACCAGCCGGTTGCGCAAATTGTTGCGCGGCTGTGCGATGTAGCGCCCGATGGTACGTCGCAACGCATCACTTATCGACCGTTCAACCTGACGCACCACAACAGTCACGAGGCCCCAGAAGCTTTGGTGCCAGGCGAGCTCTACGATGTGGAGTTCGCGTTGAACGCCTGTGCGCATCAGTTGGCACCCGGACATCGCCTGCGATTGGCACTTTCAACCTCCTACTGGCCGATTGTCTGGCCTTCGCCCAAATCAGCCGCGATTGCGCTTGAGACCGAAGGTTGCGAACTGGTTATCCCCGAGCGCCGCGTCGGACTCGAACCCCAGCCCGCCAATCCGGGACCGCCTGACAGCTTTCCCGTGCTCAATGCGGATGTACTGCGCGAACCGTCGAGTTCGGTACAGCGAGGTACGGACGATAAGGGTCGCACGACGCTTGATACGTTCGATGATTTCGGCATGACGCGTGACCCCTATCATGGGCTTATTAGCGGCAGCGACGTCACCATGCACTATGCCATTCATCCAGAAGATCCCGCTTCTGCGAGGTTCAGTGCGAAATGGAACTTTCACTTCAAACGGGACGCATGGGAAGTTCGGATCGAAACCCGATCGCACATGTCCTGCGACGAGAGCAATTTCTACCTTCACCGCGAACTACGGGCCACCGAAGGGCCTGATCAAACCGAAGTCCTGACGAAGGAATGGTCGCGCACCGTTCCTCGCGGGCTTCTCTAACCATCCAAAGGGAGACGACTTATGAAAATCGAATGGATGAAGGCACCCACAGGGCGCCGCAACTTTCTGAAAGGGGCGACCGCACTCGGCGCGGCGGCCTCTCTACCGATGGGCTGGGCCGGGCGCGCATTCGCCCAGGGCGATGGTGTTTTGCGCGTGCGATCTTATGGTGACGCACCAAACATGGACCCTGCGCACAGCGTCGGCGTCGTGGAGGAAGAAATCCATGCCGCGATCTACAACAAGCTGATCCAGTACAAGCCTGGCTCCGAGTGGGGCTGGCAACTGGATGCCGCCACAATGATCGAACAGGTCGACCCGACCCACATCAAGTTCGCCCTGCGTGATGATATCGGCTTTACCAACGGCCATGGTGCGATGACCGCCGAGGACGTGAAGTTCAGCTTTGAACGCATCGTGGCGGACGCCACCGAAAGCCCGAACAAGCCGGATATGGGACCGCTCAGCCATGTCGACGTGACTGGCGAACGCGAAGGCACAATCGTTCTGAACGAACCTTTTGCGCCGCTCTGGTCGATTGCTTTGCCTTATATCACAGGCAACATCGTCTCGAAGGCTGCCGTCGAAGCGGCCGGCGGCCGTATCGGCTCTGATCCCGTCGCCGAAAGTGGCCCCTACCTGCGCGTAAGCTGGAGCCCCAAGGAAAAGACGGTGCTGCAACGCAACCCCGATTGGAAAGGCGACGCACCAGCTTGGGATACGATCGAGATTTATCCGATCGACGACGAAAACACCGCCGAGATCGCCTTTGAGGCGGGCGAGCTTGACCTCACCCGGGTCTCTCTCGGCTCTGTGGCACGCTATCGCGATAGCGTCCCAAATGGCGGCACCCTCGTCGAGAACCCATCGCTATTCTACGTCTGGCTGGGGATGAACCTGGATCACCCGAAACTGCAGAACCAAAAGCTGCGCCAGGCCATTCAGCACGCCATCGATGTGCCGACGATCCTGGAGGCTTCCTACTTCGGGGCGGCCGAACCTTCGACCGGCATCATCGCGCCGGGTCTGGCGGGGAACCGGGCCGAAGGCATGGTGGCACCACAGGCCAATATCGAAAAGGCCATGGCGCTGCTGGCAGAGTCCGGTGAAACGAACGTCACGCTGTCGCTCGATATCCTGAACAAGACGACCTACACCACGATGGCGCAGGTCATTCAGGCGATGCTGGCACAGATCGGTATCACACTGGAAATCAATGTGCTTGAATCCGGCGCCTTCTGGGCCAGTGGAGACAACGAAGATTTGCAACTTGTTCTGAACCGCTTCTCGATGGCACCCGATCCGTCCTATGCGACGGCTTGGTTCACCACCGAACAAGCAGGCATCTGGAACTGGGAACGCTTCCGCAACGAAGAATTCGACAAGCTCCACGCGGCGGCATCGGCCGAGACAGACACAGCGAAACGGGCCGAGATGTACCAGCGCGCGCAGGACCTGATGGAAGAAAGCGGCGCCTATCGTTTCATCACTCATGAGGCGACGCCGATTGTGCATTCCTCGCGCGTGGTTCCTGCTCTGCGCCCGGATGGACTTTCGCTGCTCCGGTACTTCGGCAAGGCGTGACCTCCCCACGCCTGGACGTGCGGCTGCCTTCGGGTGGCCGCACGTAAACTCCCAGTTCGGGAAAGGAAAGATTTATGCTGAGCTTTGCCCTGAGGCGGTTCGCGCTGGCAGCGCTGATCCTGCTTGTGGCCGTAACTTTGATGTTCCTGATGATCCGCGCGGTGCCGGGCGATCCGGTGCAGATCATGCTGGGCCCCCGCGCGACGCCGGAATTGCAGGCGCGCCTGACGGCAGAGCTGGCGTTGGATCAGCCGATCTGGCGGCAACTGGTGATCTTCTACGGCAATATGCTGCAGGGTGATCTTGGCACGGATGTCTTCTCGGGCCGCTCGGTTACGCAGATCGTGTTCCAGCAGCTGCCCTTTACGCTGGAGCTGATCTTCGCCTCAATTATTTGGTCAGCCGCCTTGGGCATCGGCCTGGGGGCCTACGCGGCAGCCCACCCCAACACCTTGATTGACCGCTGTGTCGCGGTGTTGTCGGTCAGTTTTGTGGCCGCTCCAGCCTTTGTTGTGGCCTTGTTGTCGCTTTTGCTTTTCGCGGTTCAGCTTCAATGGTTTCCGGCTATTGGTGTGGGCGACGGATTCGTGGACAGGCTGGACCATCTGGTGCTGCCCGCTTTTGCCATCGGGCTTAGCTGGGTTGGATATATCGCGCGGCTCGTGCGTGCCTCAATGCTTGAAGTTCTGGGCGAAAACCACATCCGCACAGCGCGTGCCTTTGGACTGGCCGAACGGCGGATCGTCATGGTCTATGCCCTGCGGATCGCCATCCTGCCGGTTGTCACCGTCATCGGCGTGGGGATGGGGTTCCTGCTGAGTGCCGCCGTTTTTGCCGAAATCGTCTTTGCCCGCCCGGGCCTTGGCAAGCTGGTGATCGACAGCATCACAACACGCAACTACCCGATCGTGATGGGCTCAGTCCTGATTTCAACGGGCCTTTTCGTGGTCTCGACCTCCCTTGCTGACCTGATCAACGCCTGGCTGGACCCACGTGCGAGGACTTCGACATGACCGATGCTGCAATCGAAAAATCCCGCTCCGAACTTGGGATCATCCTTACTGGAGTTGCCAAGAACCCGCTTGGCCTGATGGGGTTGATCATCGTCGGTGCCATCGTCTTCAGCGCGATCTTCGCCGCATGGATCGTTCCCTACGACCCGATTGCAATGGACATTCAGGCCCGCATGCAGGGCCCGTCAGCCGCCCATTGGCTGGGCACCGATCAGTTGGGCCGCGACACCTTCAGCCGTGTCATCATGGGGGGGCAAGTGGCCCTCAAGGTCGCCCTGCCAGCCGTTTTTGGTGCCATGGTGATCGGCCTGACACTGGGCATGATCGCTGGCTACGGGCCCAAATGGCTTGACAACCTGTTAATGCTGCTCTTTGACACTATCCGGTCATTCCCGACCGTGATGTTCGCGCTGGCGGTTGTCGCGCTTGTCGGCCCCAGCCTACAAACGGTGGTCTTTGTGGTCATGGCGACCTCGATCCCGACCTATGGCCGGGTTGCGCGGACACAGACGCTGACCTTGCGCAACTCCGAGTTCATCCTGGCCGAACGCTCCATGGGGGCCAGCATGGCGCGCATTCTGGGTGTGCATATGCTGCCCAACATCATTGGTGTACTGGCTGTTCTGGCTGCCATGGACATCCCCACAGTGATCGCTCTTGAGGCTGGATTGTCGTTTCTCGGCCTTGGCGTGAAGCCACCAACTCCAAGTTGGGGGGCGCTGTTGAAAGACGGCTATGCACTGATTCGTCAAACACCCTGGCTGGTCGTCGGAGGCGGCCTGCCGATCATCATCGCAACCCTTGGCTTCACATTCCTGGGTGAGTCCCTGCGCGACGTTGTTGATCCCAAACTGAGGAAGAACCGATGACCGAGACATTACTGGAAATCGACCACCTCAGCGTCGACTATGAAACCGAGCGTGGCGATCTAAAGGCCCTGCGGGATATCACTTTCGATGTCCGCAAGGGCGAAATCGTGGGAATCGTCGGCGAAAGTGGCTGCGGGAAATCCACGCTGATTTCCTCGATCCTGCGGCTGACCGCGCCCAATACGCGGTTCCGTCAGGGCGCGGTGCGCTTCAAAGGGCAGGACCTTTTGAAAGCTAACGAGCGCCAAATGCGTGATCTGCGCGGTGACGATATATCTATCGTGTTCCAAGACCCGATGCAGACGCACAATCCGGTCCTGTCGGTGGGTCAGCAAATGATGGATATTCAGCACCGGTCGTCTGCAGGCAAGGCCGAGAAGCGCGCGAAGGCCGCGCAAATGCTGGGTGCAGTTGGCATTCCCGATCCGGAGGCCCGGCTGAACCAGTTCCCGCATGAATTTTCCGGCGGCATGCGCCAGCGGATCGCCATTGCCATGGCATTGATGTCAGAACCCGATCTCCTGATCGCCGACGAACCCACAACGGCGCTCGATGCGACGCTTGAAGTGCAGATCATCGAGCGGTTGCAAGAACTTCAGCGAGAGATGCACTGTGCCATTATGTTCATTTCGCACCATCTGGGTGTGATCGCCGAACTCTGTGATCGGGTGGTGGTGATGTATGCGGGTGCCGTTGTCGAAAGCGGCGATGTGCGCGAAATTTTCCACAACCCGAAGCACCCCTATACCCGCCGCCTGATCGAATGCGACCCGGGCCATATCAAGACCCGCGCCCGTGTCTTGCCGACGATCCCGGGCGAGGTTCCCGATCTCGCCAATCTCCCCGGCGGCTGCATTTTCCGCGATCGCTGCGATCAGGCGATGTCGAAATGCGCAGCAGACGTCCCTCCGCTCGAGAAGCTTGGCGAAGGTCATCTTGCCGCCTGTTGGCTGAACCAAGAGGAGGTCACAGCATGAGCCTTCTATCTGTCGATAATCTTCAAACCAGCTATGGTCCGGTTAATGTTCTGGCGGGAGTCAGTTTCGATGTGGCTCCGGGAAACCTATGCGCTGGTCGGCGAAAGTGGCTCGGGCAAGACCACGGTCATCCGCGCGATTGCCGGGCTGGCCCCGGCGCAGGGCGGTTCGGTCAAATACGACGGTCAGGAAATTCGCGGCTTGCCCGAGAAGCGTCTGCGCCCGCTGCGCAAGGACATCGCAATGATGTTTCAGGACCCGGTCGGCAGTCTGTCGCCGCGTCTGACCATCGGCAATCTGGTAACCGAACCCTATCGCATTCAAGGTATGAAAGACCGGGACCTGCAATCAGAGGCCAAACGACTGCTGAAGATGGTCAACCTGCCCGCACATTTTGCGAACCGCTATCCTTATCAACTGTCTGGCGGTCAGGCGCGCCGGGTCGGCGTGGCGCGGGCTCTTGCACTGGAACCCAAGTTGATCCTTGCCGACGAACCCACAGCAGGTTTGGACGTGTCCGTTCAGGGCGAACTCTTGAACCTTCTCAATGACCTGCGCGAACAGCTGGGGCTGGCGATGGTGATCATCACCCACAACCTCAGCGTTGTGCGTCACGTCGCCGACCGTATGGGGATCATGTATCTGGGGCGCCTGGTCGAGGAAGGAACGACCGAAGCCATTTTCGAAAATCCGCGCCACCCCTACACCCGCTGTCTTCTCAGCGCGAACCCCGAACCTGACCCCGACGCGCGGCTGGAACGGATTGCGCTTGGGGAACCGCCAAGCCTACTGCGTCGTCCATCCGGTTGCGAGTTCCGCGAGCGTTGTCCTTTCGCGCAAGAGGTCTGCACTCAGACACCAAGCTGGGAGGTATCAGAGGGTCACGGCCTCCGCTGCCTTGCACCATTGACCTGACTGGGCTCCAATGCAGGCAACGCTTTACTTCAACGGCACCATCCTGACGATGGATGCGACCAACTCGGAGCCAGAGGCGGTGCTGACAGTTGGCGAAACGATCAAATCCGTCGGCGCTGAGGCTGCCTTGCGGGCGCAGATGCCCCAAGGCACGCGGCTTCATGACCTGCAAGGTCAGACACTTATCCCTGCTTTCATCGACCCACACGGGCACTTTCCTGACCCGGGCTTCATCGCCTTGTTCCGTGTCGATCTCGCCGCGCCTCCGCGTGGCAATTGCACAGACATGGGCGAAGCGCTGGAACGTCTGCGCGCCAAAGCCAGTGAGACGCCCAAAGGTGAATGGGTCATGGGCGTGCTGTTCGACAACACGGCGGTTGCGGAAGGCCGAATGCCGGCGCGGGCAGAATGGACAGCGTGTCGACAGAACACCCGGTCTGGGTGCTGCACGCTTCAGGCCATAACGGTGTCGCGAATTCCGTCGCCCTCGCCCGGAGGGGCATCAGCCGCGATACGCCCGATCCTTTGGGTGGGCGCTTTGGCCGTGCTGAAGACGGGGAACTTACCGGTCTCATCGAGGGTCTTTCCGCTATGGGGGAAATGGGCGACACCGACTTCCTGATCGACCGCAAGAGATTCTGGGAAGGATTTGCGTCCTGTCGCGATGAATACCTTATGCATGGTGTGACTTACGCGCAGAACGCATGGACATCGCGCGTTATGTTGGACCATTTTGCGTCGCTCTCAAAAGACCAAGACCCCGGTATCGGCTTGATGCTGTTGCCCATCGGGGAGCTAGAACCGGACTTGTCGGAGACGCTGGAATGGCCAGGAAATCCCCATTTCACGCTTGGGCCGCGCAAGCTCTTCACCGATGGAGCCTTCCAGCTTCAAACAGCCTTTCTTTCGCAGCCATATCATCGGCCAATCGACCGGAGAAATCCCTGCGGCATGCCCTATGTTGCAGAAGAGGATCACCGCCGCGAAGTCAGAAAACTGCACAACCTCGGCCACCAGATACATTGCCATTGCAACGGCGATGCAGGGGCCGACATGTTTATAGATGCCGTGGCCGCCGCCCTGGATCACAACCCGCGCGCGGATCACCGACACACGATCATCCACGGGCAAACACTGCGCGACGATCAGCTGAAACGCATGGCGGATCTTGGTATAACCGTCAGTTTCTTCTCCGCCCATATTCATTTCTGGGGTGACCGGCATCACAGCACTTTCCTGGGGCCAGAGCGCGCCGACCGATTGTCTCCGGCCGCGTCGGCCGAGCGTTTTGGCGTCCGCTACACGCTTCACAACGACGCCTCCGTCACCCCCACAAGACCGCTTCATCTAGCCCATTGCGCCGTCAACCGAACCACATCAAGCGGACGGATATTGGGGAGGACCAGAAGATTAGCGTCCTTTCTGCTTTACGGGCACAAACAATCGACGCTGCCTGGCAGGTATTCCAAGAGGACCGTCGAGGTTCGATCGAACCGGGCAAAGCCGCCGACCTTGCAGTGCTGTCGGACAATCCCATTGCAGTTCCAGACAACCTAGTGGATCTAAGCGTGGCGATGACGGTTCGCCGAGGCGAAGTGGTGTACGGTCCATGATCACTCGCCGGCATTCTGGCAGCCTTGCCAAAGCAAACTTCGAGTGCCGCATTCACTCGTGATTAAATCCCCCGTCAACGTCGGGTTGTCGTTGTGGGAGGGCATGGCGGATCGGAGGATCAGTCACGGAAACACCAAATCTACCTGCAATCCGCGCCCTGCGCCCTGCCTGGAACAAGGGCCGCATCGTCGGTCAGAAACGACCGCTGAAGCCAAAGCATGTCTGGGCGATCCGGGTTCGGCTTGAACTGGCCGAAAACCATCGCGACCTAGCATTGTTCAACATGGCGATCGACAGCAAGCTGCGCGGTTGTGACCTGGTGAAGATGAAAGTCGTCGATGTCATGGCATCTGGCCAGATCAAAGAACGGGCTTCCGTTTTGCAAAGCAAGACGCAGAAACCAGTGCGTTTCGAGATTTCGGAAGGCACAAGAGCCTCGGTCGAGAAGTGGATGGAGGATGAACTCATGATCGGCTCAGAGTACCTTTGGCCCGGCCGCTTCCATGAACGTCTTCATATCTCGACTCGCCAGTATGCACGGATCGTCCGCGATTGGGTCACTTCGATCGGATTAGAGGCGAGTGCCTACGGCACGCATTCGATGAGGCGGACAAAGGTGACCCAGATCTACAAGAAGACCGGCAACTTGCGGGCGGTTCAGCTTCTGCTTGGGCACCCCAAGATGGACAGCACTGTCCGGTACCTGGGCGTCGAACTTGAAGACGCGCTAGCAATCGCTGAGGCCATTGAAATCTAACAACTTCGGGCCGTCTTCGCTGGCGGCCCTTAGCCGACATTCTTCACAACCCGCCGCCGCATGCAGCGGTCGCCAAAGCGGCCATTAGCAACCAGATGCAGCATTTCTATCCAACCAATGCCTCGGCCGGTACGAAACGCTCTTTGGCCACATGTAAACAAAGGCATTCCGGTGCAATCCATGTTACCTTCCCACGGATAGTATTCTGGTAGCGGGTATTTGAGATGGGACGAGTGCGGCGAGGTTTGAGTGAAGGGCAGGCGCAAGCTTTAGAGGCAGCCTTCAAGGCAGCCAAAACCTACCGCGAGGAACTGCCAAATGGGCCGGCCCGGCCTGTCTTGGGACTTGGTGAAGCTGCCAGCCGCTTTTTGGGCCCTCTTCCTGAAACGGGGGTGCCGGAAAGTGAGGTAATCGGGGACATCGTGCAACTTTCTGAAGGCGGTCTGCACAAAATGGCGGGGCCGACCTTCTTCGGCTATGTCCTCGGCGCGTCGCATCCCGTCGGTGTAGCTGCCGACATTCTGGTATCAGCCTGGGGGCAGAACGCGGGCTCATCTTTTGAAACGCCCGCAATAACCGGAATGGAGCGCGCTGTTTGCAACTGGGTAATAGAGTTGCTGTCACTGCCGCCCGAAAGCTGAGCCGGTCTTGTGACCGGCGGCACAGTGGCAAACATGGTTGGCGTCATGGCCGCACGCAATGCGCTGCTGGCTGCCCAGGGGTGGAATGTTGAAGCTGACGGGCTGTTTTCGGCACCCGAGATTCCCGTTTTGATCGGGCAGGATGCGCATTCCGCCCCATTCGCTGCCCTGCGTTATGCTGGCTTTGGCGCGGGCCGGACAAACATCGTCGCGGCGGACGGCGAAGGGAGGATAAAGCCGGATGCGTTCCGGGCTGCCCTGGACAGCTGCAGCAGCCCGCCGCTTGTCATCCTGCAGGCAGGTCAAATAAACACCGGCGCCTTCGACCCGTTTGCCGAGCTCATCCCAATGGTGCGCGAGCGGAACGGCTGGGTTCATGTGGATGGTGCTTTCGGGCTCTGGCTCGCTGCTGTACCCGAACTGGCAAACCGGTTGGAGCGGGTTGCTGAAGCGGACAGTTGGGCGATTGACCTGCACAAGTGGCTTAATGCTCCATTCGATGCAGGCATGGTTATCGTGCGCGACCGGGCGCCGCTCGTTGCGTCAATGTCTGCCCGCGGCGCCTATCTCCCGGAAACAACAGAGCATTGGGAACCAAGTGATTCAACGCCGGAGCTATCCCGGCGTGCAAGAGGGGCATTGCCAGGTTGTTGAAGCGGTCTGGTCGTTGTAGCGCGCTGCCATGTTGAATCTGTGTGATCTTTCCCGCCTCAAAGGTTTTCGTTTCCCGCGCTCGGTCATTGGCTACGCGGTCTGGGCGTACCATCGGTTTGCACTCATCCTGCGTGATGTTGAGGATCTTTTGGCCTCTCGCGGGATCGCGGTTTCTTACGAAACTGTCCGGGACTGGGTGGCACGCTTTGGGGCTCAGTTTGCCGTAAAGGTCCGACGGGATCGACCGCGTCCTGCGGGCAAATGGCATCTCGATGAGGTCGTGGTGCCAATCTTGGGGCGTAAACACTGGCTCTGGCGCGCGGTTGATGCCAACGGTGACTTCTGGACGTTTTGATTCAATCCCGCCGGAACAAAGCTGCCGCAAAGCGCTTTTTCAGGAAACGGGATTGCCAACTTATTCTGCACTGATTGCAAAAGTCTGATGCGGGTACGATCACGCGGTCATGTCAAGTGCGTAGCTCCGCCACTGATCGAAGGCATCTAGAGCAGCAATGTTAGCACAGCTACGAGTAAGTTTCTCATGTAGGCTAGTCTTGTTTTATCAACTCCCTGAAGCGGGGATGGTCGCGGATCGCATCAAGATCCGGATCGACCGATAGCCATTGAAGCACGTCAGGTCCTGCATCTTTGGCAGTACGTTCGAGCACATTCAGAGCCAGATCCGTATCGCCCAAAAGCGAATAGACACAAGCAATGTTGAAACTACCACCGTCACTTCCGCCCCGTATTCGCAATGCGCGGTCCAACCATTCCCGCGCGCGGTCAAACTCGCCTCGCTGGGCGAGTATCGACGCGCCAAGTTCGAGCGGGTCAGGATTGTCAGGATACAGATCGGCGGCAATTTCTGCCCTGCGCAAGCCTAGATCGACATAATCCCTCCCTGTCTTCTTTTCACCTAACCTAGTCAGGATCATGTTAAGGAGTAGTGGTGAGCGGTAATCATCTGGCCGAATTTCAAGCGCGCGGATGAAGTGGAGTTTGGCTTTCTCAGTGTCTCCGGATGTCCAGCAGTAACGCGCGTAGTAGTAATGTGCCTCATAACACAACGGATCGACAGTAAGCGCATGTTCCATCGAAGCACGCGCTGCGCTTTCCTGTCCCGCTCCCAACAGGGCCTGCCCCTTGGCAGCATGCGCTTCGGCTAGGTTCGGTTCAAGTTCGATGGCCTTTTCGGCTGAGGCAAGTATCGCGTCGCGATCGATGCCTGCGCCCAACCAACTTGTTGACCAGGAGTCGCAGTCCGCGATGCCCGCATAGGCGCGCGCAAATGTGGGGTCGAGCTTTACAGCTTCCTCAAACATGGCGCGCGCGCGCGCCATGTAGTCATGCATCCGCAGATGGTAGAAGTGTCTGCCCTTCAGGTAGTAGCTATAGGCGTCGACATCGCGAGTTGGAGCCGCAGCGATGGAACGTTCTTCCGACACATTCAGCTCGATGCGCAACTGATCGACGATAGTTCGCGTGATTTCGTCCTGCACCTCGAAAATGTCTTCCAGGTCGCGGTCGTAACGGTCAGCCCAGACATGCCCCCCCGTCGTGCCGTCAATCAGCTGCGCCGTCACGCGCACGCGTTTGCCAGCGCGTCTCACACTGCCTTCAAGCAGGTATCGTACGCCCAGTTCGCGTGCTATCTGCGAGGAGTTGCCCGATTTGCCCTTGTAGGCAAACACAGCATTGCGCCCGACCACGAACAAGGCGGAAATCTTTGACAAATCCACGATCAGGTCTTCGGTGATCCCGTCGGCAAAATAGTCCTGTTCCCGGTCTTCGCTCAGATTTATCAGTGGCAGCACCGCAACTGATTTGTTGCGTTGCAGCGGTGCATCTGCTGGAAGTTCCTGTGCGCCGCTGCTGGCTAGATGAAACACCTGTAAAGGCTGATCGATGTTCTTTAAGATATGTTCCCCACCATCTTCGAAGCGAAGCCCTGAATCCACGCTGATCTGAGCACGCGTAGGCGCGCTCACAGCTATGCCACCGGGGCGTGCCAAAGATTCGATCCTGGCTGCAATATTGACGCCATCGCCGAAGACATCATCGCCATCATGAATGATGTCTCCGACATTAATGCCAATCCGGAACTCGATCCGCCTGTCGATGGGAATGTCGAGATTGCGGGTGCGCATACGAGATTGTATTTCGGCACCACAGGTTGCTGCGTTGACGACGCTCGGAAACTCGGCAATGAAGCCATCGCCGGTACTTTTGACGACCCGCCCGGCATGCTCCCTAACTTGGCCTTCGACTACATCGTCGAGGTGACTCTTCAAAGCCTGCAGCGTGGCAATCTCATTGGCCCGCATCAGGCGGCTAAAGCCAACCACGTCAGTTACCATGATTGCTGACAGCCGTCGTTCCACTTATGACTCCGATCAATTTCCTATGCTTGGCATCCATACAAAGCGGAGCCTAAATTGCAGAGCGCAATCGGTCCAGAACCAGAAGAAAAATGTCAGGAAAACCTTATTTGCACGGTCCCAATTGGGCTCAAAAGCCGACCTCGGTGGCGGTGCAGCCCGTCAGAGGAGACATTCGCTGTGTCAACGGCGGTGAGAAAGTCTGCCATTGGGCGGAGCAAAAGTCGTCCACTGTTTGGGTGACCGGCGCCTTGGCAAACGCGCTCCCAAATAGCTGGCGGTTGCCAAGGCGTCTTGGTCCGTCAGGACCAATCTCTTCTGTGCCTTAGGAGTTCTGCCGGGCCCTGCTCTGTGCCAAGCGATAGCTTTCTCTGTTCATCTCCAGAATGCTGACGTGGTGGGTCTACCGGTCGAGCAAGGCACCAGTGAGGCGCTCCGATCCGAATGTTTTGGTCCATTCATCGAAGGGCAGGTTCGAGGTGTCAGGATCCAGCCGCGCTCATAGCGTTGGCTGATGACCTCGAACAGCAATTCCGCCCCGGTCTTTGACAACGACACAAAACCAAGTTCGTCGATGATCAGCAGGTCCTGTGCTGCCAGTTGTTTTTGCAGGCGTTGCAGGCGGCGGTCATCTAGTCCAGATTCAGTGCCAAGCCGGGTTATTCATTCCAGGGCATGCCAGCGAGGCAGTTATACGAGAGCAGTTGGTGTAGAATGGACCGATAACGAGGGGAACCATGGGTCTGAGGTGGTGAAATATTGAATGCCTGCTAGAGGCAGTATTGATTTAGAAAATCGGCGAAAGCTTTTTGGGTGTAAATGGGTGTAGAAGTGGGTTGACAAATGGGTGTAAATGGGTGTTATTTTGGGTATGTTCAGAACTGACACACTGGTTATCACCTCAACAATCCTTGCCAGAATCTCGGAAATCGACGAGTTCAAAGGCGCCTGGCAAGCCCTTGGCACATTGGCGCCGGAACGGCTGGCGGCGCTGAGACGGGTCGCAACCATTGAGAGCATCGGTTCGTCCACCCGGATTGAGGGCAGCAAGCTTTCCGATCAGGAAGTCCAGCGGCTTCTGTCCAACCTGGAAATCAAAACCTTCGACACAAGGGATGAACAGGAAGTCGTCGGATACTCAGAAGTGATGGAAACGGTGTTCGAGGCGTGGGACCACATCACCATATCCGAAAACCACATCTTTCAGCTTCACCGGGACCTCCTGAAGCACAGCGACAAGGATGAGCGCCATCGGGGGGCCTATAAAACCTCCTCCAACAGTGTCGCCGCGTTTGACGACACCGGCGCACAGATCGGGATTGTGTTTGAAACGGCGACACCGTTTGACACACCCCGGCTGATGACGGAACTCATCAGCTGGTACAGTGATGCCGTCCAGAAACGGGACATGCATCCTCTGATCGCGATCGGGATATTTGTCGTGGTGTTCCTGGAGATACATCCGTTCCAGGATGGGAACGGCAGGCTCAGCCGGGTCTTGACCACGCTGTTGCTGCTCAGGGCAGGGTACGCCTATGTGCCGTATAGCTCCCTCGAAAGCGTGATCGAGCAAAGCAAGGAAGGTTACTATCTGGCGCTGCGGCAAACCCAGGGCACAATCCGAAGCGCTGAGCCCGATTGGACGCCGTGGCTGGAGTTTTTCCTGAACGCCCTGCAAAAGCAAATGTTGCGCCTCAGGATCCGCGTTGAACGAGAAAAGCTGATGATGGGTGCCATGCCGGAACTGGCAGCGAAACTCTACGAACTGACGCGGGAACACGGGCGTCTGACAATGGCGGAGGCTGTAAAGCTTACAGGCGCCAACCGGAATACGCTCAAACAGCATTTTCGCGCGCTTGTGCATGACGGCCATCTGGAGCTTCACGGCCAGGCTCGGGGCGCCTGGTATTCGGTTCGGTAGCAACCGGCCTCAGAACCCCTGCGTCAGCATATCGATCGCCGACGTGATGTCCTCGAAACTGCTGTTCAGGTTGGTGACGGGTTCTCGCAGGATCGATCTGGGAACAGCCGCCATGAACTGCGTCACCATGACATATTCGGCGCCATCGATCGCGAATACCGGGTTCAGCCGCTTTGCCGGTATCGGCGCCTTACTTACAGCCATCAGGGGTACGACCATGCGCGTGTTCAGGGCATCGAGTAAATCTGCCTGGACATCGAGCAGAAGTGTATCGTTATCGGAGCCGGAATAGACGTCGAACTTTGCCATCAGAACTGGCGGTTCCGATCAAGCGGCAAGCCGTGTTTGTCGACAAACGCATTTGAGCTTTCGAGTGCTGCTGCATTCGCCGCCCGCCATTGTTCCTCACGTGCTTTGGTAACTGCTGCGCGCACACCTTCTTCCGCGGCGCGAGACAGATTCACATTCAGAGCCTTGGCATCCGACAGCAGATCGCTGTCGAGCGTCAGGTTTGTAGGTTTTCTGACCGGTGCAGGGGGCATGATGATCTCCTTAAGTAAGGAGATTATGCATAGAATCAATGTGCGTCAAGTATGCGCATGTCTGTTGCAACCAAGTAGAAATGTCACCGGCTGCGCAAAGTAGAAATGTCACCGGGATTGCCAACTTGCAGTCGTACCTGAGGCTGTTTAGCCGGTCTCCATGAATATACCAGCTGAGATGCCACGCCTGAAGGGCTACCGTTTTCCCGTGAAGTCGTCGCCTACGCCGTTTGGGCATACCATCGGTTCGCACTCAGTGCCGCTGATGTTGAAGATCTGCTCGCCGAGCGGAATGTGATGGTCAGCCGTGAGACCATACGCAAATGGGTCAACCGGTTTGGTCGGCATTTCGCACATTGTATCAAGCGTGACCGGCCCGCAGCGGCAGACAAATGGCACCTCGATGAAGTCGTCGTCCCGATCAACGGCGTCAAGATGTGGTTATGGCGGGCCGTGGACGGGAACGGCGATGTGCTCGACATTCTGGTCCAACCAAGGCGAAACGCCAAGGCGGCCAAGCGGTTTCTGAAACAGTTGACCGCCCGGTTTGGCCAGCCCCGCGTTATCGTCACAGACAAATTACGCAGTTACATCAAGCCGATCCGTCAGCTGGCTCCTGACGCAGATCACCGGGCTCACAAGGGCCTGAATAATCGTATTGAGGGCTCGCACCGACCAACCCGGAAGCGAGAGAAGCTTATGGGCCGGTTCGGTATTGCCAAGTTGTTGCCGGCCGATTGTGAAGCATTGGAAAAAGTAGGGTTATGCTGCCATTTCGGCGGTGTAAGCGGCCCAGAGACTGAACGCATCGTTGCGGGCATGGCGGTAAGAGATGGCGGTGAGTTGATAGCGGCGGGGACGGTATATCAGGTTGATCTGGTCATGCGCGGACAGAAACCTCTGAGCTTGTCGGTGTGACTTGAACCGACCAAACAACTTCTCCCGCTTACGGGTCATTCTGTGCGAAACTTCGATCGCATTATTCAACCCTTTGTGGGCCCGGTGGTCGGCCTGTGGTGCCAAGGTGCTGACGGGCTTGATGTAGCTGCGCAACTTGTCTGTGATCACGACCCTTGGCTCACCAAACTGAGCGACCAATCTTTTGAAAAACCGCTTGGCCGCCTTTGCATTTCGCCGCGTTTGCACGAGGATATCGAGAACGTCGCCGTTCGCGTCGATGGCCCGCCACAACCAGTGCTTCTTGCCGCGGATTGTGATGACAACCACGTCCATGTGCCATTTGTCGTTTGGCTTAGGGCGATCGCGCCGGATGCAGGCGGCAAAATGCGCGCCGAACCGATTAACCCAGAGCCGAATGGTTTCTCGGCTCACGATGACACCCCGTTCCGCTAAGAGATCTTCGACATCCGCAGTGCTCAAGGCAAACCGATGGTATGCCCAAACCGCGTAGGCAATGACCTCACGAGGGTAGCGAAAGCCCTTCAGGCGCGGCATGCTGGATGGAATGTTCATTCATTGCATTTAGTCGTCGTCGAAATGCCAGACAACTTGGCAATACCCATGACCTTGCTGACTGGACAGGACGGGCACTGGGTACTCTTGGGTCCGGAAGGGCACGTCGTCGCCGTAAGCAATAGGAACCGTCCTCTTCGGGACAGAGAAAATGAACCTGACCCGATCATCAGGCCGTTGGAATGAAAGTGAATATGCAAAATGAGTTTGACGAAATGCTGGACAAGCTCGAAACGGGGGCCTTCGTGTACGTCGAGCCTTCTAGCAAGATGCTTGAATTCAACGAATACATAGCATCTCGGGGCTATAGCGTAGCCAGACTGGAGGTTGTGCGGCTCGAGGGCCAAGGGCCAGGGCGTGCTTTCGAGTACGACTTCCTGGCGAACGAGACCCCAGGCTACGAAAGGCAATGGCAGATCTTTATCGATCCGAAGCGATCTGCCGCAAATATCCGCGACATCGTGCAGCGCGCGTTGAGCGAGGGCGGCGAGTACCGATATCTGGTATGGGCCGAGGTGCCACCGTCCGGAGAATGACCGGTATGGGAAGAGTAAAGGAAAAGGTGGATGAGGGGGACCGCGTTGCACGAATAGCGCTTGGGCCGCATTTGCCCCTTTCCCCGGTTCGTTATGCGACACGTTCATAGGTCGCACGACCTAGACGGGTCATGCGGTTGAGGGCTTTGACAGCGATGCGGGCTTCGGTTGTCTGGGTCTCCATGTTGCGGCTGCGAAGTTCCAGCCCGATGACCTGTTTGTAGCGCCCGATCTGAGCCTCGCCGCGCGATCTCTGGGTTCTGTTGCAAAGTTTTGAACCCGCTTCGAGTGGGACGCTTTGGTAGCAAGAATCCTCCCTGCCCTGCGTCATGAAGCACAGATCCTGCATCTGCTCGCGCTCGATGTCATTGGCACGAGTTTTACCTTTCGTTCGGATGCGCTCTCTGATCAGGAGATGGATGTGCTGAAGATGCTTGCATCAGGCTTGATTCCACCCGTCATCGCCAGTCAGACGGGCTTTTCGTCCCGAACGGTGGATGCGCTGATTGCTTCGATTGAAACCAAGCTCAAAAGCCGCACCATCGAACAAGCAGTCGCTCGGGCAGTGAGTGCGGGTCTTCTCAAATGGACCGACTTCTTTGCGGATCCCGTCGCTGAACTGGTTGATGTCGAACGACAGATCCTTTGTGGCGGGATCGTCCGTTGGTCTGGCAGATCACACGAGTTGATCACCTTCGAAGAAGGCCGAACTGTGCGGAACCTTGAGAGCTTTCAGGCGGTTCAGGTCCAAAACCGTGCCAAGGACTTCAATTTGAACGCTGAAGAGATTTTTGAAAAACTCGGGCTCAACTGGGATCAGAGCGTGTGGATAAGATACCTTTGAACGGCGTTGGCGTGGCACTTCGATAGAGCGGGATATGCAGGGAAGTTTCTTTCCACATAGATATGCCAATAAAACACGTCCGTGCACGCCCAATATTGACAGTTGTATGCAGCAGATTATACTACTCAGTAGTAGTAATGAGGTTTGATATGAGCGTCAAAGCATCAATATCCCTGACGGAGTCACAAGATGCCTACGCACGGAATCTGGTCGCCCAGGGTCATTACGCTAGCCTGTCCGCCGTGCTTCAGCATGGGCTTGAACTGATGCGCGAGCAATCGCAAAACACGGATGCACTGCGAGAGCTGCTGGATCAGCGTCGAAACGGAACCTTCATTACTCTCGAAGAGGGCGAAAAGCGCACCGCAGACATGATCGCACGCAAGCGAGCAGAGCGTGGTCTATAAAGTCGTTCGCGCCGAAGAAGTCACCGCAGATCTCGATCTCATATTTGACTATCTTGTTGAAGCAGCTGAGCACTTTGGTGAAAACTCAGAGACCGCATTTCTGCGCGCTGAAAATCGCGTCATCGAGATTCAGGAGAGCCTCGAAGGCCTGGCCAAAGTTCCACATCAAGGCACCTTAAGACCACATCTCGGCAATAGCATTCGGAATGTAACCAAGAACAAAGCGATCATCTATTTTGACGTCGACGATTATGAACAGGTCGTTCGGGTGCTCGCTGTCTTCTATAGCGGCCAAAACCACGATGCACATATTTTGCTGCGATTATTGTCCTAACACGAACCCGGTCATGGGGTGGCTACGAGAATCTTGAAAGCCTTGAGCATAAAACACCACATAACAACTTCTTGTGCAGCAATCCTCGGCCATAGTTGTCACTGTACCCTAATAAATCAGAATTAGCGGATTCACGGTGTTATGGGGCGTTTTTGTACCCTTAATTGCAATATATCCACAGGTTCAGGGGCTTATGACTTGACCCCACTTTAGCGCTTCCAAAGTGCATCGGCGCGCGTCAGAAGCGCTTGACGATTTGCGTCTGCTCCGAGCTCTGAGATGGCCTGACGAGCGGCCTGCAAAGCGCTCTCCGACACTCTTGGGCGGCACAATCCATGTGTTTCATGCCCGGTTGGATGCCCTGTTTCACCCAGACCAGGAAGCGGTCGACTGAGGTCCTGCGACAATCCACGGATCCGCTCGATCATCTGACGATGTTCAGGAAAGACGCGGCTCAACTCCAGGGCCACCCGGTCGTTTCCTCGCAATATGATGGCGGCACCCAACAAGGGACGGGTCGTGCCAATACCGACCGCAGCAAGCGCCAGTAGCCTATCGCGCTTGTTCCCGGAGGTGAGCGACCAAAGACGCCCGATCTTCAGCACCGACATGACTTGCAGGGTCAGACTGATCCGGCGCAACCGCGCGAGATCGGTCGTTATAGCAGCCGTCTTCAGAACTTCCGCGCCGCGCAAAGCGCGGGCATGAAGTCTGCTTGATACATCATTGGCTGGATACTTTGCTGCCAGGACCTGGCCGCAGATTTCACAGGTCATCGACCATGCCAAGCGCCAATGGCGAAGCACCAAATCGGGTGATTTAGCAACACACCCCGGGCAATATTGGAAGTCATGCCGGGACACGTATTGCACGTCATGATGCATTGAATCCGGAAGAGCCATGCTGACGATTTCATCCGGGGACCGCTGAACCGCCCCGCATAGCATGGCCCAGTTCGCCATCCGCAGGTCGCTTGCACATTCCGGCACCCTGCCCTGCCCCAAACCCAGATAGCCACAAAGCTCTTCAACCGAACAATGATTGGCCTTCGCCAAGCGACCCATCCAGCTCGACAGAAGCTCATCACGCATAGGTGGCGGTCGAAACGGTAGCGGTCTGACGGTCACCCGAATGCAGCGGCGGGCTGTCGAGGAATGTTCCAGGCATGCTTCGTCCAAACCGGTCGCCAGGCATGAACCGCTTCGTCCGTGATCCGCTCTTCTCCGGTCTCGATTGCATCGATAGCCAGGGATTTGATCATGATAAACACGCGCGAGGTGACGCCACCGGTCACTTTCAGGATCGTCCGAAGCGACGCCACCGTAAGGCCTGAGCGTTGCTCAAGCGCCATCGCCGCGATCAACGTCTGGATCAGTCGAGAGAACTCCACATCGTCTTCCCAGAGCGGCAGGTAGTGTTCGTCCAAACGTCGGGCCAATTGATCGTCTCCTCGAACCGCCTCCAGGGCTTCGTTCACACCGAAGACGACGAGCGAGGCGCAGAGATCGTTGGCGAGGAACCGGAGCATGTTCAGGAAACGGCGTTGCTCACGGTAGCTGCCAGCAAGCAGGTTATGCACTTCGTCGATCATAAGCATCCTAAGGTCCATGTCCCGAAGATGACTGAGCGCGCGCACCTCGAGCTCGGACACGGTATGCCGACCCCACATAGGCGCCCCGATCGTCGCCAGGATGTGTTGATAGAACCGTCGTTCGTCCGGGGCCGGCGGGGCCTGAACCAGCAGGATGGGTGTTTTCGTGATACCCAGTTCAGCGTTGTACTGCGTTGGAAATTTGCTCGCCATCCGCTTGGCGATCATCGTCTTTCCGATGCCGGAACTTCCATAAACCATCAGCCCTGGCATCCGGCTTTGCTGTGGCATTTCCATCAGGGATGTCAATCTGTTGAGAACGACGGTGGCACGGTCAAACGCGACCCAATGGTCGCCGCGGATACGGTCAATTCTTTCTTCTGAGGTCATTAATCTCATCAATCTCATAGGTAGGCAGATCAGGGTTGCCTGTATCAATCGCGAACATTTCGCGCGACGGATCACGGCTCGGTTGGTGCCGGGGTAGCCGCGCGTCTCTTTCATTCTCTAACTGGGCAATCCGAGTTTTTTGGCGCGCCGCCTCAGCCAGCTGCCGTTGCGCGTCAATCAATTGGAATAGGACCCGCTCGTTGATCCGGCCACCATGCTTTTCCTGCCAATCTTTCCGCGCCCGCCGACTTTCCCAAAGCGATACCCGCGGGTGGCTGAGATCCCGGTAGCGCGCCGGGATCACGCGGCCATCACCGGTGAAGACCCAGACCTGCGATAAGTCTCGCGGATCGTATTTCACCTGTACCTTGCCCTGCCCTCGTCCGACCAACGAGGCAAAGACATCACTCCAGTAATGGACCCCGAAGAGCGTGATCCCGGTGCGCCCGAGCTGGCGCCACTCGAAGGGCATGAAGCTTGTCCTAAAGGCATCGACATCGACAACCTGCCGTCCCGCAGTATCCCCGCCCATGTCCGCCCATGCCGCGATTGGGGTTCGTCCGAGAGCTTCGTGAACCGTATTGTGGTATCGGCAGATTTCCAGATGAAGCCAATCCTCGAACTCGGTCAGTGTCAGGGCCGCGTGCTTCTTGCTGTCATAGTCGCCCTTCTCAACGATTGAGGATTGCGTTGTCCCGGGCAGCACATGAACGGCCCCCATAGTTGTTCCGATCAGCCGTTCGACATGACCGCCGTAGTGTTTGCCGCCAAGCGGACGATACTCGATAGCAATGCCCCAATCTTCGCAGGCCATTCTGAAGGCGTCGCTGTGGAACTCCTGGGCATTGTCGACGTGGATCGCCGTCGGGATCTCGGCCGTCGGCCAAACCACCTCTTCCATTGTTCCAGGGACGTGCACCGATTTCCGGCGCACACAGTGATTGAGACACAGGGCGATCGACAAGACAGACGGCTCATCGAAAGAGACATAGACCCCGAGGACGATCCGGCTCGCGACATCGATGGCCACCGTCAGATAGGGCGCGCAAGTGGCTGTCGATTGACGTGATCGACCAACGTGATGTCCGAAGTCGTATGATCGATCTGAACGACTTTCAGCGGGGCTGAAACTGCAAGGCGGCCCGGACGCGCAGCAAAGACCTTGTCAGCCTCCTCTGCCCCGCGCCGTTTCCGGAAGACCTCTCGCTGATCCATAGCATCTAGACGGGCTTTGACCGTTCTACGGGTCGGGGGCTGAAACCCCTTCGCCACGCATTCGGCACGAATCTCGCGCCAGATGCGAAGAAAGCTCGAACGCTCACGGATCAGATAGTATTTTCGCAAGCTCTCATAGATGATGATTTCGACGCCTTTGGCAATCCGTTTCGACCCTGGTTTCGGCCCGCGACGGTCCAACTCCAACGCCGTGGCACGCGCATCGTTCTCTCTCAGACGCCGGTAAAGCGACCATGTGTGGCTTTTCGCCAAGCCCAGTTCCCAAGCGGCATCTCCGATCGCCGTGCTGATCGGCTCACCTCTTCTCAAGCTCCAGGATCGGCCGAAGAACCGCTGCACGGTGTTTCGCAAGACGCTCATTTACCACGCAAATCCCCCGCCCCAATAGGCCGAAACATATCCACAATTCCGACAGTACGGCAATTAAGGGTACAGTGTGGTAATTAGCGGTACAATATGAAAATTAAGAGTACAAACTATCATTGATTTTGCAGGACAATTTCAGACAAGATTCTGATTAATTAGGGTACAGTGACAGGTAATGCCAAAACAACTTCGATACCAGATCAACCTCGATGACCGTGCTTGCCTCACGACCACGAAGGCAAGAACTGGACAGCAAATACGGACAGACCAACTCAGTTTTCTTCTTCACGAGTTCGCATCAGATACTTGATGACCCGCTGAGCAATTGGTCAAGCGATACTCGAGATATAGTATTCGTTGTTGGTGCAGTGGTTAGAGGTGAAGTATCGCCCCGCAGCGCAACACGCTCAGTGTTTTTGGATGTCCCATAATCACACATTCATGCCCCAATATCACAAGGAATTCCACCGGACTTTCCTCAAATTGAGTGTCAGAAGGCGGACACGAAGGACGCCACAGTCAGAAAGGTTGGAACCATGACAAACGCTACTAAATTCACTCTTCTTTCCACTCTCTCCGCCACAATGCTTCTGGTACTTCCTTTGTCGGCACAAGCCGACTTTGTCGCGGAAAAAGCTGTCCGAGGTGCTGTTGCAGGTGCAGTCGTTGCCGAAGCCACTGGCGGTGACGCCGCAGAAGGCGCTGTTGTTGGTGCCACTGTCGGGGCAGTAGCTGGTGCGGTGCAAAAGAACGACTTTGAAGATCGTCACGACGATTTCGACAATAACAAAGGCGGTAAAAGCCATCACAAGGACCACTGAACCCAATACAACAACGCCTAGACACGCTGGACCATTCCAGGCGGGCTGGAAAATTCCGGCCCGTTGCCTCAAACCGGGTCGGGACATGATCTGCCGGGGTTTGTTGTCAAAAGCAATTCAGCGGTTTTTCTGAAAAGCACTGGGGCTTTGCCCAGCCCAGCGGCGGAACGCCGTCGAGAATGCAGCATGATCACCATATCCCAGAATAAATGCGATTTCAGAAATATTGAGCCCGTCCCTCAGATAGGTCTTGGCAAGATCGAAACGCAACTCTTCGACAAGTTGCCGAAAACTTGTTCCTTCCTGCGTCAGATGCCGGGTCAGTGTGCGACGGCTCATCCCCAATTCTGACGCGATCTCATCTGCTGTCAGGATCCGCCCCGGCAATCTGCCAATCACCAGCGCCTCGACCTGTGCCCTGAAACTCTGTTTCACCTTCCCCACTTTGCGCAGGCGTTCGGCCCCCAATTCATTCAGATACGCGACAAGGTCCTGATCGTAACCGGGAATCGACCGGTCCAGCGCGCCTGGCTTGAAGCGGATGCCATTGAACGGGCAGGCAAATCTTACTGAGCAATTCGCTATTTTTCAAAAGCTTTCGCATCCGTACCACCCTCGTGACGCAGGCAAAGTTCTTCCGGAAAAAAATCGGCCCCTGCTATCGCACGTAGACGGGCCAACAGCCCAAAGACCCGAAACTCCTGAAACCGGTGATGCCGCATCAATGCACCTTCGGGGGTTACAACCTCCATGACATCGTGGCCGCTGTCCTGTTTGAGGACGAACTCTGTCGATGAGTCTGAAAGACTGTAGAAACGCGCACCGTTTTCAATTGCCTGACGTAGTGTGGCCGAACTTCGGGCGATATAAGCCGTCAATGTGCTGGCCTGTCTGAATGCAATCCCGATCCGGGCGGCCAGAGTAATGTCATCTGCGGCCTGACACGCGTTGCGCAGCAAAGTGGCTTCCTGCATGGCGCTGGTCTGCATTTCGCCCACCCTGCCCGAAACAAGCCCGACGCCCACAAGCAATCTGGAATATGCGGCATTGCCAAGCTCAGCTTCGACATGTTTGCAGATATGAAGAAACCGCTCGTTCTTGTTCGGGATCATGGAAGCACCGGAAAAAAAATATAAATGTAAGTCACCTGTAAGACCCCCCAAGAGCAACATTCAGGTCAACAAAGTCTACGGCAAAATTGCGCCTGTCCAACGCCAGAGCATTCTCCGCAGCAAGCAAGGCGCGTTCTGCATCCAGCACCTGCAAGAAACTGCTGCGACCTTCGATGTAACCCTTGCGAGCCAGTTTCAGCACTTCATTGAGCTCGCGGATGGCTTCGGTTGTGAATTGCACCGCTTCCTGATGGTTCTTCAGACTGACCAGGGAATCCTGAACTTCTTCGACGGCTTCGACAACCGTTTCTTCCCAAGCGGCCAGCAATTCCTCACTTCGTGCTTTTTGAAACCGGACCCGCGATTTCCGCTCGGGCAGATCGAACAGCGGGACATCCAGTCCGAGCCGGGCAAAGCCAGCTGTTGGCAGAATATCGTCTCCGGAATAGTTGATGTTGATGTTCCCGGTCAGACGCAGTTCGGGGTAAAGATCTGCTTCTGCCACACCTGCAAGTGCGACAGATTCCGCCAATCGGCTTTCCGCAAGCAGAACGTCCGGCCTGCTTCGCACCAAATCGGCGGGTACCCCGGTCCTGAGGCTCGAGATTGAGGGAACGGGTTGAGGCGCAGTCCGGTCCAATCCTTCGCGCGGTCGGTCCCAAGCTTGTCCTAACAGCGTTCCGACACGAGAAACAGATTTGAAGAACAGAATTTTGGTTTCTGGCAGTTCCCGCGCGCCGTAGCAACCAGCGTTCGGGCCTGGGCAACATCAAGTTCAGTGACAATCGGAATTTCAGCGCCGCCATCAGGCTCAGGTTGCGCTACCCCAGCGCGTTGTTGCGCGCGAAGCGTCGCGTCCAATGTCTTTTCCCGCGACGCAACCACTCGATGATTGATACGGATCAGCTCCTGAAAAAAGCGTGCATCGATATAGGCAGTCGTCAATTCGCCCAATAACGTGATACGCGCCACGTTCGCATCCGCATAAGCCCCTTCCAACCGGTAGAAAGCCGCTTCTTTCTCACGCTTCAACTTGCCAAAAAGATCAAGCTGCCAACTTGCTTCGGCTCGGACAAAGCCGCTGTTCACCCGCCCGTTGGTCCCTCCTGCAGAAGCCTGTACTTCGGATACTCGCGTCGCTCCTGAAACCGGATAGCCCGCACCATCCAATATCGCCGGGACTGTTCAATCCGCGCGACCGCCCGACGAATATCCAGGTTTTGCTTTAGCCCCAATTCAACAAGCCGGTTGAGTTTGGCGTCGCCATAGGCCTGCCACCATTTCGTCTGTGCTCTTGTGATTGAGACTTCTTTCTGTGTCCCAAGAAATTGATCCGGCACCGCCTTTTCTGGATTAACAAAATCATCACCGACCGTACATCCGGACAGAGTAATCAATTGGGCGCCGAACAGTCCAATGAAGCTTCGTCTATTCATTTGTTTCCCGATTTATCTCAATTGCTTGTCGGACTTCTGGTGCTGTTGGCTGACGCCTTGTTGAGTTCGAACGTCGGATATCTCATGTCGAACGACGGCGCTGTTCCCAGAATACGCCTTCATGTCCCAAATTCGCACAACTCTGTCCCAGCGATACAAGCAGAACAGCCCCGGAATTGCCATCTTGGGTTCATCAGAGGCCAGACCAGACACCGGCCTTGAAACAGTTTCACAGGAAAGGAAATCCAAATGTTCAACAAAACTCTCTCCGCCGCAGCCGTTTTTGTTCTGACTGCCACTCTGGCCTCTGCGTCGGTGGCCCCAAATTCCGCAGATTCCACTCCTCAGGCTTTCGCCTCTGAATCCTATGAGGTCGCGGATACCGCTGGCATGGACAACCGTCAGGACCGCCGCGACGATCGGCAGGACACGCGTGACGGGCGTCAGGATATGCGCCAGGATTGCCGCCAGAGCGAAGGGCTGGGCCTCGACAAGGTCGACTGCAAAATGGACAAACGCCAGGCAGGCTAGGCTTTTTCATCACCACTACTCACTCTCAGTGCGTCGCAGGAATCTTGCGGCGCATTTTTCTTTGCTATGGCTGTGCTCCTGACGACATCAGGCTGCCATGAAGAAAGACGCCAACCCCGGCAGTTCGTTGGTGGTTGGCGCCAGCCTTGCTAATGACCGGAAAATACGAGGCGTTGAACCGGCAATAGCAAGGTTTGAATCCTCAGGATAACGGCATGCACGACACCGACTGTGTCGACCATGTGCAGAAACAGTTTTGCCCGCCCCCAGATCACCATGTGCGATACGATCATGATTGCTGGTATAGGCATTGGCGATACACTTGCTGCCCGGCGATCCCATCCGCACCGCCTGCATAGAGCGGTTCCAGAATGATTGTTACCGTTCCTGGACGTGCCTATCCTGAATGTCGGCCAGTTGGTCCGTCGGCCGGAACTGACCGGCTGGAATGACTTCCTGAATGTCCGCTACGACCATGGGCACCACGGTAAAGGGCTTCGAAATGCAGGAGATTTCCGCCGGCATTCCAACTTCGAAAATCTGGTCATTGACCTGATCGAACCCGGCCTGGAACTCGGCCGGACCCAAGGTGTCAGGCACCAGCAATCCAGCCGGTCTGAGTACAGGGTTCACGTAGTCGCCGACTTTCAACGCAAATTGCTGCAAAAGACCGGATTCACCGGCATAGATGGT
Source organism: Ruegeria sp. AF3 (assembly GCF_056536285.1). Lineage (NCBI taxonomy): Bacteria > Pseudomonadati > Pseudomonadota > Alphaproteobacteria > Rhodobacterales > Roseobacteraceae > Ruegeria > Ruegeria sp. AF3. The sequence goes on along the minus strand of NZ_JBQFJM010000004.1, from coordinate 463 downwards.
GGTCTTTTCCAGCGCGATAAGCGCCTCATCCAACCGGGCCTGCGCACTTTCACGTTTGGCTTCGATCAGTTGTTGCAGCGTGGCCGCCACTGCATCACGGTTGGCGACGGCAGTATCCAATGCACCCTGACGTGAGGCTACGGACAGCTCAAGCCGCTCAATCTCTCGCTCTCCGACAATATCCGAATTGCGATCCGCTAGTTCCTTGTTGGTCTCCAACTCGTCAATGGCCTGCTGCAAGGATCCTTCGGCCTGACGCATAAGCCCTTCGGCGGCTTCAAGCTCAGCACTCAGAACGGCCTCTTCCGCCGCGATCTCACCCAGAGCCTTTCTGGCCGTAATGACTGCGGCCTGCTGACTGGAATCATCCAGCTTGAACAACGGCTGGCCCTGTTCGACATGCTGACGGTTATCTACGTAGATTTCGCTGACACGCCCACCGGATTCGGGCAGAATGGTCAGG
>NZ_JBQFJM010000003.1:0-133459 GCF_056536285.1 Ruegeria sp. AF3 | reverse complement strand
GCGGCTCATTTTTTGGATTGCAGGAGTTTGGGCGTTCTGGCACCAATCGCCCTTTGCCTCGGCGCACATGGCGTGATGTTCTTCTTCATGGGGAAGTCCTGTCATGGAGGCAGCAAGTCATCGAATAGCAACGCTCCCGTCGCCATAAAAACCCCAGTTCCAACATCGACGGACGCTTGACCTTCCACCAACTGGAATCCCTATTTCCAATTGGAGAAAAGGATGCGCCATGAAATTTCACGTCCCAGAGATGAGCTGCGGCCATTGCGTCGCTGCAATCGAAAAAGCGGTAAAAGCCGCAGACCCGTCAGCAACCATCCGGACGGATTTGGCTGCACACGCGACAGAGATCGACTCGACAGTCTCCACGGCTGCCCTGCTTCAGGTTCTTGCGGAAGCTGGTTATCCGGCGATCGCTTTGGGAGAAGGTTCGGAGGATTGAAAATCCGGATGAACGGGACCTCTAAGGCGTTGGGCCTGATTTTTGGTGCGTATCTGTTGACCGGATGTTCCACGACACCCGTGGTCGATGCGGACGGTGCCTTCACCGAATTGCCTGAACCACTCGTCGGTCTCGCTGCGCCATACCAGAACCTCAACAAGGTACGGCTGGATCCGAATGACAGTTGCTTCTGGTGTTTGCACAACGGCCCGGTCGAAGCGACCTGGTTGCCGCTCAGAACGTCACAAGGCAATCCAATCTGCCAGGCGGTAAGCTAGGTCAAGACGCTTTGAGCAACATCAAGGTGCCCATTTAGCCGCCGATCGCATCTTCGGGCGGATACAGGTGAGCGGTCTTGCGCGTTTCCACGTTGGGATAGAGATCGTTGATATGTGCCATGATCATGCGCACGCACCCTGAACTCGCACGACCTCCGATCGAACGCGGCTCAGGCGATCCATGAATACGCAGATAAGTGTCCCGGTTCCCCACGTAGAGATAAAGCGCACGGGATCCCAATGGGTTGGTTGGCCCCGCGTCCATCCTCCGCATGCTGTGCATATAGGTCCGGGTCGCGTTCGATCATGTCGTCCGTTGGACGCCAAGTGGGCCACTTGGCTTTACGCCGGATCGTGTAGACACCCGGCTCGTACAATGTCCCGCGTGCGATGGCCACGCCATAGCGCATCGCCGTGTTGCCGTTCGGCTCGATATGATACAAGTAGCGCGCAACGGCATCGACATGGATGTCACCCGGCACGAGGCCCGCCTTTGCCTCCACCCGAACCGGGGAACCGCGGATGAACCCCCACGGATTGGAAGTTGAGGGGTCATAACCCGGAGGTGTGACTTGCGCATCCCAGACATCCCACATCGCGCGCGGGGACGTGGGCGCTGCCGATATCGACGTGGCGAGCGGCGCCGAAAGAGCATTGCAGACCCTACCACAAAGTGCCGACGCGTCAGTTTGGCCATCAAAGTACCTCTTTCACTCGTTTTGACTGTGTCCGTTCGCCCATTGTCAGGAAACTATTGACCTGCGGCGCGTGCTTCCTGCGCAAGACGGATCATCTGATCTGCCTCGATGACCCCCGGAACCAGCGCGTCTCCGATCACAAAGGATGGCGTGCCATTGAAGCCGAGCGCGCGGCTCATCTCCATTGACGCCGCGATATGGGCATCGATCTCAGGCGCCTGCATGTCCCGTCGCAGCTGCGCAATATCCAAACCAATTTCCTGCGCGACCTGGATGACGGACGCTTCGGCTCGGCCCTGCATGCCCATCAACGCCCAGTGAAATTCCTCGTATTTGCCCTGCTCTCGCGCGGCCAATGCGGCGCGCGCGGCAAAAACCGAGCCGTCTCCGAGGATCGGCCACTCTCGATAGACCAGCCTCACATTGGGATCTTCGTCCAAGAGCGCTTCGATATGCGGCTTCACGCGACGACAATAGGGGCAGTTGTAGTCGAAAAACTCCACGACCGTGACGTCGCCTTCAGGATTTCCGAGAACCGGTGCGTTCGGGTCGTTCTCGAGGAGATCGCGGTTTTCGGAGAGGACACTCGCCGCCGCGGCCGCCTGCCGTTCCTGTTCACGCCGTTCAATGATCTGAACCGCCTCGAGGACAATTTCCGGGTTTTCGCGGATGGCCTCCAGAACCATTCCCTTGACCCGGTTCGCTGAGCGCGTCAGCATGAGACGCGAGTGGTGCAAGCAGAAGGGCGACCAGAGACATTGCCATTGCGATCTTCATGAGAGTTCTCCTAGTTCACCGGCACGCCATTGGTGCGCGCGGCTTGCATATCCTGTATTTCCTCGGGCCAGGTCGACTTGATGTACCCGAGTATATTCCAGATTTCCTGGTCGGACAGTTGGTCGCCGAAACCGGGCATACCGCTGTCGAACTCCATGCCCTGAGCGGCCATCACCTCTCGGCCCCCAAGCTTTGTATAGTCGAACAGCACCTGGTCGGCATGATGCCAGGTGTGACCGGTTTCATCATGGGGGGTGCCGGCAGCCGACCGTCCGCGCCCGGACTCCGCCAGTTCTCCTGACCCTCCAGATTGGCCCCATGGCACGCAGCACAGGTCTCGACATAGAGCGCTTCGCCGGCCACGAGATCGACGCTTTCCGGCATCACCCCGCTTTGGACATCACCGACAGACCCGGTCCAGACATAGGCTGCCGCCCCGAGCGCCGCCAGGACACCAATCCCGAGGATGGCAGCCATCGCTCTCATGCCACATTGACCCATGTCATCATGCCGGACGCCGCGTGTGACAGCATATGGCAATGCAGCAGCCATTTTCCTGGGTTGTCTGCCACGAAGGCAATGTCGCGCACTTCGCCCCGGTCGAGCAGCGTGGTGTCGCGCAGCGCCGAGGCTGCCATCGGGTGCGATCTCGGAAAATGCATGCCATGAAGATGCATGGCATGCGGAAACGACGTGTCATTGGTGATCTTCAGCCGAACGGTTTCGCCACGCGACAGTACCGCCAGTGCTGGACCATCCATGCCACCCACCGCGCCATTGAAGGCCCAGAAGTTTCCTGTCTCCATCATGTCGCGCATCGAAGACATCCGACCGCCCATCATGGCACCGCGCATGCCGCCCATGGCCCCCCCTTCCATCAGCAATGCGATGTCCCTTGCCGATGCCAGATCGGGCATGGTATGGGCATTCGGCGGCAGGGGTAGAGGCGTTTCGCGCCGCGCGCGTACCGTCGCTCGTCACTTCGAAGGCCACCTGAGAAAAGCTTTCATCGCGGCTCAATTGCACGATATGGCCTGCGCTGCCGACCTCTGCGGTCACGTCGACGATCAGGTCCACCCGTTGTGCCGACGACAGCAGGAATGAACCGTCCACGGGTTGCGGCACGGCCAGCGGCATCCCGTCCATGGCCACAATCCAGCCTTCGAGCCCCTCCAGCGCGAGTTGGAAAATCCGGGCGTTCGATGCATTGATCAGCCGCAGGCGTAGACGCTCATGCCGTTTCACGGTCTTTGCGAGATTGTAGACGCCGTTCGTTGTGATGTAGTTCCCAAGACGCCCGGCATGGCTGAGGTCATGCATCGCCCCGAAGGTATCCGCAATCTGAGCTGTTTCCGGATCGATGCGCCAATCGTCAAGGATCAGGACCTCTTCCCGATCGATATCGATCGGCTCCGGCTCTTCGACGATCAGCGCACCCTGAAGACCACGTGCGACCTGCTCAAACGAGCGGTTGTGCGCGTGATACCAGTAGGTGCCCGCGTCGGGGACAACGAAATCGTAGTCAAAGCTGTCCCCAGGGCGAATGGCGTCCTGCGTCAGACCCGCCACCCCATCCATCGCATTTTCGATGCGGATCCCGTGCCAATGGGTCGATGTCGGATCGGGTAACTCATTGATAATACGTCTCTGTACCCGCGCGCCTTGCGTAACCCGGATTTCCGGGCCCGGCGCGATACCATCAAACCCCCAGATCTGCGTTTTTCCGTAGTCGTCAGGTAAAAGCTGAATATCGGCGACCCGGGCTGTCACCGTGCGCATGGCTGATTGTGCAGACAGTGCATTCGGCATGCACACCAAACCGGCAGCACTCATACGAAGAAAGTCGCGTTTTGAAAGTTTCATGATGGCACCGTTAGAATTGAGGTGAAGACAGCCGTGGCAAGCAAGATGACACCGATACAAACCCATTCGAGAGAAATCGATCTTGCAAGGTGCGGCCCAGCTTTGGGATCACCGCTCTGCAAAGCGGGCACAAGCCGTGTTTTGTTGATGGCGGCAAGGGCCAGAAGCAGCGTCACGACGGCAATCTTTGCCAGAAGTGTCAAACCATAGGCAGTGCCGAGAAGCGCGGATAACGAACCAACCAGTCGCCAGGTCATTACCACGCCAGCGAGTAGTAGGAGTGGGACCGCAAAAGATGCGACCTGTCCAAAGCGATGTCCAAGCACGGCAGCAACTCGCAATGTGTCCGCAGACCCCGAAAGCTTATGGAGCGGAAGAAGGACGCCGATCCAGAATGCGGCAACGATCAGATGACCGAACAAGACGCTCTGAAACCATAGGCGATCTTCGCTGGCGACATGACCGATCTCGCAAAAACTCCAGATTGCCAAGAAACTGCCCAAGAGCGCTAACCATAGCCACCGTCCCCCCAAGACCACACCGCTCAGGAGTGCCCCCAGACCCAAAAGCCGCAACAGCAGGGCGTCTCCGGGCGGCGTTTCCCAGAGCAACGCAAGGATCGCCAGATCAGTCATGCCTGAAGCATCATCCATGAGCACTGCGCCCCGCACGGCAAAGCCGAGGAATGACATTGCAGCCGCCAAAAGAGCAAAGAAGACGGCCCAGGCCCGTAGAAAACGGTCGAGCCCAGCCAACTGCTCGGAAAAGACTTGGCGACAGAGTATCAGCCCGGAACTCGTGAGGACGCCGAGATAGAGCAAAAACTTTGTGGCAACCGCAGCCTGTCCCCAGATATCCGGCACCGCTCACTTCACTTCAAACGAGAAGACACCGTTCATCGGGTGCCCATCAACACCAAGCCCGCGCCATTCGATGTGATACATCCCGGGCCCCATGGGCGTGAGAGGAAGCGAGAATTCTTTGACAAAACCGGATTGGGTGCCGAGGTCCAGAGCCTCGGTGTGCGTCTCAGCATGGGTCATTTCGACTTTCGTCAATCGCATTCCATCGTTGAAGCGCAATCCAATCGTCTCCGGTACGGCGTCAAGAATGGCTCCGTCTGCAGGCGTCATGCTTTCCTTTTCAGAATGGGCGAGGGCTTGCGCGCTGGTCAGCGCCAAAAAAATTGTCAGTGCGACTCTGTATATCACGGATCGTCCTTCGTCGGTTTCTTCAGTCAGTTTATACCATTCGCGCGTTGCAACTCACGCACATAGGCCACGATCATTTTCACATCGCCATCGGTGACACCTTCGACCGGCGGCATGTTCCCAAAGCGCCAATGATGCGCACGGACACCATTCTTGGCCGCCAGAAGGAAGGCGGCATCCCCATGGTGGCTGGGTTCGTAAATCTTATGCACAAGAGGGGGCGCCACACCGTCCTGCCCGGCCGCATTTGCGCCGTGACAGGCTGCACATTTCGCATCGTAGGCCAGTTTGCCGACCTCCGCGTTGGCCGACAGCGCTTCCGGCAAGGCGACATCGACCATGGGTCCGTTGGCGCGAGACGCGTCGTCCGTGGTCGTTGCCACGTCATCGTCAGTTGGTCCTGTCCACCAGAAGCCAATGCCAAGAACCACCGCAAGGGCGACGGATAAGATCGTGTAACGCCCCATCAGATCAATTTGACCTGGGTCCCAACGGGTGCGCGTTCAAACACCTCTTCAATGTGTTCATTGTAAAGACCGATGCAGCCGTTGGACGATCTTCGCCCGATCTTTCGCGTGTCCTGGGTGCCGTGAATACGGTAATACTGCCAAGACAAGTACAGCGCCCGAGTCCCGAGCGGATTAGCAGGGTCGCCCCCCGGGATCCTTGCGGGCCATTCAGGATTGCGCTCGCGCATGGAGGGCGTCGGGGCCCAACTTGGGTTTTCTCGCTTTTCCACAACCTCCGTGTAACCAAGCCGTGTCAAGTCCTCGGACAAGGGGACAGACGTCGGGTAGAGACGCATTTCCCCATCGGTCGTCCAATGCTGCAATACTTTCGAGTTGGTGTCAGAGATTATCAAGCCGACACCGAGCGCGTCGAAATGGTCCTGCCAAGCGTGCGTTCGGAACGACGATACATTGCGCCGAACCGGGTCTATCGTCTGGGCCCTGACAATTGAAGGCGCGAAGAGCACCATGGCACCAAGTCCGCGCGCAAAGCTGCGCCGGGTGAGAGAAAGTCGATTTCTTGCCTGCATGGCTCTGCCTCGTTTCCATGTCGAACGCTTTGTTTTCTATCGGAGATCAGCAAGCGGCGAAACGCAGGAAGGGCCGGAATTTTGTAAGGTTATGTATCAACCCGCCGGTTGGATGGCGGCGCTACACTTTTTTGGTCCGAGCCGAAAATCCGGTTTCGGCGCGCTTCGGGATGCTCTGACGGGGAAGTCATCGCGGCTTGATCCGCAGTCACGGGCAAAACAATCCGGGCACAGAGCCCCCCCTCCGCGCGGTTCGACAGGGTGATCGCGCCGCCGTGTTGCAAAACGATGCTGCGGGCGATTGAAAGGCCCAGCCCATGGCCTCCGGTTTCGCGGGAGCGCGATCCCTCAAGGCGCAGGAAGGGCTGGAAGACATCGCGCAACCGGTCATCGGGGATCCCCGGCCCATCGTCCTCGACCAAAATCTCGATGCTCTCGTCAGAGACGCCCCAGGTTAGGGTCGGGTTGCGCCCGTAGCGCCCCGCATTGTCGATGAGATTGCGCAAAGCACGACGCAGTGCCTTCGGCTTGATCTGCACAATTGCCTCGGGTCCCGGGCGCACGTCCAACGCACCGTGGGTTGCGTCCCGAATGTCGGTCAGGAACGCGCCAATCTCGGTCCGTTGCAGGGCCTCGTCCTGTCCCACACCGCGCGCATAGGCCAGCGTGGCTTCCACCATATCCTGCATCTCGTCGAGAGAGGCCGTGATGCCGGTCTTGGTCTCCGCATCCTCTACCATCTCGGCATGAACCCTGAGCGCGGTGAGTGGCGATCTCAAGTCATGGGCCAGGGCGGCCAGCATTTGCGTCCTGTCCGTGACGAAGCGAGCCAGGCGCGTTTGCATGTCATTGAAGGCCGTCGTCAGGTTCCGCACTTCATTTGGGCCGACCGGCGTGAGGGGTCCTTGCCCGCCACCGCGCCCGAACTCCTCGGCTGCCGCGGCGAGATCATTCAGTGGCCGCGTCAGGCGCGTCAGCAGAAACCAGAAGATCGCAAGCAGCAACACGGCGGCCGTCAACACGAAAGAGAGGGTGGAGGCCCAAGACCACTGTATGGGCGGCCGCTCGAAGCGGGTGGCGACGTTCAGCCATGGCCTCCGGCAATGGCGATCGAGACCTCCATTTCGAGGGCCGCCAGCGTGCCCTGCATCATCTCGGCGTGCATTTCCGCCATTTCCGGAGAGAGGTTCGGCAGCGGCAACAGCCCCTGTTCAATCTCATGCACTTCGACCCGAATATCGCGGGTGTAGCCATCGTTCAAAAGCGCCCGCACGCGCGCCTCAACCGCTCCGTTCTCATCATGATGGGAGTGCGTCACAGCAGGCGTGTCGCCGAGTTCGAAGCGCACAAGGGGCGAGTTTGCCGCGGCCACGATATCCTCATGCAACATCGGCGGTGCTTCCTCGATCAGACGGGCGACGTTGGCTGCGCGTCCGGCTGCCTCGCTGCCGATGGCCGCTTGCACCGCAAGCGACCGTTCATCGACGAAAAGCCACAAACCCACGACCTGCGCCACGAACAGGACCACCACCACCAAAAGGGCGATCTGTGAGCGGAACCCCATTCGCATCAGGCCTCGACCTCCACATCACAGTTCAGGCAATATCCACCATTGCGCACGGTCGATATGATCCGAGGGCGAAGCACATCGGGTTCGATTTTCCGGCGCAGGCGCGAAACCTGATTGTCGATCGTCCGGTCAAATGGTCCGGCGACACGGCCGGCGCTCAATTCCAGAAGCTCATCCCGGCCGATCACCGCCCGAGGACGCTCAAGTAAGACCGTCAGCAGCTTTGCTTCGGCCGTGGTCAGTGTATTGACCGTGCCATCGGGGCAAATGACATGGCTGGCGTCGTGATCGAATGTGATCCCGGCAAATACGGCCCGCTTGCCCGCAAATGTTCCGCCATGGGGCGCATATCCGTCTCCCGCACGTCGCAGGATCGCATTGATCCGAGCCAGAAGCTCGCGCGGATTGAAGGGCTTGGCCAAGTAGTCATCGGCACCGGTGTCGAGCCCCTTGATCCGAGCGTCATCGTCGCCGAGCGCCGTCAGCATGAGAATCGGCGTTTGCTGCCGCTCCCGGCGCAACCGTGCGCAGGCCGCGAGCCCGTCCTCTCCCGGCATCATGATATCGAGCACGATCAGATCGAATTTGTCCTCGCCCAACCGTGCATCCATCTCGCCCGCACTTTTGGCTCCCGTCGCGCGCAGCCCGTTTTTCTCCAGGTAGCGCGTCACGGAGTGCCGGATCTCGGCATGATCATCGACGACCAGAATATGCGCCGATGCCGCCATCAGCGATCGGGTCCCACACATCGGCACGTCTGGCCGATCGGCCTACTATTCAATAGATTGAGTTCCATAACACCCAGAATAGATTGTTCTTTCGGGAAAGACCCGCACCTCGTTTGTCGCAATATGTATCAATAGACCTGACATGTCTTGACCCTCCAGCTGCTGGAAGCCCCATTTAACCCAGCATGACAAACACACGACCAGACACACCGGGGCAACATCCCGCCCAATCGGTGCACAAGACCGTGGCGGCACCCGCGTGGATCGGGTTTGCGCTTTTTGTGGTTACAATGCCCGCCCACCTTCTTCTGGAACAGGCAGACTCGCTTGCCCTGGCGGCGGTCACACTGGCCCTGATCGGCGGGGCCTACATCGGGTTCGGTGCCGCCGATGGCCGTCGCTCCGTGTTCTGGTCTGAGCTGGCGGTTGCTCTCGTCTTTGGGGCGGCGGCCGTAGCGGGTCTCCTTTGGCATTGGGCAGCCTTTCTTGTGCTGCTCTATACGAGGTAGGCCATGGTGCGTGTCGTTGTTCTTGTCCTTCTGGGGCTTTTGCTTCTCGTGCTTGCGCGTCCGGACCTTGCGGGGCTCAATGCCGCTCTGCCGGAGCGCGACGACCTGCGCCTTTGGATCGAGGCGGCTGGTCTTCTTGGTCCGGTTCTGGTCGTGGCGCTGATGACGCTGGCGATCGTGGCCAGTCCCCTGCCCTCGGCGCCGATCGCGCTGGCTGCCGGGGCCGCCTATGGTCACACCTACGGAACACTGCTCGTCGTGCTCGGCGCAGAGATCGGAGCGCTTGCCGCGTTTCTGCTCGCGCGCGGGCTGGGGCGCCCTTTCGTGGAACGCCATGTCGGCGAGACGATCGGACGTGGACTTCTGGGGTCACAGAATACACTGACGTTTCTGGTGTTCGGAAGCCGGCTGCTGCCGTTCCTGTCCTTCGACATGGTCAGCTACGCGGCGGGGTTGAGTGCCCTGCACCTTTGGCGGTTTGCCCTGGCGACACTCGCGGGGATCATTCCGGCCAGCTTCTTGCTCGCCCATCTCGGCAGTGAAGCCATGAATGGAGACGTGCAAACCGCCACCTGGACGGCGCTGGCGCTTGGCGCATTTACCGCCCTTTCCGTCCTCTTTGCGGTCTGGCGCGACCGCCGCACGCCGAAGAAGGAGATCTGACATGGCCACTCATTCACATGCGGGACATATGCCGTCGTCGGGAAAAGCTCTGGTCATATCTGCCTGGCTAACCGGCATCTACTTCGTGATCGAACTGGCCGTCGGGCTCTGGACCGGCTCGATCGCGGTGCTGTCAGATGCGTTTCACACCTTGTCCGCCGTGGGCGGCGTGCTCGTCGCCATCATCGCGCAGCGGATCGCGCGCCGCCCGGCGGATATGGCGCGCAGTTACGGGTGGTATCGCGCCGAGATCATTGGCGCGCTCGTGAATGGCGGCTTTCTTCTCGGCATGGCGCTTCTGGTGATCTGGATGGGGGCGATGCGGCTCGGAAATCCAATCCATCTGCCCACGGGACCGATGCTCTGGGTGGCCTTCGGTGGCTTGGTCACTGAGGTGATCTCGCTCGGCCTGATGTGGAAATCCAGCCAGGATGATCTGAATGCCCGCGGGGCACTCTGGCACATCATCCAGACCTTCGTCGGCAGCCTGTTGATCATCGTGACCGCGCTAGTCATCGAGTTCACCGGCTTTCTGGCGATCGACCCAATCCTTGGTATGGCCTTCGGGGTCGTGCTCCTCTGGGCCTCGATCGGAGTTATCCGCGAGGCGGTGCATATTCTGTTGGAAGGGACCCCGGCGGATACTGATCTCTCGGCCGTGACCGCTGATCTGCGCGCGCAGGACGGCGTTCTCGATGTTCACCATGTCCACGCCTGGACGCTGACCAGCGGCAAGCATGCCTTCTCGGCCCATCTCCGCCATGCCAAGCCTGCCGATGCGTCACGCATCCTTGAGACCGCATATGCGCAACTCACCAAGCATCACGGGTTTCACATGGTGACCCTGCAGCTTGAAACGGATTGCCTCGACGAGCGCCACGCGGAAGATTTGGACGTCACTCAATCGATGGGGCCGCAGGCAGAGCTTCATGCACCACCCGCGCACCGCGATCACCTCGACAGTGCCGCTCCTGATGCTAATCTCGACGCAATTCAAAAGGAAACCACACATGAAACGACGTAGCTTTCTGCTGACCGGCGCTGCCGCCACAATCGCGCTTCCGGCCATGGCCGATGCCGAACCCATCATAAAGGTTGTCAAAACCCCGACCTGCGGATGCTGCACGGCCTGGGTTGATCATGTCCGGCAAGCCGGGTTTCAGGTCGAGGCCCAGGATGTCGAGCAGGACGCCCTCTATGCGCTGAAAGACAGGCTCCAGATCGCGCCGGAACTGGCCGGGTGCCACACCGCTGTGGTGGGCGATTATTTCATTGAGGGCCATGTGCCGGCAGAAGACATCGCCCGGCTTCTTGCAGAGCAACCGGCGGCGCGCGGGCTGAGCGTGCCGGGTATGCCGATGAGTTCCCCCGGCATGGGCGGTCCCGGTGCCGGCGATACGTTTGATACGCTGCTTGTCGGGCCCGATGGCGCGACATCGGTCTTTGCCAGTCACAGCTAGGCTAATCGGTAGGTTCCGCGGGACGGGTTGTTGACCCGGCCCGCTTCGACAAGCGCCCGCAGCGCACGGTAGGTCGCCTCATGCGTCAGCTGGAGGCGCGCGGCAAAGTCGATGACGGTGCCATCCAGAAGACCCGCAACGATCCCCGCCATCACCCGATCCTCGGCGCGTCGGATGCCGACAATTTCCATGATCTGCCGCTGCGCCTGAACCTGTTGGGCCGCCTGGCGTCCATAGGCCCGCGCAAAGTCCGGGTTCGCGAAGCCGGCGAGAACCGCGGATTTGTCGATCCGGACCAACTCACCTGCATCCATCACGATGGCATCGCAATGATAGCGCTCCGAAAAGACCGAGGCTTCGGCAAAGCTGGTCCCGGATGTCGCCCGATGAATGGTAAGGCGCTCGCCATTCGGACCAACCCGTTCGAGATGCACACGCCCGGTCTTCAGCACATAGAGGCCCCGGGTCCGTGCACCCTGTCGAAAGAGCACGTCGCCAGCCGCAATTGTTTGCGACTGACGCGCAGTTGTCGGGAGAAGGTCGTAGGGTTCTGGCAGCATATGATTGAAATCATATTCCAGAGCAGGCCTGCGTGCTTGGAAAAACGGGTATCGTGCCGTTCAAATGGATCCCGCCATGCGCCTTGTTGCTCTCCTGCTTGCCCTGTCATTGTCTGGACCCGTCGCGGCCCAGCACAGCCATTCCGCAATCGGGCATGCGATGCCGGGTCCGCAGGAAGCCGGGCAATCGGCCTTTGCCGCCATGGCCGAGATCGCGGCGCTTTTGCGCGCCGATCCGGACACCGATTGGGCAAATGTCGATATCGCGGCTCTCAGGCGACATCTCGTGGACATGGAGCTTGTGACGATGGAGGCCGAGGTTACCCGCAGTGTGCGGCCCGCCGGTATCCGGTTCGAGATCCGAGGAGCACCGCGCGTTCTCGAGGCCATTCGCGCCATGGTGCCTGCCCATGCGCCTTTCCTTGCAGCCGAGACGGGTTGGGAGGTCACGACAGAGGATCTCGGGGATGGTGTTGCCCTCCTCGTCGATGGCGATTCCGACCAGATACAGGGCCTTGGGTTCTTCGGGCTGATGACCATCGGCGCGCATCACCAGGAGCATCACCTCATGATGGCAAAAGGCGCAACACCCCACCATTGAGCTGAAGATCCGCCACAGTTTCCCTCCGCCAGGCCCCGGGTTGCAGACAAAACATTACAAAACCCGCGTTGACGTTCCGGGGCGGGAAGGTTGCACACTCTCCATGCTGTGGATGCGACCGACGACACTGACCGCAGGGATTTCCTGTATTATGCCACTGCTGGCGCGGGCGTGGTCGCCTCCGGTGCGGCGCTCTGGCCGTTGATCAACCAGATGAACCCCTCGGCGGATGTGCGCGCCCTGGCGACAATCTCGGTGGATATCTCCGGGCTCGCAGAAGGCACGCAACTGACCGTCAATTGGCGCGGAAAACCCGTCTTCATCCGCCACCGGACGCAAGCGGAGATGGCCCAAGCGCGTGAACAGGCGGTCTCCGCGTTGCCAGACACCGATGCGCGCAATCCCAATCTTCCCGGCGAGGCCGCAGCGCGGGATGAGAACCGCGCCATTCCGGGCCATGACGCCTATCTGGTGATGATCGGTGTCTGCACGCATTTGGGATGTGTCCCGCTTGGCGATGGCGCGGGCGATTTCGGGGGCTGGTTCTGTCCGTGCCACGGGTCGCATTACGATACCGCGGGTCGTATTCGCAAAGGGCCTGCGCCGGAGAACCTACACATTCCACCCCTGGCCTTGTCCGACAACATGGTGCTGACGCTAGGCTGAATAATATGAACTTTTTGACGTAGTCGCGCCGTGTGAAACCAGACCATATTCAGACGCCTTCCGATCACCATGGATTGCGTCGCACCACATCCGAATTATTCTTTGCCCGGATATTTCGCGAAGTGGGGCTCTGGCTTCCATCCAAGCGAGGTTGCGGTTGACGGGTGCGCGCCTGTTGCCCGAAGCGATCATCGCTCCAAACACGGCCAATGTGAGTCCCCATGTGAAGTTTGGAATGACTGATCTTTCGCTGTTCGGAGACCAAATGTGCCTAGATGGGTGGAAGATTGGGCAAAGAAGCGCGCTAATCAATACCAGACCGGACAGGAGGCCAATGACCATTAGATGCTTTGAACCACCGTCATGAGCGGTGTCCGAACACCTGTGCCTCTTTATGCGCATTGTCGCTCGCTTCAAACTCAAGCGTGGAATGCTCAATTGAAAAACGTTCATGCAGCACTGATTTGACGTTTTCTTTAATTTTGTCGGCCTCACTCATCCGGTCGCGTTCGACGACAATATGGCAGTCCAATGCCGCAGCGTGCTCCTGCATTTGCCACAGGTGGACATGATGCACGTCCACAACGCCATCGACACACTGGATCGCTCTGACCACGTCGTTTCCATCCACATCCGGCGGGCTTCCAAGCATCAGGGTTCGAATTGGGCCCCCTATTTCGGTGAAGGACAGATACAGGATGTAGAGCGCGATGCCGATGGTGATGGCCGGATCAACCCAACGCATATCAAAAAGTATAATGAGCGTCCCGCCGACTATGACGGCCACTGAAGCCAACGCATCCGAAAGGTTGTGGAGAAAAAGCGCACGGATGTTCACGCTCCCCTTCTGCATCGAATAGGTCAGCATTGCGGTCAGCGTGTCGACCACAAGCGCGATTCCACCGAGAATGACGACGGTCCACCCCATGACTTCGGGTGGATCAATCATGCGCATGCCACCTTCGTAGATCAGATAGAAGCCGATCACGATGAGGGTGGTGTAGTTGATCAGGGCCGCGACGATTTCGACCCGGCCATAGCCGAAGGTCATGCGCTCATCTGCCGGGCGGCGCGCGATCTTGCGTGCGGCAAAGGCAATGACAAGCGAGGCCATATCGGAAAAGTTGTGCAGCGCATCGGCGATCAGTGCCAAACTACCCGAGAATATGCCCCCGACGATCTGCGCAACGGTAAGAAGCCCGTTCGCCCAGATCGCGATGGCAACCCGCCGATCGCCAGAATCCGGTTCGATATGCGCGTGCCCATGATCATGCGGCATTGGCAGGCTCCTCATGCGCGTGTGTCGCGCGTCGGTCAGTCTTGAGGCGGCCGCTGCGGAAACCACGTACGCGCGCATTCATCCAGTGGCGGATGATATGACGGTAAAGGGCACCACGCAGCCACCCAAAGGATTGCTCATGGGACAAATAGAAGGCGTCCGGCGTATCGTACACGCCGAAATCCTGCACGATGCCGGTTTTCTGAATGTAGGTATCTTCTCCGTTCCAGGCGACGGGAGGCGCGCCAAGGCAATCCGTGCCCGCGCCATAACCGCAGAGACTTTCTGTGTCCGAGAATGACGTTTGCAGGACATCGAGGAAAGCGTCATCCAGGATGAAGCCTTCAAGGTTGATCCAGGCACCTTGAAATTCGATCTCGACCCATGAGTGGAGAATTTCCTGCGGAGCAAGCGGATACACCAGCTCAGGGACAACACCGCGCTGCAAGCCTTTGTGGATCGTAAACCCATGCAACCGGCAACGAATGCCAACACCACGCAGCAGCGCCATCAAGAGCGTGCCTTTGGTATTGCACTGCCCGTAGCCGTCGGAAAGCACTTCGGATGCGGGGATGTCGTCAGCTCGATTGTATCCGAACGCGATTTCATTCCGAACGAAATCATAGGCAGCTCCGATCCGATCGTATTCGGATAAGCCGCGCCAGCTACGGTTCTCAATTAGATGCGCAAGAGGCGCGGCATCAAAATCCAGTAGTTTGGTGGGTACAAGTAGGGGGTCGGTCATATGCAACGGGTCGCTCCTCGAATCGTCTTGGAACAAGACTAATTGCTATAGTCACTGTAGCTTCAACCCCTTCTTTCAGAAAGAATCTCCCGCAACTATTTGCCCGTATGAACTGCTTTGTGGTGTTCGCCGTGTGCGTCGCGCAGAATGTCGATACCTCCCCAGGCCGCGATCCCGGCGACAATCACGCCGACGACGAGGTCCGGCCAGTTGGTTCCCAGCCAGGCGACGAGGCCGCCGGCCACGACGATCCCGAGGTTCGCGGCGAAATCGTTGTAACTGAAGGTGTTGGCCGCGCGGATGTTGACGTCCGGATCTTTGAGCTTAGCGAGCAGCCAGACGCAGACTGCGTTGATGGCCGCCGCAATCAGGGCCATGGCGATCATGATCGTCCCAAGCGGATCTGACCCGCCGATGTAGCGGCGCCACGCATCGTAGAGGATGCCTGCAGCGAACAGGATCAGCAGCCCACCGGAAACGTTCGCCGCCCCGCGTTTCCATTTGTCGGATCGGGACAAAGCGAAAAGGCTGATCGCGTAGACGAAGCTGTCGGAGAGGTTATCGAGCCCGTTGGCGATCAGGGCACTTGAGTCGCCGAAGGCGCCTGTTGCGAAAAAGGCCACGGCCAAACCGATATTGAGCGCCAGAACGATCCAAAGCGTCCGTCTCTCCATTGAATCTTGTCTAGCGGCCATTTTGTGGTTCCAGCTTGTGTTGTAGGACACATTAACTTCTGCGGCTGATCTGCGTTCCAGCCGGAATGTTGGCTGAATTCCTTCAGGCCCCGATTTCCTCGTGCTCGGTCAAGCATTCCGAATGGTCCCGCAACACCTCAAGCACCTTGCAATCTCCCGTCCGCCCGCCGCTGCATTCGTGAACCATGCGTTTCAGTTCCGTGCGCAGCGCCTTCAGGCGGGCCATGCGCTGCTCCACCTGTTTGAGCTGGCGACGCGCGATGGCATCTGCCTCGTCGCAGGGGCGGTTGGGATGGTCGCTGAGGTCGAGCAGCTCGCGGATCGCATCGAGCGAAAAACCGAGTTGCCGCGAATGGCGGATGAAGGACAGTCGGTCGAGCTGTGCATTGTCGTAGCGCCTCTGTCCGCCTTCGGTCCTGCCAGGTTCGGGCATGAGTCTGATCTGTTCGTAGTACCGGATGGTCTGCACTTTTGTGCCAGTCTTCTTTGACAGAGTACCGATCGTGAGCATTTTCGCCTCCATGAAAAAGATACAGTTTGTGTAGGTTTTGACGTCGGAATAAACAAGTGTCGGATTCACAGACGCGTGAGTTCAAGCTATACCATGATTTCGTGCTTGAACCTCTAGCAGCTAGAGGATGTATCCGCACAGGCAATAAGAATCAAAATCAGGCGAACAGGATTGTCCCTTACATCGGCACAGAAGTTTCTTTGGGTTTTGGCAGGCGTGGCAGCGCTTGCCTTCGTATGGCTTTTGCTATGGTCCGATTATCGTGCCGATAGCGCCCGAACCGACGCCGAACCGCCTTTTTTCGCTGAGTTCGAACTGACGGACCACCAGGGTATGGTTCGAACCGAGGAGGACTTTGCGGGGCGCTGGATGCTGGTTTTTTTCGGCTTTACCAACTGCCCCGACGTCTGCCCGACGACCCTATCCGAGGTCGCGGCGGTGATGGACGGTCTGGGCGACGATGCCGCCAAGGTCCAGCCGATTTTCATAACAATCGACCCTGAACGAGACACGCCCGCAGCACTCGCCGAATACGTCCCGCTGTTCGATGCGGGCATCATCGGGCTGACCGGCACGCCGGAACAGATCGCCGCCACATCCGAGACCTTTCCGATCTTCTTCGAACGCGTCGAAGAGGCTGCGGCGCCGGATGGTTACACGATGGGCCACACGTCGCATCTGTTCCTCTTCGATCCCGACGCGGGCTTCGCCGACTCGTGGCCCTACGGCACCTCCGCCGAAGAGATCCTCGCCAATCTGGAAGAGAGGATCTGACCGACATGAACCGTATGTCCGGAGAAACAGCCCTCGGGCTGGCGTGGATCATCGCGCTCGTCGCCTCGCTTGCCGTGCTTTTCATCGGCGAGGTGCTGGGGCAGACGCCCTGTGTGCTGTGCTGGTTCCAGCGCGCCTTCATGTTCCCCTTGGCCATTGTCCTCGGGCTCGGCCTTTGGTGGCGGGACGGCCGCGTGGGGCGCTACGGCATCGCATTGGCGCTTGGCGGCGGCGCAATCGCCCTCTGGCACATGGGGCTGTACGTCGGTCTTGTTCCCGAACGCGTCCAGCCCTGCACGGCCACCGGCCCCTCTTGCACCGATGACAACCAACTGGTCTTCGGCATCCCGATCCCGCTGATGGCGCTCGCCGCCTTCGCGCTGATCGGGGCGCTGTCGGCCCTTTCATTAAAGGACACACGAACATGAATCGACGCGGCCTGATCCTGTCCGTTCTTGCCCTCGGCGCCGCCGGTTTCGGCGGAGCCACCTGGTTTGCAAACCGCCCCGGCCCAGTGGCCGAAGCGGAGCCCGTTGCTCCGGAACTTGCGGAGGCGATGATCCGCCCCTACTCGCCCATCCTCGGGCCTGCGGATGCGCCCGTCACGATCGTCGAATTCTTCGATCCGGCCTGCGAGGCCTGTCGCGCCTTTCATCCCATCGTGAAGGACATCATGGCCGAGCATGGGGAAGCTGTCCGCGTCGTGATCCGCTACACGCCCTTCCACGGCGCGGCATCCGAGGAAGCCATCCGCGTGCTCGAGGCGGCGCGCATGCAGGACGTTTACGTGCCGGTGCTCGAGGCCGTTCTGCGGGAACAGCCGAGATGGGCGTCGCACGGTGCCCCGGCGCCCGGCCTAATCCTACAGGTCGCCGCCACGGCCGGGCTCGATGCCGAGGCCGCGCGCACGCAAATGCTGGCACCGGGTGTAGTGGCGATCCTGAATCAGGATCGTGCCGATGTAGAGACCGTGGGAATTCGCCAGACGCCCACATTCTTCGTGAACGGCAAGCCGCTCGATCCGTTCGGGGAGGCAGAACTGCGGCGATTGGTGGCTGCCGAAGTCACTTCCGCGCAAAAATGAATGGAAAGGGCAGGATCAAAACGATGAAAAAGCATATTTTGACCGGCACATTGACTGCGCTTTTGACCCTAGGAGGGCTCTCAGTGCCCGCGCTGGCCGGACCCGAGGATGTTGTCGTCGAGAACGCGTGGTCCCGCGCCTCTATCGGGATGAACCGCCCCGGGGCCGCATACATGACGATAAGCAACACCGGCGACGAGCCGGTGACGCTGATCGGCCTTACAACTCCGCTCGCGATGATGCCCGAAATTCACGAGACGAAGACAAATGCCGAGGGTGTGAGTTCCATGAGCCCGGCGGGGGAGATCGCGATCGCCCCGGGCGAGAGCGTCGCGCTCGAACCGGGGGGCCTGCACGCAATGCTGATGCGGCTACAAGAACCGATGACGGAAGGGGACACCTTTCCGCTGACCCTGCTTTTCGACGACGGAGGCGAAGTGACGGTCGAGGTGCCGATCCTCGGCATCGCCGCGCGGGGGCCAGAGGACTGATGCGGCGACGGGCGATCCTGGGGTACGGCGCGGCTGGTGTCGGGGCGGTCGCCCTGATGCTCTTCGTCGGTTGGTGGCAGGTCGATGGACCCGGTGGACCCGAACCTGTCGGGCAGCGGCCTGTGGCCCTGACCGAAATGGATTTCCGTCTGACGGATCATGAGGGCAACGCGGTCGGGCCAGAAACCCTGATCGGTCGCCCGACGATGGCGTTCTTCGGCTTCACCTACTGTCCCGATGTCTGCCCGACCACGCTCTCGGACATTTCGGGATGGCTCGACGATCTGGGAGACGAGGCCGACGAGATGAACGTGGTTTTCATCACGGTCGATCCCGAGCGCGACACTGTCGAAACGATGGCCGAATATGTCGGCTACTTCCATCCTGGGATACGTGGCTGGACGGGACCGGAAGAGCAGATCGCGCGCGTCGCGGACGGCTTCCACGCCACCTACGAAAGGGTGCCGACGGAGAGCGGCGATTACACGATGAACCACAGCGCGAGCGTCTTCCTGTTCGCAGCCTCTGGGCGGTTCGTCACCATGATCGACTATCACGAACCCAGAGAATTCGCGGTGCCGAAAATTCGCCGCGCGCTGGAAGAAGAAATGGAGGGGGCGACATGAGGCTCAGAACTTTGGCGGCTTGTGTCGCAATTGCGGGGACGGTTTCCGGGGCAGCTATCGTCATCTCCGGTGTTTTCTCGAAAGAACCCGTGCCGCCGAAACTTGCCTCGGCAGGTAATTGGATGCCCCAAGGTCCTGAAGCCCCCCAGAACGTTGACATCCTCGTGACGCTGCCCGTGACGGTATGGGCAGAAGATGCACCCGACCTCGGCCCCCTGCCCCTTCTGCAGGTCGCGTTTGCCGACAGGCCCGTGCAGGCGATCGAGCCACCCCTGTCGACATGGTCGCGCAACATTGCACCTGGCGAGACGCTCGATTTCTTGCTGTCTGAAGCTGGTCTTGCGGCACCTGACAGAGCCGAAGTTGCCCTTGCGCTTGGCGCGGAATACGATCTGCGACGGCTGCGGCCGGGGCACTCGGTCACTGTTGCTTCGACCATGGACGGCAGCCCCCGCACCGTCTCACTCGCCGTCGAGGACGGGGTTCGGATCGAGGTGGTTTTCGGCGAGCAGTTGTCCACACAGGTCGTGGCTCCGGATCCGGAGATCGTAACCCTTGCCGGCGAAGCCGTGATCGACAGCTCGATCTTCGCGGCACTCGACGAAGCCGGCATACCCGCCCGTTTTTCCGTGGACCTTGCGCAGATGCTGGGAGGGACCGTGGATTTCCGCCGCGAGATGGCCGGCGGCGAAACACTAAGGCTTCTCTGGCGTGAGGCGCGGGTCGGCGAGGACAGGATCGGACAGCCCGAACTCGCCTTCGCCGCACTGGACATCGGCGGTTCGCTCTACGAGATCGTATGGCCTGACGACGGCAGCGGTCAGGCGACGATCTACGTCGATGGCGAGGTGCTGCGCGTCTTCGCACAGCCGGTCGAGGGTGCGCGCCTCAGCTCGGTGTTCGGGCGCCGCACGCATCCGGTCTTTGGCAACGTCCGGATGCACACCGGCGTCGATTTTGCAGCGGCACGTGGGACACCGGTTCAAGCGACGGCACCGGGGCGGGTCAATTTCATCGGCTGGCGCGGCGGATATGGTCGCGTGGTCGAAATCTTGCACGGCTCCGACACCATGACGCGCTACGCGCATCTGAGCGCCGTGCCGGAAGACTTGGCACAAGGCCAACGCGTTGCGGCGGGAGACGTGATCGGCCGCGTCGGCGCGACTGGCACGGCGACAGGTCCGAACCTGCACTACGAAGTCCTCGTGGATGGGCGCCCGACTGACCCCCTCGCTGACGACCGGCTCGCCGAAGCAGCCGAGAGCGAAGCGGATGATACCGCCGCGCTCTCGCGTCTGGCCGAGGCGCGCGCGCTTCTGAATGAAAACCTCGGCAGCGAGATTGCCGAAACGACAACCGAAAGGCTCTGACCCATGAAACGCATGACCCAAGCTCTTGCCATCACGCTCGCCCTGTTCCCGGCGGCACAGGCCCTCGCAGAGGCAACGGCGATCGACGTCCGCAAGACCAACGGTTGCGGCTGCTGCCTCTCGTGGATGAACCATCTCGAAGAGAATGGCTTTGCGCCGACCGGCCAGGACATGTTCGGCGGGTTGCTGGTTCGCTTCAAGCTCGACAACGGCGTGCCGCAGCGCATGGTCTCCTGCCACACCGCGCTCATTGATGGCTACGTGATCGAAGGCCATGTCCCGGCCGCTGACATCCGCCGCCTTCTCGAGGAGCGCCCGGACGCCGTCGGCCTCGCCGTTCCGGGGATGCCCTATGGCTCGCCCGGCATGGGGCCAGAAGACGACCGCGAGGCCTATGATGTCTTCCTCATCCGCAAGGACGGGTCGACGGAAGTCTTTTCGAGCTACGCCGAAGGATAATCTGGCCCGCCCATGGAAAATCTGTCTCCGATAATGCTCGGCTTTCTCGGAAGTCTCGCCGCCGGATCGCTCACAGCAGTCGGAGCAGTTCCTGTGCTGTTCGGGCGCATCCCGTCTCGGGCCACACGCGATCTGTCGCTCGGCTTCGCTGCCGGTGTGATGCTCGCCGCTTCTTTCTTTTCGCTGATCATCCCGGCATTGGATGCGGCGGAGCCGATGTTCGAAAACGGCGCGATGCCTGCGGCCATCGTATGCGTTTCGATTCTTCTGGGCATGGGGGCTGTCGCCCTGATGAACGAAAAGCTGCCGCACGAGCACTTCAAGACGGGACGCGAAGGGCCCGAAGCGGCGTCTTTGCGGCGGGTCTGGTTGTTCATCATTGCGATCACGATCCACAACTTCCCCGAAGGCCTTGCCGTGGGGGTCGGCTTCGGATCCGGAGGTATGGAGGGCGGTCTGCCGCTCGCCATCGGCATCGGGCTTCAGAATGCGCCCGAAGGATTGGCCGTCGCTGTATCTCTGCTGGGCGAGGGATATCCGAAGCTGCGCGCCTGGGGCATCGCGGCGCTGACGGGCATGGTCGAGCCGATTGGCGGTTTGCTCGGGGCCGGCATCATCACACTGTCGGAACCGCTGCTTCCATGGGGTCTGGCCTTTGCCGCGGGCGCAATGCTCTACGTCATTAGCCACGAAATCATCCCCGAAACCCATCGCAGCGGCCATCAGAACAGGGCGACGCTCGGTCTCGCAGTCGGGCTCGTTCTGATGCTGTTCCTTGATGTCTGGTTGGGATGAGGCAATGTCACTAAACAAGGTATCTCCGATGATCGGCGTCTTCGCAGCACTTGCTGCGTTCGCGATCGATCAGATCACCAAAGCCATTGTCGTTGCGAATGCCGTCACTTTAAGCGCCGGAATTCCCGTGTTTCCGGGATTCAACCTCGTCTTTTATCGTAATGACGGCGTGACTTTCGGGATGTTGGGCGGCGCGCCGTGGTGGAGCCTCATCGCTTTCGCTCTTGCCATCTGTGTTTGGCTGGGGGTTATGCTGTTTCGCGCCGACAATGCGGTGGAAACGCTTGCCTACGGTGCGATCATTGGCGGAGCCCTAGGCAATGTCATCGATCGTGTGCGGTATCGGGCTGTAACAGACTTTCTCGATTTCTACATTGGCACAACACATTGGCCTGCCTTCAACTTGGCCGATGTATTTGTCGTCAGTGGCGTGGGGCTCTTGCTCGCCGCGCCATGGATCAGCGCGCGGCGTTCGATCAAGTCGTGAAGCCGGAAATTCTGAACCGCATCGCTCTGCGCCACCGTTTTCTTTCGCGGATGACGCTTGGTTTCGCCGCCGGGGCGATGACCGTTCTGACTTTCCCGCCTCTTTCGATTCTCCTGCTCGTTCCCGTTGCCTATTCCGCGTTGTTTGTCGGGCTTCGCGATCTCTCCTTCGGGCGCGCTTTCCTCGTCGGCTGGGCGTTTGGTCTCGGCCAGTTCGGTTTCGGGATTTGGTGGATCGCGGAAAGTTTCTACGTCGAGGCCGAGCGGTTTGGGACGATGGCGATTCCGGCGGTCGCGGGATTGTCCGCAGGTCTCGCGATTTTCCCAGCCATTGCCGCTGCGCTTTTTGCCGAAATCGCGCGGCGCGGAACCATGGGCAGTCTCTTGGCCTGCCTCCTGTTCGCGACCTCCTGGACCGTGGCCGAGTGGTTGCGTGGTCACGTTCTGACAGGGTTTCCCTGGAATCTGGCCGGTTACGCACTTGTAGACTACGCCGCCCTTCGCCAGACCGCCGCCTGGGTCGGAAGCTATGGGCTAAGCTTTCTCACCGTGTTCGTCGCGGCACTTCCCGGCGCGGCTGTCATGGCGTCCGGGCGGCAACGATTGACCGTTTCGCTCATGGCGCTGGCCGGCATCGCGGCTATGTGGGCCGTCGGCACGCTTCGCCTCCAGTCGGATGCACAACAGCCACCCAGTGTCGACCTGCGCATCGTCCAGGGCAACATTCCACAAGAGGAGAAATGGGCGCCCGAGAACCGCGAGGCGACCTTCGCGCGCTATCTTGAGCTTTCAACCCGGCACGGCGATTTCGACGTGCTTCTCTGGCCGGAGACCGCCTTTCCGGGTTTCCTCGATGAGGATACGGAGGCGCGGGCCCGCATTGCCGCTGCGCTAACGGAAGGCAGCGTGCTGCTCACCGGGGTGCCGGACCGTGTACCGAGCGACGATGGCACCCGATATTTCAACACGGTCCAGGCTTTTGGCGCGACCGGCAGAATCCTGACCGGATACGCGAAACACCATCTCGTACCCTTCGGCGAATATGTGCCATTCCGTGGCTGGTTGCCCATCGAGCGGCTCACGGCGGGTCTGGGCGATTTTACGCCCGGACCGGGCCCGCGAACGCTTGCGCTTCCGGGTGTGCCGCTGGTCGCCGTGGCGATCTGCTATGAGATCATCTTCCCAGGTCATGTAGTCGACGACCTGTTCCGACCCGACTGGATCTTCAACGCGACAAACGATGCCTGGTTTGGCAGCAGCATCGGACCTGAGCAGCATCTGGCTTCCGCACGCATGCGCGCCATAGAGGAAGGCCTTCCTGTCATTCGAGCCGCGAATACAGGCATCTCTGCGGTCATCGACGCGAACGGAGAGATCGTTGCGCGGCTCGAGACCGGCGAAACGGGCATCATCGACGCTAGTCTGCCCTCCGCGCGGCCGCCGACACTCTACGCGAGCTTCGGGGACTGGATGCTGTTGGCGCTCATTTTGGCTTCGTGGAGCTGGGCTCTGACGGCCAATGCGACGGCTCATTACCGCCGCATGAGAAAAACCGTCATGCAAAGATCTGGATAGGTGTTCCGTCCTTCACCATTGCATAGATGTCCTCGATCTGCCGATCTGTGACCGCGATGCAGCCAGCTGTCCAGTCGCGGACGTCCGTTGGGTCGATGCCCGGGCGTGGACCACCATGGATGAAGATGTCGCCGCCGGGGGAAAGGCCCTGCGCTTCGGCAAAGGCGATGTCGGCCTCATTCGGATAAGAGATGCCAACTGAAAGATGATAAGTGCTTTCAGGGTTGCGCTTATCGACTACGTAAGCGCCCTCCGGGGTCCGACCGTCTCCCTCAAATTGCTTGTGACCTTCGGGCGCGAAACCCAGCCCGACCGGATAGGTTTGCAATACCCGGTCGACTCCGTCGAGAACAAGCAAGCGCTGCCCCTTGTAGAGCCGAACACGGGTCACCTCGGGTCCGCCATAGCTGCGGAACTTGCTGGCACACCCGGACAAGAACGTTGCCAGCGCGCCTAACAGGACGGCGCGGCGGGGAAATCGGATGGTTTTCACTGCTCGATGCCTCTTTCGTGAGGTCTGATATGGACATTACGTTACCCTGCAAATGCTGCCTGATCAATGTCCGTGGGCAAGCGCGGCCTTTGTCATCTGTGGACCAACCTGTTCACCGCCGGACGGCGGCGCCTTGGCCTCTTGGCTGTTAAGCAGGCGCAGGGCGTTGGCCACCACCAGCAATGACACTCCTACGTCGGCTGCAATAGCGCCCCACATCGATGCCACTCCGAACGCAGTAGCGACGACGAAAACGCCCTTGGTCGCCAAGGAAATACCGATGTTCTGATGAATGATCGACACTGTCCGGCGCGAATGACCGATCAGCCAAGGCACCTTGCCGAGGTCGTCGGTCATCAGGGCAATATCCGCCGTCTCGATTGCCGCGTCCGAACCAACAGCACCCATCGCGATGGCGTAATGCGCACGTGCCATGGCGGGGGCGTCGTTCACCCCGTCGCCGATCATGGCCACCATGTCATGCGTTTCGACCAGTTCTTCGATGGCAGTCACCTTGTCTTCGGGCAGAAGCTCGGCGCGGACCTCGTCGATGCCGACCTCGGCGGCAACGGCGCGCGCTGTCCGCTCGTTGTCGCCCGTCAGCATGACGATGGTCTTCACGCCTTGCGCGTGGAGCTGTGCCACGATGCCCTTGGAGTCGGGGCGGATACGGTCGCGCAATTCCAGGATGCCGGTGACGCCGGTGTCGTCGCCCACGGCAACAAGGGTGCTGCCGGCCCCTTCGATGCGGTCGCGCAGATCCTTCGGAATGGCGTCGCCGAAACCCTTCTCCTCGGCAAACCGGTCGGACCCTAGCCAGATCGACCGGCCGTCTGTGCGTCCTTCAAGTCCCCTACCTGGAACGGTTCGGGTATCTTGCGCGGCGGACACATTGATGCCGTCGGCTTCTGCCCGCGCGAGAATGGCGCGCGCCAAGGGATGCGAGGAACGTGCCTCCAGCCCAGCGGCGAGGGTCATCAGATCTTGCGCCGATGCTTTGCCCAGCGGATGCACCGCCGCCACCTCCGGCTCGCCCATGGTGATCGTGCCGGTCTTGTCAATGGCCAGTGCAGTGGTCTTGCCCGGTGCCTCAACATATGCACCGCCCTTGATCAGCACCCCAGCCCGCGCTGAGGCGGTGAGTGCGGCGACGATGGAGACCGGTGTCGAGATGACCAGAGCACACGGGCAGGCGATCACCAGCAGCACGAGTGCATTGTAGAACCAATAATCCCAGGCCCCACCGAAAATGAGCGGCGGCAGCAGGGCAATTGCAATGGCGAGAGCCATGACGATAGGCGTGTAGATGCGGGCGAACTTCGCCACCCACTGCTCCACCGGCGCGCGGCGGGCATGGGCGTCACCGACCATGCGGATGATCTTGGCCAACACGGTATCCGAGGCGGCCTTCGTGGCGCGCACCGTCAGTGTGCCTTCGCCGTTGATCGTACCGGCATAGACTTCGTCGCCCCGTTCCTTTGGGACCAGCGCACTCTCTCCGGTGATTGGCGCCTGATCGACGGCCCCTGCCCCATCGACAACCTCACCATCCAATGGGATGCGGTCTCCGCCGCGCACGACGAAACGTGCGTTGATAGCAACCGCAGAAGCCGGAACGTCCGCTTCTGAGCCGTCATCATTAAGAACTCTTGCCGTCGGCGGCGCCAGGTCGAGCAGAGCTGAAACCGCATTCCTCGCACGCCCGACGCTCCAGCTTTCGAGGTAGAGCGAGAGCGAGAAGAAGAACGCGACTGTCGCCGCCTCGAAAAATTCGCCAAGCCCGATGGCACCGGCCACGGCGACCACCATGAGCAGGTTCATGTCGGGCGACAGCCGCCGAGCGGACGACCATGCCTTGGGTGCCACGAGCCAGACACCGAACAGGATCGCAACCGCGAACAGCCCTGCCTCGACCAGTGGCATCGGCGCTTCGCCGTGACCCGCGAAGAGGCCGAGCGCCCCGCCCATGCCGGTCTCGATGATGTGCCACAGAAATCCCGCGGCCCAGAAGCCTCCACTGAGCGCCGTAAACAGCCGCTGTCTTGCAAGATGGGCCGCCTGGTCGACCGACGCGTTCTCGGCATCCCAAGGCTTGGCGGTCATGCCGGTGCTTGCGACCAGTTCTGCAATTTCGCCGTCCGATAAACTCTTGGCGCTGTCGAGAATAGTCATCCGCCCATTGATCACGTCGAACGCGAGATGCTCGGCCCCGCCGATCTTCGGGCCGACCACCTTGTTTAGGATTGCTACCTCCTCGGCGCAATCGAGGCCGGACACCTGAAAACTGCGCCCGCCCGCTGGCGCGGGGGTCGCCGGAACGATGTCGCCGCACGTTCCGGCGCTCCTGCAGCAGCTGCCGCCGCTTGTCTGGGCATCTTCGGCGTGATCGTGGTCGTGACGATGGGTGTCGGGCGGCATGAATGGACCTCTGGATTCGGGTGCTTTACCATGACATAGCCCCTACAGTAGCTAGAGCTTCAAGAGCAAAATACGGTGGTATTTCAGTTTGTTTTATTGCTAGAGGATGCGGTGACTGGCTCTATCACGCCTTGAGGCATGAACAGCCGCTGCAAAGAAAAACAGTCACGAAAGGAAGCTGAATGCGGGTTTTGATGCTGAAGCAAAAAATGATAGGCGCAGTGGCGCTGTCGCTCACGGCCGGGTGCGCAGTCCAGCCGACTGGACCGGGCGACGCGGCAAAACAGGGGGGCAACGTTCCCGAAGCCGTGATTGCAATGGCTGGCCCGGATCAGGATGTTGCAACCGCGCGCTTGGTGCCGGAAGACGGCTGCTATTGGTACGAACACAGCGGCCCCGTCGAGACGACCTTGCTGCCGCTGCGCACGGCGAACGGCAATCGTATCTGCACCCCTCGCGAAACTTAGCTACGTTTGCCGACCGCTGCTTGGCTTAGCTGCGGGCAGTGACGCTGTCCTCTGCCGAGTAAAGATAGGCCGTAGAGCCGGTTTCGACGTTCGGGTAAAGGTTATTGATATGCGCCATAACCATCCGTACGCAACCCGAACTTGCGCGGCCACCGATACTTCGTGGGCTCGGAGTGCCATGGATGCGCAGAAGGGTATCGCGATCCCCGACGTAGAGATACAGCGCCCTTGATCCAAGCGCGTTTTCCGGTCCCGGTTCCATGCCATCGGCAATGTCAGCATAAAGTTCGGGGTCGCGATTGATCATGCTCTGTGTCGGTTGCCAGTGCGGCCACCTGACCTTGCGCTTGATGGTATAGACACCCGGCTCGTAGAGGTTCCCCCGCGCGATCGCCACGCCATACCGCATCGCTGTTCCACCATCTTCGATATGGTAGAGATACCGCGCGACCGCGTCGACATGGATATCTCCTGGCACGAGACCAGCCTTCGCAAGGACTCGTTGCGGCAGGAACCGCGGGTGCAAATCCCAGGGATTGGAGGTTTCGGGGACATAATTTGGAGGCGTCACCTGTGCGTCCCATTCAGCCTTCTGCGCCTCGGTGGGCCAGCTATCGGCAAACGTCACGCCGGGAACGGTCGCAGAAAATAGCGCCGTTGTTGTTTGAATGAAGTGTCGTCTTGTCAGCATGTCGTACCCTTTCGGTTCTCACCGGCGATTGATGGCAAGAACGGTATGTGTTCTCCTTGAACAGATAGGACTTCTAGTGGCTAGAGGTTCAAGGGCAAATTTTCGTAAGTAAACATGCGATCCTTGCAGTTTCCAGTTTGCTAGGGAGGAGAAAACTGCTCGCACGATACCTGGTCCGAAGTTGCGCAGCGACAATTCGTTAAGTCGCAGATTGTCTGGAAATTTAGGCACAGCGGCTTCGATATCGCGACCATGAGATCGGGAACGTCACGGCACAGGGAACTTACGCCACTCGCAAATGCTACGATGCCATCTCTGGCTCCGGCTCTCATTCCGTTATTTCGCCCGTTACAACCTTCACCCACTGGAGCTTCAAGCGATCAATTGTCACAAAAACGTGAGACGAATGGCTAACGAACGCTTTGGGCTGGAAAAGCCTTTTCGCATTCGAACGGAAAGTGGCTTAAACGATCATCTGGGGCGGCACTAAAGCGTGCCAGGTCAAGCCGGTGTCAGCCTCGACAAATGACCTATATTAGGTCAGCTTTCCACATGCGATACCTCCCGTGCCCCGTCACCTCGCGGATCAAACCGCTTGCCTCCATCCATGCGAGATTGCGCTGAACGGCGGCGCGGCTGGCTCCGGTCATGGCCTCAGCCATCGGGGCGGAGACCAAGGGCCATTCCGTGAAAACCTTTCGCAAGGCAACCGGCGTGCGGCCAGATAATTGCGCCATGACGTTTTCTGCCCGCCCGATCCACACTTCAATATCATCAAGTGTTCGCATCGCCGTAAGAATTGCGCTGTTCATCCCATCCAACCAGCGGGCCAAACGCTCGGGTGGCAAGCCCGAAACGCGCAGCCCCCCGGCCCCGGCCATAGCGAGCGGCGCGAAGATGGCACCGCTTCCATCGCTGGTCGCGATCCTGGACGCGGTGACGGCAGCTTCGATCTGGTCGCCGTGGCGTCCGAGGCCCGCCAAGCTCCACAGGTGATACCCCATGCACGCCCGCGTGATCGGGTGGAGACCCTTTGCGGCTGCCATGACGTCCAGCCACCCACCCGCGCGATCCTTGAAACGCTCAGCGCTGTCTTCAATGTTCTCGGGATCGCGGCGATCCAGGAAGGCGGCCAAGTCAGCTTTCGGTCCAGGACCGCCTGTTAGGCGCCGAACAGCCCATCCAACTCTT
The DNA here is from genome assembly GCF_056536285.1 of Ruegeria sp. AF3. Lineage (NCBI taxonomy): Bacteria > Pseudomonadati > Pseudomonadota > Alphaproteobacteria > Rhodobacterales > Roseobacteraceae > Ruegeria > Ruegeria sp. AF3. Next base: position 104,244 of record NZ_JBQFJM010000003.1, on the reverse strand, counting down.
GCCAGTGCATTTGGGTCATCCTGTGCACCTGACAGCCGCATCGATATCCAGAGCGCCAGACGATCAGAACTCACCCGATCCCCTGCGAACCAGCTGAGATCCGCTGCCTCGATAAGAGCGAGGCGATGCCGCCAGCCTTCCGGGCCACGCAGCAGCCGGTCATCCAGAGCTCCCAGGCGTCCAGCCACTCTTGCCAGTCGCGCAGCGTGAACGCCTTCTGCTTTTGCCCAGTCTTCGACGACAGCAGTGTCGGGCGGTTCCGCCCGTGGCCCTGGAGGCAAATCATCCGGTTCTTCTTCAAGTGACCTAGGTAGAAACCAGAGATCGTCTTCGTGAGCCTCTTCATCCTCCTCGATGGTGATAAGGGGGTCGTCGTAATCATCAGTCAAAGAAGAGGCTTGCGTCATCATGTGTGCAAAATACTGATTTTTTGCACATTGCCCAGGCGTTTTTGTGGCCGCTGCCTGCGCCCTTTATATAGTACGAGCGCGCGACTGCAGGTGAAACCTCTCAGATCGCTTTCAGCGCAAGGAAACCAAAGGTTTTTGGACGAGCACGACGAGAGAGCACCTACTTGCATTTGTTTACAAACGGTCGATTGTTCACGTGATCCGCATTTGTAAAGAGCCAGAGAAAGGGAAGCCCGGGTGCCGGGCTTGAAAGGATAGAGAGAGGCTCTTCCGGGTCCGGCATGACAAGGACCCTGATCATGGCCAAGACCACGACCCGATCGAAACCCGCCACCAAGAAAAAGACCGAAGGCACCGGACCGGCAACGCCCGACGGCGCCGCCGGCGTCCGGATGATCTCACTCGACCAGTTGGAGCCGAGCCCGCTCAACGTGCGCAAGGTTGCGGCAAGCGCCAGCGATGACGCCGAGCTCCTTGCCAGCATTCGTGAGACAGGCATCAAGCAGAACCTGGTGGTTCATGCTCTGTCTGAGACACGTTTTGCGGTCGATGCTGGCGGCCGCCGCCTCAAGGTGCTGAAGCAGCTCGCACAGGACGGCGTCATTCCCGTTGATCACCCGGTGCCCTGCCTCGTCGAAGATGAGCGCAATGCTGTCCTCACCTCCGCCACGGAAAACCTCCAGCGCGCGGCGATGCACCCGGCCGACCAGTTCGAGGCCTTTGAGGCGATGATCGGCGAGGGGCGCAGTGAAGACGAGATCGCCCTGAAGTTCGGCGTCTCGGTCGACCTGGTGCGCCGCCGGCTTAAGCTTGCCCGTGTCGCGCCGGAAATCATCGAGCAGTTCCGTGCCGGTGATCTGACCCTCGAATGCGTCATGGCCTTCACGTTGACCGACGACCATGATCGCCAGCTTGCGGTCTGGAACGCAGTGAAGGGCGGCTATCACATCCATCCACAGAGCATCAAACGCCAGCTGACCGAGACGGCGCATTCGGCGAACTCGGCCCTCGGGCGCTTTGTTGGCATCGAGGCCTATGAGGTGGCGGGCGGTATTCTGCTACGCGATCTCTTCGACGACCGTGCGAGTGCCCATATGGAAAACCCCGAACTCCTCGAGCGCCTCGCCATTGAGAAACTTCAGGCTGCGGCCAAACCCTTCGAGGCGGCGTGGAAATGGGTCGAAGTGCATCTCTCGGTGGACTACGGCGCGTTTCGCAGTTTCGGGCGGGTCTATCCACAGGATATCGACCCCGATCCGGACCTGCTCGCCGAGGAAGAGCGTCTGATTGCGCGCGAGGAAGAACTGGCGGCGCAGAATGACGGTGAGGATTGGACCGACGCCGAAACCGAGGAATACTACGCCATCGAGCCGCGCCTGCGCGAGATCGAGGCCTTGCAGCGCGAGCGGCAACCTTACGCAGACGAAGACCGCGCTATCGCTGGCGTCGTTCTGACCATCGGTCATGACGGGGCGTTGCGCGTCGAGAAAGGACTCGTGCGACCGGAGGATATTCCCGCTGCGCCGGAACCTGACGAGACCACCGCAGATGCGGATGGCGCCCCCTCCCCTGCCCGCCCACACGTGACGCCGCCGACCTCCTCCACGCCGGTGCCGAGCTCCGACCCGGCCGCGACGTTGCGCAAAGCCGATGGAATTTCGGCGAGCCTTGCTGATGATCTGCGTGCCACGCGTCAGCACATCCTGCGGGCGCATCTGGCGGCGGATTTCGAGGTGGCGTTCGACGCGATGCTCTACGCGCTCTGCGAGCAGGCTATGGGGCGGTCCTACAACAATGAGGCGCTCGATATCTCGATCCGGCCCTTCCAGGCGCAGAACCGCGAGGTTCTGCATGTGGACACCGTCGCCCAGAAGATGCTCGAGGCGCTGGAGCAGGACCTCGCCACCGACTGGATGAAGCTGGAGAAACCCGAGGACTTCCGGGCCATGTCGGTGCTGCCTATTGCCGACAAGCAGGCGCTTTTCGCCTGGGCGACGGGTCTGGCGGTCAAACCGCAGCTCTCCTCCGACAATCGCCCCTCCCCGATCATCGAGGAGATTGGCGCGCGGCTCGATGTCGATGTGGCGGCCTGCTGGCGCCCGACCGCGCAGAACTACTGGGGTCGGGTCAACAAGGGGCATGCGGTGGCCACTGCGCGCAAGCTGATCGGCGACGACTACGCCGAAGATCGCAATCGCGAGCGCAAGGGCGATATCGCGGCCGCGATGGAACGGGCTTTCGCGGAAACGGCGGGCGAGACGGAAGGGTTCAACGCCGCGACGGTTGCAAAGACGACGCGCTGGCTGCCTGACGGGATGGTCTTTGCCGGTGCGACGGAGGCTGACGCCAAAATGACTGGCGATGCGCCCGAGGCCGAGGAAGGCGACGTGCCCGCGGCAGATCCTCTGGCCGAGGCGGAGAGCGATGAACCATCGTCCTTGCCCGCCTTCCTCAGCGGGGATGCGGCCTGACGCAGCAAACACCGATCTGAACCTGACCTGAGCCTTGGGCCGTCCTCACATCGAGGGCGGCCCTTTCCGGCTGACGGGTTGCCTACAGCCGATATCGGATCGGCTGGCCCGTCCTGGAGATATCCCATGACCACCACACTCGATCTCGATCCCGTTCGGGAAGCCGCGCTGATCGCCGCGCAAAACGATGCGTTTCGCCGCTTGATCCTCGGCACGACCCCTGTCGCCGATGCCCCGCAGGGCCAGTTCGTGATGACACGCGGCGTCGCGGCGCTTGGGCCCGACGCCCAACTGGAGCTAACCCGCCGTGTTGCCGCGTTTGACGGGTTCGATGCCGACAGCGACCCGCAGGGTTGGCACGAGATGGGCGTCATCGACCTCGATGGCACAACCGTCTGGTTCAAGGTCGATTTGTACGACGTCGACTACCAATATGGCTCGCCTGAGCCCTCCGATCCCGCGCAAACGCGCCGCGTCCTGACCCTGCTTCTGCCGTCGGAATACTGACGCCCTCCACCCCCAATCGCCGCCCTGGACCGCCCTTGCACAAAGGGCGGTCCTTTCGGGCTGGCGGGTTCCAAGGGGTGCGATGATCGCGTCCGGCCTGCTGCAGGAGACCAGAGATGGCCAAGACACTCGACTACCAGATCACCCTCTATCCCGCGCATCGTGACGGCGCCTTCGTTGTTACCCAGTTCCAAATGCTGGGGAGCTACCCCGAAAAGCGCATCCAGGCCGCTGGCATGGATGACCTGATCGACAAGGTGACGCAGTTCGCAATGGAGCACGGCGAAAGCTGTAGCGCTTCAGTGCGTTGTCTCGCCCCGCGCAAACCTCCGGGGTTCAAGCGCGCGACTGAGAACCTCTATTTCAACCTGGTTGACCGGACGGCTTAAAACCGCGGTGACGCTGCGGCCTGAAGCCCCCCCAAAGGAAACTCCCGGGCGGCCTGGCTGAGCGGGCGCCCTCCCCTTCCTTCAATTCCAAAGGACCAAAGACATGACACAAGCGACTGATTTCTACGCGCAGAAGCTCGAATCCCAGAGACGTGCTGCCGAGCAGCGGGCCGAGACCCGTGCGGCGCTTCTCTCCGAGCTGCGCGCCCTCGGCGTGACCAGCATCGAGGTGCAATACGAAGGCTACGGAGATTCCGGCAACGTTGAGGATGTCGTGGTGACGCCTGATGCGATCACCCTGACGGAGGAGTTGCGACGCCGGGTCGAAGACTTCGGCTGGGATTTTGCCTACGCACTAAGCCCCGGCTTCGAGAACAACGAAGGCGGCTATGGCGAACTGACCTGGGTGCTCGAGGTCGATAAGATCGATGTCAGCCACTCGAACCGCTATGTCGAGACCAACACCACCGAACACGAGGGGCTCTGACATGGCCCATCCTCTCCATCACGCCGAAAGCTCGGCCCGTAAGTTTGGCGGTGTTCCGGATGATTACCAACATGTGCATGATTGGTTCGATGCATCCAAAGAGCACCTGGCCCTCTTCGTTCACAGAGCCTATCGTCATCATACGGCCGGGGTCTATGATGCTCAACGAATTTTCGGCCACAGCCTGATCAACAGCGCGGGCCGGGTCGTCCCGATCCGCTGGATCGGCGAGCAGCATGTGCGCGAGGATTGCCAGGGGCGCATCCCGTCGCTGGCGGACTGGCTCGGGCGCATTCAGCCGGAACCGTGGATGGCCAATGGCCGGATCGACAATGATCCGACGCAGATCGGCAGCGATCCGCGCGCGGCTTGGGTCGCGGCGGTCTCCAATCACCAGACCATTCTCGGCTTCGAGGATTGGCTGCTGAAGGTCTCGGTCGAGCACGTCCAGCATCGCGAGAACCGCGCCGCCGCCTGATCCATGGGGGCAATGACGCCAACGCCCCTCGGAAAGCACTCTGATCGACCCGCTCGAGCCACTACCGGCCGGGCGGGTCGATTTCGTTTCAAGAAAGGACATCGATATGCACGACCCTGTCTATGAGGAGGCCCACCGCGGCCACACCATCAAGATCTACCACGACCCCGACGCTGAGAGCCCGCGGGAGTGGTCCAACCTCGGCACGCTGATTTGTTGGCACCGCCGATACCGCCTGGGTGACAGCCACTCCTTCGACAGCCCCGAGGCGTTCTTGCGCGATCTCTCGGGCATCTCAGCGCAGAGCGACCTTTCGATGGACCAGCTGCGGGACCGCGCCGAACGCAAGTCCGTCCTGCTGCCCGTGTTTCTCTACGACCATTCCGGCCTCGCAATGAACACGATCGGGTTCCATTGCCCGTGGGATTCCGGTCAGGTCGGTTACGTCTATGTGACGCTCGAGGCGGTTCGGAAAGAGTTCGGTGTGAAACGCGTCACCAAGGCGCTGCGCGAGAAGGCTGAAGACATCCTGCGCGGCGAAATCGTCAGCTACGATGCCTATCTCGGCGGCCGGGTCTATGGCTATGTCATCGAGCAGGACGGCGAGGAGATCGATGCCTGCTGGGGTTTTTTAGGGCACTATGAGTTGGACTGCCTGTCCGAGGCACGAGCATTTGTAGACCAAATGAACTTGCGAGAGGCACACTGGCCCGCCGCCGCCGAGCAGGGCGCAAGCCCAGCCCCGAGTTGAAATGCCCGCAATACTCATATATCTTATTCATGCGTATTCCGGAGATGAGAATGGCAAGCACAAGCGTGACACTCGGCCCCCATTGGGATGAATTTATCGCCCTGATGCTGAAAGAAGGCCGATACGGCTCGACTAGCGAGTTGATCCGCGCTTCCTTGCGTCTGATGGAAGAGCAGGAAGGTCAGCGGGCGCGGCTTCGCGTTGCGTTGATGGAGGGCAAGCAATCCGGCTACGCGGGTCCGCTCGATATGGATGAGATCAAGCGCGAGGCGCGGCGCCGCTCCGGCGCTCCTGATGCGTGACATCCATCTCTCCCAGGCCGCAAGATCCGATCTCGTCGACATCTGGGCCGAGACATACCGACAGTGGGGCGCGGCGCAGGCAGACCGCTATCTCGACGACATCGATCGTGCCTTGCAGGGGCTGATCGCCAATCCTCAAATGGGGTCTGACTGCTCTGATCTTCTGCAGGGCGCACGCAAATTGATCACGGGTCGGCACCTGGTTTTCTACGAGGTGGGTCGGGACAGGATATTCGTGATCCGGGTCCTGCATCAATCCATGGACGTGCCGCAACATCTGCGTCCGGCCTGACATCGGACAAACACGCAGCGGGGCTCTGCCATGAAAGAGCAAAAGACAGGACGGGAGGGGTGACCCCTCCCGGGTGAGAGAGTGCGCGCGGGGCTTGGGGCCAACCCTCAACCCCGGAGATTGCCGATGAACGCTCACCCCCATTCCGTCCAGCTTGCAACCGAGCCCGAAGCCCCTGCCCGACGCGAGGCCTCGGGTTTCGCCCAACACCTTATGCAGGTTGCGAGAACCCTCGTCCCCCTGTTCGAGGCAGGCAGGTCCATCGACGCCGCCGCCCTTCGCGCCGCCATGGAAGAGGCCTTCGGCGTCAGCGACACGAGTGGCGCCTGGGTCTGGAAGGACGCCTATGAGGCCGCCGAGACCGCCCAGATCCTGATGCTTTCGCGCTACGGCGCGCTGATGCAGCGCCAGGCACCCTCGCCGCAGGCCTTTCTTTACATGATCGAGCGTCTCGCCGGTCTAGCGCCGTCCCACACGCGGCGCTCTGAGGACAGCGTCCGTCTGCAACAATTCTCAACGCCTTTGCCGCTCGCAGCCATCGTTGCGCAGGCGGCAGGGTTTCGGGCCGAAGATCTGGTGCTGGAGCCCTCTGCGGGCACCGGCATGCTGGCGATCTTTGTACAAATTGCAGGTGCTCCGCTGGCGCTGAATGAGCTTGCGGAAAATCGCCGCGCCTTGCTGGAAAACCTGTTCCCCGGTGCCGTCGTCTCGGATCACGATGCCGCCTCGATCGACGACCGGCTTGATCGCTCGATCATGCCCTCGGTCATCGTGATGAACCCGCCGTTTTCTGCGGCCAACCATGTCGAGGGCCGGTTCCGGCAGGCAACCAGCCAACATGTGCTTTCCGCCCTGGCGCGCCTTGCACCGGGTGGGCGTCTTGTCGTCATCACTGGCGAAAGCTTCCGACCCTCGACGAAATCCTTCCAGTCGACATTCCAGCGGATTGGCCAGAGTGCCGATGTGGTGTTTTCTGCCGCCATCGATGGCAAGGTCTTCGCGCGACATGGCACCACGATCGACACGCGGCTGACCGTGATCGACAAGCGCACGGTCGGCGAACAAGAGAAAGCTCCGGACGACATCGAGGCCGCCTATCATCCGATCTGCGCGACCACGGCCGATCTCCTCGCGTCTGTTCTGACTAACTGCCCGGAGCGCCGCAGCCCCCCGCCCTGCCCTACTAGTTCGGCGTTGTCGGTTCCGTCCAGCCCGACGCGTACGAACCTGCATGCCCTGCGCAATGCCGCCCGCAAGGAAACCCGTGCGCTCGCCGAGGAACGTGCGAGGCATCCGTTCGGCGACATCCAGACGGTCCCGCTCGACTACCTGCCGAAAGCCTGGAGTGAACCCGAGGGCACGCTGCAGGACACGGTTTACGAGGCCTATGACCTGCAGGCGATCCGGATCGACGGCGCAGCGTTGCACCCGACCGCACTTGTCCAATCCGCCGCCATGGCCTCGGTCCCGCCGCCCGTGCCGACTTATCGTCCCGTCCTGCCGAAGACCCTCGTCGCGGACGGGCATCTTTCCGCGCCGCAGATCGAAAGCGTCATCTACGCGGGCAATGCGCATGAGATGCATCTCAAAGGCTGGTTCAAGCGCGGCGAGGTCGAGGGCCAGCTGATGGCGGCGGCCGAGGGTGATGAGGGGGCCTTTCGCCTGCGCAAGGGCTGGTTCCTCGGCGATGGCACAGGCTGCGGCAAGGGGCGGCAGGTCGCGGGCATTATCTTGGATAACTGGCTGCAGGGACGACGCCGGGCGGTCTGGGTCTCGAAGAGCGACAAGCTCATCGAGGATGCCCGGCGCGACTGGATGGCGCTCGGGGGGCGCGAAAGCGATATCGTGCCGCTCTCGAAGTTCCGTCAGGGCGGCGACATCAGGCTGCCCGAAGGCATCCTCTTCGTCACCTATGCCACCCTGCGGTCGGCTGAACGCGAGGGCAAAGCCTCCCGCCTCGATCAGGTGACGTCCTGGCTCGGCGAAGGGTTCGACGGTGTCATCGCCTTCGACGAAAGCCACGCCATGGCGAATGCTGCCGGCGAAAAGTCCGACCGCGGCGACAAGAAGGCGTCCCAACAGGGCCTCGCTGGCCTCGCGCTGCAGAACGCCATGCCCGACGCCCGCGTGCTCTACGTCTCGGCCACCGGCGCGACGGTTGTCGGCAATCTCGCCTATGCTTCGCGACTTGGCCTTTGGGGCACTGGCGATTTCCCCTTCGTGACGCGGGCAGAATTTGTCGCCGCGATGGAGGCTGGGGGCATTGCCGCCATGGAGATGATCTCGCGCGACCTGAAGGCGCTCGGGCTCTATCTCGCGCGGTCCCTCTCTTATGCCGGGGTCGAATACGAGATGCTGGTGCATGAGCTGACCCCCGCTCAGGTCGCGATCTATGACAGCTACGCCGATGCCTACCAGATCATCCACAACAACCTTGAGGCCGCCCTTCAGGCCTCAGGCATTTCGTCTGAGACGGGCACGCTGAACCCCCAAGCGAAGTCTGCCGCGCGTTCGGCTTTCGAGAGCAACAAGCAGCGCTTCTTTAATCATCTCATCACCGCCATGAAATGCCCCTCGCTGATCCGCGCCATCGAGGCGGATCTGACGGCGAGTCATTCGGCAGTCATTCAGGTGGTGTCGACCAGCGAGGCGGTCATGGAACGCCGCCTCGAGGATATCCCGCCTTCGGACTGGGACGACCTGCAGGTCGATTTTACGCCCAGGGAGAACATCATGGACTACCTGATGCACAGCTTCCCGACGCAGCTCTTCGAGCCCTACACCGACGAGAATGGCGATCTGCGCTCCCGCCCTGCCCTCGATGGCGACGGCAACCCGATTATCTGCCGTGAGGCGGAGCGGCGACGGGATGATCTTGTCGAGCATCTTGGGGCCCTCGCCCCGGTGCAGGGCGCGCTCGACCAGATCCTCTGGCATTTCGGCGGGGATGCGGTCGCCGAGGTCACCGGACGCAAGCGGCGCATCGTGAAGACGCGCGAAGGGCGGCTTAAGGTCGAGAACCGCCCCGCCTCCTCCAACCTCGGCGAAACCCAGGCCTTCATGGATGATGCCAAGCGCATCCTGATTTTTTCCGATGCCGGGGGCACCGGGCGCAGCTACCACGCCGATCTGGGGGCCAAGAACCAGCGCCTCCGGGTGCATTACCTGCTTGAGCCCGGTTGGAAGGCCGACAATGCGATCCAGGGGCTGGGGCGCACCAACCGCACCAACCAAGCGCAGCCGCCGCTCTTCCGCCCCGTCGCGACCAATGTGAAAGGTGAGAAGCGGTTTCTCTCTACCATCGCGCGCCGCCTCGACACGCTTGGTGCCATTACCAAGGGGCAACGCGAGACCGGCGGGCAGAACATGTTTCGCGCCGAGGACAACCTTGAGAGCCCCTACGCGCGCGCGGCACTGCGGCAGTTCTTCTACAAGCTGCGCGCGGGCAAGATCGACGCCTGTTCTTACGCGAAGTTCCAGGAGATGACCGGGCTGACGCTCGATGAGGCGGATGGCACGATGAAGGAAAACCTGCCGCCGATACAGCAGTTCCTGAACCGTTGCCTCGCTCTCCGCATCGACATGCAGGACGCGATTTTTGAGGCTTTCGGCGGGTTCCTCTCGGCCATCATTGAAGATGCGCGCCAGGCGGGCACGCTGGACGTCGGGCTAGAGACCCTGCGCGCCGAGAAATTCGACATTGTCGACCGCAAGGTCATCTTCGAGCATGAGGCGACGGGGGCGACGGCGACCGCCCTGACCGTTGAGCGGACCGATCGCAACGACCCGCTCACCCTGCCCCGCGTCAAGACTATTTGCTCCGATACGAAGGGTGCGACGCTGTGCTGGAACAAGACTTCCAAACGCGCGGCGCTGATGGTGAAGGCGCCGGCCTTCATGGATGAGGACGGCGTGCCGATCCTGCGGGTGAAGCTCCTGCGACCGATGACAACCGAAATCCTCGCCGCCACCGAGTTTTCGAAATCGCACTGGGAAGAGGTCGACGATGCGATGTTCGAACAGCTCTGGCAGGCCGAGGTCGAGGCGGTGCCAGAGTTCACCATCTCGAAAATCACCCTGATCTGCGGGCTTCTTCTGCCAATCTGGGACCGGCTGCCCGCTGAGAACATGCGCATCTATCGCTTGCAGACTGAAGATGGGGAACGCGCTATTGGGCGTCTGGTCAGCCAGGAGCAGCTTCTCAATGTCTACGCGCGGCTCGGGCTCGATTGCCAGATCGAGATGACGCCGCAGGAAGTGCTCAGCGCAGTGATGGAGGCGAAGACGACCCTCAGCCTGCTCGGGGGCTACCAGCTGCGGCGGTCGCTGGTCATGGGACAGCCGAGGCTCGAACTCATTGGGGGGTCAAGCGCGGCCCTGCCCTCTCTGAAGGCCATGGGCTGTTTCACCGAGGTGATCCAATGGAAGACGCGGGTGTTCATCCCGGTGGATGGCATCGAGGTGCTGGCGCGGGTTCTCGCGGTGCATCCTGTTGGTGCCAGCGCAGCGGATACGGCGGCATGAGCGCGCAGCGCAGCATCGCAGACCTCTCGGCCGATCTTGCGAACCGGGTCGAGAGTTTCTGCCGCCAGTATTTCCCCGACGGACGCAAGCAGGGCAACTATTGGCAGGTCGGCGATACCTCTGGTGCCAAGGGGCAGAGCCTCGCCATCCGGCTGCAAGCGCAGGGTGGTCGTAAAGCCGGATCCTGGCAAGATTTCGCGACGGGGCAATATGGCGATCTGATCGATCTGCTGCATGAACGGCTCGGGTCGGTCACGCTTAAGGAAACGCTGAGGGAGGCCCGGTCCTTCCTCGGTGAATCGCCCTGCCCCGCCGTCCCGCACGCGGCCCGAAAGGCTGAGCGCCCGGATGCTGCCTCCGAAAAACGCATCGCGCGGGCGCGGAAGCTCTTTGCCGCCGGCAAGCCGGTGCTCGGCACATTGGCCGCCACCTATCTGCAGAGGCGCAGGATCACACGGCTCGGCCCGGCCCTCAGCTATCACCCCCGGGTCTTTCTGCGGCAAGGCGAGGATGAGAACGCTCCGCCGCAAAAGGCCCCTGCCCTGCTCGCGAAGATCACCGACAATCGGGGTCAGATCACCGGCTGTGCGCGCACATATCTGGACCCGTCGACCGGCGGTTTGGCCGCGATCGAGAGCCCGAAACGGATCCTGGGGCAGCTGCACGGCCATGCCATCCGTTTCTGGTCCGGTACGGGCCGCTCCGACCTCATCGTCGGCGAAGGTCTCGAGAATACCCTTTCGGTCGGCATTGCCCTCCCTGAGTTCGACCTCGCCTCCTGTCTCACCGCCACCCATCTCGGTCTCTTCATCCCGCCGCCGGGGATCAAGCGTATCTGGATAGCGCGGGACAATGACGAAGTTGGACGGAACGCATCCATGAGATTGCGTAACCATCTGGAATCGCTTGGAATTGCTGGTGGTGATCTTGTACCGCAGTTGGACGATTTCAACGACGATCTGCGGGCATTTGGCAGAGATGCGCTGCGCCGGTCCCTGCTCAAGGCCATGAAAGAGCAAGGTCTGAAGGTCGAGGACGAGTGACAGCCAACCTCCTCTCGGATGCCTGACAGAGCAAAGGTTCCGCCGGTTAGATCTGATCCCGTTTGGATAAGGGGAGCGATGGACCGGCGGGTCGGGGCTGAGCGCCCCTCGCCCGGGCAGCAATGCGCCGCTACCCGGAAAATTCCCCTGCCCCTTCGGGCCATTCCTCGCGGGACCAATTTTCCGGCCCGCGGCGCATTCTCCGCTTTGCTCCGATCCTGACGGATGCGGCCCGGTCGCCGCCGGTCCTGGTATCGCCCCATCCAAATCGGGTCAGATCAAACAGAGGAACCAGACCATGCCCCATCAGACAGACATCCAAGAGGAGACCGGCGTGACCTCCGCCATCCTCGACCACCTCGCACTTCACGGCGCAACGCCCGGGCCCGGCGAGACCGATCATCGCCCCCTGCCCCAGCCCGACGAGGTCGAGCTCGCCATAGCGACGCTCTTTGACACCACCATCGGCCTCCTCACCGGCAGCCAGTTGGAAGACAATCTCGAAGAGATGCTCTGGTCCCTCACCTCGATCTTCCATCGCCGGCTCACCCATATCCAGAAGCTCCTCGACGACAACGAATTCGAGGTTCGGGAAAGTCTGGCCAACCAGGACGGTTCCGAGGTCTCCTCGGTCGAACTCGAGCGCCTCCAAATGATTGGGCTGAAGCTCTGGGACCATCGTGACGCTTTCGAGCAGATGCGCGATCTGGCCGTGGAGCATTTCTCGGCCACCACCGGCTCGCCCTGGCTGCCCCGCACGGGATCGAAGGTCTCGCATCGCGGTCTCACTTCCGCCGTGGTGGACAGCCGTGCCTATCTTTCGGCCAAGCGGCGCAAGGAGACCGAAGTGCACTGCCCCGAAGGCACGCGGATCGCCTTCTCGGGCGGGGACTATCAGGCCTACGACCTGATCTGGTCCGTGCTCGATGCCACCCATGCGAAATACCCTGACATGGTGCTCTTGCATGGCGGTACGCCCAAGGGTGCCGAGATGATCGCCGCCCGTTGGGCAGATACCCGTGGTGTCACCCAGGTGGTCTTCAAGCCCGACTGGAAAAGCCACGGCAAGGCCGCTCCCTTCAAGCGCAACGACAAGATGCTCGAGACGATGCCGCAGGGTCTGATCGCCACCCCCGGTTCGGGCATCACCGAAAACATCGTCGACAAGGCCCGCAAGCTCGGGATTCGCATCAAGAGGATCGGGGCTTAGGCCCCGGTTCTACCATGACATCAGTCTGAGCGCCCTGTGCGGTTCGCTCAATGATTTCACAGTTCTGCGTGATTTGGTCTGTCAGACTGCTGAGTGTGTGGATGAGTGTTTCAAGCTGGTCGCTGTAGCGGGACTTCCTAAAGCCTCATGGCGCTCACGTCGTCCAGCGATCAGCGGGATGTTCGCCGAAAGGCAGCCCATGTCGGCCAGGAAACTGACCAATCCGACGATCGTCTTAAACTTGCGCAATTTGAAGACGCTACGGCTCGTGACAAGCATCTTCGCATCCTTGCCATCCTTCGTCACCGCGTGCACGACCCAGGAGCCATACCAACTGTTGTGGCGCTTCTCGGCGGTCTGGTTGCAGATCACCTCAATGAGGTAGCCATCTGAGAGCAGATTGCGCAGGCCATCCTCGGTGACCACATTCGGTGTTGCGCCATCCAACAGCTTATCCCCTTCACATGTGACGAGACGCAACAGAATTTGAGCAGGCCCGAGCTTTTGCCTGATCTTCCGAGTCGCATGCGTCGTTGCTCAGTTTCGCGATGCCATACGGGACATCCTCGAAGTTCGCAACGCGGCCGGGATTGAAGCCTTCGGGGACAGATACGCGTGTCCTCGCCCTGGCATTTCATCTTCTCCAGCCTGTCAGATCGCTTTCTGCTTGAGGCCCCTTGTGACTCGACCGAGGAACTGAATACGGGCCGGTGCCGCGTTGCGACGGGTCGTGGTGTGTGTCGAAAGATCAGGCGTGACTGTGCAAGGATCGCTTTGGCGTTCTTGACTGTCCGCTATTCATCCAGTTTCCTTCGCGGCCACAGCACTTCTCCCTTTGTCTGAGTTGCATGACATGCTGGTCGCAGCTGTCGTCCCGTCCACAAAGGTTGTCGCCGATCTTTTTCCCCTGTCCCTGCGGGCCATTCCGCGCGAGCCAAAAAGACCGGCGCCTGCCCCTCTCCGCTGCGCTCCGCCTTCGGTGTGGCCGGGCCTTGGCCAGCTGCAAGGTGACCATCATTGCAACGCGAACAAGGAGAAGAGCAATGACCACGAACTGCATCAAATTCACCAGCGCCGACATCAAAACCGCCAAAGGCGTCGGTTCCATCTCGACCCTGACCTTCGACCTCGACATCACGGTCAAGCCCGTCGCGAGCGCGAACCCGATGGCCCCCACGCACCGCGTCCTCGGCCGCTCCCCGCGCGGCAAGCTGGTCGAGTGCGGCGGCATCTGGAAGAAGCAGAACAAGGAGACCGGCGCCGACTACTACACGCTGACCATCCGCGACCACGGCTTCAACGCCAACCTCGGCAAGGCCGCCAACCAGGACGATCTGTCCCTGCAGGCCGTCATCCCCTGGGGCCCGAAAGACGCCGCCTAAGCCAAGGGCCAGACCGCTCCGGCGGTCTGGCTGCACCAGGCTCCGAGGTTTTTGCACGCGTGCAAAATCACCTCGGCGGTTCAGGTTGCTGTCCGTATTTTCAATCGGTGTAGCCCATATTGTGCGCCGGAAATCCTGTAGGCGTACAATATCTGTACATTTCCTCAAAAACCGTGCTATTTACAGCTCGGAGCGATTCCGTGAGAGAGTCGAAATGAGAGCGGTGTAATGGGCGGCAGTATAGAACAGTTCCTTCAAGAGCTCGAGCGGGGCCTTGGCAGGACCATGGTCTCGGTCAACAAGGAGTTGACGATGCGCGAGCGCATCAAGCGCTCTTGGTCGATGCGCCAATGTGCTCGCTTCCTGAACATTAGCCATCAGCATCTGACGAAGTTCGCTAAGGACAATGAGGATTTTCCTGCCGGCAAGCATGTAGGGCGCGAGCGTGTTTTCACCCTGACGGAGCTGATGCACATCCGGGCTTTGATGGCTGCCTCAGCAAAGCGGCCTGAGCATTTTCTTGCTTGGCGCAAACCCGACGATCCTTTGCCCGTTATTTCGTTTGCAAGTCAGAAAGGTGGCACGGCGAAGTCGCTTAGTGCTGCGCACTTCGCTCAGTACCTGAGTCTGCACTACGGCATGCGAGTCGGCGTCATGGACGCTGACCCGCAGAGCACGATCACGCTCTATTTTGTCGGCGGCGAAGAAATGCCAACTTTGCCAGATGACGAAACTCCGACGATGGTTGACTTCGCGGGGCTGTTTCAGACCGACGAATCCATCCCCTACACTGACTATGATGCGGAGACGCTTGACGGGTTTTTCAAGAAAACGTCCTGGCCGGGCGTGCGGCTAGTACCTGCGCATGGCGAAACCTCAGAAGGTGAAATTCAGATCGCGAGGTTGTTGCGAGCGGGCACCCCGGAAAAGCGGTTCTACAGATTCCTAAGAGACTCCATAGATCGTTGGAAAGAGGGGAATCCACCGGTCACCCGTCCGAATGAACTGGTGAGCAACGGTAGGGTTGACCAAGCGAAGCTTGAAAGTGCCCTCAACGAGACCTTGGACTGCATCATTATCGACTATCAGCCTGCGCTGACACTGTTCCAGCTGAACAATGTGATGGCGTCTACTTCGTTGATTATCCCGCAGACGATGAAGGGGTTCGACATTGCGACCTTGTCCACCTTTGTGACTGGTCTCCTCACCATGCTGCGCCACATTTTCGCGACGGATCGGATCGATATGGGCGGTGCGGCACATATGCTGTTGCCCACGATCGTGCAGAGAACAAATGAGCAAGATCTCACACAGGTCGGCAACCTGCTCGAAAACTGCCCAGATGAGGTGCTGCCCGTATTCTATCTTCGCTCCGATGCTATTTCGAACGCGTCGGACGTTTATCAGTCCGTCTACGAGTATGACCCAGATACGCCAGGCAAGCGAAAAGGCATCAACAGGTTCATCGAGAATGCTGACGCAGTGAATGACGCCATCGTCTCACGCCTCTGGCCTGGTCTTGAGCGTGGCTATGCCGAGGATTGGATGCAGAACTTCTACAATTTCGAGGAGGAAGCCGAATGAAGCGAACATTGAGCAGCTCGGTCCTCAAGAAAAAGTCCGCGCGCCCAGATGAGAATGTGTCTGCGGCTCCTGGATCTGGTGCAAGCGAACAGGTCCACGAAGACGAAGCGAAACTGGTTGGTGGGGTTAAGTCAAGACTGGGCGGCTCTGGTAGTGCTTGGAAGGCCGGAGCGCTTTCAGACGCCAGCCAGATGCTTCACGTTGAGCGCGCACAGGTCGTGGAGCGCATTCTCGCGGGTCGACATGAGTTGCAGATTGATCCGTCTCAGATCGTGGACGTGATTGGATCGGACCGGCGTGAAGATTGGCGCGACCAAGAGGCATTCGAGAAGCTCAAAGAGAGTATCGAGAAGAATGGTCAAGATACGCCCATTCATGTTCGGCCAGCGGATCCTGATTGGCGACCGGATGAACGTGAGCCCGAGAACGTAGAAGGCGTGACATTCCAGTTGATCGTGGGTCGGCGACGCCATGCGATCCTTGAAGCTTTGGGATTGCCTGTCCGCGCCATTCTGGTTCCACAATCCCATCGGGGTTCCCGTGAAGAGCAGTTCGAGATGCTATTCATGCGCTTCCGGGAAAATGAGGAACGTGAAAACCTGAGCGCTTTCGAGCGTCTGGTTTCGATAGGCGAAATGTTCGAGCGGCTACAAGATGCCAAACCGGACGAGAAGATAACTGCAACCGAGTTCGCCAAGCGTGTGGGTGTCCATAACAGCGCGGTATCACGTGGTCGCGCTGTCTATGCGGCTAGAGGTGAGATTTTGCACACGTGCAAAGATGTCTACGATCTCAGCCACCGTGACCTCGAAAAGGTTCTTGGCGACCTGACTAAAAAGCCGTCCAAGCCTGCAAAAAAGAAATCGCAGAGCCCAAAGAAACTCACGGTACAGCGAAAGATCGGTTCGCGGAAATTGAGTGTTACAGGGCAGGGCGGGAAGCTCTCGGTCGCTGCCACGGGGCTAACATTGGACGAGGACATTCTCAGAGGTTTGAGTGATGTCATCGCTGAGTACTTGGAGAAACACGGATCGAAGTAAGAGGCAGGAGCCGCGGAGACGGTCGTCTTCGATCCAAACGAGGTAAGAAACAGGAGCGGATATGCTTTGAGATAACGGCAAAAGAAAAGCCCCCAAGCTGAGGGCCTGAGAGCTTATCAAGATTAGTTTGGTCGCTATCAAGATAGTTCTCCGGCGAATCACTGTCAACAGCAACGCTCCTGAGCGAACGGGATTCTTTTGCCCTCCATCAAGCAGAGGAGGCGAGAACTATCCATGAAACATACAGGTTGGCGCAAGCCGACACCGGGTCTTGGCATTGCAGAGCAGCTTGCCCAAGCCGGTGAACAGGTGGCTGTACCCAAAACGCGGGCCTTCGTGGCCGTGAAGCGGGTGGGGGCCTACATCGGCCTCAAGGCCGGAGACATGATGCTCCTCGACACGCTCGGGGCGTTTACACAGGCTCAGGACTGGGAGGAGGGGCAGCGTCCGATCGTCTGGGCGTCGAACGCTTATCTGATGGAGCAGACGGGGTTTTCGCTCTCCGCGCTCAAGCGCCATGCGCGACGCCTGGCCGAGATTGGCGTGATCTCCTTCCAGGACAGCCCCAACGGCAAGCGGTGGGGCCGCAGAGACGCCGAGGGACGCATCGTCGAGGCCTATGGCTTCGATCTGTCGCCCCTGTCGGCGCGCGTCGAAGAGTTCGAGGAACTGCATGCCGAATTGCAGGCCGAACGTGAGCTCTGTCAGCGCCTGAAGCGCCAGATCACGGTTGCACGCCGTATGATCCGCGCTCGGATCGAAGCGGCCGTCAGCAGCGCGCTGCGCGGACCCTGGACGCAATTCACAGGTCTCTTCGAGGAGCTTCTGGACCGGCTTCCTCGCCGCCATGAAGCTTCAGAACAGCTTGAGCGGCTGCTAACCTGGTTCAAGGAGCTTCAGGAGCGCGTCGAAGCGGCCTATCTCAAGGCAACCGAGGTTGTTCAGCTTGTGGAAAACACCCCTGAAACCAAGGAACAAGGTTCTAAGAAAACTCAAGAAATGAACCCCAGGGAGGTCATTTCCGACCCTCATATACTAATTACAAACCAACTTAATCCTGTAACTCGTAATTCCTCAGAAAATGAGGAAGCCGCGGCCGTGGTGCCCAATGCTCAGCCCGAAGATCAGGTTGATAGGGAGCTGGAAGAGTGGGTGGCTGAAGTACGCAAGAAGCGCGCGGCACTGGATCTGCCCACAGTGATGCAGGCTTGTCCCGAATTCGCATCCTGGGCACGCAATATGGGCGGGTTCCTGAAAGATTGGGGCGATCTGCACCGGGTTGCTGGTCAACTCAGGCCGATGATCGGGGTGTCCGAGCATGCCTGGAACGTGGCACAGGACCGGCTGGGCAAACAGGTGGCGGCAGCAGCGCTGGCGCTTGTCTTCGAGAAGCATTGCGCGGGCGAAGTGTCCTCGCCGGGCGGATATCTGCGCGGCATGGTCGAGAAGGCCGGGGCAGGGGAGCTGCATCTCGAGCGCAGCTTCTATGGCAGGCTCAGTGGACAGGCGGCATGATGGGGCAGGGGGTCAGAGTCCGGCGGCCTTGGTCAGGTTCACGCGGAACCGGTCGCGGCGGCGCTGGTAACGGCGGGTCATCTCGGCCGAGGCGTGCCCGAGCTGTTTCTGGACATAGCGCTCGTCGACTTCGGCTGAACTCGCCAGACCGGCGCGCAGCGAGTGACCAGAGAACAGCGACAGGCGGTCCTTTTCGGGTAGCTCGGATCGGATGCCTGCGTCCATGACCGTACGCTTGATCAGGCGCGCGACGTGCTTGTCGGAGAGGCGCGTTTCCAAGGCCTTCTTGCCGTCCCGCGAGGTGCGCACAAAGACCGGGCCGATGTCGATCCGGGCGAAGTGCAGCCATTTCTCGAGCGCATGCACCGGGCAGGTCCGATCAGAGGATCCCCGGCCAATCTCAACCTCGCGCCAGCCGGTCTTGGCGTTGAGGGTGAGGATCGCGCTATCCTCGAGGACCTCGATCCAGCCGCCGCTGTCGAGGGTGTCGCCTTTGCCGTGATCGAGGGCGACGATTTCAGAGCGCCTGAGCCCGCCTGCGTAGCCGATCAGCAGGATCGCTCGGTCCCGAAGTCCGCGCAGATCGAGGGGCAGGGTGGCGACCATGGCGAGGATGTCCTCGGGGAGAATGGCCTCCTTCTGCACCGGCGGTCGGGCGTGCTTGCGTTTGACCCCCGCCAGGACCGAAGCAATGTGGCGGTTCTTGCGATCGAGAGTGAACCCCCGTTGCGCATAGTTCCATGCCAGACCTGAGAGGCGACGCTCGATGGTGCTGACCGAGAGGGCAGGGGATCCGCTCGTCGGCGCGGCCAGATCGGCCAGATACAAGCCGATCATCTCTGAAGACGGAGGTAGGGACTCCGCACCCTTCAGCCTGCACCAGCGCGCGAAGTGCTTCCAGTCGGCGGCATAGGCCTTGTTCGTGTTCTCGGCCGTCGAGGCTTTGGCGTAATCCCGAGCGGTGTCGACAAGGCGGTCGAGTGTGCCGGAACCGGCGACATGCACGGGCAGGGTAATCCGATCGTCATCCTCCCTCATAGTAGAACCTCTCTCGTTGAGCTAAAGGCCTTCGGTCGGACATGGGTGCGCGCAGGTCGACGAGAGAGCATGCCAAAATGCCAGGAAGCGTCCGAACCACCGCCAGTCTCACGAATACTGCTCCACCCAGTCTCACGAACCCCGACTCGAATTTGGTCCGCTTCAACTTGGTTTGGCATTTCGTCAGGAGTCCAGTGTTTGAGCTAAAGCCTTGTCCACCAATGAAATCCGAACGAGGTCGACGAGAGGGCCGATTTCGGGCGAGTCCAGTGATGAAACATGAGCTGAAGACCATGTTTCTGCGCATATCATTTTTACGTCCGATAATGCAAACTTATTGGACATGTCTGGGAACTGCAGAGTGGGGCGGTTTGCACACTATATGGTAGGCAAAAGCGCCGTCTTAAGATAGTCTTGTGGCATGACATATCAGCCCGCCACCATCTCTGACGACCTGAACACCCTACCGCGGCTGCCGGGCTGGGTCACCTCCGGACGTGCCGAAACCCCTGAAACTGTGGCCTTTCGGTCGGGGGCGGCACTGATGGCGCTCGACCAACTGATCGGCGATCCGAGGCATGGCGTGCCGGTGAAGCTCCTGGCCAACCGGCTGGCACTGAGCGCCGCAACGGCGACCTCGAAATTGGAAGGACGGTTGGCGCGAGAGGCGGACATCCGCGACGCTTTCCATCTGACGCCGCCAGGCGAAGCACGGGGTCCGGATGGCGATCTGTTGGCGTTCTGGCGCGAAGGCGTCCGGCTTCATGCAGGCCGGACGGGCGAGATCACCGACTTCGTTGGTGCGGAGTTCGCGGGCGAGGCGGGCGCTTGGCTCGACGTGGGATTGGAGCGCGCACGGACCCATGGTCCGTTGTCGGGTTGCGTCGCCGCCCTGCGCGCCGTGCTCGAAGTCGACGACCGGGCAGAGCGCACCGCCTGCCTGCTCTCGGACGTCGTCCTGGCGCGGACGCTGAACTGGAAGGAGGTTCTGCCGGTTTCGGCGCAGAGGCTGACCAAGACGGCGTTGCATGATCTGGCCGCGGTCGGGCAGGGGGGCGAGTTGGTGGTTCAGGCGCGGACTCTGGAAAGCATCGAAGAGACGATCCGAATGGCGCGGGACCTGGTCCGGCGAGCCGGTGCGCTTCACGCGATTGCGCCGAAGCTGCGGGCGAAAGGGTCGGGCGCTGCGGTTGATCTGTTCCTGACCGAGGATGCCGTGGCTCCGGCGTCGATGCTGTCGCCGCGTATTCGTGGAACGTCGATCCCCATGACTGACCGCGCCGCGCGGCGGTTTTGCGACCGGCTTGTTGAGTTGGGCGTGGCACGGGAACTGACCGGGAGGTCGACCTTCCGGCTCTACGGGATCGCATCATGACGGTCGCGACAAGAAAACGGAAACCGGCGGAGGAGGGCGGCGGCTTCTTCGATCGGGAGCTTGACGATCTGCCACAGGAACTGCGCTGGCGCGAATGGATGGGGCGGATCGAGGCGGTGCTCTTCGCCTCCGCCTCGCCGGTCGGCCGTGAGGATCTGGCGCGAGTGGTAGGGCAGAGGGCCTCGATCGAGATGCTGATCGAGGACATCCAGGCCGAGCTCACCGGGCGGCCCTACGAGCTGGTCCATGTGGCTGGCGGCTGGATGTTCCGGACGCAACCGCAGTTCGCCGATGCCATCAAGGCCGCCGCCGATCTGGGCGACCAGCCGCTCGCCTTCACCGAGATGGAGATGGGCGTGCTGTGTGCCATCGCTTATCACCAGCCGATCGACCGGGCAGGTCTGGCCGACATCTTCGGCAAGGAGGTCAGCCGCGATCTTCTGGCCCGGCTGCGGTACAAGGACCTAATCGCCAGCGGGCCGCGGTCGCCACGTCCCGGGGCGCCGCATACTTTTGTCACAACCGAGACGTTTCTGGTGACGTTCGATCTGCAGAGCCTGCGGGATCTGCCGGAACTGGAAGTTGTCGAGCCGTCCAATCTTGCTGGTTAGATGAGGTCGTCCAGATCTCGATTATTTAGTTCGCTATCAGAAGCGGACTCCACGCGTGCTTCCAATGCCTCTTGAGATTCACCGACCGCAGCCGGTTTGAGATAGGGTACGATATCTGCGAATTGTCGATGGACTTCACGCCGCGACCATTTGGCTGACCACATAAGTGATCCAAACGAGGCCATCTCAGCATTTGAAAATCCCCGCCTCACGCAACGATTGGCGAACGCCATCGCTGTACACGGTTCCGTCTTTTCCTCGGAATGCACGTTGACATGACCCTGAAGGATTTGAAGCGGCGCCCCCATGAGATGGGCGAGATCAGGAACAAGCCTAATCACGAATTTTCGGGCACTGGTAGAACGTTTTTTGTCGCGTGTTTTGTCTGAAAGCCGCGTCTGAATTTGCTTGAGCGGCGCGCCGTTCATCCAGTCCTGCAAGGCTGCGCGAATCTTCGGAAGAGAAAAGGATGCACGGGAACGATCATCTTTGAGCTTCTTGATTTCCGTTCCGAAGAGATACTCTAGGGTCTCCAACTTAACCAAGCGAACGAGGTATTGCGGTCTAACCATCAGCCACTCAAAGACCCAATCGCACAGGCTGTCGACTGTTTCGAAGTTTCGAAAACCGTGCATGTCGAGCGCCTTTGACATGTCGTCCAGGATATCCTCCGGCAACCCCAACATGGATGCAGTGTTGCGCAAAGACAGTTGCTCTACGGGCAATTCTCCGTCATCACTCTTCAGCAGTGAAAGGGCTGCGGAGGTTCTGCTCTCAACCCAGTCTTCATCCGCATCGTGACGTTTACGATAAGCCGCGAAGCTCCTCGCGAGGCCAAGTCGTATGTCTACTTTTCCATCGTCGCCTTGATCAGTTTCAGCCAAGCGCGCGACGACGTAGCGCTCCAGGTCACCGATGTCTGTTGCGCTGTCGTGGATGCGGTCCATCAGGGCCGTGAATGGATCGTCCAATACCAAACACTGATCGGTTTGCCCAAATATGTCTCGCAGCCTACTCCATCTTGAACCGATCCTGTTCTCTGCATCGTCCAGGCCAACGACCTGGCCTGGAATGACTAGAACGATACCGGTTGCGCTTTCACCGGCCCGCCCGGCACGGCCGGCTGCGTTCAGCAGGTCCTCTGGATTCAAAAGGTCCTTTCGACCGGAAGATGCGTCGAACTGGCTGTCCTCCGCAATGATGACCAGGTCCGCAGGCAAGTTCATACCCTGGCCGAGCGTCGGGGTTGCTGCGAGCACCGCCAACGCACCCTGGCGCTTGTACAGTGCCTCCACCAATTGGCGCTCCTCAGGAAGCAATTGTCCATGGTGGGTCGCAGCCTGGGACGCCAATTTTCCGCCCACAAGAGTCAAGTACAGCTGATCAGCACCACCCATTTCATCGACGGAAATCTCATACAGACGCTGCTCAGTTTCAGTCAGTTCGACACTACACTCATCAAGTGCTGCCCCAGCCTTTTCTGATATAGAAAAGGCATTCGGTATGGATTGAGAAAAGACGAGAGTTCGTAGCCCTGCTCCGGCGGCTGCAGCAGCGACTGAAGATGCAACGACACCGGAGTTGGGCGTCACTTTCCAGAACTTGTTTGTCGAAAGCTGAAGTGCTTCGTTCAAGAGTGGTACAAGAGCATAGTCGCGGCGAACCTGTGACGCCCATGTCTGCTTCACGCTGAAGAACGCGTTTGGTTTTGCCGTCAGCTTGCGCTTTACCGCAGCAGGAACCCCCGCAGTGGAGCTTTTTGCGCGAGCATTCCGCAAGAGTTTTCGCAGGTCAGCAAGTCTCTTTTCATCGTAAACGACGCATCCTCTTAGTTGCCGGGTTGGTTTCCATGCATTGTCGAGAGCAAGAGAGTTTCTACCTGTCAGCTCCGCCAGCCAACCGCTCAGTTCATATGTGTTCTTCATCATAGCCGACATCAGGACGATATCGGCGTCCGGTACGACGCGGGTAAACCCCAAGATGCATAGCATCGCGTCGATTGCTCTCCGGTCTCCGTCAGTGCTCGGATGCATCAGATGACATTCATCGAAGATCAAAAGACCGACGTCATCAAACCGCTCTGGTTCCATATGACTGGTAAGGAGACAGGCTTCTGGAGTCATCACCATGACGTCCGGCAACTCGTCGCTATCCCCAGAAAACCCGAATTCGTCCATACGTTCACCGCGAACGGTTGCCCGCGGAAATGCACCGCGCAGGTCCCGTGCTGTCTGATCAACGAGAGCGTGCGTAGGAGCTAGGAATACCGCCTTGCGCCCGGACAACAAAGTTGCATGAATTTTGAGTTGTGCGGTCGTAGACTTCCCGGCCCCAGTGGGGAACCCTATCGCAGCAGATGTGCCAATCTTGAGGTACCCTTGGGCGACGGCGTCCTTGTGATTACGCCACAGATACGGGCGCGTCTCGGCAACCGTTTTCATGGCCTCGGTCCAACGATCCTCAGGTACGCCATCCGGAGGCGGTAGGTTGACGACGGCGCTTTCCATCAGGGCAGAGCCTGCAGCGATCAAGAGACTGGCCAAATGGAACGGTCCGGGAAAGACAGCGATTGCACCTTCGGGGAATGTATCCTCCAGATCTGATGCGCCGGCGGCGAGCGACTTTACTTCAGAGAAGACTGCAATTGGATCGACCATCCCCCTCACTCGACGCCCTTGCAGCACGAAGGCCAAGGCTCGAACACCTCGCAAGAGTCGATAGTAGAGCGCTGCATTGGCTCGCTCGCCACCGGTACCCGAGACGAGTCGGTCTTGGGGCGGTCGCTTTCGATTCCGAATACGACCAACTTGTCCTTTTGCGAGCATGATCAAGTGAAGAATCAGTTCCGACTGCAGCCAATCGCCGCTCGGGATGCGGATAGAGTCTGCCACCTCAGCAGCGTCCGCCGATGCCCCGGCTACCAAGAACAGGAGCATTGCCGAAACATCCGGACTGATCGCATTCGGCGATACAAATGAAACTGGCTGGTCCGAGTCCCGTAGAGCGATCGCTTGATGAACCAACTGATAAGCCGTTGCGGCAACAAAGCCTGCCGCTGCCCGGTTTTCTCTATCGGGATTAATGGCTACCAAAGCTTCATTGGTCTGCGCCAACCGGCGTGCAAATCGAATTGTGTCCTCGAGAAGCTCTTCCCCATTTTCACTCTCGCGAAGCAGTACCCTTGCCGATACGATCTCGGCGAAAGCACGTGCAAGACGGTCAGGCAAACCTTCGCGGTCCAGGTCGGGCAAGTCTGGGGTGGACCTGATGAGTTCGGACGTTGCGGGATCATACATTGGCTGCCGCCTCCGCACTGTCGATCTTGACGAGCGCTTTCTCCGCTACACAATCTATCCAGTCGCGAACGTCTTCTAAAACTAAGGTTTCGGCGCGCCGGCGTGCTACGTCGCCCAGTACAGACTTCTCATACCCTTTGAACAAGCCCTTGCGTCCCTTTGCCGATGCATATTTGCCACCAACGGTCACCGCCACGCGGTATGCCCGTTTTTCATTCCATAGAATATCGGCAACAGTCCCGTCGGGGTCTGGGTCTCTGGATACCTGAAGTAGCGAAGTTACCGACGCAATGAGTTCGTTGTCTCGTCCGCCTGTTTCAAACTGCTCAAACTCCGGCCAGACCTTTGATTTAACTTGGTTCCGAGGGTTCTTGGTCGCCTTCTCTTCGCAGATGACAACATGGGCAATGCCGTCGCTGTCGAATTCAATAATGAGGCCATCCAACCCTTTGTCCGCTTTAATCATCTGTGGAGCCCGTATGAGAGCCTCATCGTCGAAACGGTGAGCGGCGATCCACGCAATGACCTGAAAAACCCAACCATCCCGATGGTAGGTCTTGTCGCCAGTGCCGACGGTCAAAAGCTTTCGCGCACCTTCGAAACCGCCTTTGGGATAGCGCGCGGGCAAATCGCCTGTGGCGCGCAATATGCGCTCCACTGTTCGCGACTGACCTATTGCGACGCGGGCCAGGAGCTCAGCAAGCTGGTCCTCGTCCTCAATCGTCCAAGTGGAGCCCGACCAACAATCTTTCTGCCGTATTGGGGTTAGGGTTACTGGCATGAGCTAGACGCGCAACTCAGCGATGTCGATCAGGCTTGGCGTCTTAATGGTAGCTGCAGAATGAGTGTTTCTCATCGTCGGACTCGCTCAAATGTAGAACTTGAATGGCTGGCGTTCGGCGTCATTGGCGCTTCCCATGACCAGAACATATTTATTTGTCATTGCGCTGCCCTTGTCTCGGCCAGAAAAGCTGCAAACGGTCGAATATCTTCCCTCACGCTCGCTGTCTCTAAAGCGGCCATGTAAGCCGCGCGCTGTTCGAGCTTGATGACTGTCCATGGTTGCCCGGCAGCGGCCATCATGACGTTCATCAGAAAGCGCGCTATTCGACCGTTCCCGTCCAGGAACGGATGGATAAATACGAAGATGAAATGTCCAAGGACGATCCGAACAGTCGGGTCATCTTCCGCCTTGAGTAGGTCGAAGAAGACCGGCATGCAGTCTCGAACTGCCTCAGGACTCATTGGTACATGCTGGGATTGCCGAATGTACACTGGGGACGATCGGTAGCCTGCCAGTTGGGAGGCCTTCAGGATGCCCGCTGTGACAGACGGTGCGAACAGGTTGCGATACCAATCACTCAGATCGCGTTCAACAACCTCGCCGGCATCAGCACCCTCCAGAACTGCCCGAATGCTTTCCTTCACTCTCTGAAATGCTTCCCAATATCCACGCGCTGCAAGGGCGTCTTTCAGCGCTCGGTCTTGCTCATCTGTTTCTGGGTTCCAGGTTCCCGAACGCACTTTGTCAATCAGTTCCGGCGAGACACGATAGCCCTCAATGGAGAGCGAATGATACGCATCCGTGACATAGATTTCGTCGATCTGCTTGAGATAGGCGTCGATGTCATTGGTGATGGGTTGGGCCTTTGGAAAGAGATCAATAACATCGTCGCGCATGCTCTCCCACTTCAAGCGGATGCGATGCACGTGGGGCGAGGTGATCCGCCCGGCGTTTGGCACAAGAATCGACTGCTCAAAGGGGTTGATCTCGCGAACGTCATGCGAAGCGGCTTTCATCGCCGCAAGAATTTCGTCTGCGACCTTTTCGGACCCGATGCTTCTAAAAGCACCAGCAAGCCTGCCGGCCGCTCGCGTGTGCCCCCCGTCCAACAGCTTGCCAAGAAGCCGTGAGGCATCCGGCATCATCGCAAGCACAGTGCGCGCTTCTGTCGGATGGTTTTGAAAGAAGACCTCGGGAACGAGGATTAGGGCATCCTCGACGGAGAATAGTCGTAAATTGTCGACGATTTCGAGCGCCTCATCTGACGCGATCGTTGCGCGCGTCTCAAAAAGCGACGTGTTGTGGGGCAGATCGGTCTTAGAGTTTCCGCCCTTGACCGCTCTTACCAAAAGCTGTGCAGGAACTGTCGTGTTTCCAGCATGTATGATGAGGGACTGTTCAGGAGACAGAGACCAGTCAGTGCCAAACCGATCTGACAGGTATTGTGCGCAGAACCCCCAAAACGATGTGTACCATGCTGTGCTCTCACCGGCGTTTTCATCGGGGCGTGATGGGATGTACCAGCCCTTCATGACTTCCTTCAGGAAGCCAGCCTTCAGCAGCCGTTCGCGGTGAGTGCGTGACATGTCTTTGGAGCGAATGGCAATCGAACCACCAGACTGTAGTGTCTCGAGCTCTTCCAAGGAGCTTGCAAGCTTCTCTGCGGCACTCGGCATAATTATTCGGCTCCGTTCGAGATTTAGGTTTTAGCGTCGTACATGATTTAGGTGTATGTGTCGAACGATCTTTAGGGTTTTGTGATGCGCAAACCTTAGGTTTTAGTGTTATTGGCCCCTCCTGCCCTTTGGTCAGGACCGCGCCCTACTCGGTCGGCTGCGCGCAGCCGCCCTCCCCGAGCTGAACCGCCGCCTCTCCCTACGACGTGCTGCTGGCCATGCCGTCTCCTCCGGAGCCAACCCGACCAGCCGTCGCATGGTCGTGGCAACGCTTCATCTCGGCCGTTCCGGTTACGGTCGCTGGGGCGGGCGCGTGACATCATTGATCTCGTACCTCGCGTCTCGGCCGGTATTGCTCCTTGCTTTGCCGGACGTGCTGCGCAGCCCCGTCATCAAGGGTCGCAAACGGCGTTCCACGACCGCCGGATTGCATTGACCGCAGCTGGCATCAGGCCAGTGATGGTCGTGCTGCGCGGATTGCAGAATATCGGTCTGCCGTAGAGGGTTCGTTCGAAATCCGGGTGAGCCGAGCACGGTGTCGAGGCTTCGACGGTCTGCCTGCTGCTCTTCCAGACAACACGCATCACGGTGCCACGGAAACCAGCCGTCGCGGCACGTGAGGCAGGGTCAGGCAAAGCTCTGCCTAGTCCGAGTGTGGATCGGGGCAAGAGGGCAAGAAGGGCGCGCGCCCTTGACATCTTCGACGGCTGTTCCTCCACCTTCCTTCGCGGCCACTGCACTTCTCCCTTTGTCTGAGTTGCATGACATGCTGGTCGCAGCTGTCGTCCCGTCCACAAAGGTTGTCACCGATCTTTTTCCCCTGTCCCTGCGGGCCATTCCTCGCGGAGCAAAAAGATCGGCGCCTGCCCCTCTCCGCTGCGCTTCGCCTTCGGTGTGGCCGGGCCTTGGCCATCTGCAAGGTGACCATCATTGCAACGCAAACAAGGAGAAGAGCAATGACCACGAACTGCATCAAATTCACCAGCGCCGACATCGAAACCGCCAAGGGCGTCGGCTCCATCTCGACCCTGACCTTCGACCTCGACATCACGGTCGAACCCGTCGCAAGCGCGAACCCGATGGCCCCCACGCACCGCGTCCTCGGCCGCTCCCCGCGCGGCAAGCTGGTTGAGTGCGGCGGCATCTGGAAGAAGCAGAACAAGGAGACCGGCGCGGACTACTACACGCTGACCATCCGCGACCACGGCTTCAACGCCAACCTCGGCAAGGCCGCAAACCAGGACGATCTGTCCCTGCAGGCGATCATCCCTTGGGGTCCCAAAGACGCCGCCTAAGCCAAAGGCCAGACCGCTCCGGCGGTCTGGCTTTTTCTCGTTCCGGGGAACTCGCTCCGGGCGGGCGCACTATCGGTGTCCGAAAGAACGCGGCATATTTCGGACGCGGAGGCAGAGCCGGGTCGTCAGGCAGGTTCGGTTGCTGATGCGGCTCCGATCTCTTTGTTCAGTGACAGCGTGGATCGCGCCAACCCGAGGCGGAACCGAAAGATAGCCGGGAGACCTGGGAGCCCACTGAGCGAGGCAAGCGCACCCCTTCTCTCAGTCGAGCAACCCGTGCCTTGGTCGTCTTGGCGAAGCTCCCTGGGGCGGCGAACTCGCCCTGCGCCGTAGGCAACGAAATCGCAAATCAACGTCATGCATCCCGGGGCAACGTCTCACGTCAGGGTCACCGCCGCGCGCCTTTCCGTCGACCTGTTGGCCTTAGAGATCGCTAGCCCGGGGTCGAGCGGTCGGCAACGCCGGGGTCAGGTTTCTGGGCGGCTGACGCCTTAAGCGCTGCGGTGCACCGCTCACAACAAACCTGCCCCCGGCGTGCTCCATTTCATTCCGCCCCGTTCCGGGTGCAGCCCGCTCTCATACCCCCGGTCTTTTCCACGATCCGTCCAACGACGATCAACGGAAAGGATCACACCATGACACTCGAACAATCCATCGACCTCGCTGAACTGCAAGCCGACATGGCCTTCGATGCCTACCTCGCCGCCTTTGATGAAGACGCCCATCTCGAGACACTCGACAGCCTCGAGACCGAGGCTCTGATCGCCCGCAGCCGCTACGACGATCTGCGCAATCAGGGACTGGGTCACTGACCCAGATACCCCTGCGGGTCTTCGGATCCGCAGGGGTTTGACGCCGTCTCTCAGAAGCTTCGTGACGCTCGCAGAGGATGCGACCCGCGCCATCCAGCGCGGGCCGTTTTCGTCGTCTTGGCGCCCGATCCGTGACCGGCTCGAGCGTTTGGTTTGCCTTTCGTCGCGTGCGTCTTGAACACAAGTTTCGTAAGCCTTTTCGACCTGCTTGTCCTGCATCGATGAGGGTGGGACCCGCCCCGCGTCGCGCCGCGACGCGGGGTCTTGATGGCGTCTGATAGCCGCAAAAATACACAACATGCAAAACGTCATATTGCGCAATGTGAAGTATTGAAGTATAAGCGAAGGAGAGAAGAAAGACGTTGGCAGGATATGGCCAATGTTTGCACATTTTGTCCGAGGGGTATGACATGGGCGTTTCCCGCAAAGCTGAATGCTCCGCCGCACACGAACGCGATTGCAGGCAATCGCTGCCTCGCGCGCGACTGCGCATGCATCCATTTCTTTGAAGCGGGAGAACGCCCTAGTGCCGAGGCCAGCGAAAAACCTGAAGCTTGAAGAGCGCATCGAAGTCGCGCGGCGCTTTGCGGCGGGCGAAAGCGCGAAGGACCTGGCGGCGGCGTTCGGCATCTCTCCACGCCACGTGAACCGGCTCGCGAAAGAAGAGGCGGGCGAGGGGCTCGCGGTGCGCGATCCGAGTGAGACGGTGGCGTTCCGGGCAAGCCGATTCGAGCTCGATGCCTTCGACGCGGAGTGGCGCGCGCGGGGCTATGCCAACCGGTCACAGGCGCTGAATGCGGTGCTCCGCGGACGGTGCGGTTTCCTCGATGTACCCCGTGATCTGGTCGCGGAATTCTGCGCCGCATGGCGTCAGGCCAAGGATGTGAGCAACGCCGGATTGGTGCTCGCCAAGGCGGTCCATCGCGGTCGGTTGGAGGTCTCGGAGGCCGACCGCGCGGTGCTGATCGAACTGCTCGATCTGGCGCAGTCCATGAGCCGTGAGATGGGCCGGATGAAGGATGCGGCGCAGGTGCTGCGTCATCAGGAGTGGCCACAAAAGGAAGAAGGGCAGGGGGCGGATGGCGCGGTTCTGGAGGATGGTCCGCGCGCGATTGAGCGCGGATTGAGGCTCGTCAGGAATGGCTGATCCGCTTGCCCTCTACACCTCGGTCATGGGCCGGCTCTGGGAGGATGAGCGCATCCGGGGCCAGGCCGCGGCGCGGATCGACGCACGGCTGGCGGGGCGTCGGCAGGGGCGGAGTTTCGCGCGCGTCGGATCCATGTCGGCGCGCAACGCGCTGAAGGCGGCGTCGGGGCAGAGCCGCGCGGCGGTGTTCAAACGTATCCGGGCGGGAGGCTGCAAGACGCGTGCTTCGCTTGGGGCGCAGCTCTCCTACATCAACGACAAGGCGGTCTACACCTACTCGACGATGACCAATGCGCTGACCGATGCGGCGGTGCTTTCTGAGGAGCAGAAAGTGGACATCATCGAGGACTGGGCCGGGACCTGGCGCGGCTCGACCAAGCTCGGTTTCACCTCGCACATGCTTCTGTCCTTCCCGACCGATGTGACGGTCGACGAGGTGCGCGACATCGCCATGGACTGGACGGAGCATTTCTTCGAGAGCGGGGAATATGGCGATCAGTGGGACTATGTTCTCGCGGTTCACGACGACCGAGACCACAAGCACGCCCACATCATCCTGAACAACCGCGGCGTCGAGAAGGGCACCTGGTTCTCTTGCTGGGCCGAGGGCGTGATGTCGCCGCAGCTCATGCGCGAGAAGCAGGCCGAGATCGCGGAAGGCTACGGCGTGATGCTCGACGCCACTACCCGGCTCGAGCGGGGCATCTTCGAGAAGCCCGCCGGTCTCGAGGAGATCTACCGCGCGAAGGAAGAGGCCCGCCTGCCGCGCGAGATCGTCATGACGGCCCAGGAATCCGCCGTCGCGCAGGCGCAGGTGGTGGGCTTCGCCAAGGACTACAAGACCCTCGCCGACCTGCTGGACCGGATGGACCAACGCCACATGGCCCGCGCTGTGCGCGGCATGGCGGACGGGCTTGGTTCGGGCACGCCGTGGAACTTCACCGAAGGAGAGATAGACATGAAGGACATCAAGACCGTCGGTGACGCGATCGACTATTCCGAGCGCACGATCGAGGCGCTCAGGCTCAAGGCCGAAGAACTGGACCCGGCCGAGCGCGCCGCCTTTGAGGCCAAGGCCGCGCCGATCATCGCGGACCTCTCGCAGATGGTCCCCGACCCGGACCTGCGCGCGCGCTTTGGCAAGCAGCTCGAAGAACCCTATCCGCCGGGGGCGGGCAGCGAGGTGCTGATCGCCGCGCTGCGGTCCGGCAATGACGAGGGGCTGCGCGACGTGCTCGAGCGCGCCGAGGAGGTGGGCATGGACAGCGAGGAGCTGGTGGCCCGGATCGCGGCGGGCGGCACGCGGAACTACGGCATGGCGCAGGACTGGGTCGAGCGCGACATGAACGCGGTGCTGGCGAAAGACGGCCTCAGCGTGGAGACCGCGAGTGACGACCAACTGGATGCCGCACTCGAGAAGGTCGATGGGGTGATGGACGCGCTGATGGAACGCGCCAAGGAACTGGGCGTCGAGATCGGGCGAACCCTCACGGACGAGGAAGAGGCGACACTGCCGCTCATCGACGAGGATGACCGGACGCCAAATCCCTACCTGCAGGACCTCGCCGACATGTTGCGGGACGGCAAGCTCACCGAGGAACAGGAAGAGACCGTCGAGCGGACACTGCAATTTGAGCTCTTCAAGGAGTTGGGTGAGGAGGGCCTGGCCGAACTTCGGCGCGGGAACTACGAGGTGCTGGATGCGGCCCTGCCGAGCAAGCTCGACCAGATCACCGTCACGCAGGAGTTCCTCGAGATGACCTTCGAGGAGACCGGCGACCAGGTCTTCGCCGACCGCGCCGCCGGGTTGCAGCAGGACAAGGCGACCGAGGTCGCGCGGCTGCGCGGCCAGCAGGAGGCGCAGGAGATGGGCCGTGATCTGGGTCGTGACCGCGGTCTCGATGACGAGATGGAATTCTAAGGGGGAGATGACAACCATGACCAAGACACTTCCCCTCTGGGCCGCGCTTCTTTTCGGTGTGATCTGCGGCGCCGTCATCGGCACCATCGTCGCCGCCTTCTACCTGACCCTGGCCCTGAAAACCGGGTTTCAGAGTTTCGACATGCTGGCGCTCTGGAAGGCCAGCGCCGGCACCCGCGCGGCGCACCCAGAGGCCTTCAAGGTGGGGTTTGGCGCCGTCGGGCTCAGTTCCATCGGGCTTGGCGCTCTGGCGCTGGCCTGGACGTGGAAGAAGGAGCGCGACGATTACGGCTCGGCCCATTGGCAGACGAAGCCCGAGCTGAAAAAGAACGATATGCTGCAAGCGCCTGGCAAGGGCTTCGTCTGTGGCAAGCTTGGCGCGCCGACCTCTAAGGCGGAGTTCATCTCCTCTACCACCATCCCCCATGTGATGATGGTCGCACCGACCCGTGCCGGTAAGGGCGTCGGCTTCGTGATCCCGAACCTTCTGAGCTTCGCGGGCTCGGTCGTGGTGCTCGATGTGAAGGGCGAGAACTTCGAGAAGACCGCGCGTTTCCGGGCACTCAACGGTGACGAGGTCTATCGCTTCAGCCCGTTTGACTGGGCCAATGCCACGCATCGCTACAACCCGCTCGCCCGGATCGCCAGGGCCCCGAGCTTCGCGCAGCGGTTCACCGAGGTCTCGATCCTCGCCGACCTCTTCCTCGACAAGGACAACAAACAACTCGACACTTTCTCCGAGGCCGGCAAGTCGATCTTTGTCGCCGCCTGCCTGCTGGCGATCCAGCGCGGCACCCCAAACCTTGGCGCGGTGAACCAGATCGTCGCCGGGGGTGAATACAAGAACGCGCAATACAAGACCTATGCAGACGAGGCCGAGGAAGACATCCTGCGCGAGCTCTGGACCAACGCGGCCTCTGCCTCGTCGCGGCTGCTGACCTCGAACATCCAGGCCCTGATGACCGCCGGTCTCAAACAGTGGGACAACCCGGCAGTGCGCTCGGCCACGCAAGACAGCGACTTCGATTTCTCGACGTTCCGGAAGACCCCGCAGTCGCTCTACATCGCGGTGTCCGAAGATCACATCGCAACACTCGCCCCGCTCCTGCGCCTGATGTTTGCCGACCTCATCGCCTCGATTCGCCTGAAGGAGCCGGGCCCGGACGAGCCCTGGCCGGTCATGATGATGATCGACGAATTCCAGCAGATGGGGGCGATGCCCTATCTGGAACGCGCGATCCATTCACTGGCAAGCTATGGCGGCCGCGTCGCGATGATTGCGCAGTCGCTGGCCTCGCTCGATCGGATTTACGGTCCCGAGGGCCGCGAAAGCCTCGAAAACGGGGCGGGGCTCAAGCTCTACATCACCCCGCGGGACCAGCGGACGGTGAAGGAAGTCTCCGCCGCCGTCGGCAGCACCACCCGCGAGGCCGTGACCCGCATGTATGGCCGCAACAAGGGATTCCTTGGCGCGACCTCGACATCAGCGCGGCTGGAAGAGCGGCCGCTGCTTTCCGAGACCGAAGCGCGCTTGATGGACCCCGACGAGGTGATCATCCTCGCCTCGCCCCAGCATCCGATCAAGGCGAGCCGGATCAAGTATTACGACGATCCGTTCTTCAAGGAGATGCTGGCCCGCCAGGAGGGCAAGCCCTTCCCCTATCCGCCAAGCGTGCAGGGCGTGGGGCCTTGGGGCGGCGACGGTGAAGACGAGGTCGGCGCAGACGAGCAGGCGAAACCAGCCGAACGCGCGCCAGTCCGGGACCGCTCGCAGCGCCGCGAAGCGCGCGCGATGAGCGTCATGGCGATGGAGGCGGGGCGTGGGCAACCGGAGCCGGAGACGCTCGAACGGGAAGCCGCCGTGCCGAAGGAATGGGAAGCAGCGCTCGATCGGCAGGAGGACTTCATCGAGGAATTGTTGGGAGGGTGAGCGCCGTCGATTAGTCCCCTATTCGTCGTAGTAGAATTTCAAGTCGCGTCGCTCTTTCAACTGGGCAGGTCGGTAGGGCTTAACCTCGCCACACTGGGCGACGGCCTTGGCTCGCATGCGCTCTTCGACTGAAGGATGGAGCGGGAAGTCGTCGCCAACTGCGCGAATTCCCTTCTTCCAGCGGATGCGGAGGGGGCCAAATGCTACCATCGCGTCTTCGCGGTGCTGCAAACCCAGAGGGTCAGGGGTGCGGTTCAAGACGTTCTCGTTGATCTGGATCGACGGCACGCAGTCTTTCAATTCGTCGACCATCCAATCGAGGGCGATATCGCTCAGGCGGGACTCTGCCTCGGGATAGCTTCCACCGATGTCGCTATGGCAGCCCGGGAACCAGACCTGCTTCAACCACTTCGGCTCTCGATCTTTGGTCTCAATCGCGGCCGCCTTGGATGCCCATCCGACCCTTGGAAAGTCAGCACGGTCTTCGTCGATCGCCATGGCGTGACGGGCGTGTTGGACATCGGGATCAAGCCACTTGTCGTAGTTGCGCTTGTTCCAAGCCGCGAAATGACCCGTCTTGAGAATCTGCGGCCAATCGGTTGGGCGCCATAGCTTCAGTTTGTGCTCGGGATCGTCAGAGAAATATTTGAAGTTGTCGAGCAACAGGGAACCAAGCTGCCAAAGAAGCGCTACTAGTAGGACGCCGAGTGGAATAACCAAAAGCCAAGACCACCCGAATGCAACGCCTGCGGCAAAAGCCGCTCCGACCCCGAACGTGACGCCCCAGACCAAGGTGCGGACAACTGCCGTTCGCAGTGATGCCACCGTATCGAAGACCCCAATGAATGTTGGCTGAACGTTTCCCTGATTGTCTTCGCCTACGAGAGGAAAGCTTGAATACTTCTTGCGAAACCGCTTGCCGAGCTCTTCACGGTTCTTGAAGTACGGATTTTGTCCACGGGGTTTTCCAGCGCCGTGATTATAGACAAATTTCACAGCATCTTTGGCGATCTTGCGCAGGCCGGGACCATGACGCGGCACCGGAGAACCATCCGGCATCTGCGTCGGGACACCGCAGAGGTTCATGACGTTTGCCAGCGCTCTGACCGTGTAGGCCCCCCGCGAGAACCCGAACAGCAACACGCGGTCGCCAGGTTCGTAGTGAGCGATAATCTGCTCGTAGCAATCGATGATGTTGTGATCGATGCCGGTGCCGACGGCGCTTTCAAGGATCGGCTTGATCCGACCGAAAAATCCGCCCCGTTCTCCCGTTCCCAAGCCAGGGTCGTAAAAGGCCACTTGGTCCTTCGGGCTAATTGGTGAATCTGGGCCGGGACGCATGGCTCGATACATCTTGTAGACGTTCGACAGCCGTTGATCCGGCCTGGCACCGCCCATTTGGCCGGTTCCGTCCGAGAATATGCAGATGTTCTTCGCCATGATTTAGCTTTTGCCTTCGCCCGGACGAATTTCGATTGGCTTGGGACGTCCGCCTGACCGTTTTAGGGAGAAAGGAAGAAAGCAGTCGATTTCATCGTCGGAAAATGTCATATCTTCCAGCTTTTTTAGTCGGTGTTGCGCTTCCCGGTATGCCTTACCGTCAGTCTGTGGTGCGCTTGCATAAAGGGCTGCGAGAGCCGCCTGAAGTTCATCACGGCGCTCGACTGCCGCTTCATGCTCAAGTCTAACGAGGTCCGTTAGAAGCGAAAGATAGCACTCGCGGACGTTCCAGAGCTTTGCAGCTGCGTCGCGGTGCTTTTGGGCGATGGCGCCTGGGTCGAAGTTTTTTAGGTAAGCGGCTACGAACAGCGTCAGGAAAGAGACCACGACGGTCGCGATCTCTACCCATTTCTGGTCACTTGCTATGACCCCGACTGCGCCGGCACTGGTAAGCGCTGAGAGCGCGATCTGGGCCATCTTGTATCTGCGCAAAGTAGCCGCGCAACGATCGGCCATACGTTCATGGGTCTTGTGGGTATAGACCACACGTCCGAAGCATTCCCTGACTTGGTCTTCAAATGCGATATCGTAGTCAGGCTGCATAGTCTTCGTCCTCGGCGTCTCGCACACGGATCGGTACACGGATCATGTCCCTTGCTATGACAACGCCACGGCTGACGGCGTAGCACTCGACGAGGTGATCGCCGCGGAAATTCGTCGTTTCTCGATGCTCGCCGCGTCCGTGGTCGCGTACAATCTGACCCCGGATCATATCGCGGCGCTCGGCTTCGTCACCTCGGTTCAGGACTTTCCAGTACAGCTCAATATCATCTGGCAGGTCCGATGTGTCGGAAAGAAAAAACCGAAGATCTTTCTGCGGTCGGAGGATACCGTACCCTTCTAGTAGCTCACGGAGCATCGTAGGGCGGAACCCATCCTGCGTAACTTCGCAGTTGATGCGAAGATGATGGCGAATATCGACACGGAACCTTTCTTCAACAAACTGTTCAGTGTCTCGAAAGACATGGGAATACGCTGCGGACTCTCCCGCTGCGCTCTTCGTCACAGGTGCTGGATAGGCATTGCCGAACACGTCACGCCACTTTTGGCGCTCATTCTTTTGACCGCTGGCCTCGATTGCCTTGACGCACAAGTCATAGGCCTTCTTGGCCTTCGTCTCGAAGCGCTTCTTGACCCGCACTCGTTGCCGACTACCCAATGCGGCGTATTCGGATTGCTTCGGTTGATCGGCCAGAAACTTGAAAAAATCCCGGCACATCCAGTCATAATAGTAATAGCTTCGATCGTCGTATTCGTCTGTCGATTCTAGGAAATTGTACGCCAAGGTATCGATCAACAGCCCACCCATGGCGACACCGTGTTTGTTTTTCCACGCCCTCGCCATTTTACAAAGTCGACGAAGATTGCGGTTCTTGCGCTTGTTGGCCTCGCGCATTTCATCAATTTCTGCCTGCGGCTTAGTGATCTTCCACGATCCGCCATTCGCGGTATCTGGGTATTTGTAACTACCATCATCCTGCTTGAACGCTGGCATCACTTCTATGTGGAAGTCCTTGTAAAGGACGCGAACAACCAAACGGTCCACACGTACCGTCGTAGACGGATAGCGACGCTTGATAGCTTCTTTGGTGTCTTGGAGTAGCTTGGTCTGACCACTGTTCTTATAGTCGTCCCATTTTCCGGCGGGCATGATGTAAATCATGTCCAAGTCAGACACACCCTTGATGGCGGTCCACCGTCCGTAGGATCCAACTTGGAGGCTGTTTGCTGTCTTGGATTCGGTATCTCGGAACTGCTTGTTAAGGGCAGCTGTAACCTCGCCGTACCGTAGCGAAATAGTTTCGGCGTTATCGACCTGGATGTTTTCCAAAAACGCTTTGAAATCGTCGGAAATGCTCATTTGACCTCAACTTCTCTTCTGGAAACACACACCAAGACCGCCCGATCGCAGGGCTTGGCCTCAGCTTGCGCCCATGATTTTCTTTGCTGCTGCGATGGCTTTTGGCGAACCTTCGACATTCCAAGTCGCCTTGCCATTTCGAACCTGCTTAGTGACCTTAACCGGTCGCCCTGTTTCGGGATCACGAAGGGATTGCAGGCGGCGCTCCACCTCGCCTTCGGCCTTGGCAAGAATATCCTTCTCGATGCCGTCAAAGAACTGTTGGCTCGAAATTTTGCGACCATTGCGTCTGAATTCTAGCATCTGCTCATTTCCCTAGTTCCCATGTTTTCTCCTGCATACGCTTCTGCCCATCTACTCCGCGAGGAGGTTTCCAAGGCGAAATTGCTATCTTTCGCGCACAGTAGTTTTCGGGTTGGCCTTCCCGTACTTCGCCGTCACAAAACGACCACTTACAGCGCTTCGGTAGCTCCCGCCCGTGGACCCACTCTTTCCGGGCGCCTCTAGGACAGTCGTCCGTGGATGCGATTTCCCGTATGCCTTCGTGACGTAGCGACCCGACTTCGCGCTGCGGTATCCGCCGCCACCTTTTCTCTGGTTTGCCATGAGCTGCCCCTTTCGTTTCCAGTGCTCGATTCTAGTTGGTCATGCCTAGGATGAATGGTTAACCGTGTGTTGTCAATGCAAGCACGTTTGCAGATCAATATGTTGAAAATACAAACATGATGTTTGTGATATTGACACGACAATGACAAAAATGGTAACGGAGCGCATGTCAAGGGAACTGATACACAGGGCGTTCGGTCGTGCAGTGGCGACCCGAAGGAAGCAGCAAGGCAACATGACCCAATTGGAGCTCGCTCAGAAAACGGGGCTCTCGCGTGCGTCGATTGCGAACATAGAGCGCGGTCAGCAGAATGTTGGCCTCCATCACCTTTACTCGATAGCCAACGCACTCGAAGTGTCTTCGTTATCTGACCTGCTACCTCCTCTGAGTATTGGTCAGGATAGGGAGGAAGAACCGCAAATGCGTACTAGCGAGAAACTGTCTGAAGCCAGCAAGGCAGGTGTAGAGCAACTCATCCGCAAAGCTTTGAAACAGGGCGCGAAGCAGAGTACCGGACGATGAGTGCGGACAAAGAGCGAGCAATAACGGCGGCGCGCAGAATCCTTGAAGAGCACAATATTCAACGAGCGCCAGTTCCCGTAGAGCGCATTATCAAGAGCCGGAACATAGTGCTTGATTACGCGCCTCTTGATGAGGACTTATCGGGTATGGCCTATAGCCAAGACGGTGTTTCGATGATCGGGGTAAACGCTTTGCACCATCCCAATCGACAAAGGTTTTCGGCGGCGCATGAGCTGGCTCATCACGTATTGCATGAGGAAAGACTGCATGGCGAAGTTCACCTTTCCAAGGGATTGCGGGCATTGAGGCGCGATCAAGTATCTTCGCAAGGCACAGATCCATTGGAGGTCGAAGCGAATACATTCGCTTCGGAACTTCTAATGCCTCACCAACTACTGCTGGATGCTTGTGGCAAAGAGGGCTTGGATTTGGATGATGAGGCCAAGGTCGAGAAGCTCGCCAAGAAATTTCGGGTCAGCGTGTCTGCAATGAAATACCGGCTGGCCAGCCTCATGTGATTTTGGTGGCCACTTGTCGTTCATTTTTTTTGACACTGAAACTACTGGTTTGCACGCTGGCTTCGATCAGATCGTTCAATTTGCAGCCGTCAGAACAGACAATGACCTCAACGAAACCGATCGGTTCGAATTGAGATCAAGAATCGATCCGAATGTTGTTCCGGACGTACAGGCGATGCTTGCCAACGGTTTGTCAATTGAAGAACTGACAGACCAGCATCTTTCCACCCATTATCAAATGATGCGGGATTTGAATGAGCGGCTGGTGTCTTGGTCGCCAGCCATTTTTTTAGGATACAATTCCATAAGATTTGACGAAGAGTTTCTTCGCCATGCGTTGTATCGAACATTGCACCCTCCCTACCTTACGAGCCTTCATGGGAACGGTCGGAATGACGTTATGTCACTCGCTTTGTCCTGCTCGGCGTCTGGTGACAACGCCCTACGCGTGCCGCTCAAGGACTCAGGTGATCCAAGCCTCCGCTTGCATGATATTGCAGCGGCCAACGGCATTACTGTGCTCAAGGCACACGATGCAATGTTCGACACGCAAACAACGCTTGAGCTCTGCCGCCTTGTGAAGAAGCTGAGCCCGGATCTTTGGCGAAAGTTTGTGCGTTTCTCCAACAAAGCTTCGGTTGCCGATTTTGTTACGTCGGACGAACCCTTCGTACTTACTGAGTTTTATGGAAACAGCGCATATCACACTCCTGTAGTTTTCGTTGCAAATGAACCCGACCAACCAAATGGCATGCTTTGCTTGAGCTTGGTCGAGCCAATCGAAGAGCTCGCATCAATGTCAGATGAGCAGTTGGCAAGCTGGTTATTGAGCCCACCACGCCCAATCCGGAGAGTTCGATCAAACGCAGGTCCGACAATGATGCCACTTTGGGAAGCATCTGAGGAAATTTTCGTGGGCACCTCATGCGAAGAACTAGAGGATCGGGCCGCGCGAATTGTGGAAGACGAGGGGCTCAAAACTCGAATCGAGCGAGTCTTCTCAGAAAACCGTGCGCAGTATCCTGAGCCAGCTCATGTTGAAGAGATGTTGTACACCAAGTTTTCAAGTCGGAACGACGCTACGCTTTGTGATCGGTTCCACAGCGCTCCTTGGAGCGAACGGCGCGCAATCGCACGGGCCTTCGAAGATGACCGACTCAAAGAACTAGCGCTGCGCATTTGCCACTTTGAATGCCGTTCTGCACTCGCACCCGAGTTGGTGCAGGCGATGGATGTCGAACTCGCGCATCGACTTATGTCTACCGACGCTCGGCCTCCGTCGGTTGAGCGGGCCCTAAAGAAAGTCGAAGAGGGGCGAGCGAGTTCCGAGTGTGAAGTGAGCGATATCGGGCTGCTGGAAGGCTATGGGGCCTTTCTTTCTCAGCGTCGGACAAAAATTATGAGGTTTCTTGAGGGGCAATAGGAGGCTGTAACGGTTCGTTGGGAAACCGCTGTACCGTATCAGGGAATGGCGACATTCCACTCCATAGGCGCGACGCCTCACCTGCTCGGCAAATAAAACTCGGTAATCCCCCGCTTCCCCTCGGCCCGCCCGAGCTGCACGATCACATCGATGGATTTCCGGATGTATTCCCGCACCTCGGCGAAGGTCAGCGGTGTGCCAGCCTGCAGCACCATGATCGCCAACCGGTCGATGGCGAGTTCCGCGGTTTCGGCGTGGATGGTTGAGACCGACCCGCCATGGCCGGTGTTAATGGCTTCGAGATAGGTCAGGGCCTCTGCGCCGCGCAGCTCGCCGACGATGATCCGGTCGGGGCGCATTCGGAGGGAGGCCTGCAGAAGGGCGTTGGCGCTGCGTTGCGAGCCGGCACCTCGGTCGGCCAGGAGGGCGACGGTGTTCGGCTGGCCGGGGAAGAGCTCGAAGGCGTCTTCGATGGTGATCAGCCGCTCGTGCTCGCTCACGTGGGTCAGGAGATGGCGGGCGAAGGTGGTCTTGCCGGTCGATGTGCCGCCGCTGATCAGGACGTTGAGCCGCGCCTCGACCAGGGTCTGTAGGGCAGCTTCGAGATTCTCTTCGGCAAGACTGGCAATGTTTTTCATCTTCTCGGCGCGGAGCGCGTCGAGCGAGACGGCCTTACTGAAGAGATAGGCGGGGGCGTAATCCCGGACGCTGCCCGAGGCGAAGAGACGGATCGTGATCGAGGCGCCGCGATCGATGGCGGGCGGCACGGCGACCTGGACCCGGAGGGGTCGGCCCGCATATTCCACCTTGCCGGAGACGAGGGGGTTCTTTTCAGAGACGCGGGCCTTGGCGTCGCCGACGATGGTCTGGGCCATGTTAAGGGCGGTGGTGCGATCCACGGTCTGACCTTCGTGGCGCATGGTGGCGTCGCCTGCAACCTCGAGCCAGACCTTGCCGTCCGGGTTGATCGCGATCTCGACCACGTCGTTGCGTCTCAGCAGGTCGCGGAACGGGTCGAGGTAGCGCTCGAGATATGAGGCTGGTGATGCATGCTCCATCAGTAAATCACCACATCCCGGTCCACGAGCACGGTGACCGAGGCCCCCTGATCGACATAGATCGTCGGCGCGATCGAGACCTGGTCGGCGATGACCGAGCCGACCGCGTCCTGAAGGTCGCTGCCGACATCGCCCAGGAC
Organism: Ruegeria sp. AF3; assembly: GCF_056536285.1. Classification (NCBI taxonomy): domain Bacteria; kingdom Pseudomonadati; phylum Pseudomonadota; class Alphaproteobacteria; order Rhodobacterales; family Roseobacteraceae; genus Ruegeria; species Ruegeria sp. AF3. Next base: position 62,345 of record NZ_JBQFJM010000003.1, on the reverse strand, counting down.
GATGCTGGTGGTTTCATCGTTGGCACTTTCCGCCGCGACGGCTGGTGCCGCCCCGATCACGGAAATCAGCGCCGCCCCGCCGAAGCGCTCGGCGAATTTGGTGTCGACGAGACCGGTGAGGCCCGAGCGGCCAAGCTGGTCCCCGCCTACCGCGGCGATTTCCATCGAGGTGCCGTCCGGGGTCAGGGCGCGGGTCCAGAGGATCAGGATGCGCTTCTGGTGCATCTCGATCCCTGAGCGGTATTGGCCAAAAAGGCGGGAGCCGCGGGGGATCAGGATCCGGTCCCCGGAAAACGCAGGGACCGGCTCGGAAACGACCGCCACGACAGACCCGGGCAAATCGCTGTTGATGGCGGTCTGGAGCGCGGCCTGGATTACGGACCCTTGGGTCAGCGTGCGTTCTGGATGGGTGAGGCGGGCGGCCTCCTGCACCTCGAGCGGCCGCGCACTCTGCAGGAACTGCTCGTTGCCCGAGAGGACCGGCCCGCCAGTGCCAGCGGCAGCAGGATCGGCAACCGCCGCGCCACTTTGGCCACCACGTGGACCATCTGCGTAGACCACGGCGGGGGATTTAATCTGCGCGGTCAGTAGTTCCTCGGCGACCCGTTCGGCTTCGCGCTGGCGTTGTTCCTCTTCTTGGCGGCGGCGTTCTTCGAGCAGGCGCTGATCGGCGATCAACCCTTCGCGGTCGAGCTCGGCCTCGAGGCCTTCGCGTTGTGCGCGTTCGGCATCGAGCATGGCTTGCAGCCCTTCGATGCGGGCCTCGGTCTGACGCTGCAGGTTGGCAAGCTCGGTTTCCTTGGCGGCGAGCGTCGCTTCAAGCGCGGCCTTCTGTTCGTCGAAGGCTTCGCGCAGGTCGGCGACGGCGGACTGGATTTCCGAGTTGCGCGCGGCCTGGCTGGCGGCAAGCGCCTCGCGGAGCTTGGCGATCTCGGCCAGCACTTCGGCGCTCGGTTCGGGGGCAGGGGCGGCGGGCACGTCCAGAGCTTCCTCGACAGCGATCAGCGCGTCATTGACCCGCTGCTCTGTCTCATCAGGAGGAAACTCCAGCCGCCCGCCGGTGCCGGGGCGGCGGTCCTGGAAGGTCTCGACATCGGAGGTCTCGAGCGCACTGTCGCCCTCCTGCAGGCCAGTCGCCAGGAAATACGCGACCCCGGCACCGCCCAAGGCGAGGGCAGCGGCGAGCGCACCGACTCCGAGGCTGTTGCCCCGGCCTTTGGATTTGCCGCGATGGCTGAATTGATCGAGGCGGTTTTGAAGGTCAGGAGGGGTTTGATCGGCCATGGTCAATTGCTCACATAGATCGCGCTCTCGTCGCGCCAGGCACAGATCGCCTCGTCGCCGATGCGCAGCGTCCAGTAGGTGTTGACCCCGAGCACGCGGACGGTATTGCCTTGCTGGGTCCAGTTCACCGTGCGTTCGCGGCCCTGGTCATCGGCCTTGAAGAGGGCGGGCTGGCGACCACTCTCCGGGAAGACAAAATACGTGTAGCGCCCGTCGTCGTAGATATGGCTGGGGCGGAAATCCCCTTTTCCCGAGACGCGGTAGTTGTAGTTGCGCGGTGCCTCAAAGCCTTTGGGCTGGGTCGCACCTGCCGCGCGGCGCTCCTCGTCGGGGTAGCGGAAGCGTACCTCGAAGAACATTCCGGTGCGGTTCGGGATCGAGCCCTCGCGCAGATGGAAGGAATAGGTGCGGCGGTTGGTGATCACCGTCATGTTGGTCGAGGCATTGGCCACATGCGGTTTGATCGTGAGCACATTGCCAAGCTCGGGGATCGGATCGACCTGGAAGCTTTCGGTGTCGCCGACAATCACCGCCTCGAACCGCTCGCCTGCGCCAAAATGGATCGTGGTCGAATGTCTGAGATCGGTCTCGATCCGGTAGACCTGGTTTTCATTATAGACGGCGGTGCGGATGCGGATGTCGAGCGGGCCACCTTGCGGTGTGGCCTCGGCATTGGCGGCAACAGGAAGGGCAAGCGCCAGGAGGAGCGCGGGCAGGGATCTCATCTTGGTCAGTTCTCCAGGGTCTCGGCATCGACGCGGTAGGAGGTCACCACGAAGCCCAAGGGGTTGGCCCAGACGTCCTGAAGGCGCTGGCGGGTTTCGGGTTGGAAGTCGTAGCCGACGGTGGCCACGTAAGACCGGGTGACGGTGCGGGTATCTCGGGGGCGGCGGAGCGTGCGGGTGAAGCGGACCTGTGCCACGCCGCGCTCGATCTGGTTCACCGACTTGATCACCACCTCGATCTTGGCGTCGCGGCCATAGACGGTGATCGGGTAGTCTTCGTTGGTGGAGGACCAGAGATCACGCAGCGTGCGGGCGGCGTCGCCATTCGAGCGATCGAGCACCGAGTTGATGCGTTGCTCGCCATCGGTCAGATCATAGGTCTCTCGGTCATCGACGTAAGCGACGAGATTGGCCTGAATGATGGCGTCGCTCTCGGAAAGCGTCAGCGCCTGGACAGCCGCAACCCGGTCCATCTCGCCGGTTTCCTTGTCGACCACGACCACGAAGGTCTCGGTCGATTTGAGCGGAAAGAGGCTCGCGCCCGCGACCATGCCTGCGACGCCGACCAGCACACCGGCCGCCGCGACAAACCATGCGAAGCGCTCACGCTGCCTTGGCCCGTAGATGAAATCCGCCTCGAAAGCGTCGCGGTCAGGCGCGGAGGAACTGGTTACAGTCTTCTTCAAAGTGGTCGTCTTTCAAATCAGGGTTTGCGAAAGGCCTTGGCGGCGGAGAGGAGCGCGCCGGGGCTTTGCCGGATCAGCTCGCCGGTCTTCACCACGCCCGCATTGGCCATCTGGTTCAGCTCATGCGGGGACTTGCCGGTGACGAGGCGCGAGGTCGCGCCCGCGCCATACTCCCGTGTGTTCACGAAACCCTGACGCGCAAGGCCCGTGAGACCCACAGCATTGGACGCAATGCCAACGACGCCGGTGAGGTTGGAGGCGATGTAGGGGACCGAGGCCATTATCCCGGCGCTGAGGATGAGGATCACGAGGAAGGGCAGGATGAGGCTGACGGTCTCGACATCGCCCGGATCGGCGGAGGCGTCCCCGATGGCCTCGGCGATCGCCACGATGATGCCCGCGGCCCCGGCGGCCGCGACGGGCATGAGCGCATAGCCGATGGTGGCGCGGGTCCAGGCCTCGAAAAGCGACTGGGTCGGCTTGAAGAGCGAGGTCACGATCATGAAGGGGGCGATGACGATCATCAGCGCGAAGACGATGCGGGCGAAGGCGATAATCCCGGCGGTGACGGCGGCGAAAACGGCGGAAAGGACGAAGAAGATCGCTCCCAGAACTGCGCCGAAGACCCAGCCCGCGCGGTCGCCGATCGTATCGCCATAGGCGGTGATGCGGGCGACCATGTTGTCGAGGCTCTCATAGACCCCGGCCTCGTCGCCCGAGCCGGTAAGCGCCAGGATCGAGGCGCCGACGGAGTCGGGCACCCGCGTGACGATGTCATAGATGACGCTGAAATTTTCCCAGCTCTGCGCGAATAAGCCCACCAGTGCCACCTTCATCCCGAAGGCAAACCCGGTGCCGAAGGGAAGGGGGCGGAGTTGCATCACCGCGTTGATCCCGAGGAGCACGACAAGGAGCGCGGCCCCGGCGGAGATCACGTCGCCGACAGCACCTGCCGAAGAGACAAAGCCGTCCTGCGCCACGGTATCCACCGCCGCGTCGACCTGGCTCAGGATGTCGCGAATAACGCCCATCTACTTTACGCAGGCCTCCACAACTTGCGCCTCGAGCGCGTCGGCTTGCGCGTAGAGATCGAGCACCTTGAACGGCAGGCGCGGGTTGTCCGAGGTCTGGAACCGGGGCAGGGCGGTGATCGCCTGATCCCAGGTGAACTGATCCAGCAGGCAGGTGCAGGTTTCCGAGGCGAGGGCTTCTTCGGCAATCAGGATGCGCAGGATCGCGCGGTAGCCGTTGCGGAGATAGGCGGTCTCGGCCAGATCGGCGGGCGGTTTTGGGACGCGGCAGGCGTCATTTTCGTCCGGCGCGATGGCCATCGAGCTGAAGGGCGTGTCGCCGGACGGGTTCGTGCTCGGGGTTTGGGCCAGCGCGGCACAGGGCAGGGCACTCACTACGAGCGCGGCGAGACAAAGAGACCGAATTGGCGCCAAGCTGTGGGTCATGGCTTGCCTCATGGATCCACCGCCATTGAGCGGAACTTGCGCTCATCCGCGAGGGTCGCGGCATCGACAACGCCAAGCTGGCCTGCACTCACGCCTTGCGCCGCTTCCAGCCGCCAGATCTGGGTCAGGATGATGCCAAGTTCGGCGGTAACGCGGGTGTTGAGATCGACGGCGGCCTTCAGCCCGTCCTGATCGTCGATGAGCCCGACCATGGTCTCGAGCCGTTCGAGGCTTTGCCCCGCCTCTTCATGGCTTTCTTGCGCCGCGACGGAGAGCATCGCACTGGCACCGGCCGAGGTCGCGATGCGGTTGTCGGCGGGCTGATCGGAGCCCGAAAGCGTGCTCAGGCGTTCCGAGGTGAAGCCGCTGCCTGAAAGGGCGCGCTCGACCGAGGCCGAGAGTTCCGCGCCGGGATTGAAGCCGCTCAGGAAATCACCGCTGGCCAAGGACTGCGCGGTATTGAGCGGGGCCACGAGCTTGCCGCGGAGCGCGCGGAATTCTTCGACAGTGGCAAAGAGTTCTCCCAACCCGCTGCCTTCGATCAGCGAGGTCAGTTGCGCCTCGAGGTTTGTGAGCTGCGACAGCTGGGTTTCCAACTCCAGCCGCATGGTGGCGAGTTGCTGCATTTGGACGTTCAGGTCCTCGGCCATGTGTTCGAGCTGCGCCACCAGCTGGCCAAGCTGCGAGCCATCAAAGGTTGGTACGCCCTGGGAAGAGGCGGGCTCGGAGAGTCCGAGTGTTGTGACCGCAGCCACGGTCAGGAGAAGCTGTCTCATTCGGGAACTCCCATCTGCATGAAGTCGCGCTCGGCCAGCCGGTCGGCCACAAGGTGCTGCGCATGGGCCGCCTCGCGCTGCTGGTTGGCGGCCATCAGCCGGACGCGGAGATTGAGGATGCGGCCGATCTCGGCCTTGGCGTAGGTGTTGAGTTCCCAAGCCGCCTTGGCATTGGGCTGGGCATCGATCTGCAGGATGATCGCGCGGAGGCGATTGATGACCTGCTCGGTCGTCGCCGAACTGTCGGCGGCGTAATAGACGCCCGCCTCGGAGATGCTCGCATATTCGGCGAGCGCAAAATCCGAGGGAGAGAGCGTGCCGAGCGCGTCGGCGCCGCCCACCACAGCGAGGTACTCGTTGTAGAATTTGGAGATGTTGCGCACGTAGCCTTGGGTCTCGGCAAAGGGCGGCACGCCGCCATATTCGATGACCCGACCCGGTCCCGCGTTATAGGCTGCGAGTGCGTGCGGAATGTTGCCGAAGCGATTGAGCTGGGTCGTGATGTAGCGGGCCCCGCCGCGGAGGTTGTCTTTCACATCGTAGCGGTCGACTCCAAGATCGGAGGCGGTGCCAGGCATGAGCTGGGTCAGACCATAGGCGCCGACCGGGCTTTCAGCGGCGACGTTGAAGCGGCTCTCCTGCTTGATCAGGGCCTGGAAGAGGCAGCGCCATTGGGTGGCCGAGAGACCGGCGCGGGCCACACCGGGCGCGCCTGCAAATTCGCCTGCCACCTCGACGATCATCATCTCGACCGTCTCGCGGCCCTCGCCGAAGAGGCGGCTGTTCATCGGGCTCGGATCGGTGTTCGGGTAGACCGCCGCTACCCCGAAATCCGCATTGCCCTCGAGCGCGCGGATATCGAAGCCGGGGCCGGTGATCGCGGCGGTCATTTCCTCGAGGACGCGCAGCTGGTCGGCCTGCACATCGGCCAGGGTCGACTCTGTCCGATCCTTGTCCTGCTGGACGCCCAGATCCTCGGCGAGCGCTGTCACCCGCGCGATGGCGCGGCCGATCGCGGAATTATCCTGTGTCGGCACGCCCTGGCCATGGGCGGGCAGGGAACCAAGGCCGAGGCAGAGCCCGGCGGATATGATCGCGGCGCGGCTCATTCCGGACGGGGCAGGGGCTCGAAAGTGCAGTCGGGTTTGGCTGTTGCGTGAGCCGGTGCGCCCATGGTCGAGACCGAAAACGCGGCGCGCGTCACCTGCGGCGCGCCATTGCGTCCGAAGCAGGGCGAGGTCTTCTCGGTGTATTTCTCGCAAGCGGCCAGAAGGCTTGTGGCGGCGCAAAACGCGAGGAGGGGTTTCGAACTCATTTCGCATGTCTCCAGAAATCAGGGTTGGCGCGCCAATCGGCGGGCACGCGGGCCTCACCGGTGGCCCCGCCGCCAAGGATGGGAAGGAGGTCGCCGAGCGCGGAGAGGTCGGCATCGACGAAGACGCTGTCGCCAGCTGAGCGGATGAGCGCGATGCGCTGACCGATGGTGGGCTGGACGAGAAGGGCAGCCTCCTTGGCGTTGACGCGGAGAAAATCGTAATCGGAGACCGTGGCGCGATCGTTCGGGAAGAGGATCTGCGTCGGCACCGTCTCGACGATGGTTTTGCCGACGCGGCTGTCGCGCAATTGGTTCGGATACTGCGTCATCATGATCACGACGCAGTTCATCTTGCGTAGCGTGACCAGCCAGTTTTCCAGCCGGGCCCCGAAATATGGGTCGTCCAGGAGCTTCCAGGCCTCGTCGAGCACGATGATGGTGGGGCGGCGATCCTCGACCACGCGTTCGATCTGGCGGAAGATGTAGGAGAGCACCGCCATGCGCTCAGTAGTCATGTCGAGGATTTCGGTCATGTCGAAACCAATGATGTCGGAGGCCAGTTCAAGCCCGGCACCGTATTCCGGCTCATCGAAGACCCAGCCGTAGCGGCCGCCCGGGGCCCATTCGGCGACGCGGAACTGTAGCTCGCCATCGTCATCGAGCGACTGAAACAGGGTTTCGAAACTCGCGAAGCGCCGGAGCGAGCCCTCGGCATGGGCATTTTGCGCGACAGCGCTCTGGATGTGTCGTGACTGCTCGCCGGTGAGGGTTCCATTGCGTGTGAGAAGTGTCGAAAGCCAATCCGAGAGCCAGGCGCGGCCACGTTCGTCGATTTCGGTATCGAGGGGGTTCAAGCCCGAGGGCACACCGGCGCGGATTTCGTTGTAGCGGCCACCAAGGGCGCGCACGGCCATCTCGAGGCCGCGATCCTTGTCGAAGAAAAAGAGCCGTGCGCCGACCCGTTGCGCTTGGGCTGCGAGGAAAGCGGTGGTCAGCGTCTTGCCGGTGCCAGTGCGCCCCAGAACCAGCGTATGGCCAACGGTCGGTTCTTTGCCAGGGTTGCCCGCCTCGTGAAAATTGAAGCGATAGCCCGAGGTGCCGACCGTGGGGAGGACCGAGATGGTCTGACCCCAGGGCGACTGGTCAGGACCTCGCCCCTCGACACTGCCATGGAGCGCGGCGAAGTCGGCGAAGTTGATCGAGGAGATCGGCGTCTTCCGCGCCCTGTAGCCGAAATTTCCCGGAGATTGCGCGAAGTAGGTGGCTTTCAGCGCCATGTTCTCGCGCACGATGACAGACATGATCTCCTGGCCCACGCGTTTGATCTGGGCAGCGGCCCGCTCGAGCGTGTCGCGGTCTGGCGCATAAACCGCGATCGAGAGGTGATGGTCGCCAAAGGCGATGCGCCCCGCCTCCTGATCATCGGCGGCTTGGCCGAGTTGTTCCCGCAGGGAGACGGCGGCATCGTCGGAGGCATGCATCTGGCGGATGATCCGCTGGATGCGTTCGGCCATAATGTTGTTCGGGATCGGGCTGAAGGAGTTCGTGAGCACGATGTCGAGCGGCAGGTCGAGCGCATCGAGCAGCGTCACATCGGTCAATGCCGGGTAGGTCTTCATCGAAAAGAGCGCGCCGTATTTGATCTGACCGGTCACGGCGTCGGTCAGGGTGACGACGTCGCCGTCGAAGGTCGCGCGGCAATTGCTCAAGGTATGCGAGAGGGGCAGAGCGCTTTGCCCGAAGGCGATGGGGGAGAAGCTGCCTGCGTTCAGCGTATCGAGGTAGCCCAGCCATTCGCCGCCCTTGCGGGTCAGCCGCACGGGATTGGCCGAGGCAAGCGCCACCTCGAAGAAGCCCATAACCTCGTTCAGTTCTTGCATCCGCGTCGCGCGGTCCTTGACCCAGGCCTTGCGAGCCAGCGCCCGCAGAAGCGGAATGCGGGCCGAAATGTCGGGCCGCCGGATCACGCTGAGATAGAGCTGGCGTTTGGCCGGGCGCAGGTCTTTGACATGGGCCTGCCAGCGCGCGTCGATCGCGGCGGCGAAGCTGTCCCCCTCGATCGCGCGCATCCCGAGATCCTGCGGGACCGAGATGCGGTGGATGTAGAAGCCGAAGGCGTTGCCGGTCTGGGCGACGATGGCCGCGACCGCGCGTTTGAGCGCGTCGAGCCGGGCGTCCTCACTGGTCATCGGGTTCAGACCATCAAGGCGCAGGGTCGCCAAGAGGTCGCCCTCGCGCAGGACCATGACATCATCATCCGCGAGCGCGAAATACGGCAGGTGTTCGGCGAGATAGCTCTCCCGCGCGAACGCCCCGCCGCCAGCCTGAAGTAGTGCCGTTCCGTGAGTGGAAAGTGTGCCCGCATCAAGCGCCAAAGCTGTCGCCTCCATGCAGGGCCCGGTTCTTCGTCGGGCGCACCGATCCATAGGAGACGCGCAGCACTTCGAAGAAATGCGGCTCGCGGTCGGCGACGAACCAGAGGATCGGATAGGCGACGAGACCAATCAGGAAGAAGACCATCGACTTCGTCCAGATGAACGGCAGAACGACCCCTGTCGCCAGCACCACGAGGTATCCGACGGGGAGGCCCAGATACTTGGGCGGACGGGCGAGGCCCAGAAAGAGGGGAGATCGTTCTGCCACTGCTCTACTCGGTTCTCAGGAGAAGCCGTCAACGATGGTGCCGGCCGAGAAGATCAGCACGATCCCGATGATGACCGATGCGAACCAGCCCCAGTTCAGCCGTCCCATCATGCACATGAAGCCGGTGCCGATGACCGCAAGCGTGGCGACCGCGATCCCGATCGGACCGGTCAACGCGGCCTCGACGGTTTCCAGCATGGTCTGGATGGGTGACAAGTCTTGCGCGAGAGCGGGCGTTGCGAAAGCCGCCAGGGTTGTGGCGGCAGGCAAGAGGCGGCTGAGGCGATGTCGAAGCATGCGAAGTTCCCTTGTTTTACTGAAGATCGATGAGGACGGGCGCGCGGGCTGGAACCCGGTCTGCGACGCGGATGTCCGGAGCGGCAACGGGCGTGCCCGCGAGCCTGGAGCGGATCCAATGGATGCGCGCGATGTAGTCGCGGGTCTCGGCGAAAGGCGGGACACCGGAATATTCGACCACGCGGTGCGGCCCGGCATTATAGGCGGCAAGCGCCAGGTCGATGTCCTTGAAGGTCGCAAGCTGCGCCAGCAGGTAGCGCGCTGCGCCATCGAGGTTCTGGGAGGGATCGCGCGGATCGACCCCGAGGGCACGGGCCGTGTCCGGCATCAGTTGGCCAAGACCATAGGCGCCCTTGGGGCTCAGGGCAGTCGGATTGTAGCTGCTTTCGGCCTCGACCAGAGCGCGGAACAGGATCTGCCAGTCCTGCGCGTCGAGACCGACGCGACCCAAGGCACGATTGCCCGCATGGCGCTCTGCGGTGGTGCGGATCAGCGCGAGAATGCCGTCGCGACTGGAAGGCGGCGTGGCGTCCAGCGAGGCCAGAACGACTTCGGCCTCGGTGCTATCATCCAGCCCCGCCCAGGCAGGTCGCTCGCCATGAAAGGTCCAGCCAGAAGTCCGGGCCGTCCCGTCGCGGCCGAAGGCGATGACGTCAGCCGCGCTCCTCGAGGGTGATGCTGTAATCAGGACCAAAGCGCAGATCGCGCCCGTCACCGAACTCGAGATGATGTTTGAAGAGCCCCGGCCATATGTTGAAATACCGCGGCTCTGGCCCGTGCGGGGTGATCCGGGTCGAGACCAGAATGGCTTCCGGCTCGCCGTCGCGCAGGTAGATGCACTGGTAGCGCGGCTTGCCATCGTCCGTGAACCCCACGAGTTCATACCGGCAGCGGAACGCGATGCCCTTTTCGGACAGGTCTTTGACACCATCGATGGTGATCAGGATCTGGTTGCGCGCTATCGGCATGTTCGGACTCTCCCCACGAGAGCCCTTCTACTTCCTGCGCTTAAATCCATAAAGTCATATGGAGTCAATACGACATATTGCAGATAAATACATATTGCGCGATAGTCTGCGCAACTTTTGCGGGAGAGTGACATGAAACGGCAATTGATGGCGGCGGCGATGGGGGTGATGGCGGTGTTTGGAGCCCCGGAGAAGGCGCAGGCCTATGACATCGACTGCGCCATCATGCTCTGCATGGCGGGTGGTTTCCCCCCGAGCGCCGTATGTGCACGGGCCTATCGCACCATGATCCGCCGCATCACGCCCTGGCCAAGCCTGCCGCCCTTCGGGGTCTGCACCTTCGCCCATGTGCCGGTTGAGCTGGGTGGACCCGGCGGAGAGGGTGAGCTCGACACCAACCTGCCGGAGTATGAATGGCTGAACCGCACTCATGTGATCTGGTTCACCGGGCGCTCCTACGAGCCGCGTGACGAACCACGTCAGTGGGACTGGTCGATCCGCTCCTGCGATCGCGAAAACCGGACATGCCGTTACATTCAGCGGGTCTACGGATCCCACACGCCCTGGCCCGCGACATTCATCTCGGAAAGTGGACAAGAGATCGCCTATCCGACCAGTGGCGGTCTTTGGCACTTCTATTCCCGCAGCATCATGGTTGAATTTGGCGACTACGAGGGCAACATGGGCCACTCGGAGTGGTTTTCCTACTGATCTGAACTTTTACTGGGCGTCAGGGAAAACGGGCGCAGCTCAGCCAGACAAACATCAAAGCGTTCCGGATCGACATGCCAGCGGCGACTCACCGAGCCGTCATTCCAACGGTAATCGGTGAACAGGTGGATCTCCTGCGCACCATCGTTCAGAAACCCTTCCTGGAAAGGCCAGCCTGTCTTTCTCTTCGCCATTTACCCGCGCCACTCGTACCGTTCTTGTCCTTGTGTCTTTTCTGCTGAGCTGTGCGATCAAACTCGGATGAAACGGACTAGCGCTTCACAAAAAGTTCGACGGGATCGACATTGAGCGCCTTGGCGATGCGTTCGAGAAGGTCGAGGGAGGCGGCGAACTTGGCGTTCTCGACCTTGCCCATATGACCGCGGCTTACGTTGGCTCGATGGGCAAGCTCCTCCTGGCTGAGGCCGCGGGCGCGTCTCAAATCCTGGATGTTCTGTGCTACACGGTCCCGCAGTCTCATGCCTTTGAGACGGACACGGTGCATGATATATCGCCACGCGATATATGTTACATTCGCAGATGAAGAGAAGAAATCGTCGAACGGCGCAGGGTTGTAGTGAATATTTGCCAACCAGAAAGCGCGGCATTCGTCTACTCGCTATGTGATGTCATACTGCCAGAGATTCTTTCATTCCGTAGGTTTGGCATTGCTTTGAAGGACTATTCACCGTCTTTCCTCGGTGCTGCACTAAAGACATATCCGGCGCCATAGACGGTTCTTATCAGTTTCGGTGTTTTCGGGTCGTCGCGCAGCTTCTTTCTGAGACGACTTATTCGCGCGTCCATACTTCGATCAAAGGGACCGTCATGGTGACCCACGGTTGCGTCAAGCAATTGATCGCGGCTCAAGACCCGCCCCGCGGATTCAACGAAAACTTTCAGGAGGGATGCTTCCGATGCACTCAGGGTCTCTATGCTACCGTCGGAATGGGTCAATGTGCATGCGTTGAAATCGGCCGCCCACTCTCCGAATTCTACGTCCTGTCCAATGGGTTGCAAATTCGGTGTTGAAGACGACGAATAGCGCCGCAGAACTGCGCGGACGCGCGCAACCAATTCTCTGGGCTCGAAAGGTTTTACAACATAATCGTCTGCTCCGATTTCCAAGCCTACAACCCGGTCAGTAACATTGCCGCGTCCAGTTACGACAATTTTCGGCAAAGAGCCCAAATTGCCGGCGTCTTGAAGGAGAGTCATGCCATCACCATCGGGCAAACTCAGATCTATCAAGCAGAGATCTGGGACCTGTTTTTTCATAGCGATCTCTAGCTCCGAAAGTTTTCGGAGACACACAACTTGCATGCCTTGTTGCTTGAGCGTCCGTGATATCAGCTTGGAAATATCTGGATCATCCTCGATTAGGTAGATGAGCGTCCTCATTCTATCTTCATCCGATCTTCGGCGCCGTCATAATCGTCAACTTTCGTCGCTGTGAGGCATGAACGGAGTTCATCTGCCTCAAATGGCTTCTTTAAAAAGATAACATCCGAGGGCAGTTCATCTTCGGTTTGTATGGACCGATTTCCACTCATTAGAATTACCTTGATTTCATCAAATTGACTTTTCAAAACATGAGCCAACCCAATCCCGTCCATGGTGCCAGGCATGCCGATATCTGAAATTACGATCGAGATATCTTTGATCTGGCGGATGAGGTTCAATGCTTCGTCTGCATCGCCCGCCTCTACGACCGGGTAACCCAGGCCGGCTATCTTTCGACGCACCGTGCGACGGACGTCAATGTCGTCATCTACCAAAAGCACTAGGCCCGAACTCGTCGGAGAAATCGCTCCGGTGCTTTCGATACTTCTCAGCTTTTTGCCGGACGGGTCAGCTAATGGTTTTTTCGTATTCAGTTCAACGCTTGGCAAGAGGATTGAGAAAGTCGTTCCCTTGCCTAGTGTACTATCAACGAAAACGGCGCCGTTCGATTGTTGCACGAAGCCGTAGACCATCGATAAACCTAGCCCGGACCCTGAACCAGCAGCTTTCGAGGTGAAGAACGGTTCAAAGATCTTTTCCGAAAGATCGGGCGCCATTCCACAGCCATTGTCGTGGAAACTGATTTTTACATAAAGGCCTGTTGGAAGATGCGTCATATCTGCATGATCCTGAGTCATTTCAAAGGGCTCAGATCGAATTTCAATATTCCCCCGTCCGTCGGTAGCGTCGCGTGCATTCAGCGTCAGGTTGAGCATAGCCATTTCGAGTTGCGAAAGATCGACCAGCGCTATGGGGAGATTGTCACTTTGTTCTACAGTAATCGTCAAACTTTCCGGGACTGAGGATTCAAGCAGTTTCGCGATTTCTGTGATCGCCTCGCCAATATCAGTTGGGGCCGGATCGAACTGTTCGCGCCGCGCCAATGACACCAGACGTTTTGTAAGCGAAGAACCACGTCGTGCGGCGGAAATGGATGGAGCCACATATTCTTCGACGAGTTCATCCGAAATGAGCTCGGTCAGGGGATTAAGATTGCCCAGGATAATGGTTAATAGATTGTTGAAATCATGAGATATTCCGCTGGCCATCCGACCAAGTGCATCCATCTTCTGGGAGCGCATCAGCGCATTCAAGGTTGATTTCCGCCGGGTAACATCAATGGATACGAGATAGAAACCGATCACTTCTCCCGACGACGGTTTTTCAGGTCGCAACAGTGTGCGCACATCCTTGAAGCGCCCACCTGGCAGCTCTAATCGCATCTCGAAATCAACCAGAATGCCGCGCCGTGCCTGTTCGAAAAAGCGCGAGGATTCTTCCATGGTATTAGGGTGAAGCACATCGTAGGCGTTCAGCCCGACGGCGGCATGTTGATCGACCTGATATGCGCGAGCGAACCGCTTGTTCATGTAAAGGAGGGTCATATCCTTATCGACGTGAGCAATGCCAGCTGGGACTTCGTCTGCAATTAAGCTCAGACGCTCTTCACTGAGCTGTAGCTCGCTGCTTCGCTGGTCAACCTGTCGCTGCAATTCCTTAGTTCTGAGTGTGTAACGTGTGGTGTCAGAATAGGTGGTGACAAAACCGCCGTTGGGAAGCGGCGTACCTGCCACAAGGATTGTTGCTCCGCTAGACGTGGTGCGTTCCAACTGGTGCTTTTGAAACTTGCGGGCGGTCTCAACGCGAGCGCCGACTTGCTCGGACACATCCCCCTCACCATATTCTCCGCGTTCGGCGTTATATCTGATGAAGGAGTCGAAGCTCGCCCCTCGGTAAGCCATGTCGGCAGGATAGCCATAGAGGTCCAGAAATTTGGTGTTCCAAGCGACAAGCTTAAGATCTTGATCAAAAATGGTTATTCCCTGATCAAGATGTTCCAGCCCTTCCAAAATATGAACGGCGTCTGTGATTTCTCTTGGCTGCCTGACCACGAGGTAACCTCCGAAAAGCGTGATACCGGCCTTATGATTGGGGGCGCGTGGCGGATTACCAAGTGAAATTTCCTCCGCGTCACAATTGAGTACAATTCAAGCAAACTTCCGCAAGATCAGTGTGTGTAGTTAAGGCCTCGTAAACCGGCCCATGAGTCTCGGTCGGTCCAAAGGGGGGGAGCTACATGTCGCACGCTGGCATCTACAGTTCAGGTCTTGACGCGAATTCAGCGAATTTCGAAGCGCTTACGCCGCTCAGCTTTGTGGAGCGGACGGCGACAATTTATCCGGAATATGTCGCGGTGGTCTACAACGACCTTAGGCTTACGTGGGGCGAAACCTACGCACGGATGAAGCGCCTGGGTAGCGGTTTGGCCGCGCGCGGAATCGGCAAGGACGATACCGTTTCGGTCATTGCCGCCAACATCCCGGAAATGTTCGAAGCACATTTCGGCGTCCCCATGTGCGGTGCTGTGCTGAATACTGTGAACACCCGCCTCGATGCAGAGGCCATAGCGTTCATTCTCAACCATGCAGAAGCCAAGGCGGTTCTGGTCGATCCAGAGTTTTCCGAAGTCGTCGGCACCGCCATCAAGATGACCGGCCGTGATGACATGCTGGTGGTTGATATCGAGGATGCGAGCTTTGAGGGCGGAACGCGTGTCGGGTCGCTAACCTACGAAGAGTTGTTGGCCGAGGGTGCTGAGGATTACGATTTTGTTCTTCCCGGCAACGAATGGGACGCAATCAGCCTGAACTACACATCGGGCACCACCGGCGACCCCAAGGGGGTTGTCTACCATCATCGTGGCGCGGCCTTGAACGCGCTGTCCAATATCGTGACCTGGGGCATGGGTCATCATTCACGGTATCTGTGGACCCTGCCCATGTTCCATTGCAACGGCTGGTGTTTTCCTTGGACCATCGCCGCGAATGCCGGCGTATGCGTCTGTCTGCGTGCCGTGCGCGCGGAACCGATCTATCAGTTGATCCGCGATGAAAAGGTGACCCATTTCTGCGGCGCGCCGATTGTTTTGAACATGCTCGCGAATGCTCCGGATGAGCTGAAGGACTTCAGCCACGAGGTAAAAGTCATGACTGCCGGGGCATCGCCGCCCGCGGCGGTCATCGCAAATATGGAAAACATGGGGATCGAAGTCACCCATGTCTACGGTCTCACAGAGACCTACGGTCCTTCCGTGGTTTGTGCCTGGAAAGGTGGATGGGACGAAAAATCGACAGATGAGAAAGCCAAGTTGAAAGCGCGGCAAGGCGTCAAGAATGTCGCTTTGTCCGCTCTCATGGTGGCCGATCCGGACACGCTGGAACCCATGCCCAACGACGGCGAGTCTATGGGTGAAATCTTCATGCGCGGCAACAATGTGATGAAGGGTTACCTCAAGAATCCTTCGGCAACGAGCAAATCTTTCAAAGGAGGCTGGTTCGCTAGCGGCGACCTTGGGGTCATGCACCCCGACGGCTATGTCGAGCTGAAAGACCGGTCCAAGGACATCATCATCTCGGGCGGTGAAAACATCAGCTCGGTTGAGGTCGAGGATGTGCTCTACAAACATCCTGCCGTCATGGAGGCCGCCGTCGTGGCCCGTCCCGACGAGAAATGGGGGGAAACCCCTTGTGCCTTTGTTGCGCTCAAGCCGGGCAAAGACGCGACGGCTGAAGAGATCATCGCCTACTGCCGGGAAAACATGGCGCGGTTCAAGGCCCCCAAGACCGTCGTCTTCGGTGAGCTGCCGAAGACTTCAACCGGCAAGGTTCAAAAATTCGTCCTGCGTGATCGAGCAAGGTCGTTGGAAGAAACATCCTGAACCCTCCCTGCAACTGGGGGAGGGCGTTTTCCTCCCGCGTTCCTCCCCAACTTTTCCGGGTAAGACAATGACCAACACTGGACAATACATTCTTGAAACCGACGGACTTACGAAAGAGTTCAAAGGCTTTACTGCCGTGGACAATGTGGATTTGCGGGTTCAGCGGCACCAAATCCACGCGTTGATCGGTCCCAATGGCGCGGGCAAGACAACTGTCTTTAACTTGTTGACCAAGTTCTTGATTCCGACGCGCGGCTCAATCAAGTACAATGGCGAAGACATCACACATATCAAATCGGCAGAGATCGCGCGCAAGGGTGTGATCAGATCCTTCCAGATTTCGGCAGTCTTCCCACACATGACCGCACGGGAAAACGTGCGTGTCGCTCTGCAACGCAAACTGGGGACATCCTTCCATTTCTGGCGTTCGGTCAAGTCTTTGAGTGGACTGAATGACCGAGCAGACGAGCTTCTAACGATGGTTGGGCTCGAACGGTTTTCCGACAGCCAGGTCGCAGATATGTCCTACGGCCGAAAGCGGGCACTAGAAATTGCTACCACGCTGGCGATGGAGCCAGAGTTGATGCTGTTGGATGAACCGACACAGGGCATGGGCCGTGAAGACGTGGAATTGGTCACCGAACTGATCCGTAAAGTCTCGGCCAACCGCACCATCCTCATGGTCGAGCACAACCTCAGCGTTGTTTCTCGTCTCTGCGACACAATCACCGTTCTGCAGCGCGGCGCCGTCCTGACCGAGGGCAACTATCAGGAAGTTTCGGCCGACCCGCGCGTCAAGGAAGCTTACATGGGGAAGGCGGCATGACAACTGCGACCGTAGAAAACCACGAACTAGGTGGCCAGCACGTTTCCGAGCATATCGAAGAGCTGCGGATCCAAGACCTGCACGCATTTTATGGCGAAAGCCACGCGTTGCATGGCATCGACATGACGGTTCATCAAGGTGAGCTGGTTACCCTGTTGGGGCGAAACGGGTCCGGGCGCACCACGACGTTGCGCTCCATCATCGGGCTCATTTCCCATCGCACCGGGTCGATTGTCCTGAAAGGGCAAGAAACAATCAAATCGCAGCCGCACACGATTGCGCACCTGGGCGTCGGCTATTGCCCGGAAGAACGCGGAATCTTTGCCAGCCTGAACGTCGAAGAAAACCTGATGCTGCCGCCCGCTGTGGCTCCCGGCGGCATGTCGGTTGAAGAGATCTACGAGATGTTTCCCAACCTTGCCGAACGGCGCAAAAGCCAAGGTACGCGGCTTTCGGGCGGGGAACAGCAAATGCTGGCCATGGCGCGCATCTTGCGTACCGGCGCAAACGTTCTGCTGCTTGATGAAATCACTGAAGGTCTGGCGCCAGTTATCAATGACAAGCTGGCTGATGTTCTGATCGAGCTCAAGACCCGTGGCTATACCATCGTGCTGGTGGAGCAAAACTTCCGCTTCGCAGCACCCTTGGCGGACCGGCATTTCATCATGGACCACGGTCACATCGCCGCCGTCATTCACAAGGACGAACTGGAAGAAAAGCAGCACGTCTTTGACGAATACCTAAGCGTTTAACCAACTACTCCGGAGGAGAAACTATGAAGCTTACGAAATACCTGGCGGCCAGCGCGTCCGCCGTCGCAATGATGGCGTCCGCTGCGGCGGCAGAGATCAGCGATGGCGTGGTCAAGATTGGCCTGATGACCGACATGTCTTCCGTGTACTCGGATGTCGCTGGCCAAGGCGCTGTAGTGGCCGCAGAAATGGCAATCGAGGAATTTGGTGGCACTGTCGCCGGTGCGCCGATCGAAATCGTTACTGCCGATCACCAGAACAAAGCCGATATTGCGGCGAACAAAGCGCGCGAATGGGGCGATACCGGTCAAGTCGATGCCTTTGCCGAACTGGTAACGACCTCGGTTGCGCTGGCTGTCTTCGAGGTTGCCAAACAACAAAACAAGATTGCACTTGTGTCCGGCGCGGCTTCGTCTCCTCTGACAAACGATGCTTGCATCCCTACCGGCCTGCACTGGACCTATAACACCCGCGCACTGGCGGTTGGCACGGGATCGGCAATTGTCAAGGAAGGTGGCGACAGCTGGTACTTCTTGACCGCTGACTACGCTTTTGGCGAAGCACTGCAGCGTGACGTTTCGGCCGTTGTCGAAGCCGAAGGCGGCGAGGTCGTAGGTGCGGCAAAGCACCCGTTCCCGGGCTCCGACTTCTCGTCCTTCATTCTGCAGGCACAGGCGTCGGGCGCCAAGATCATTGGTCTCGCCAATGCCGGCGCTGATACGGTCAATGCGATCAAAGCCGCCAACGAATTCGGTGTCGTCGCTGCTGGGCAAAAAATCGCTGGCCTCTTGGTCTTCATGCCGAATGTCAAATCCATCGGTCAAGATGTGGCTCAGGGGCTTCAAATGACCGTGTCTTTCTACTGGGACATGGACGAAGAAACTCGCGCCTGGTCGCAAAAGTTCTACGAGCGCACCGGTACCATGCCGACGGGTGTTCAGGCGGGCACATATTCGTCTGTGCTGCATTACCTGAAGGCCATCGAGGCCACCGGTTCGGATGACACCGACACGGTTCTTGCCAAGATGCGCGAAATGCCCGTTCAGGACATGTTCGCCAAGAACGGTGTCCTGCGTTCGGACGGCCGCATGGTGCACGACATGTACCTTGCGGAAGTCAAAGCGCCTTCTGACTCGGATGGTGAGTGGGACTTGCTGAAGATCGTGCGCACTATTCCGGGAGAAGAAGCTTTCGGTCCGCTTTCGGAATCGACCTGTCCGACAAAGTAATCGTGACCGGCCCGGCAGCCGGACAGCCTGCTGCCGGGCACAACTCGCAAAATATGGGATATCTGGGACATGTTGACTGATCTGTTGGGCTTCCCGCCACAAGTTCTCTTTGGCCAGCTTTTGCTGGGCCTCATCAACGGCGCGTTCTACGCGGTTCTTTCTCTGGGACTGGCCGTCATCTTTGGGCTGCTGAACATCGTCAACTTCGCCCATGGTGCCTTGTACATGCTCGGCGCGTTCGCCACCCTTGCGGTGACCAAGTACCTTGGTGTCGGCTACTGGGGTGCTCTCATCATTGCGCCGCTGATCGTTGGCGCATTTGGCATCCTTCTTGAAAGACTAATGCTGCGGCGTCTCGCGGGCGTCGACCACCTATACGGCCTGCTTCTGACCTTTGGTCTTGCGCTGGTGATCGAAGGCACATTCGTCAAACTTTTCGGGTCGTCCGGGCTGCCATATGCGGCACCCGAGGCACTGCAGGGCGGGGTGAATCTCGGATTCATGTTCCTGCCTTGGTATCGCGGTTGGGTTGTGGTGGCGTCGCTGGCCGCGTGCCTTGCGACCTGGTACCTGTTCGAACGCACGAAGATTGGCGCCTACCTGCGCGCAGGCACCGAGAACCCGAAACTGTTGCAGGCGTTCGGCGTGAACGTGCCCCTGCTGACAACGCTGGCCTATGGCTACGGCGTCGCTCTGGCCGCCTTTGCCGGTGTGCTGGCCGCCCCGATCACGCAGGTGAACCCGCTCATGGGATCGAACCTGATCATCGTGGTCTTTGCCGTGGTCGTGATCGGCGGCATGGGCTCGATCATGGGCGCGGTCGTGACCGGCCTTGCCATGGGAGTCATAGAGGGGCTGACCAAGGTTTTCTGGCCCGAGGCCTCGTCCACTGTCATTTTTGTCGTCATGGCTATCGTCCTGGTTTTGCGCCCGGCCGGCCTGTTCGGCAAATCCGCTTGAAGGAGCTGAGCTTATGAACACCAAGATCGGTTACCTTATCGCGATCGCATTGCTGCTGGTGGCACCCTTTGCGATCTACCCCGTTTTCCTGATGAAGCTGCTGTGCTTTGCCCTTTTCGCCTCTGCGTTCAACCTGATCCTCGGATATGGCGGTTTGCTGAGCTTCGGGCACGCGGCCTTCTTTGGTGGAGCAGCATACGTCACTGGTCATGCTCTGAAAGTCTGGGGCCTGCCGACTGAACTGGGCATTCTGGTGGGAACCGTGATCGCGGGCGTGCTGGGGCTTGCCATAGGGCTTTTGGCGATCCGGCGCCAGGGCATCTATTTCGCGATGATCACCTTGGCCATGGCGCAGATGGTCTACTTCTTCTTTATCAGCGCTGACTTTACCGGCGGCGAGAATGGGTTGCAGGGTGTTCCGCGTGGGACGGCTCTTGGGTTTATTGACCTGCAAGACAATCTCAACATGTATTATTTCGTGTTGGCCATTTTCGCGCTCGGGTATTTCATCATCTCGCGTGCAGTTAACTCACCGTTTGGGCAAATCCTCAGTGCCATTCGAGACAACGAAGACCGCGCAACTTCCCTTGGCTACGATGTCGACCGCTACAAGCTGCTGGCCTTTGTGTTGTCCGCAACTCTGGCAGGTCTTGCCGGATCGACCAAGACGGTGGTGTTTCAACTTGCGTCATTGACCGACGCACATTGGCACATGTCTGGCGAAGTGGTCCTCATGACCCTCTTGGGTGGGCTTGGAACCATTGTCGGTCCGGCAGTTGGTGCCGGGATAATCGTCACGCTCCAAAATTACCTGGCGTCCGGTCCTCTTGGTGCCTGGGTGCCGGTGGTGCTGGGCATCATCTTCGTCATCTGTGTGCTTGCCTTCCGTCGAGGCGTAGTCGGCGAACTGCGCGAAATGCTGCGCAAGTCCTTTTGACAATCGGTGGGGCCAAAGCGGGCCCTCCATTAACGCAAAATGTATCGCAGGAAGAACGTCATGAAACTACTCGTACCTGTCAAACGCGTGATCGACTACAACGTGAAGGTTCGCGTCAAAGCGGACGGTAGCGGTGTCGATCTTGCCAACGTCAAGATGTCAATGAACCCGTTCGACGAGATTGCCGTAGAGGAAGCAATCCGGCTGAAAGAAGCCGGTGTAGCTACCGAGATTGTGGTGGTCTCGATCGGCGTGAAGCAGGCGCAGGAAACCCTGCGAACGGCGCTGGCCATGGGTGCGGACCGCGCAATTCTGGTTGTGGCTGCCGATGATGTGCACATCGATATCGAACCGCTGGCGGTGGCCAAGATACTCAAGGCCGTGATCGACGAGGAACAACCAGGCCTGGTGCTGGCAGGCAAGCAGGCAATCGACAATGACATGAACGCGACCGGCCAGATGCTGTCAGCGCTTCTGGGTTGGAGCCAGGCGACGTTCGCCTCTGAGGTCAAGATCGACGACGATCATGCTGTCGTTACCCGCGAGGTTGATGGCGGTCTGCAGACGATCAAAGTAAGGATGCCCGCCATCGTGACCGTGGACTTGCGCCTGAATGAGCCGCGCTATGCGTCGCTGCCTAACATCATGAAAGCCAAGAAAAAGCCACTCGAGGAGAAGACTGCCGAAGATTACGGCATCGACGTTTCTCCGCGTCTCCAAGTGGTCAAGACCTCCGAACCGGCCGAACGTGCGGCCGGGATCAAGGTCGGCTCGGTTGACGAACTTGTGGCGAAACTCAAAGAAGCGGGGGCTGTGTAATGGCTGTTCTTCTCCTTGCCGAAGTAAACGATGGCGCGCTGTCGATGGATGCCACAGCGAAGGCGGTGACGGCCGCCAAGTCTCTGGGCGATGTGACAATCCTGTGTGCGGGCGGATCTGCCGCCGATGCCGGGAACGAGGCGGCCACGATTGACGGCGTCGCCAAGGTACTGGTCGCCGAAGACGAGGGGCTGAGCCACCGTCTGGCTGAGGCCACCGCAGAGCTGATTGTGGGTTTGGCCGGTGATTTTTCCCATATCGTCGCCCCTGCCACCACCGATGCCAAGAACGTGCTGCCACGCGTGGCCGCACTTCTGGACGTCATGGTTCTGACCGATGTGTCGGGTGTGGTCGATGCCGACACGTTCGAACGCCCGATCTATGCGGGCAACGCCATCCAGACGGTGAAATCGTCGGATGCCAAGAAAGTCATCTCGTTCCGGACGTCGACATTTGACGCAGCGGGGACCGGCAATTCGGCATCTGTCGAAACCATCGGCGGCGCGTCTTCGGACCTGTCCTCTTGGGTCGAAGACAAGTTGGCGGAATCCGACCGCCCCGAACTGACATCGGCTGGTGTTGTCGTATCAGGTGGTCGTGGTGTCGGCTCGGAAGAAGACTTTGCGCTGATCGAGAAACTCGCCGACAAGCTGGGGGCCGCCGTTGGCGCCTCGCGCGCGGCGGTCGATTCAGGCTTTGCCCCAAACGATTGGCAGGTGGGCCAAACGGGCAAGGTCGTGGCACCGGATCTTTATGTGGCCATCGGCATCTCGGGGGCCATTCAACACCTTGCCGGCATGAAAGACTCGAAAATCATTGTCGCCATCAACAAGGACGAAGAAGCCCCGATTTTCCAGGTCGCCGATTTCGGCCTCGTCGCCGACCTTTTCGACGCCGTCCCGGAACTCACTGAAAAATTGTAAGCGTGGAGACAGAGCAATGAGCTATTCCGCCCCATTAAATGACATGATGTTCGTGCTCGAGGATCTCTGCGATTTGGATGGTGTATCCAAGTTGCCTGGTCTCGAAGATGCAACGCCGGACATGATTTCTGCTATCCTCGAAGAAGCTGGGAAATTCGCCGGTCAGGTGCTGGCGCCGCTGAATGTGATCGGTGATCAGAAAGGCCTGACTCTGACCGACGGAAAGGTCGGGACGCCTGAAGGTTGGGCCGCTGCCTATCACCAACTGGTTGAGATGGGCTGGAACAGCCCGACAACGGACCCCGAACACGGGGGAATGGGACTGCCTGCGGTGGTCAACGCTTGCATCCAAGAGATGTTCAACGGGGCCAATACAGCCTTCCAGCTGTGTTCCTTGCTGACGCAGGGCGCAATTGAGGCAATCGAAGGCTATGCCGAGGATTCGCTGAAAGAGACCTATCTTCCCAAGCTGGTGACAGGTGAATGGACCGGCACAATGAACCTGACCGAACCGCAGGCCGGATCGGATCTTGCGGCGATCAGGTCGAAGGCCGAACCGCAGGGTGATCATTACCTCGTATCCGGCCAGAAGATCTACATCACCTATGGTGAACACGATATGGCTGAAAACATAATTCACCTCGTTCTTGCGCGCCTGCCCGATGCGCCTGCCGGGGTGAAAGGGATTTCGCTATTCGTGGTGCCGAAATTCCTTGTGAATGCCGATGGCTCCCTGGGCGAACGCAACGACGTGCGCTGTGTTTCGATCGAGCATAAACTCGGCATCCATGCCAGCCCAACTTGCACTCTTGCTTTCGGTGATAACGGGGGAGCGACGGGTTATCTGGTGGGCGAACCCAACAAGGGTCTGCAGTACATGTTCGCAATGATGAATAGCGCGCGCCTCGGCGTCGGTCTGCAAGGCGTCGGCATTGCCGAACACGCCACCCAGCATGCCATCAATTATGCGATGGAGCGCAAACAGGGGGGTACACCCGAAGGCGCTGAAGCCACGATCATGGGGCATCCCGACATTCGCCGCATGTTGGGTTTGATGAAGGCCCGCACCGAGGCCGCAAGGGTCATCGCTTACCGCGCCGCGCGGTCACTGGACTACGCGCATCGCGCCACGGATGCCGACGAAAAGGCGCGTCACCAGCGCCGCGTCGATCTGCTGATACCGATTGCAAAGGGCTGGTCGACGGAGCTTGGCATCGAAAACGCGTCGCTTGGCGTGCAGGTGCATGGCGGCATGGGCTATGTCGAAGAAACCGGAGCCGCACAGCATTTGCGCGACGCGCGCATCACTACGATCTATGAGGGCACCACCGGCATCCAGGCATTGGATCTCGTCGGTCGGAAAATCCAGCGTGACGGCGGCGTCGCGGCCAAGGAACTGGTTGCGGATATGCGCGCATCTGCCAAAGCCTTGGGAGAGCAAACCTCTGCCCATGCTGATTGGGCGATGCTGTGCGCGACAATCATGGACGCGGCGGACACGGTGGAAGACCTGACGGATTGGCTATTGGCTCAGAACGGGTCTGAACCCTTGGCGGGTGCTGTGACGATCCTTGAATGCTTCGGCATATGTCTGGGCGCATGGGCCATGGGGGACGCGGCGATCAGCGCGGCAACCCGCCTTGAACAGAGTCGAAGCCCGGCACATGCGCAAGCAAAGCTCAAGATCGTGCACTTCTACATGAAGAACGTCCTGCCCAAGGCTGCGTCGCTTTCGGCGACGGTCAAGGGCGGCGCCGGGTCGGTTCTGGACCTGACAGCGGCCGATTTCGGCGTGGAGGCGTGAGGCCCTTCTAGAGGGTTTGTCGTCGCTGGACGCAGGAGGTGAAACTATGTCAGAATTCGAACGTGAAAGCATGGCCTATGACGTTGTGATTGTCGGGGCAGGGCCGTCGGGCCTTTCTGCGGCGATCCGGCTGAAACAGCTCGATCCGGATCTGGCAGTTGTGGTGCTGGAAAAAGGCTCCGAAGTTGGTGCGCATATTCTGTCGGGGGCGGTTCTGGACCCGTCAGGCCTCACTCGGCTGATCCCCGACTGGAAGGAGAGAGGCGCGCCGGTCACCGTCAAGGTCAAGGAAGACAACTTCTATGTGCTTGGGGAGGCGGGCCAGCTTCGCATCCCCAATGCCTTGCTGCCGCCCTTGATGAACAACCACGGCAATTACATCGTATCGATGGGCAACGTCTGCCGCTGGCTTGCCGAGCAGGCCGAAGAACTGGGCGTCGAAATCTTTCCCGGCATGGCCTGTTCCGCGCTGGTTTGGCACGATGACGGTAGCCTGAAAGGCGTGATCGCTGGCGAGTTCGGTAAGGAACCCGATGGCACGCCGGGGCCGGGTTACGAGCCGGGGATGGAACTGCATGGTAAATACATATTCCTGTCCGAAGGCGTACGCGGTTCGCTCTCCAAAGACGTGATCGCACGGTTCAAGCTGGATGCCGACTGTGATGTTCCCAAGTTCGGCATCGGCATGAAAGAAATCTGGGAAGTTGACCCGGAGAAGCACAACGAAGGCGAGGTCACACATACGATGGGTTGGCCGCTCGGGTTCGGGAACGGCGGGGGATCCTTCGTCTATCATCTTGATAACAATCAGGTCTACGTCGGCTATATCATCGACCTGAATTACAAGAATCCTTACCTTTTCCCTTACATGGAGTTCCAGCGCTTCAAGCATCACCCAAAAGTTGCGGCGCTGTTGAAGGGGGGCAAGCGTGTCGCCTACGGCGCCCGGGCGGTAACCAAGGGCGGCTATCAGTCGATCCCGCAAGTGGCCTTCCCTGGCGGCGTGTTGCTGGGGTGTTCCGCTGGTCTGGTGAACCTGCCGCGCATCAAGGGCAATCACAACGCGATGCATTCTGGCATCGAAGCGGCGGAGGCGGCCCATGCCGCGATGTCCGAAGGCCGCTCTGGCGATACGCTTCAGGCCTATGAAACGGCCCTTCGTCGTGGTGCCGTGGGCAGAGATCTCAAGATCGTGCGCAACGTCGCGCCGCTGAATGGCAAGTTCGGCCCCTTGGGCGGGCTCACGCTGGGCGGTTTCGACATGTGGTTCCAGACAATTTTCCGGTTCTCACTATTCGGCACGGTCAAGCACGGAAAGAACGATGCTAAATCGACCGAACCCGCCTCGAAGCACAAGCCGATCGACTACCCCAAACCCAATGGGGTTCTGTCCTTTGACCGACTGACCAACGTGTCTTTCGCTGCGACCAACCACGCCGAAGAGCAGCCCTGCCATCTGCAACTCATCGACCCTGACGTACCGATCCGAGTCAACCTGCCGCAATTCGCGGAGCCGGCTCAGCGCTACTGTCCTGCCGGTGTCTATGAAGTGATCGCGGAAGAAGGCAAAGACCCGCGCTTTGTGGTCAATTTTCAGAACTGCGTCCACTGCAAGACCTGCGACATCAAAGACCCCAGCCAAAACATCAACTGGGTCACCCCACAGGGCGGCGACGGTCCAAACTATCCCAACATGTGATCTCAGGAGGATCCTATGAACGAATTGAATGGGTACGACATCGAGGATTTGCAGGTTGGAATGACAGCCGCCTTTTCCAAGACGATTACAGAGGCGGATATCATTCTTTTTGCCGGAGCTTCCGGTGACAATAACGCCATCCACATCAACGAAGAATTTGCCAAGACGACACCGTTCAAGGGGCGTATTGCGCACGGGTTCCTCACAGCGAGTACAATCTCGGCGGCAATTGCGAACCGCCTTCCAGGGCCGGGCTCGATTTACATGTCTCAGCAGATGAAGTTCGTCGGACCGGTCCGTCCTGGAGATACAGTGCAAGCTCTGGTTCGGGTGAAAGATGTCGACATGGAAAAGAGCCGTGTCTTGTTGGAAACCATCTGTTCAGTCGAAGGCAGGAATGTCGTCGAAGGCGAAGCATTGATCCGCACGACATCAAAAGCGCGGCGCGAAGCCAAGAACTAATTTTAGATCTAAAGGTTCAACCAAATGGAAATCGAACGGCTCCAGCAACAAATGTCGGATTGGTCCGAGCTTCTTACCCGTACCCAATTGGCGTTTCAGAAGTCCGGGCGGCTGGCTGCTGATAAAGCGACAGGAGACGAGTTCTCGCTTGTTGATTTCAATTCCGTTTTGAATGCTTATCTTTCCGAATTGCCCAAGCTCCTGTCAGATCCGGTGCGCATGACTCAATGCGTTCAGACATACTGGTTGGACTGGGCAAAAGCCTGGACGCCAGCATGGCAGGATGGACAGCCGAGGACAAAGGACAAGCGGTTTCGAGATGAACGCTGGGACTCGGATCCAGCATTGAAAGGATTGAAAGAAAGTCACATTGCCCTTGAAAAGGCGACCGCTCAATTCCTGTCGGGCTTGCCAGAAGATTCAAGAGAGGCATTGCGGGTCAAATTCTACACCCGCCAGATGTTGTCGGCAATGTCCCCGGCAAACCACCTTTTGCTCAACCCGACGGCACGCGACAAGCTGATTGAAAGCGAAGGACAGAGCATCCTAGACGGGTTTCGGAACTTTGTGGAAGATCTGGAGCGCGGGGACGGGCGTCTGGATATTGCGACTAACGATGCACAGGCATTTGTCGTAGGACAAGACCTGGCCGCGACACCCGGCAAGGTCATCTTCGAGAATGAGCTCATGCAGCTCATCCACTACGCGCCTCTGACAGAAACGCAGAAGAAGCGCCCGTTGATCTTTGTACCGCCCTGGATCAACAAGTTTTACATCTTCGACATGCGACCACACAATTCAATGGTGCGCTATATGTTGGAACAAGGCCACAGCGTTTTCCTCATTTCCTGGGTGAACCCGACAAAAGAGCACGCCCATCTGAGTTTCGAAGATTACATGAAGTTGGGGCCCTTGGCGGCGCTGGATGTTGCTCAGAAGGCAACCGGTGAAAAGAAGTTTGACATACTTGGATTTTGCATCGGCGGCATCCTTGTGACGGCTACTTTGGCCTATCTCGCGGCGAAAAAAGACAGGCGCATCGTGACTGCCACGACATTGGCGACGATGGTTGATTTCGAAGACGTAGGCGAGACAGGTGTCTTCATCGACAACGACCAACTTGCATCAATGCGCAAGCATATGAAGGAGACAGGTTATCTGGAAGCAAGCCACCTTCAGGATATGTTTTCTATGATGCGGGAAAATGATCTTATCTGGTCATTCCATGTCATGAATTATCTGATGGGCAACAAGCCGCCCGCCTTTGACTTGCTGTACTGGAATGCGGACAGCACCCGTCTGCCGGCCGCCATGCTGCTATGGTATCTTGAGCATGTCTATCTTGAAAACGGGCTGCGCAAACCAGGACATCTGGTTCTCGACGGTGTGCCGATCGATATTTCGAAAATCAACATCCCGATGTTTGTTCTGGCGACCAAGGAAGACCATATCGCCCTTTGGAAGTCGATCTACCCGGCGACACAGCTTTTGGCAGGCGATGTGACCTTCGTTCTGGGTGGCTCAGGGCATATTGCGGGTGTGATCAACCCACCGGCCTCGAAGCCCAAATATGGCTACTGGACAAACGAAGATTACCCTGCCGACCATGAACAGTGGTTTTCGGGCGCAGAGCAGCATGAAGGCTCATGGTGGCCGGCCTGGACAGAGTGGATCACCGATCACACATCTGAAAAGGAAGTGCCTGCACGCATTCCGGGTGAAGGTGGGATGCCAGCCATAGAAGATGCCCCCGGACGATACGTCCTCGCAAAGTAAGGAAAATTCGGGTTTGCACGAGCGAACTCCGAGTTTCGGTGTCGAGATCCAAAGGACAAGTAGGCATGGTCAAAACCGCATGGGGCGTTGAGCGAACCGAGTGCAAAAAAGTTGCTGTTATTGGTGGTGGCAATATGGGCGGCGGCATTGCCGCACAATTTGCAAATGCAGGTGTCGCGGTCGAACTATTGGACGTTCCAGGCGCAGGACCATCCCGGAATGAACCTGCCCAACTTGGCCTGGAACGCCAGAAATCCGCAAACGCTTTTATGGTCGAATCTGCCGTTGAGCAGATACGCATCGGCAACACGGAAGATCATCTGGATCGTGTCGCTGAAGCAGACTGGATTGTCGAGGCGATCATCGAAGACCTGTCACTAAAGCAATCTCTCTATGCACGCATCGAACCGCTGCTGAAGCCAGGGGCGATCATCTCTTCCAATACCTCGACGATACCGAGATCAAAATTGATTGAAGCGCGCGGTAAGGCGTTTCAGGACAGCTTTATCATCAGCCATTTCTTCAATCCTCCACGGCGGATGGAATTGCTGGAACTCGTTAGCTCGGGCGAGAGCCAAACCTATCAGGCAGCGGCGGATGTCGCGCGGGTTGCGCTTGGCAAAACCATCGTTGAATGCCGCGATACCCCCGGTTTCATCGCGAACCGGATCGGATGCACATGGATGTCTGTCGCCGTCACCGAGGCGGTCCGGCTTGGCATCACTGTCGAAGAGGCCGACGCGATCCATTTCGCACTGGGCCTGCCCCGCACGGGGGTGTTTGGCTTGCTGGATTTGGTCGGCATCGACGTCATCCCCTATATCTGGGGATCGCTCATGACGAATTTGCCGGAAGATGATCTGATCAACGCCTACGATCTGCCGGGCCTTGGGATCATTTCAGTTTTGATTGGAAAGGGCTACTTGGGGCGCAAAACCGGCGCGGGGTTCTACCGGCGCACCACAGACGGCAAACGCGAAGTGCTGGATCTGCGCGACGCTGAGTATCGCGCCCATAGCGGGTTTGCGGTCGGTAACCTTCCCGGTTGTGGCAAGGATCTGGATGCATTGTTGTCGGATGACGGAGTTCATGGGGAGTATGCGCGCGCGGTTCTGGGAAATGTCGCGGCCTATGCGATTGCCCATGCAAACGAGATTGCACCGGGATTTGATGAAATCGATCTGGCGATGCAGCTTGGGTACGCGTGGCACCAAGGACCAATTGCGCTGGTGAATCGGTTGGCGCCGCAAACCCGCGGCATGCTTGCAAAAACCTACCAAGGCAGTGGGGATTTGGTCGCGGCGCCGGCAAACGTAGCTGTGGCAAGCGCCGATCGTGTCGCGCGGGCCAAAGCGCAGGGCGCGCCGCTGGCAAGCAATGACAGTGCGGCCTTGTTGGACATCGGCGACGGGCTGGTGTGTCTGGACATAAGAACCAAGATGCACGCCATTGACGGACGGGTACTGGATATTCTCCGAGAGGGGCTGAACGCATTGGCGGGGTCCGCCCGAGGAATGCTTGTGGGCGACCCCAATGCTCGCATTTTTTCCGCCGGGGCTAACCTGAGCGAAATGGCGGCCTTGATTGAGGCACAGAACTGGGCTGCGATTGAAGAATTTGTGCAACGAGGGCAAGATCTGTTCCTGGCCCTTTCCCTGTCGCAACAGCCCAGCGTCGCCGCCATTCCCGGGCTGGCTTTGGGGGGCGGCTGTGAGCTGGCGATGCATTGCACCGGAACCGTCGCCCATGCCGAGGCGCGGCTGGGCCTCCCTGAACATATGGTCGGGCTGATCCCAGGGTGGGGCGGCGTCCGACGGTTACTGTCGCGGCTCAATCGAAAGGGGCCCACGGCCAACGACGATTTGACGCCGCGTAAGATTTTCAGCGGAATGTCGTCGTCCGAGCCCACCGGGTCTGCGCGTGAGGCCGTCGAACTTGGTCTGCTCGAACCCCACCAAGAGATAGTCATGCATCCCGGTGATCTTTCAGTAGCCGCTATCCAGCGCCTTGAGGAATTGATATCTGTTTCTGCCCCCCGGGAGCCAGAGGCCTGCCAACCGCTTGGCACCGAGCTAGTGTCTGATCTGGTCGCACCTTTTCGTGAACGCCACCGTGAAGGAAAGCTGTCTTCTGAAGATTTTGGTCTGGCCATCCGGGTCGCCGAAGTTTTGACGGGCGGTCAGAACGAAGGACAATCCAAAGTAATGAGCGAAGAAGAGTTTGCGGCCTACGAAAGAGACACCTTCGTGTCGCTGGCACGCAATTCCATCACTCTGAAGCGCATTCAACACATGCTGGAAACAGGAAAGCCGCTGCGGAACTGAACAGTCGTCTTCAATCCAGTGACATTTCTCGGAGGAACCGATCTATGAGCGAAAACATCTATGAAATGGGGCTGGATCAGACCCCGGCAAACTATACACCGCTTACCCCCGTCAGCTTTATGGCGCGGACCGCGCATATCTATCCTAACCGGACAGCGGTGGTCTATAACGAGATCCGGCGCAGCTGGGCGGAAACCTATGATCGCTGTCGACAGTTTGCCAGCGCTTTGTCCAAGCGGGGCTACGGCAAGGGCGATACGGTTTCCATCATCGCAGCCAACATCCCGGAAATCTATGAAGCGCACTTCGCCGTGCCCATGGCTGGTGCGGTTTTGAATACTATCAATACCCGGCTGGATGCCGAAGCGGTAGCCTTCATACTGAACCACGCCGAAACCAAGGTGTTTATAGTTGACCCTGAGCTTTCCGAAGTCGCCGGCAGGGCCGTCAAGATGACCGGTCGGGATGATATTCTGGTTGTCGACATTCTGGACGAAACGTTCGAGGGTGGCGGTCGCGTCGGGTCCATTACCTATGACGAGCTTCTTGCCGAGGGTGACGGCGATTTCATGTGGACGCCCCCGGACAATGAATGGGATGCAATCAGCCTGAACTACACTTCCGGGACGACGGGTGATCCCAAGGGGGTCGTGTATCACTATCGCGGCGCTCATTTGAACTCGTTGTCCAATATCGCCACCTGGGAAATGGGAACGCAGCCTGTTTACCTGTGGACCCTGCCGATGTTCCATTGCAACGGGTGGTGTTTCCCCTGGACCATCGCCGCCGCCGCGGGCACGGTTGTGTGTCTCCGCGCCGTGCGTGACGAGCCGATTTTCCGTCTTATGAAACAGGAAAAGGTTACGCATTTCTGTGGTGCGAGTGTGGTTCTGGCCCTACTGGTCCATGCGCCTGATGACATGAAGGTCGGCCTGCATGCGGGCATCAAGGTCTTGACTGGCGGTGCACCTCCGCCTGCGATCATTATCGAAAAAATGGAAGAGCAGGGATTTGAGGTTACACATGGTTACGGTCTGACCGAAACTTACGGTCCTGCCGTCACCTGTGCCTGGCACGGCGAATGGGACACGCAGCCGGCCTCGGAGCGTGCCGCGTTGAAGGCCCGTCAAGGGGTCCGCAACCTTGCCGCCGAGGGCTTGATGGTCGCTGACCCGGAGACGTTGGAGCCATGCCCTTGGGATGGTGAAACCATGGGTGAGATCTTCATGCGCGGCAATAATGTGATGAAAGGATACTTGAAAAATCCGTCGGCCACGGAAAAGTCCTTCCGTGGTGGTTGGTTTGCAAGCGGTGATCTCGGGGTGATGCATCCCGATGGGTACGTTCAGCTGAAGGACCGTTCCAAAGACATCATTATTTCGGGCGGCGAAAATATTAGTTCGGTCGAAGTCGAGGACGTACTCTATAAACATCCCGCAATAATGGAGGCGGCCGTGGTCGCTCGACCGCACGAAAAATGGGGCGAAACTCCTTGTGCCTATGTTGCTCTAAAACCTGGAGCGTCGGTCACAGAGGCGGAAGTAATCGCCTATTGCCGGGACAATATGGCGAACTTCAAGGCGCCCAAAACAGTGGTTTTTGGTGATTTGCCTAAAACCTCTACGGGCAAGATCCAGAAATTCATCCTAAGGGAGCAGGCCCGAAATCTGCCGCTTCAAAGCTAGGAACCCGTGCGGCAGGCGGGGCAGTGATCCGCCTGCCATTTCATTCGCGCATATGCGCCAAAAAACGTGAGAAACATATGAAAGATATCGTCGTGTTGGGTGGTGCTCGAACCGCCATCGGGACCTTCGGAGGATCACTCGCAGGGACCTCCCCCATCGAAATGGGAACAATCGTCTTCAGGGAAGCTTTGGCGCGTGCTGGCGTGGACGGTGGCCAGATAGGCAATGTGGTTATGGGCCACGTTATCAATACCGAACCTCGCGACATGTATGTGAGTCGCGCGGCTTCGGTGGCCGCAGGTGTTTCTGAAACTGCTCCTGCGTTGACACTGAACCGGCTTTGCGGATCAGGGCTTCAGGCTATTGTCACGGCGTCGCAGTCTCTGATGCTTGGGGATGCGGACTTTGCGCTGGCTGGTGGCTCTGAAAACATGAGCCGGGCCCCTTACATCATGCCCTCGGTGCGGTGGGGTCAAAAGATGGGCGATACCAGCGCAATTGACATGATGGTTGGTGCCCTCACCTGTCCGTTCGGCACGGGCCATATGGGGGTCACCGCCGAAAATGTCGCAGAAGAACATTCCATCACGCGCGAAGCACAGGATGCATTTGCGTTGGAAAGCCAGGCCCGGGCAGCACGTGCTATCGAAGCCGGTTATTTCAAGGATCAGATCGTTCCCGTCGAGGTCAAGCAGCGCCGAGACACAGTTTCGTTTGACACCGATGAACATCTAAAACCGACCACTCTGGAAGGTTTGAGCAAGCTTCGCCCTGCATTCCGAAAGGACGGATCGGTAACCGCGGGAAACGCATCGGGTCTGAACGATGGCGCGGCAGCCGTCGTGTTGGCGACAGCGGCCGCCGCAGAAACCGCAGGCCTGAAACCCCGTGCCCGCATAGCAGGCTATAATATCGCGGGAGTTCGGCCTGAAGTCATGGGGATTGGTCCCATTCCTGCTGTCCAAGGTTTGCTGGAAAGGTCCGGCCTCGCCATTTCTGATTTTGATGTGATCGAATCCAACGAAGCCTTCGCCGCGCAAGCGCTCGCGGTTTCCAAGCAACTGGGCCTCGATCCGGCGAAGGTTAATCCGAACGGTGGCGCGATTGCCCTTGGCCATCCGATCGGTGCGTCGGGCACAATTATTTTTGTAAAGGCGCTGTACGAACTGGAGCGGATCGGTGGCCGATACGCTTTGATCACCATGTGTATTGGGGGCGGCCAAGGCATCGCAGTCGCAATCGAGCGACTCTGAGTTTCCAGCGGTATCCGGTCCCGAGCCGGTTTCGGATACCGCCGACCGAGACAGGTCTTCCGACGCCTCTGGAAGATTTCTGTCGCTTGCGGGATTATCCAGTGGTGAATGCTGCGCGCACCTTGCTGCTGGCCCCTTTGCCTGCAACGGCTGGTCGTTTCCGCAAAGGCGTAGCAACATGGTTGGAGGACCGAACATGAATAACGTCGTGAGCCCGGATAGTTATGAAAGACTGGCGATCTCGTCGCATGACAACGGTTTGTACGTCGTCAAGTTGAACCGCCCCTCCAAGCGCAACGCTTTGGATGTGGCGACCGTTGAGGAGTTGATCCGCTTCTTCAGCGGCGCACGAATGGCGGGCGTGAAAGCAGTCGTGCTGGCCGGGGAGGGTGACCATTTTTGTGCCGGTTTGGACCTTGTAGAGCACTGGCAAGCTGATCGCAGTCCAGACGAATTCATGCATGTCTGCCTCCGCTGGCACGAGGCTTTCAACAAGATGGAATATGGCGGCGTCCCGATCATTGCTGCATTGCAAGGCGCGGTTGTTGGTGGCGGGCTGGAGCTTGCCAGCGCGGCGCATGTGCGTGTGATCGATCCCGGCACATATTTCGCGCTGCCCGAAGGTCAGCGCGGTATCTTCACCGGCGGCGGTGCCACGATACGTGTGTCCGATATGATCGGGAAATACCGGATGATCGACATGATCCTGACAGGCCGTGTCTATCAAGGTCAAGAGGCTGTCGATCTCGGGCTGGCACAATATATTGTCGAAGAAGGCCTCAGTTTCGAAAAAGCGATGGAGATCGCGGACAAAGTTGCCCGCAACCTGCCTCTCACCAACTTTGCGATATGTTCTGCAGTGAGCCACATGAATAACATGTCCGGATTGGACGCAGCTTTTGCTGAAGCCTTCGTTGGCGGTATCGTTAATACTCAACCGGATGCCCGGGCCCGTCTGGAAGCATTCGCAAACAAGACAGCTGCAAGGGTGAGGCCTAAAAACCCGACGGAGTAGGCGCCTGGTTTGGTCGCGGCGAGACCCAGTTTGGAATTTGCCCGCTGTGAACTCACGGCGAAGTGCAATTTCTGATATGTCTTTTTATTCCAATCGGTTCTGGATTTCCATCAGCTTGGATTCGAAGATTTCGGCAGGCGTCCGGTAGCCGAGGCACTTGCGCGGCGTAGAGTTGAGGCGCTGGCAAATCGACCTCAAATATCGGTTTGTCAGCGCCGTCGGTTCGGTGGAACGGGGCAGGTACTTTCGCAGCCTGTTGTTCGTATTCTCGACGGTGCCTTTCTGCCAAGGCGCCTGAGGATCGCAGAACCAACTATCCGCGCCGATCCCGGCCTTGAGGCGTCGCCAGGCAGAAAACTCGGCGCCTCGGTCGAAGGTGATGGACTGTCGCGCATCTGCGGGCAGGGGAGCCAGGCCGTTGATCAGCGCTTCCATGATCGGCTTCGACCGGCGATCTTCGTTGCGCATGACGACGGCATAGCGGCTGACGCGCTCGACAAGCGACGTTACGTTGACCTTCCCGTGCTCTTTGCGGAACATCATCAGATCACACTCCCAATGGCCGAACTCAGCGCGTTCAGAGATGCGCTGTGGCCTGCGGGATAGGCTTTGGACGTCGAAGATATGTGTCCTGTTGTGCCTGCGGTAACCACGTGGCCTGCGACGGCGGCGGTGCTCCGGCAGATGGCGAAAGAATTGTTCGTCGCGGCCGTCTTTGGAATAGGCGAAGCGGTAGATCGTCTCGTGGCTCACACGGATCGGATGGCGCTCCAGGCGCATACGGCCTGCGATTTGTTCTGGCGACCCACCGGCCTTGAGCCGATCTTCGATGGCGGCTTTGAGTTCCGGGTGCACAATCATCTTGCGATGAACAGCACGGCGCTTCTCGTACATGTTCTGGGCATTCAACGCGTAGTAGCCGTTCAACTCGGGCAATTCCTTGTCGCCATAGAAATTCCGCTTCAGTTCGCGGTAGATTGTCGAGGGCGCACGGCCAAGCCGATCAGCAATCTCCGGCACTGGCATTTTGGCTTCACGCCACTTGTCGATCTTGCGTCGTTCTTCCAAGCTCAGGTGAGGGTAGTAGCGTCCCATTTGTGATCCTCCAGGCAACATTCTGTTTTGATACAGAATTTGCACTTCGGATGTGAATCCACCCGCCAACAGATCGTGTACCGATAATGAAGTTTATGTAAAATTTTAACGTTCGCGGAGAAAGTCGACTGTTGCCTCCCGACATGCCAACCTGCTCATATGCAACGGTTCTTCTCAACCAAGATGCCGGGCGTGAAATTTG
Source organism: Ruegeria sp. AF3 (assembly GCF_056536285.1). Classification (NCBI taxonomy): domain Bacteria; kingdom Pseudomonadati; phylum Pseudomonadota; class Alphaproteobacteria; order Rhodobacterales; family Roseobacteraceae; genus Ruegeria; species Ruegeria sp. AF3. Next base: position 26,501 of record NZ_JBQFJM010000003.1, on the reverse strand, counting down.
TAATGAACGTCTTGGTCTTCAGCCTGATCGGGCTCCTACCGGTCTTGCTCGTTTATGTCATGCGTGCGCCTGGATTTGCTTCTGCGTTGATGGACAGTGGACCGGCATTATCACGATTTCTCAGACAGGTTCTGACGAATGGGCTACCGGTCATCTTTATCGTCAACTACGTCGGCTTCTTCCTGTTTGCGGTGTTGAATGCGAAAGACACCAATAGCCGTGATCCGGCGGTATTCATTCTCTTCGATGTGATAACTCGCGTCGCTCTTTTTCTCGTTCTCCACGCCTTCATTTACGTGCTTTCCGCCAGTTGGTTCGGCTCTTTTGGAGGCAGTCGGGCGACGGCTCTTTCAGTGGTTGCGCCCACACTGGCGCGGTCAGCACTCTTTGAAAACATATCCGGAGTCTACCTGTACGCCACTTTGGTAAGTGCACTGCCGCTCTATGTTACGGCAGCCGGAAAGTCGGCAATCCTGAGACCATTCGTTGATCTCTTCCCAAGGAAAATGGGCGCGGTTTCGGTTGCTCTCCTCGCTTTTTTGTCGGCCGCTGTGTGTCTGACGGCTATTGCCGTCGTCATCCTGCGTCTTCAGAGCTAGATTGCCGTCGCGCTCTCACGTGAGCGCGACGCGCGCCATGCTTTGGCAAAGGCCAGAACCCAGAGCCCTGCAAGAAGGAAACTCCAAAGCGCGTTCCAACTCGCCATAGACAGGCTGAAGAACTCCCAGGCGACTTGGTCGCACATGACCAAGGCTGACGGCGCGGATGATGCAGAGGGCAGAAGGTCCGCACCGGACAAGTTCGACATATCAAGACCAGAGCCGGTGCACGCCGTCGGACCTTCCCACCAACCCCGTTCGACGCCGGTGTGGAAAATCCCGATGCCTGCTGTCGTGAACGCTGCGGCAGCGCCTGCCATCAGTAGTAGTAAGATGGGCAAACCAACCATGAGGAGCGCGCCAATAGCGATGGCGATCGCGTGAGGGTATCGCTGCCAAATGCACATCGCGCATGGTGCGTAGCCCGCTGCCTGAAACAAGAAGGCAGCCAGCAAAAGAACGGCCGATCCGCCGGCAGCGATCAAACCAAGTTGTTTCGAAGACAGCGGCATTCACTTTCCTTTCGCCTACACGCAGCTCGGCGGTCGAACTCGGTGTACCTCTCCAAGTACGCGCCGCAGTTGCCGATTTCTCGGCAACTGCGCATTCGTGATCAGTTCGGCATTATGGCCCCGATTGCGTACATGCCATCCTCGCCCTTGACGAGCATCAGGGTCACCTCGTCACCATCGGTCACCTCGCCCATCATCTGCGCGTTTTCCAGAACCGTCATATCCATCGTCATTGCAGGCCAGCCGATCTCGGGAATCGGGTCATGGCTCACGTTGGCCGTGCCGTCGCCGATGGAATTGATCACGGCCTTTGCGTGAACTGCGCCCTCCATTTGTTCGGCGGACATCGGCATGTCCGAATGATCCATATTGTGGTTCATTTGTGCGATAGCCCCTGTCGCGGACAGGGTCAGAAGTGCGAGACTTGCAGTCAGTATCTTCATGAGAAGCTCCATTCTTGAGGTTTGTGCGTTCGATTATTCGGCAGGCAGTGCTGCATCGACGGGCTGCTGAATTGGGGACGTGATTTCGCGGTTAACGCGTTTCAGCGCGAGCCGTTTCCAAATCACGAATATGGAAGGAATGACAAAAAGCGTCAGCAGGGTCGCTGTCACCATACCGCCGATCATCGGTGCAGCGATGCGTTGCATGATCTCCGAGCCGGTGCCGGTGCCATACATGATCGGTATCAGCGCCGCGAAGATGGTGGCCACGGTCATGACTTTGGGTCTCACCCGAAGAACAGCTCCTTCAAAGACGGCCTCCTCGATATCGTCTTGTGTCAGCTTGCGGCCTTCGGATTGACCGAGTTTGCGTCGCTTTTCCCAGGCGAGATTGAGATAAAGCAGCATGACGATAGCTGTTTCGACGGCCACGCCGGCCAGGGCAATGAAGCCGACAAGGACGGCGATCGAAATGTCGAAGCTGAGATACCACAGAAACCAGACACCGCCTGCCAACGCGACAGGAAGCGCGGCGAGAATGATGCCAACTTCGATCACCCTATTGAACGCCATGAACAACATCAGCGTGATGATCATAAGCGTGGCGGGGGCGACGATCGCCAGCCGGTCCTGCATCCGCTCGATGTACTCATACTGCCCGGACCATGTCAGAGAATATCCGGGCGGTAGACGCACCTGATCGGCCACGACCCTCTGCGCCTCGGCGACATATCCGCCGAGGTCTCGTCCTGCGATATCGATAAACACGAACCCCGTGCGCCGAGCGTTCTCTGATCGGATCATGCCCGGACCATCCACAATTCGAACATCGGCCAAGGCGGTCAGCGGCACATGAGCCCCCGATGGGGTGACAACGGGCAAGTTTTCGAGGCGTTCGGGGCTGTCGCGCCACGCCTGCGGATAGCGCAGGTTAATCGGAAAGCGCTCCAGCCCTTCAACGGATTCCGATACCTGCATCCCACCGATGGCGGTTTGCACCACATCCTGAACATCCCGCACGCTCATCATGTATCGCGCTGCGGCGTCGCGCTTGACGTCGATTTCTATGAAGCGCCCGCCTACCGGACGCTCCGCATAGGCGGAGGCAGTTCCCTCGATATCCGACACGGCTCGTTCCACTTCGATCCCGATGTCTGTGATGACGTTCAGATCAGCACCCGAAATCTTGACACCAACCGGCGTTCGTATCCCGGTGGCAAGCATGTCGATCCGGTTCTTGATCGGCTGGATCCAGACATTGGTCACGCCAGGGATCTGCACAGCCCGATCAAGCTCATCGCGAATTTTTTCCATGGTCATGCCAGGGCGCCACTCAGCTTCTGGTTTGAGTTGGATCGTGGTTTCCACCATCGTGAGTGGTGCAGGATCGGTCGCTGTCTCTGCGCGCCCCACTTTGCCGTGCACAGTTTCAACCTCTGGGATTGTAGCGATCAGGCGATTGGTCTGCTGCAAGACCTCGCGCGCCTTACCGATCGACACTCCCGGGTAGAAGCTTGGCATGTAGAGGAAGTCGCCCTCATTCAGCTCGGGCATGAACTCGGACCCGAGCCGTTGGTAGGGATACCACATTGAAGCCACGAGGGCACCGGCAAGCAAGGTTGTCGCCCACGGCCAGGCGATGGCTGCGTCCAGAAAGGGACGATACAGGAAGACCACCAATCGGTTCAGTGGGTTTTTGCGCTCGGGCAAAATCCGGCCCCGGACAAAGTATCCCATCAAGACCGGAACCAGTGTGATTGATAGGATCGCGGCGGCGGCCATCGCGTAGGTCTTTGTATAGGCCAGCGGGGCAAAAAGCCTCCCCTCCTGATTTTCCAGCACAAAGACAGGCAGAAAGCTGACCGTGATGATTGCCAAAGAGTAAAAGAGGGCCGGACCGACCTCAGAGGCGCATTCCTGCACGATCCTCCACCTGTTTTCTGCGGTCAGCTTTTCCTTCTCCAGCCGCCTGTGCATCGCCTCGATCATCACGATCGACGCATCGACCATGGCTCCAATGGCAATCGCGATGCCACCAAGCGACATGATGTTCGCATTCACGCCCTGCGCTTTCATCAGAATGAAGGCAGCGAAGATGCCGAGGGGCAACGACAGCAGGATCACCAGTGATGAGCGCAGATGCAGCAGAAAGGCCGCACAGACGAGGACGACGACAACGAATTCCTGCGTCAGCTTCTTCTTGAGATTGTCGATTGCGCGTTCGATCACGCCGGACCGGTCATAGGTCGTGATAATCTCGACACCTTCCGGCAGGTTTGGCCGCAACTCTTCGATGCGGGCCTCCACCGCTTTGATGGTCGCAAGGGCATTGCCACCCCATCGCATGATGACCACGCCGCCAACGGCATCGCCCTGCCCGTCAAACTCTCCGACGCCGCGGCGCAATTCCGGTCCTAGGCGAATGTCAGCAACGTCGCCGAGGGTCAGAGCAGCTCCACGCTCGTTGATCATTAAGGGTGCGCTGGATAGATCAGAAAGCTCATCGATGTATCCGGACGAGCGGATCATGAATTCTGCTTCGCCCATCTCGATCACGCTTCCGCCGGTCTCTCGATTGGCCGCCTGAATCGCGTTCCTGAGTTGTGTCAGCGTGATATCGTAGGCCCGCAATTTGTTCGGATCGACGACGACCTGATACTGTTTGACCATGCCGCCAATCGTTGCGACTTCAGACACACCGTCGACAGCCTGCAGTTCGTATTTCAGAAACCAGTCCTGCAGCGTTCTCAGTTGCGCGAGATCGTGTGTGCCGGTTCTGTCGATCAACGCATATTGGTAGATCCATCCGACCCCGGTGGCATCCGGGCCAAGCTGAGGGGACACTCCGTCCGGCAGGCTCCCGGTGATCTGCCCAAGATATTCGAGGACGCGGGATCTTGCCCAATACAGGTCCGTGCCATCTTCGAAAACGACATAGACAAAACTGTCACCAAAGAAAGAAAAGCCGCGTACATCCTGTGCGCCAGGTACCGCCAGCAACGATGTGGCGAGCGGATAGGTGATCTGGTTTTCGACCACTTGCGGCGCCTGCCCCGGATAAGGGGTGCGGACGATCACCTGCACATCGGACAGGTCCGGTATCGCATCGACCGGTGTCTCGCGGATGGCCCAGATGCCTGCGACACCCATCATGACGGCAAGGACCAGAATGACAAACCTATTGGCCAGCGAGGCGCGGATGATCGCCGGGATCACTGGGTAACCCTCCCGTCACGGACAACATCGATCAATGTCATCGAGAAATCCGGGTTGCGCCGCAGGATGAGCGTGACGTCCGTTCCCACTGTGAGTTGGGAAATCTCGAGCTCCTCAGCCAAGGGAAAATCCATCGTCATTCCGGGCATGCCGATATCGGTCATCGGCCCATGGGTGATGTTCGCCGTCCGTGATTGAGCATCGATGGAGTTGATTTGACCTGAAACCTGCATGGGCGGTGCCACAGGTTCGGCCGCTGCCAGCACCATGTTCATGCCGTCCGGGCGCGCGAAAGTGAGCACCATCTCCACATCTGTCATCAAAGCGGAAGCGTCGAGTGACGGATCAATATCAGAGGCCATGGTCATGCCAGGCATGCCGATATCGGTCATCGGTCCATGGGTGATCGTGGCCTTTGAGGCGTCTGTATCGACACTATCGATCGTGCCTGAGACCACGATGGGCGGTGCCGCAGCTGCCTCAAGCTCGACATCAGACAAGATCATGTTCAAGCCATCCGGCCGTGCAAATGTGAGGGTCATTTGGACGCCGGTTTTCAGCGATGCCATGTCCAAGTCCGGATCGATGGGGAAATCCATGGTCATGCCTGGCATTCCGATCTCAGCCATGGGCCCGTGGGTGATCGTTGCGGTTCCGGAATTCAGATCCAGGTCGTCGATGGTGCCGGACACCATGATCGGCGCTGCGGCATTTGTTTCAGCCGCTTCCACCTCTTCGGGATCGGTGCCCTCGGCGCGGACCGCGACTACGGAGAAAAGGCCGCCATCACCTGCCGTGAGATCGAACTCGATCGGCGCATCGAGGGGCACGGTCTCAAGATCAACCCCCAACACCGGCAGGTCCATCGTCATTGCGGGCCAGCCAAGCTCTGGGATCGGGCCATGCTCCAGCGTTAGCTTGCCATCCGACGTCACCGCGCGTGCAATCCCAGTGCCGGTACCGGCAATTCCATCATCTGGCGCAAGTTCGGTGAGGCTCAGGAGTCCATCTGCGCCACGGGCCACGAGAAACGCGACTGCCTCCCCCTCCTTTAGCCGATCCAGGGGAACATCGGCTCTCACCGGGAAGTCGGATGTCATCGCTGGCCAGTCCAGGCTTTCCAGGGCGTCATGCTGCACGGTTGCCACCCGCTTCTCAGGATCGAGAGCAACGAGAACACCGCTGCCCCGCGCCGGGTCGGCATCCGTTGGCGCCATGCGCGTGAAGCCTGCGCTCAAAGCGCTTTCGCTGTCGATCAGGAACTGTGCGGAGGCAACGACCTCTTCACCCGGACCCAGGCCCTGAAGAATTTCTGTCCGCCCGCCTTCTCCGAAACTGTCCCGGAGACCGGCAGTCACCAATCTCGGTCGGAAGATCCCCTCCCCTGTTTTAAGGATGACGCGCTCAGCCGACCCTGTCCGTATTACGGCCTCAGATGGCACTGTCAGGACTGTACGGATTTCGTTGGGCGTGAGACTGACACTTCCGAACATTCCGGGGCGGAGCACGCCATCGGAATTGTCAAACCTCAGTCGAACAGGAAGCGTTCGTGTTTGAGGATCGAGTTCGGGATAGATGTAGTCGATGTCGCCTTCAAACACGCGCCCAGGCAAGTGTTCGAACCGAGCGATGGCCCGCATATCCTCAGACAGCCGGGCAATATCACGTTCAAAGACATCTACAATGAGCCAGACCTTCGACAAGTCTGCGACGGAGAAGGCAAGCGTTCCAGGTTGCAGATACATGCCATCGGCCGCATTCAGGGCAATGACCACGCCGTTCTGTGGTGCTTCGATCTCGATGTTGCGAACCAATTCGCCGCCCGCCTCTATCTCCGCAACCTGGCGGGCGGACATACCGTGGCTCATCAGCTTGTTGCGCGCCGCATCCAGAATGCGGGGGTCACCATCTTCGACAGCGCGAACAAGATCACCCGTCGCGGCTGCGATGAGTGGAGAAAAGAGCTCGAAAAGAACCTGCTCCCCGGCAACGCGGTCTCCGACCGCTCGGACCTTAAGCCTTTCGACCCAACCTTCTACCCGCGTATGCACATGACTGGTCAGATGCTCGTCATACCCCACGAAACCCACAGTCTCGATCCGAGGTTGCACTTCACTCATGCGGGCGACCGCCGTGCGTACGCCGATCGCGTTGATTTCGGCCGCGTTCAGTGTGACCTCGGCAGGATCACCAGATGGTTCCTGTCCGGCATAGACGGGAATAAGATCCATCCCCATGGGCGACTTGCCCGGTCCTGGTTGACGGAAATTTGGGTCCATGGGCGCAACCCAATAGAGAATCTCGGGGCCTTCAGATCCGCCTTGCACCGCTGGATTCAGGTACAACCGCTCAACGTAGACCCCACCGCCAAGGCCGGCTGCCAAGGCAAGAACTGAAAGTGCCGCGTATCTTCCACGCATAAACATCGTCTCCTGACGGCTGCATTGGATGCAGCGATCGATTGGTCAAACAGCCCGCACATGCGGGCACCGAAATGTCAGGAGTGTCGGGGTGGGCGATCGGGCACGAGGGGCTCACGGGATACATGAGCCCTTGAGAATGCGGCCCGTGTTGGCGCCGTAAAAGCGGTTTCTTCAGACCGATGATCCAGCTGTTGCTGGTAGTCCATGACACAGCAAAGACCGGTGTGGCACCCGTCGCCGTGTCCTGCGTGAGCGTCCGTTTGCCGCTTGCCATTGTTTTCGGGGTGGTGCGCGTGAATGTGGTTGGACACTTCTCCCGCCGAAGCGACAGCGGCGATGTGCAGGCCGCTCTCCACGCCGCTGATCTCTCCATCAAACGGCATTGCCTGCGTTCCGACGACGGTGATCGTCAGACACACACAGGCAAGACATGCCGATCGCAGGAAAAAGAACGCGTTCCAAACCATATGCGTGAAATAGCGCTCTTCAGAAGTTGCGGCAATTGGAGCGGGGCTGAAAGATTGTATCAGTTTGTAAAGTTGACCTTTTCCAAGGCTTCACACTACGAACTTAAGGGGGGACACGGTGAGATCAGGCTTCAGATGGATTCCAAGAAACGGTCAACGCTTTTGACGATCGGTGCGATCATCGCAGGGTACGCCGCCCTGCGCACAGTTCCCTCATTGTTGCCGGAAAAACTGGAATTGCAGGCGCTCGATAGACCAGAAGGATTTCGTAAGTTCGTTGCGGGTGAGACGTCAGGCGGCTTCGATCCTTTTGTAGGCTTGGGCACGGCGGACAGCACCGAGGTGGCGGCGCAGAAAGCTGCAGCCTTAACGCGTGTCTCCGAGAATATTTGTTCGGCCCTTTACGGTGGTCTGAGTCCCACGCCTACCCAGGTCCCGATGGCGTCGTTCTCGGACTACTATTGCCCCTTTTGCCGGGTGCAGACCAAACGGTTGGCCGACATGACGAGCGAGATGCCAGACAAGATCGCAGTGGCGTGGCATGAATTGCCGCTCCTCGGCGACAGCTCAAATCTTGCGGCCAAGGCAGCTCTTGCGGCGAAACGGCAAGGCGCGTACGTCGCTTTCCACGAACGTTTGATGACAACGCCGTTCCAAGCATCGCCGGAATACCTTGCCCGCCTCTCCGATGACATCGGCGTCGATAGCAAGAAATTGATCACCGACATGGAGAGTGCCGAGATCACGCGCGAGCTGGAAGACAGTGCAGCGCTTGCACGCGTGTTCGCGTTTGTCGGCACGCCGGCCCTCGTGATCGGCCGCACTGTCGTCCAAGGTCAGATCAGCGACAGAATGGTTCGGGAAATCATCGAGTTGGAGCGCGAAGAGGGTTGGCAGAATGTTTGTAAGGCTGCTTAGGCTGCAAGGCTCGCCCTGGGAAGTCCTGGCGTTTCTCGTCAATCGACTGTGGAGGCAACATGGATAGGCGGTGCTTCATCCTGCTTGCATCGACATGGGTCATGGGGCCGCAGGTCGTTGCGGCCGCAACGCGCGAAATCTGGTCGGCTGCTAAGACGGCCGACGCATTGGCGCAGGACAAGATTTCCCTGATTGATGTTCGATCGCGCCCTGAATGGGTGGAAACGGGCGTCGCAATAGACGCATGGCCCATCAGTATGCACGAACCCGGGTTCGAGCAGCGCTTGTTCGCCGCACGCGATTTTTCAGGCGAGAAACCCATTGCGCTGATTTGTGCCACCGGTGGGCGAAGCGGCCGTCTTTTGAGCGTCTTGAAACGAGCCGGCTACACGGGCTTCATCGATGTCTCAGAAGGCATGCTGGGATCACCGAAGGGGCCAGGCTGGATCGCACGCGGATTGCCGGTGACGGATCTCGAGGCGGCCTTGGCAAGCCTGCCTGGCGCTTTGCGTTGATCGCATGCTCATCCAAATGACCGTCCGGGTTTCTCACCTCGGGGCTTGGCTTCTGCTCTTCTTTCTCGGTTGCATGGGCATCTTCCTATCCGATGCCGTCAAGGCTGCCGAATCCGAGAGCTTTTCAAACCCCGCCGTAACCGCGCGTCTTATCTCGGCCGAAGACGGGATTGCGCCAGATGCCGCCTCCGTCTCACTCGGATTGGCCTTGGAGTACGGCGAGGGCTGGAAGGGATACTGGCGCACGCCCGGCGAGGTCGGTTTGGCACCGAAACTCGACTGGGCTGGTTCGACCAATCTGAAATCCGCCAAGCTCCTCTGGCCCGCGCCGGAACGTTTCGAGGCCTTCGGGATCGAGAACTTCGGCTATTCAGGTCAGGTTGTCTTGCCGATCCGCGCGAGACTTGAGGACGCCGGCCACCCTCTGGAACTGCGTGCCCGCGTGTCCTTGCTGACATGTTCGACTGTCTGTGTGCCCCATGACTTCGAACTTTCGCTCGCCCTACCGCAAGGCGTCGGGATCGATACAAACTCGGCTGGCCAGATTGCTACTTACGCCGATCGCGTTCCCGCGGTACCCGAGAACAGCGACATCAGGATATCGGTCACGGCCCTAGATACGCGCGACTCGGCTCTCATCGTTGTGGCAAAGAGCGACACACCGTTCGGTGAGGTCGACGTGTTCCCGGAATTCGGACCCCTTGTGACCTTTGGCAAACCAGATATCCGGTTGGATCGCGATAGAACGGAACTCTGGGCAGAAATACCGATCAACGCCTGGACCGAAGAGCATTCAGAGCCTTCGGTGACGATCACAGACACCGCACGTGCAATCACGGCGCCGATCACGCTTACCTCAGATCCCCCTGCCCCACCGTTTTCAAGCGCGAACCCTCGAACGAGTGTGCTGAAGGTCGTGGCGGTGGCCGCCATCGCCTTTCTCGGTGGTCTGATCCTGAATGTCATGCCCTGCGTGTTACCCGTTTTATCGATCAAGCTCACATCCGTTTTGAAGGCAACCGGTCAAACCCGGCAGATGACGCGCAACGGATTCCTGTTTTCAGCCTTGGGGGTACTGACATTTGTCTGGGCGCTTGCGGCTGCCTTAGTGTTTCTTCAATGGATCGGAGTATCCGTCGGCTGGGGTATACAATTCCAAAATCCGGTCTTCGTGACGCTGATGTTCATGGTCATCGTCGTCTTTGCCGCCAATCTCTTCGGTGCATTCGAGATAACCCTGCCCGCGGCCCTTCAAGACCGCCTGGGTGCCAGCAATGCCAGAGCCGGGTACATCTCAGACTTTGGCACCGGACTGCTTGCGGCCATCCTCGCTACGCCGTGTTCCGCCCCGTTCCTCGGCACCGCGATCACCTTTGCGCTCGCGGGTACACAACCGGACGTGATAGTGATATTCACGGCGCTCGGTCTTGGACTGGCCCTCCCCTACCTGGTCATTGCCGCACGTCCCGAGTTGGTCACGCGACTGCCCCGGCCCGGGCGATGGATGCTTCTGGTCAGGATCCTTCTTGGCGGTCTGTTGCTGGCAACAGCCGCATGGCTCTTGTTCGTTCTTGTCGGCGTGACGGGTGGGCGTGCAGCTGCCTTCATCTCGGCACTCACAGCTGTGTTCATCGTCGCCGCATCAATCCCACAGGCAAACCAATGGGTACGGCGTGCGGTTCTCAGCGCCTGTGTTTTTCTGGCGATTTTCGGGGCAGGTCTCACCTCAACCCCTGACCGCACCACAGCAGGGGTTGATGCGACGTCCCACTGGCAGGATTTCGAACCCCTCGGCATCGCGCGCCGCGTCTCTGAAGGCGAGACGGTGTTCGTCGATGTGACCGCGGATTGGTGTCTGACCTGCAAAGCCAACAAGTCTCTCGTGCTTGACAGGGATCCAGTGCGTGCGCGGTTGCGCGGCGGTTCCGTGATCGCCATGCAGGCGGATTGGACCCGCCCGGATGACAACATCGCGCGGTTTCTCGAGCGATATGACCGCTACGGCATTCCGTTCAATATCGTCTTCGGGCCAGGGTCGCCTTCCGGCATCGCTCTCCCGGAAATTTTGACGCCACAGGCAGTTCTTGACGCTCTCGACACAGCGTCTGTTCGAAGTGTCGCGTCGGAGTAACGCGTTTAATCGAGCTGAAGATCGGAAATCGACGCAACGATTCTGCCCTTGGTATCATCGCTGTCGGCCGACACGGCCAATCCAATCAGGGCACCCGGCTCGATCCCGAACGCAGTGCGATGATCTGATGCGAGATCGACCTGCTCACGATACTGCCCGATCTCTGAAGGGCGCAGGACTTTGCTGCGCAACCGGGGCGAATAGGGGCTGGGCAATATCGCATTGGTCGGGTGCGCACCGCCCCACACGTAGATCAGGGCGCGTGCGCTGTCCTCTTGAAGAATGCGCCGCGCGCTCTTTCCGCTCAGAGCGTCCACCCTCTCCGGATCGACGAACACGAAGTAGATCGCCAGATTTCTGTCGTCACCACCTTTGATCGTAAGATCGGTCGGTCGGACACCCTCGTGGACCCGCCAGACCCAACGCGCAGACTCAGCCGAACGATTGAGGTCCTCAACGGGGCGCCAGAGCAACGAGACCGTACCGTCCGAAACGATGTCCAACTGGCGTCCCCGTTGACCAAAATCGTTCGAGAAAAGGCGCAAGAAGCCCTGCTCTTTCCAGCTGCCGTCAAAAGAAATGACCTCGTTGGCGGTGCCCGCGGCTGGTGCAAACACGGCGCATGTCAGCAAGGTCAGAACTTTGGCGACATGGACCATTGCTCGTCCTATATCCAACCGAGTGCGCGCGCGGGCATCCAGACCCCCATAAAGATCATCATCAGATTTTCGGTCAGCGACACAAATCCCAGTGGCACGTTCGACCCGCCACCAACGCAAGCGCATTTCAAATCTCGCCCGTCGATATAGACCGCCTTGAACACGGAAACCGCCCCGATGGTCCCGATCACGAGGGCAATTGGGGCGCTGATCCACACTAGTGCGCCCGCGACCATGAGAACGCCCGCGATGGCTTCACCAAAGGGATAGATGTAGCCGTAACGCACCCAGCGTTGCGCGAGCAGATCGTAGTTCAGGAACATCGTCGAGAAGCCTTCGATATCCTTCAGCTTCTGGACGGCAAGGAAGCACATGGAGATCGCGATAAACCACTCGAAAGCACGGAGCGTAAGTATCGACCCAGAGAACGCCCAGCTGAGACCAAGGGCCATGAGAAACGACACCGAGAAGATCGCGATGACCGGCTGATAGGTTGTCTCGTCCGCGTCCTTAACCTCTTTCCCGAAGTGCTCGCGCAAGGCGTCATAGCCGCCGATGCGCGTACCGCTGATGAAGGTCTGGGGTGTTGTCGATACGTCGTGTTCCGCCTTGAACGCGTCCGTCTCTTCGCGCGTCGTCAGATGATGATCTTCGACCTCATACCCTTCGCGCTCCAAGAGATCTTTCGATTTCAATCCATAGGGGCAGAGGTGGTCTTCCATGACCATGCGATAAAGAACAGCCTTTCCTGCGGCCTGGTTTGTATCTTTCGGCATCATGTCCTCCATTGGTCTAGCTGTTGCAGGTCCAGTATCCCATGAAGCCAACCGCGAGCGGGGTTTCACCGGTCAATTCGAACAGAAGGGTAGAGCCTTCTCCGTTGTCAGCATCGCTCATCGCGACGGTCATCTGGCCACCATCGGCCATCAGAACACCTCCAGGGGCCACATTGCCGGTCGCTTCGAATTGCACCAGCGACCCGGAGACTTTCGCGATACCCTGCCCGTTTCCATCGGTCGCCAATACGGGGTCGGCGTTGACGGCGCGAACGAACGTACACATCGGCTCGGTGCCGAGCCCGCTCTCGATCTCCGCGTCCGAAAGAGGAGCAGGACGGATGCCTGCAATAACCGGCGTCGAGATTGCCTGCGTCAGGCTTGCCAAGCTTGCAGGTCCATCGGATTTACCCAATGGCCATTCTGGCCCAGCTTCGCCATTTGCTTCGATGTCGGCAAGCAGGAAGCGCATCTCCGCAATTTCCCGATCTTGGGCAACGACAATTTCTTCGGCGAGCGCTCTGACGCGTGGGTCAGTGATTTCCGCCCTCTTGCTGGTCATGATTGCAATCGAATGGTGCGGGATCATTGCACTCATCCAGCTTTCATCCTGCACGGATTCCTGGCTGCGCACGAGCCAGAGAGCGCCGGCGAACAGGACTGCCGAGCCTGCAAGAATGGCGACATTGGCGACGAGGTTTTTGTACATGCCCCACATGAAAAGGAGCATCACAATAGCCATCGTCGCACCCATGACAAAGGTCATATAGAACCGTGTCTCGCTCCAGTAGACATGTTCGAGAGCATAGGTGTTCAGATACATCAGACCGAACATGAGGGCCGTCGACGTTCCAACCATCGCGATGAAGCGCCCGTAAGAAGACTTGCCGTGACTGTCCGATTTGACGGAAACAGCAGAGTTGCGTTCATAATGAGATATTTCTGAATCTGACATGTGAACTCCTTTCGCTTTCCTCTGGAACGAGATTCCAGCGCTGGAGGGTTCCGAAATAGAACGCGTTTTCAGCGGATGTTCTTCAGGTCACCAGAAAGATCCTTCAAGATCGGGCAATCCGGTCGGTGGTCTCCGTGACAGGCCTTGACGAGATGGGACAGGGTCTCGCGCATCTCCTGAAGCTGAGCGATCTTGTCGTCGATTGCGCTCAGGTGCTCTTCAGCGATGGTCTTCACCTGGGCGCTTTCCCGCGTTTCATCCTCGTAAAGGCTCAAGAGATTGCGGCAATCCTCAATCGAGAACCCGAGCGCACGCGCGCGACCCAGGAATGCAAGCTTGTGCAGATCGGTCTCGCGAAACGCGCGGTATCCATTGCCGCTGCGCTGCGGTCTAACCAGGCCAATATCCTCGTAGTAGCGGATGGTTTTGGGCGGGATGCCGGACCGCTCTGCAACTTCTCCAATGTTCACGACACGATCCTCCTATTCTGCGGGTTGGGTCTGTGCACTGATCCGTGGTGCGGTGATGTCTCTGTCTTCACGCAAGGCTGGCGCGATGCGGCGCAGACGCAGGGCGTTTGTCAGAACCGATACCGACGACAGGGCCATCGCACCCGCCGCGAAAACCGGGGAAAGAAGCAGACCAAAAGCCGGATAGAGAACCCCGGCGGCGACCGGGATCAGCGCAACATTATACCCGAAGGCCCAGACGAGGTTCTGGCGAATGTTCGACATGGTGCGCCTGGAAACCTCGACCGCATTCACCACGCCGCGCAGATCGCCTGACATCAAGACCACATCGGCGGATTCGATGGCGACATCGGTTCCGGTGCCGATGGCGATGCCGACATCCGCATGGGCCAGGGCCGGTGCATCATTGATGCCGTCGCCGACGAAAGCAATCTTTTGGTCTCCCGCGCGCAGATCGTCGAGAGCTGCGACCTTGCCATCCGGCAGGACTCCCGCGATCACGTGGTCGATTCCGGTTTCGCGCGCGATGGCCTCCGCCGTCTCGCGTTTGTCTCCGGTGATCATCGCAACCTTGAAACCGCGCGCGTGCAGGGCTGCAACGGCTTCCTGGCTGGCGGGTTTTACGGGGTCCGCCACGGCGATCACGGCGGCCAGTTTGCCGTCGATCGCCGCATAAAGCGCTGTCCGGCCCCGCCCAGCCAGCTCGGCTTCGGTTTTGGCCAAAGCGGTGATGTCGATGCCTTCGCGGGACATATAACGGTCCGCGCCGACCATCACCTCCTGACCTTCGACGGTCGCGGCGACACCGTAACCCGTAATAGACCGGAAGCCCGTGGCATTCGCGACGGCGATTCCTTCGACCCGCGCGCCGCGAACAATGGCTTCGGCGATGGGATGCTCAGACTGGGCCTCGACGGCAGCGATCAGGCTCAGCACCCTGTCTCGGTCGAAACCGTCGGCGGTGACCAGATCGGTCAGCGTCGGCTGACCTTCGGTGACAGTCCCCGTCTTGTCGAGTGCGATGACATCGACTTCGGACAGGGCCTGGAGCGCATCACCCTTACGGAACAGCACCCCCATCTCTGCGGCGCGCCCCGTTCCCACCATAATCGACGTGGGCGTGGCCAAGCCCATGGCGCAGGGACAGGCAATGATCAGAACCGAGACGCCGGCCACCAGCGCAAAGGTCAAAGCTGGGTCCGGTCCGAAAAGCAACCAGACCGCCACCGTAAGCGCGGACAGCACCATGACCGCAGGCACGAACCACAGGGTCACGCGGTCAACAAGGCCCTGGATGGGCAGCTTGGCGCCTTGCGCCTCCTCGACCATGCGGATGATCTGTGCGAGCGTGGTATCCGACCCGACCCGTGCGGCCTTGAACGTCAGGCTCCCGGTGCCGTTGACGGTCCCGCCCGTTACGGCGGCACCTGCTGCCTTCTGCACGGGCACAGGCTCTCCGGTAATCATGCTCTCATCCACATTGCTGGATCCCTCGGTCACCTCGCCGTCCACAGGGATCCGCTCACCCGGGCGGACCAGGATCACATCGCCGACGGCGAGTGCATCGACATCGACCTCTACCGTGTCACCACCCCGGACGACGCGCGCGGTGCGGACCTGCAGGCCCAGCAGAGCCTGAATCGCAGCGCCGGTGCGGCCCTTGGCGCGTGCCTCGAGCCATCGGCCAATCAAAATAAGGACGACGATGACCGCAGCGGCCTCGAAATAGACCGCGCGCACACCCTCTGGCAGAAGTCCGGGAAGAAAGGTTGCGACCACCGAATATCCCCAGGCAGCGCCGGTGCCGACGGCGACGAGGCTGTTCATGTCCGGGGCGCCCTTGAAAAGCGCGGGAAACCCCTTGGTGTAGAAATGGCGTCCCGGCCCGAAGAGGACGAGTGTTGCGAGGACGAACTGGATGATCCAAGACGTTTGGAGACCAACCGTCGTCATCACCAAGTGATGAAATGCCGGAATAAGGTGGGAGCCCATTTCAAGGATGAAGACCGGAAGCGTTAGAATTGCTGCCAAAAGGACGCCGCGGCGCAGTCCGTCGGCTTCTTCTGCCTTGCGTGCGACGCGAGACTGGCTCGCCTGCGCCTCTGCAATCTCGGCCGGATAACCAATCGCCGCCGATGCCGCCATCAAATCGCCCAAGGACACGGCGCCCTCGAAATACTCGACCGTCGCCGTTTCTGCCGCCAGGTTCACGCTAACGGAAAGCACTCCGGGCACGTCCGCCAGTGCCTTGTCCACCCGCCCGACGCAGGATGCGCAGGACATGGACGCAATGTTCAAGGTGACCTTGGATGTCCGCGCGGGATAACCCAAGGAGGCAAGCGTCTGCGTGGCGTCGGCAAGCCGAGACGGATCATCCAGCGAAAGGCGCGCCGTTTCGGATGCGAGGTTGACGGCGACTTCGGAAACCCCGTCGAGCCCCGCCAAGGCCTTTTCAACACGCCCCACGCAGGATGCACAGGTCATGCCTTCGATGCTGAGCGTTGTTTGTCTGGTGTCGGTCATGGCATGTTCCCTCGATTGCGTACTCGAGGCAGATATAGGGCTTCCAGTCACTGGAAGCTCAAGGAGTTTATCGGAGATTTCTTTTTCAACCGGCACAGCATCAACCTACAGTCTCTCTAACCCCCTGTTTCCGATTGAAATGTATCGATTTGTAAACTTGTCGCACGAGCGATTGGTGCGCTATCTCCGAGGAAGGAGTATGTTCGATGAATATGTCAGATCAAGAAAAGCAGCCGCAGAATTCAAAGATGATGCACGTCGGCATGTGGGTATGCTGCGCGGTGATGCTGCTTCCGCTGCTTGTTTTCTTTGTCCGAGGCGGCTCATTTTTTGGATTGCAGGACAGTTTGGGCGTTCTGGCACCAATCGCCCTTTGCCTCGGCGCACATGGCGTGATGTTCTTCTTCATGGGGAAGTCCTGTCATGGAGGCAGCAAGTCATCGAATAGCAACGCTCCCGTCGCCATAAAAACCCCAGTTCCAACATCGACGGACGCTTGACCTTCCACCAACTGGAATCCCTATTTCCAATTGGTGAGAAAAGGATGCGCCATGAAATTTCACGTCCCAGAGATGAGCTGCGGCCATTGCGTCGCTGCAATCGAAAAAGCGGTAAAAGCCGCAGACCCGTCAGCAACCATCCGGACGGATTTGGCTGCACACGCGACAGAGATCGACTCGACAGTCTCCACGGCTGCCCTGCTTCAGGTTCTTGCGGAAGCTGGTTATCCGGCGATCGCTTTGGGAGAAGGTTCGGAGGATTGAAAATCCGGATGAACGGGACCTCTAAGGCGTTGGGCCTGATTTTTGGTGCGTATCTGTTGACCGGATGTTCCACGACACCCGTGGTCGATGCGGACGGTGCCTTCACCGAATTGCCTGAACCACTCGTCGGTCTCGCTGCGCCATACCAGAACCTCAACAAGGTACGGCTGGATCCGAATGACAGTTGCTTCTGGTGTTTGCACAACGGCCCGGTCGAAGCGACCTGGTTGCCGCTCAGAACGTCACAAGGCAATCCAATCTGCCAGGCGGTAAGCTAGGTCAAGACGCTTTGAGCAACATCAAGGTGCCCATTTAGCCGCCGATCGCATCTTCGGGCGGATACAGGTGAGCGGTCTTGCGCGTTTCCACGTTGGGATAGAGATCGTTGATATGTGCCATGATCATGCGCACGCACCCTGAACTCGCACGACCTCCGATCGAACGCGGCTCAGGCGATCCATGAATACGCAGATAAGTGTCCCGGTTCCCCACGTAGAGATAAAGCGCACGGGATCCCAATGGGTTGGTTGGCCCCGCGTCCATCCCCTCCGCATGCTGTGCATATAGGTCCGGGTCGCGTTCGATCATGTCGTCCGTTGGACGCCAAGTGGGCCACTTGGCTTTACGCCGGATCGTGTAGACACCCGGCTCGTACAATGTCCCGCGTGCGATGGCCACGCCATAGCGCATCGCCGTGTTGCCGTTCGGCTCGATATGATACAAGTAGCGCGCAACGGCATCGACATGGATGTCACCCGGCACGAGGCCCGCCTTTGCCTCCACCCGAACCGGTAGGAACCGCGGATGAACCCCCCACGGATTGGAAGTTGAGGGGTCATAACCCGGAGGTGTGACTTGCGCATCCCAGACATCCCACATCGCGCGCGGGGACGTGGGCGCTGCCGATATCGACGTGGCGAGCGGCGCCGAAAAGAGCATTGCAGACCCTACCACAAAGTGCCGACGCGTCAGTTTGGCCATCAAAGTACCTCTTTCACTCGTTTTGACTGTGTCCGTTCGCCCATTGTCAGGAAACTATTGACCTGCGGCGCGTGCTTCCTGCGCAAGACGGATCATCTGATCTGCCTCGATGACCCCCGGAACCAGCGCGTCTCCGATCACAAAGGATGGCGTGCCATTGAAGCCGAGCGCGCGGCTCATCTCCATTGACGCCGCGATATGGGCATCGATCTCAGGCGCCTGCATGTCCCGTCGCAGCTGCGCAATATCCAAACCAATTTCCTGCGCGACCTGGATGACGGACGCTTCCTCGGCTCGGCCCTGCATGCCCATCAACGCCCAGTGAAATTCCTCGTATTTGCCCTGCTCTCGCGCGGCCAATGCGGCGCGCGCGGCAAAAACCGAGCCGTCTCCGAGGATCGGCCACTCTCGATAGACCAGCCTCACATTGGGATCTTCGTCCAAGAGCGCTTCGATATGCGGCTTCACGCGACGACAATAGGGGCAGTTGTAGTCGAAAAACTCCACGACCGTGACGTCGCCTTCAGGATTTCCGAGAACCGGTGCGTTCGGGTCGTTCTCGAGGAGATCGCGGTTTTCGGAGAGGACACTCGCCGCCGCGGCCGCCTGCCGTTCCTGTTCACGCCGTTCAATGATCTGAACCGCCTCGAGGACAATTTCCGGGTTTTCGCGGATGGCCTCCAGAACCAATTCCTTGACCCGGTCTTCGCTGAGCGCGTCAGCATGAGACGCGAGTGGTGCAAGCAGAAGGGCGACCAGAGACATTGCCATTGCGATCTTCATGAGAGTTCTCCTAGTTCACCGGCACGCCATTGGTGCGCGCGGCTTGCATATCCTGTATTTCCTCGGGCCAGGTCGACTTGATGTACCCGAGTATATTCCAGATTTCCTGGTCGGACAGTTGGTCGCCGAAACCGGGCATACCGCTGTCGAACTCCATGCCCTGAGCGGCCATCACCTCTCGGCCCCCAAGCTTTGTATAGTCGAACAGCACCTGGTCGGCATGATGCCAGGTGTGACCGGTTTCATCATGGGGAGGTGCCGGCAGCCGACCGTCCGCGCCCGGACTCCGCCAGTTCTCCTGACCCTCCAGATTGGCCCCATGGCACGCAGCACAGGTCTCGACATAGAGCGCTTCGCCGGCCACGAGATCGACGCTTTCCGGCATCACCCCGCTTTGGACATCACCGACAGACCCGGTCCAGACATAGGCTGCCGCCCCGAGCGCCGCCAGGACACCAATCCCGAGGATGGCAGCCATCGCTCTCATGCCACATTGACCCATGTCATCATGCCGGACGCCGCGTGTGACAGCATATGGCAATGCAGCAGCCATTTTCCTGGGTTGTCTGCCACGAAGGCAATGTCGCGCACTTCGCCCCGGTCGAGCAGCGTGGTGTCGCGCAGCGCGCCGAGGCTGCCATCGGGTGCGATCTCGTGAAAATGCATGCCATGAAGATGCATGGCATGCGGAAACGACGTGTCATTGGTGATCTTCAGCCGAACGGTTTCGCCACGCGACAGTACCGCCAGTGCTGGACCATCCATGCCACCCACCGCGCCATTGAAGGCCCAGAAGTTTCCTGTCTCCATCATGTCGCGCATCGAAGACATCCGACCGCCCATCATGGCACCGCGCATGCCGCCCATGGCCCCCCCTTCCATCAGCAATGCGATGTCCCTTGCCGATGCCAGATCGGGCATGGTATGGGCATTCGGCGGCAGGGGTAGAGGCGTTTCGCGCCGCGCGCGTGTACCGTCGCTCGTCACTTCGAAGGCCACCTGAGAAAAGCTTTCATCGCGGCTCAATTGCACGATATGGCCTGCGCTGCCGACCTCTGCGGTCACGTCGACGATCAGGTCCACCCGTTGTGCCGACGACAGCAGGAATGAACCGTCCACGGGTTGCGGCACGGCCAGCGGCATCCCGTCCATGGCCACAATCCAGCCTTCGAGCCCCTCCAGCGCGAGTTGGAAAATCCGGGCGTTCGATGCATTGATCAGCCGCAGGCGTAGACGCTCATGCCGTTTCACGGTCTTTGCGAGATTGTAGACGCCGTTCGTTGTGATGTAGTTCCCAAGACGCCCGGCATGGCTGAGGTCATGCATCGCCCCGAAGGTATCCGCAATCTGAGCTGTTTCCGGATCGATGCGCCAATCGTCAAGGATCAGGACCTCTTCCCGATCGATATCGATCGGCTCCGGCTCTTCGACGATCAGCGCACCCTGAAGACCACGTGCGACCTGCTCAAACGAGCGGTTGTGCGCGTGATACCAGTAGGTGCCCGCGTCGGGGACAACGAAATCGTAGTCAAAGCTGTCCCCAGGGCGAATGGCGTCCTGCGTCAGACCCGCCACCCCATCCATCGCATTTTCGATGCGGATCCCGTGCCAATGGGTCGATGTCGGATCGGGTAACTCATTGATAATACGTCTCTGTACCCGCGCGCCTTGCGTAACCCGGATTTCCGGGCCCGGCGCGATACCATCAAACCCCCAGATCTGCGTTTTTCCGTAGTCGTCAGGTAAAAGCTGAATATCGGCGACCCGGGCTGTCACCGTGCGCATGGCTGATTGTGCAGACAGTGCATTCGGCATGCACACCAAACCGGCAGCACTCATACGAAGAAAGTCGCGTTTTGAAAGTTTCATGATGGCACCGTTAGAATTGAGGTGAAGACAGCCGTGGCAAGCAAGATGACACCGATACAAACCCATTCGAGAGAAATCGATCTTGCAAGGTGCGGCCCAGCTTTGGGATCACCGCTCTGCAAAGCGGGCACAAGCCGTGTTTTGTTGATGGCGGCAAGGGCCAGAAGCAGCGTCACGACGGCAATCTTTGCCAGAAGTGTCAAACCATAGGCAGTGCCGAGAAGCGCGGATAACGAACCAACCAGTCGCCAGGTCATTACCACGCCAGCGAGTAGTAGGAGTGGGACCGCAAAAGATGCGACCTGTCCAAAGCGATGTCCAAGCACGGCAGCAACTCGCAATGTGTCCGCAGACCCCGAAAGCTTATGGAGCGGAAGAAGGACGCCGATCCAGAATGCGGCAACGATCAGATGACCGAACAAGACGCTCTGAAACCATAGGCGATCTTCGCTGGCGACATGACCGATCTCGCAAAAACTCCAGATTGCCAAGAAACTGCCCAAGAGCGCTAACCATAGCCACCGTCCCCCCAAGACCACACCGCTCAGGAGTGCCCCCAGACCCAAAAGCCGCAACAGCAGGGCGTCTCCGGGCGGCGTTTCCCAGAGCAACGCAAGGATCGCCAGATCAGTCATGCCTGAAGCATCATCCATGAGCACTGCGCCCCGCACGGCAAAGCCGAGGAATGACATTGCAGCCGCCAAAAGAGCAAAGAAGACGGCCCAGGCCCGTAGAAAACGGTCGAGCCCAGCCAACTGCTCGGAAAAGACTTGGCGACAGAGTATCAGCCCGGAACTCGTGAGGACGCCGAGATAGAGCAAAAACTTTGTGGCAACCGCAGCCTGTCCCCAGATATCCGGCACCGCTCACTTCACTTCAAACGAGAAGACACCGTTCATCGGGTGCCCATCAACACCAAGCCCGCGCCATTCGATGTGATACATCCGGGCCCCATGGGCGTGAGAGGAAGCGAGAATTCTTTGACAAAACCGGATTGGGTGCCGAGGTCCAGAGCCTCGGTGTGCGTCTCAGCATGGGTCATTTCGACTTTCGTCAATCGCATTCCATCGTTGAAGCGCAATCCAATCGTCTCCGGTACGGCGTCAAGAATGGCTCCGTCTGCAGGCGTCATGCTTTCCTTTTCAGAATGGGCGAGGGCTTGCGCGCTGGTCAGCGCCAAAATTGTCAGTGCGACTCTGTATATCACGGATCGTCCTTCGTCGGTTTCTTCAGTCAGTTTATACCATTCGCGCGTTGCAACTCACGCACATAGGCCACGATCATTTTCACATCGCCATCGGTGACACCTTCGACCGGCGGCATGTTCCCAAAGCGCCAATGATGCGCACGGACACCATTCTTGGCCGCCAGAAGGAAGGCGGCATCCCCATGGTGGCTGGGTTCGTAAATCTTATGCACAAGAGGGGGCGCCACACCGTCCTGCCCGGCCGCATTTGCGCCGTGACAGGCTGCACATTTCGCATCGTAGGCCAGTTTGCCGACCTCCGCGTTGGCCGACAGCGCTTCCGGCAAGGCGACATCGACCATGGGTCCGTTGGCGCGAGACGCGTCGTCCGTGGTCGTTGCCACGTCATCGTCAGTTGGTCCTGTCCACCAGAAGCCAATGCCAAGAACCACCGCAAGGGCGACGGATAAGATCGTGTAACGCCCCATCAGATCAATTTGACCTGGGTCCCAACGGGTGCGCGTTCAAACACCTCTTCAATGTGTTCATTGTAAAGACCGATGCAGCCGTTGGACGATCTTCGCCCGATCTTTCGCGTGTCCTGGGTGCCGTGAATACGGTAATACTGCCAAGACAAGTACAGCGCCCGAGTCCCGAGCGGATTAGCAGGGTCGCCCCCCGGGATCCTTGCGGGCCATTCAGGATTGCGCTCGCGCATGGAGGGCGTCGGGGCCCAACTTGGGTTTTCTCGCTTTTCCACAACCTCCGTGTAACCAAGCCGTGTCAAGTCCTCGGACAAGGGGACAGACGTCGGGTAGAGACGCATTTCCCCATCGGTCGTCCAATGCTGCAATACTTTCGAGTTGGTGTCAGAGATTATCAAGCCGACACCGAGCGCGTCGAAATGGTCCTGCCAAGCGTGCGTTCGGAACGACGATACATTGCGCCGAACCGGGTCTATCGTCTGGGCCCTGACAATTGAAGGCGCGAAGAGCACCATGGCACCAAGTCCGCGCGCAAAGCTGCGCCGGGTGAGAGAAAGTCGATTTCTTGCCTGCATGGCTCTGCCTCGTTTCCATGTCGAACGCTTTGTTTTCTATCGGAGATCAGCAAGCGGCGAAACGCAGGAAGGGCCGGAATTTTGTAAGGTTATGTATCAACCCGCCGGTTGGATGGCGGCGCTACACTTTTTTGGTCCGAGCCGAAAATCCGGTTTCGGCGCGCGCTTCGGGATGCTCTGACGGGGAAGTCATCGCGGCTTGATCCGCAGTCACGGGCAAAACAATCCGGGCACAGAGCCCCCCCTCCGCGCGGTTCGACAGGGTGATCGCGCCGCCGTGTTGCAAAACGATGCTGCGGGCGATTGAAAGGCCCAGCCCATGGCCTCCGGTTTCGCGGGAGCGCGATCCCTCAAGGCGCAGGAAGGGCTGGAAGACATCGCGCAACCGGTCATCGGGGATCCCCGGCCCATCGTCCTCGACCAAAATCTCGATGCTCTCGTCAGAGACGCCCCAGGTTAGGGTCGGGTTGCGCCCGTAGCGCCCCGCATTGTCGATGAGATTGCGCAAAGCACGACGCAGTGCCTTCGGCTTGATCTGCACAATTGCCTCGGGTCCCGGGCGCACGTCCAACGCACCGTGGGTTGCGTCCCGAATGTCGGTCAGGAACGCGCCAATCTCGGTCCGTTGCAGGGCCTCGTCCTGTCCCACACCGCGCGCATAGGCCAGCGTGGCTTCCACCATATCCTGCATCTCGTCGAGAGAGGCCGTGATGCCGGTCTTGGTCTCCGCATCCTCTACCATCTCGGCATGAACCCTGAGCGCGGTGAGTGGCGATCTCAAGTCATGGGCCAGGGCGGCCAGCATTTGCGTCCTGTCCGTGACGAAGCGAGCCAGGCGCGTTTGCATGTCATTGAAGGCCGTCGTCAGGTTCCGCACTTCATTTGGGCCGACCGGCGTGAGGGGTCCTTGCCCGCCACCGCGCCCGAACTCCTCGGCTGCCGCGGCGAGATCATTCAGTGGCCGCGTCAGGCGCGTCAGCAGAAACCAGAAGATCGCAAGCAGCAACACGGCGGCCGTCAACACGAAAGAGAGGGTGGAGGCCCAAGACCACTGTATGGGCGGCCGCTCGAAGCGGGTGGCGACGTTCAGCCATTGGCCTCCGGCAATGGCGATCGAGACCTCCATTTCGAGGGCCGCCAGCGTGCCCTGCATCATCTCGGCGTGCATTTCCGCCATTTCCGGAGAGAGGTTCGGCAGCGGCAACAGCCCCTGTTCAATCTCATGCACTTCGACCCGAATATCGCGGGTGTAGCCATCGTTCAAAAGCGCCCGCACGCGCGCCTCAACCGCTCCGTTCTCATCATGATGGGAGTGCGTCACAGCAGGCGTGTCGCCGAGTTCGAAGCGCACAAGGGGCGAGTTTGCCGCGGCCACGATATCCTCATGCAACATCGGCGGTGCTTCCTCGATCAGACGGGCGACGTTGGCTGCGCGTCCGGCTGCCTCGCTGCCGATGGCCGCTTGCACCGCAAGCGACCGTTCATCGACGAAAAGCCACAAACCCACGACCTGCGCCACGAACAGGACCACCACCACCAAAAGGGCGATCTGTGAGCGGAACCCCATTCGCATCAGGCCTCGACCTCCACATCACAGTTCAGGCAATATCCACCATTGCGCACGGTCGATATGATCCGAGGGCGAAGCACATCGGGTTCGATTTTCCGGCGCAGGCGCGAAACCTGATTGTCGATCGTCCGGTCAAATGGTCCGGCGACACGGCCGGCGCTCAATTCCAGAAGCTCATCCCGGCCGATCACCGCCCGAGGACGCTCAAGTAAGACCGTCAGCAGCTTTGCTTCGGCCGTGGTCAGTGTATTGACCGTGCCATCGGGGCAAATGACATGGCTGGCGTCGTGATCGAATGTGATCCCGGCAAATACGGCCCGCTTGCCCGCAAATGTTCCGCCATGGGGCGCATATCCGTCTCCCGCACGTCGCAGGATCGCATTGATCCGAGCCAGAAGCTCGCGCGGATTGAAGGGCTTGGCCAAGTAGTCATCGGCACCGGTGTCGAGCCCCTTGATCCGAGCGTCATCGTCGCCGAGCGCCGTCAGCATGAGAATCGGCGTTTGCTGCCGCTCCCGGCGCAACCGTGCGCAGGCCGCGAGCCCGTCCTCTCCCGGCATCATGATATCGAGCACGATCAGATCGAATTTGTCCTCGCCCAACCGTGCATCCATCTCGCCCGCACTTTTGGCTCCCGTCGCGCGCAGCCCGTTTTTCTCCAGGTAGCGCGTCACGGAGTGCCGGATCTCGGCATGATCATCGACGACCAGAATATGCGCCGATGCCGCCATCAGCGATCGGGTCCCACACATCGGCACGTCTGGCCGATCGGCCTACTATTCAATAGATTGAGTTCCATAACACCCAGAATAGATTGTTCTTTCGGGAAAGACCCGCACCTCGTTTGTCGCAATATGTATCAATAGACCTGACATGTCTTGACCCTCCAGCTGCTGGAAGCCCCATTTAACCCAGCATGACAAACACACGACCAGACACACCGGGGCAACATCCCGCCCAATCGGTGCACAAGACCGTGGCGGCACCCGCGTGGATCGGGTTTGCGCTTTTTGTGGTTACAATGCCCGCCCACCTTCTTCTGGAACAGGCAGACTCGCTTGCCCTGGCGGCGGTCACACTGGCCCTGATCGGCGGGGCCTACATCGGGTTCGGTGCCGCCGATGGCCGTCGCTCCGTGTTCTGGTCTGAGCTGGCGGTTGCTCTCGTCTTTGGGGCGGCGGCCGTAGCGGGTCTCCTTTGGCATTGGGCAGCCTTTCTTGTGCTGCTCTATACGAGGTAGGCCATGGTGCGTGTCGTTGTTCTTGTCCTTCTGGGGCTTTTGCTTCTCGTGCTTGCGCGTCCGGACCTTGCGGGGCTCAATGCCGCTCTGCCGGAGCGCGACGACCTGCGCCTTTGGATCGAGGCGGCTGGTCTTCTTGGTCCGGTTCTGGTCGTGGCGCTGATGACGCTGGCGATCGTGGCCAGTCCCCTGCCCTCGGCGCCGATCGCGCTGGCTGCCGGGGCCGCCTATGGTCACACCTACGGAACACTGCTCGTCGTGCTCGGCGCAGAGATCGGAGCGCTTGCCGCGTTTCTGCTCGCGCGCGGGCTGGGGCGCCCTTTCGTGGAACGCCATGTCGGCGAGACGATCGGACGTGGACTTCTGGGGTCACAGAATACACTGACGTTTCTGGTGTTCGAAGCCGGCTGCTGCCGTTCCTGTCCTTCGACATGGTCAGCT
>NZ_JBQFJM010000002.1:0-746028 GCF_056536285.1 Ruegeria sp. AF3 | reverse complement strand
CTGAAATGGGGTTATCCGGAAGTACGGGGTTCTCAATCAAAGTGTCCCCTGACGGAGGCACCTGGACGGAGGCTCTGACTTTTGACCCCACGACCGGAACAGCGGCTGGTGCAGCTGTTCAGGGTAATAAGACGGATACCACTCCGGGTCGCCTGATGCGTGCCGACTACGGCTATGGGCCGGGCCTTCTGGGGCCGGTATCAGAAGTTGGCGGCACACCAACCGGTGCGGTCATAGAGCGCGGAAGGCCAATGGCGATTTCACGCGTTTAGCTGATGGAACCATGATCTGCACCGCCGCGTTGCCTCCTGTCGCATGCACGACCGCTGAAGGCGCATTGTTTGCAAGCGCTGCAATGACGGGACTACCCAGCGCCATTTTCCTCTGCGCCAAGCGTTAGTGGCAGCGCTGGATTTAACAATCGTTTCATCGGGTTTGATGTACCCGAAAACACTCAAGTCACTTGCAGAGCCCTCTCGGTAACTTCGGATACAGCGGCTTTTTCAAGTGTCATCGCCATAGGGCGCTGGTTCTGAGTACAGCTGCCGCCTGAACTTTGGTTCGGGCGGTTTTTGTGTAGTCGACCCATTTCTTTAGCAATCGCCGATTTCATTGGACCCGCCACAGACGCCTTGCTCCGGGCGAAAAGCGAGCGACGCAACACCACTCGCCTGGTGGCTGTCTACTGCTGATCCATGCCCAGAATTGTATCTTCTCAGCTGACAATGGCCTTGATTCAACAGTTTCTGCGCTGCACGACGGATTGTAAAAACTTTGTTCCCGCACTTGTTGCCTAAAAAACAACAAGAATACATGGGAACTCAGCAACCATACCTGTAAATCATTGAAACCGGCGCTGGATTCTTCGATTGTGCCCACGCCGTTGATAGTAATTGGCAAAAAAGGATTTGGCAGATGCGCATTGCAATGATCGGCACAGGTTATGTGGGCCTTGTGTCCGGTGTGTGTTTCTCGGACTTCGGACATGATGTGATTTGCGTTGATAAGGCTGAGCAGAAGATCGATATGCTCAAAGCCGGACAGGTGCCTATTTATGAACCGGGTCTGGACGTGCTGATGACTCGAAACGTCGCGGCTGGCCGTCTGAGCTTTACAACCGATCTTGCAGCCGCAGTGGACGGCGCGGATGCTATCTTTATTGCAGTTGGAACGCCAACCCGGCGTGGAGACGGCCATGCGGATCTGACCTATGTGATGGCAGCGGCGGAAGAAATCGCTCAGGCTGTCACCGGGTATACCGTTATCGTCACGAAATCGACTGTGCCCGTCGGAACAAACAGAAAAGTGCAGGAAGCAGTCAAGGCCGCCAACCCCCAGGCCGAATTCGACGTGGCTTCGAACCCTGAATTCCTTCGCGAAGGCGCGGCAATCGACGATTTCATGCGCCCGGACCGCGTCGTGGTCGGCGTGGAAAACGACCACGCAGCCGAAGTGATGGCAGAAATATATCGCCCTCTGTATCTGCGCGACTTCCGATCCTAACCACCGATCTGGAAAGTGCCGAGATGATTAAATACGCCGCCAACGCGTTTTTGGCGACCAAGATCACCTTCATCAATGAAGTCGCAGGACTGTGCGAAAAAGTTGGCGCGGATGTTAAAGAAGTTGCACGCGGCATCGGCCTTGACGGGCGGATCGGCAACAAATTTCTGCATGCGGGACCCGGCTACGGTGGTTCATGTTTTCCAGAAGACACGGCCGCGTTGGCGCGGATCGGGCAGGACCACGCGCATCCGATGCAGATCACCGAGACCGTCATCCGCGTTAATGACGAAATCAAGAAGCGGATGATCGAGAAAATTCGTGACGCATGTGACGATCATTTCAACGGCAAGACCGTGGCAGTTCTGGGTGTCACGTTCAAACCCAACACAGACGATATGCGCGACGCGCCATCACTGTCCATCGTTCCCGCCCTGATCGGCGGAGGCGCAAAGGTGCGCGTTGTTGACCCACAGGGAAAATCTGAAGGAGAAGCGCTTTTGCCGGGCGTCGAATGGTGCGACGATCCGTATATCGCGCGGGGCGCAGATGTTGTTGTGCTGCTGACGGAATGGAATGAATTCCGCGCGCTGAACCTTTCTGAAATTGCGGCGTCAATGAACACAGCCAGGATGGTTGACCTGCGCAACATCTACTCGAAAACTACGGCGCTGAAGTCAGGGTTCGACACCTATGTCGGTGTTGGGCGCTGAAAGCGTGCTTCCCTCCGCACGCATCTTCAAGTGGTTGACGGATCATAGTGCGGCAGTCCAGACCCGGTAACGGCCTTGGCCGGTGACTTCACGCACCAGACCTCTCCGGGTGAACAGGTCAAAATTCCGCTGAACCGCCGCGCGCGAAGAAATGGTGTTCTTCCGCAAGCGGGGCCGAGACCATGGGCCACGCCGCCAGAGCATCAATCAGACGCGGGGGTGCGACCGCTCAAATCCTGCGTCGCGTCGCGCGCCTTGCCCTCCCAGGCACTGATCCGGTCGAGGTGCAGCAAGGCCGCAAGAACGGCTTGCCCGGCGCCCTGTATCCAAGACCCTAACTTTTCCGTCGGCCCACCCGTTCCGCGCAACGCACCCGGACCAGACAACGCCAGTGGCATGAACATTGCGCCGCCCCGCCCCATCGAAGCCGCGTGCCGCGCTGCGATGATTGCCGCCTCGGTGTCGTGTCCGACGCCCTGCGATATAGCTCGCCAAGCATGAAACGCGATCGCCGATTGTGTTACCGGGTGCAACCTTTCAGCATTCTGCATGACTTCGGCCAGATCAACGATCGCTTCGGGCGTCGCATCAGAGCCCTGAGCCAGACGGTCGAGAAACGCGGTCAACCCGCTTTCCCACCCGCCTGTAGCCGGGCCTGCGCCTGAGCTCAGACGGCGCACGGCCCAACCTGCCCGAAACAGCGCCTGCACGTCATCGTGGGTCGCGCCGATCCTCAGACCCGCCCACAAAGCCAGGCGGTCTACGCTGACCCGATCCCCTGTCCACCACCCCAGATCGGACGTTTCCATAAGTGCCAAACGGTGCGTCCACCCCTCAGGCCCCGAACGCAGCCGCTCATCCAGAGCGCCAAAGGTCAGGGCAAGATCAGCAAGCTCTGCCGACAATTCTGATTGTGCCGAATGCCAATCGCGCGGATCGAACAACGGGCGCTGATCTGATCGGGGACCAGGCAGAAAGAAATCTTCCTCCACGTCCTGGTCCGGGGGCAAAAACCAAGGGTCGTCCTCTTCTGCCGGATCTCCGTCATAGATACTGGCTGGGCCAAGATCATCGACCTCGTCTTCTGGAAGGGGCATGGTTTTCTTCGACGTCATACCCGGCATTCTTCGGGCATTTGCAACTGTTCACAAGGGTTTTCCATCAGCCCGAGAATGTACGGGTCAACACTTCCAGTTCAGCGCTTAAATCCGTATGCGGGGAACTGCCCAACAGCATATATCCATAACCGCCTTGCTCCCACTTTGCAGTTGCCAAACCGCTCAACACCGATAGTTGGACGTCGGTACTTTGGGCATTCGGTCCTTGGCGAATAACACAGAAGGCAAGTGGTCGACCCTGATCATCGGCAAAAACCACTTGGATCAAGGGCTTGCCTTTGAATGAAAGAACCTGCGCACGCTTCAGCTCCAACCCTGGCAATGCTTCCAGTATGTCCTGATTCAGCGATCGTCCCAACTCGGCTTCGGCCATTGCAAATTGCTTGGCCAGCGACGCGTCCGAGCTGTCCAGCGATGCAATCGTTTCCGGCACGTAAAGTGATTGATAGATCGCGGCCTGCTGGGCCCAGCTTAAATCTGCTGGCCGGGAGGCCCAGAATGTTACGGCGACGGCTGCAAAAGCCGCGCTGGCAGCCACCGCAACAAGACGCAGAAACCCGTTAATGCCGGGCCGCGTCGTTTTTTCCGGCAGGTCCACCTTCGGCGCTTCAGCGGGCAGGTTCTCAAAAACATCCCGAACAACTGGCGCAAACGGATCCAGCGCCATCAGACGATGTTCCAACGTAGCGTCATCTTCAACCGCAGCCTCAATAGCGCGGGTCTGAGCCTCGTCCAGGCTGCCTTCCAGATACGCTAGAAGCGTCTCGTCGGAAAACGTCATTTGCCACCCGTCGCGCGGTGTCCGCTGCATCAATCTGCATCACGGTTTTAAGCTTCTGCCGGGCATTCGAAAGCCGGCTCATGATCGTGCCAATTGGAACCTCCAACAAGGCAGCTGCTTCGCGATAACTGTACCCCTCAACGAAGACGAGCGTTACCGCTTCGCGCTGTGCCTCAGGCAACTGCATCACTTGATTAAACACTTCAGCCGCGAAAATATTCGTTTCTGTGTCTGGTCCCGTTGCAATCAGATCCGCTTCGGGGGTCACCGACAGCGCCTGCGCGCTCCGAACCGACCGCGAACGCAGCTCATTCAGCCAGATCGACCGGCAGATTGTCATCAACCAGCTGTCCAGACGGTTATGCGACGTCACCTGATGATGTCTTTCAAGCGCGCGCAAACATGTGGCCTGCAACAAATCGTCGGCTACATCTGAGGCACCCGATAATGCCAGCGCAAACCGCCAGACACGCTTCGAATGCGTCTGAACCGCATCGCGGACGGCTTGTTCAGAAGTCATCTCAGCTCTCATCGAATGATCGCGACCTGCTTGTGTTTCTCAATCGCGGATCGGACCCGCAAGGGCAGAATTGCCATATTTAGCAGTGAAATAAAACGAAACTCCTGCTCCAAGCAGTCACGTTTGCGTCTGTAATTGTTGCAGCGCCTGTTTCTGCAACCAACTGGGTGTTGGATACTGGCCATTTGCGGCAGTTGTATTGGTTTCGACCAAAGGCATGGTGTTCCAAAGCACATTAGCCGTTCGATTGCGATTTTTGCTTGCTTGAGTTTTTTGGTATTGGTTGCGGGTTTGAGGGTTAGGTCTTATTTAGCGTGTTTGGATGTTGGGATGGGTTGGTCTGCCGCAGGGTTGCATCTGTCCTTTAGGCGCGGCGGGATATGGGGTATCTGGGCGTGCGCACCGTTTCACGGATTTGGAGAACGCAATGATGAAGCGCGCCTGGAACAAGTGGCGATCGGGCTATATGGGCCGGCTTGTCGGTGAGAGCTTTTATGCGCAGGGCGGGCTTTACGGCGTTGCGATCCTGGCGATGATCGCGGTGGCGGTCACCACCGCCGGCTCGGCTTACATGATGGAATATATCATCGATGCCATGACCAACCCGGAATTGCGGGGATGGGCGCATGTCATTGCGCTGGGGGTTGTGCTTCTGTTCCTGACCAAGGCGGTGGCCTCGTATATTCAGGCCGTTTTTCTGGCACGCGCGGGCAACCGGATTGTGGCCCAGCAGCAGGAGAAGCTGTACCGCAAGCTGGTCCGGCACGGAGTGTCGTTCTTCTCGACCACTGAATCGTCGGATCTGCTGATGCGCACGACCAATGGCGCGCAATCGGCCCGGGGCCTGATCGATGTTCTGGTCACCGGGTTTGTCCGCGATGCCCTGACCCTGGTCGGCCTGATTGCGGTCATGGTGTATCAGCAGCCGGTCCTGTCGGTGATGTTCTTTGTGGTGGGCCCGATTGCCCTGCTGGGGGTGCGGTATCTGCTGAAAAGCGTGCGCTCGATCATGCAGGCCGAGTTCAAATCGCTGGCAGAGATCATCCGGGTGCTGCAGGAGACCTCGGCGGGGATCAAGGTGATCAAGGTGTTTGCGCTTGAAGATCGCATGATCGACCGAATGGAGACCGCGATCCGGAAGGTCGAACAGCGCTCGAACGACATCGCCCGGCTGCAGGCCATTGCCAGCCCGCTGATGGAGTTTCTGGCCGGTCTGGCGGTTGCCGGGGTTCTCATTGTCAGCACGATGGGTATCGCGGGTGCCGAACAGCCGACCGCGGGTCAGCTGATGTCCTTCATCACCGCTTTGCTGATGGCCTATGAACCTGCCAAGCGCCTGTCCAGGATGCGGGTCCAGATTGAAACCTGCATGGTCGGTGTCGGCATGTTGTTCAGCCTGCTGGATCAGGAGGACACGATGGTGGAAAGCCCCCGGGCCCGTGACCTGAGTGACGGCCCCGGACAGATCACGCTGCGCAATGTGACCTTTGGCTATCAGGGCACGGTGCCGGTGATCGACAACATGAGCGCCACTTTCGAGGCCGGGAAAACCACCGCCCTTGTCGGCCAGTCCGGTGGTGGCAAATCCACGTTGTTTGGCCTGATCATGCGGTTTTACGACCCCGATCAGGGCAGCGTCGAGATTGATGGCCAGGACCTGAGGGAGGTCAGCTTTGCCTCGCTGCGGCGGAAAATCTCGTATGTCGGTCAGGACACGTTCCTGTTCTCGGCCTCGGTGATGGACAACCTGCGCTGCTCGGCGCCCGATGCAAGCGATGAAGAGGTGATCGCGGCAGCCCGGGCCGCACATGCGCATCAGTTCATCACCGACCTGCCGCAGGGCTATGAGACCCCGGTGGGCGAGAACGGAACCTTTCTGTCGGGCGGTCAGAAACAGCGCATCGCGATTGCCCGTGCCATTCTGCGAAAGGCCGAGATCCTGCTGCTGGACGAGGCCACAAGCGCGCTGGACGCGGAATCGGAATCGCTGGTCAAAGAGGCACTGGACGCCCTGACACAGGATGTCACCGTCATCGTCATCGCCCACCGCCTGTCAACCGTGCTGGAGGCAGACAAGATCATCGTCATCCAGGACGGCGCTATCGCCGAACAGGGAAACCTCGACCAACTCATGCAGAAAAACGGCCCCTTCAAAAACCTCTTCGACCAACAGTTCAACAAACACAAACAAAAAGTCGCACAGTAATAGGGGGAGCTGAAAATCAGATAACCGGAAAGGGTCACGCCTGTTCTGCTGTTGAGTTTGTCTGTGCACAATGAGCGTCTCCGCGCGTTGGTGTTGTGGCGCGGCAAGCGGATCCGGGGTCAGCGTTCGCCGCAATCTGGCGGCAAAGCCTTAGGGTTGCGGTGGCAAAACTGTCCCACCAATAGCCAGCGTCAACTGGCGCGCTGCTTCCATCACCGGGCGGCTCAGCCGTTCGATTTCGGCCGCTCCGACGCGACTGGTTGGCCCGGAAACTGAAAGCCCCGCGACCGCCTCTCTGTTGATATCGAAAACGGGTGCTGCAATGCATCGCATACCCGTAGTCTTTTCTTCGTTATCCACGGAAAAACCCCGCAATCTGATTGCTGCAAGATCTTTCTTCAACGCCTCAGCGCCGGTAATCGACTGATCCGTAAAAGCCTGTAAATTCGCTGAGGCCAACCTTCGGTTCAATCTGTCTTCGTCCATGTGGGCCAATAACGCTTTTCCGATGCCCGACGCGTGCATGGGTGACAATGTACCGGGCGGAAAAAACGCCCGGATACTTTCATGTGTTTCAACCTGGCTCAGGAACAGCACCAGACCTTCTTTCTCAACTCCCAGATTGGCGGTTTCACCCGTGGTTTCCATCAATTTGCGCATGATCGGCCTTGCCCGTTCCACCAGACTGGTACGACGCAAAACCGCGAGCCGATCACAAACGCCTGCGGGCCAATGCCAAACCTGTTCTTCATGGTCGAACTCGACCAGACCCCGCCCTGTAACGTCACGAGGATGCGATAAACGGTGGCCGGTGCCTGACGCATTTCATCTGAAAGTTCAGTAAGAGCTTTGCCTTGCGCCTGGCTCAGATATTCGAAAACCTCCATCGCCCGATCCAGCGATTTGATCGTATTCTGCGCGGTTTTGTCATCCCACCCCCGCGGTCTTCCCCGGGCTTTGCGACGGAGTTTCGGGTCATTGTCTTGCGATTCCATAAAAGCCCTCTGTCATTTATGAAAGACTATTTCAGGATATGAAAAATATAACTCACTGACAACTATAAGTTAAATCTCTTATCCCGAATTTTGAAATGCGTTTTCAAAAAAATTTCCAATCGGGTTGCTGAAACTTATTGTGCTGGCAAGGACGGAAGGAGACCATCCATGAGCTTTCAAAACCCCGTTTTCATCCCGGGCCCGACGAACATCCCGGAAAGCCTGCGCAAAGCCTGCGATATGCCCACGATCGACCATCGTTCGCCATTGTTCGGGCAAATCCTGCATCCTGCGCGCGCGGGCGTGCGGGACATTCTAAAAGCGACAGCGCCGAAGTCTTCATTTTCCCGTCGACCGGAACCGGGGCTGGGAAACCGCCCTGACCAATACGCTGTCCGCCGGTGACAAGGTTCTGGCGGCCCGCAACGGCATGTTCAGCCATCGATGGATCGATATGTGCCAGCGCCATGGGCTGAATGTTGAGATCGTCGAAACCCCGTGGGCGATGGGCTGCCGGCTGACCGGTACGAAGAAATCCTTGCCGCCGACAAAAGCCATGAGATCAAGGTTGTTCTAGCCACGCATAACGAGACGGCAACTGGCGTAAAGTCGGATATCGCTGCTGTGCGCAAGGCGCTGACTGCCGCGCAACACCCGGCCCTGCTGTTTGTTGATGGTGTCTCATCCATCGCATCGATGGATTTCCGGTTTGATGAATGGGGCGTGGATGTTGCCGTTACGGGGTCGCAGAAGGGTTTCATGTTGCCCGCTGGCCTTGCCATCGTCGGTTTCAGCCGGAAAGCGATGGAAGCAACCAAAACCGGCACTCTGCCCCGCACATTCTTTGACGTCCGGGACATGACCAAGGGATACGCCAACAATGCTTACCCCTATACACCCGCTGTCGGGTTGATGAATGGCCTCAATCAAGCCTGCTCTATGCTGTTGAGTGAAGGTCTGGAGAACGTTTTCGCCCGACACCACCGGATTGCCGAAGGGGTCCGTGCCGCTGGGGGGGTGGGGCTTTGTGCCAGCAGCCCGACGGTCTATTCCGATACCGTAAGCGCAATCCGCACGCCGAACGGCTTCAACGCGACGGATATTGTCACGCACGCAGCTGAAAAATACGGCGTTGCCTTTGGCGTGGGCCTTGGTGAGGTCGCGGGCAAGGTGTTCCGGATCGGGCATCTGGGCAGCCTGACGGATGTCATGGCTCTGTCCGGGATCGCCACTGCCGAGATGTGCATGGTTGACCTGGGACTGAACATCGACCTGGGGTCCGGAGTTGCCGCCGCACAGGAATACTATCGCGGCCATCCCGGTTCCGTTCAGAAGAACGCGGCATGATGAAGGATTGCACAATGTATATCCCAACCTATGACGACATGCTTGCGGCGCATGACCGGATCAAACCCTATATCCGCCGCACCCCGGTGCGAACTTCGGACTTTCTCAATGAACTGTCAGGCGCGCAGCTGTTCTTCAAATGCGAAAACTTTCAGGAACCAGGCGCTTTCAAAGTACGAGGTGCTGCGAATGCGGTTTTTGGGCTGGATGAGAAACAGGCTGAAAAAGGTGTCGCCACCCATTCTTCGGGCAATCACGCCTCGTGCCTGTCTTATGCCGCGATGAAACGGGGCATTCCCTGCAACGTGGTCATGCCTCGGACAGCGCCGCGCCAAGAAGGATACGGTCCGCCGTTATGGAGGGAAGATTACAGAATGCGAACCCTCCACCTCGTCGCGCGAAGCGACATTTGCCGAGGTTCAGGCGGCTACGGGCGGTGACTTTGTTCATCCCTACAACGATCCTCGGGTCATCGCCGGGCAAGGCACCTGTTCGCGAGTTTATCGAGCAGACCGACGGTCTGGACGCAGTCGTCGCGCCAATCGGCGGCGGTGGCATGGTATCCGGAACATGTTTGACCCTGTCCAATCTGGCCCCAGAAACAGCGGTCATCGCGGCAGAACCCGAACAGGCAGACGACGCCTATCGCAGCTTCAAGGCCGGTCATATCATCGCGGATGATGCGCCGAAGACGATTGCTGACGGGCTGCTGGTGCCGCTGAAGGATCTCACCTGGCATTTCGTATCGAACCACGTTTCAGAGATTTACACTGCCTCCGAGCAGGAGATCATCGATGCGATGAAACTGACATGGAAGCACCTGCGGATTGTGATGGAGCCATCTTCGGCCGTTCCGCTGGCCACGGTTCTCAAGAACCCGGACGCCTTCAAGGGCAAGCGTGTCGGATTGATTGTTACAGGGGGCAATGTCGATCTGGACCGGCTGCCCTGGATGAACGCCTGAATATACCCCAACAAAAAACAATCCCGGTATAGGATTACGGAGATGAAAGATATGAGCACTCTCGACCAGTTCGAAGTAGGTTACGACATTCCGGCCAAGCCTGGCATGGACGAAGCAGATATCCAGACACCCAGCCTGATTTTGGATCTCGACGCGCTTGAACGCAATATCAGGAAGATGGGCGATTATGCCAAGGCGCACGGGATGCGTCACCGCGCATGGTAAAATGCACAAGTCGGTCGACGTGGCCAAGCTGCAAGAAAATCGGTGGTGCCGTCGGTGTCTGCTGCCAGAAAGTTTCCGAGGCCGAAGTGTTCGTTCGTGGTGGGATCAAGGACGTTCTGGTTTCGAACCAGGTGCGTGACCCGGCCAAAATTGACCGCCTCGCACGCCTGCCAAAACTGGGCAGCCGCATTATTGTATGTGTCGACGATCTGGAAAACGTCGCCGACCTTTCGGCGGCGGCAGTCCGGCATGGAACACAGCTGGAAGTCTTCGTGGAAATCGATTGCGGCGCAGGTCGGTGCGGGGTCACAACGACACCCGAAGTGATTGAAATCGCCAAGGCGGTTGAGGCTGCTGACAACCTGAAATTCAGCGGAATTCAGGCCTATCAGGGCGCAATGCAACACCTCGACAGCTATGAGGCACGCAAGGAGAAACTGGATACCGCCATCGCGATGGTCAAAGACGCAGTAGACGGCCTTAAAGCCGAGGGTATCGAGTGCGAGCTGGTCTCGGGCGGCGGTACTGGGTCATACTACTTCGAATCCAACTCGGGCGTGTATAATGAGCTGCAATGCGGGTCTTATGCGTTCATGGATGCCGATTACGGTCGCATCCTGGACGAGAACGGCAACCGGATCGACCAGGGCGAATGGGAAAACGCATTCTTCATCCTGACCAGCGTCATGAGCCACGCCAAGGCTGACAAGGCAATCGTCGATGCGGGTCTCAAGGCGCAGTCGGTGGATAGCGGTCTGCCTGTTGTTTTCGGGCGTGACGATGTCGAATACATCAAATGCTCGGATGAACATGGCGTCGTGATGGATCCGAGCGGGGCGCTCAAGGTCAATGACAAGCTGAAGTTGGTGCCGGGGCACTGTGACCCAACCGCAAACGTGCATGATTGGTATGTGGGCGTCCGGAATGGCAAGGTCGAATGCGTGTGGCCAGTGTCAGCCCGCGGCCGCGCGTACTGAGCCTGATTGCTCAAAGAATAAGCTTTCGGCCAAACATGGCCGGACAGTCGCCCGTGCGCGCCCGCTTTTGTCGGTGAAACGCACGGGCGCACGAATTTCGAATGGAGAATGACATGCTGATCGTACCCGAGCGCGAAATCGCCAACCTCATGACCCGCGACGCGGCGGCCTTTGCCGTCGAACAGGTCTTTGCCTCTATGGCCGCAGGGGACGCCTACAACTTTCCTGTCGTGCGCGAAGCCATCGGGCATGAGGATGCTCTGTACGGCTTTAAAGGCGGGTTTGATCGCGCCGGGCTGACACTGGGCCTGAAGGCCGGGGGGTATTGGCCGAACAACCTGGAAAAGCGCGGGTTGATCAATCACCAATCCACTGTTTTTCTTTTTGACCCTGACACCGGGAAACCGTCGGCGATGGTTGGCGGCAACCTTTTGACGGCCTTGCGCACTGCGGCGGCCTCTTCTGTATCTATCAAGCACCTTGCCCGTGCGGGCGCGCGGGTGATCGGTATGATCGGGGCCGGGCATCAGGCAACCTTTCAGCTACGCTCGGCGCTGGAGACCCACACCTTTGAAAAGGTCCTTGGCTGGAACTACCACCCCGAGATGCTGCCCAACATTGAAAAGGTCGCCAGTGAAGCCGGTGTTCCGTTTGAAGCAGTCGAACTTGATGGCATGACCGAAGCGGATGTCATAATCTCGATCACCTCGGCTTTTGCGCCATCGCTGATGGCAAACCATGTCAGCCCTGGAACGCATATCGCGTGCATGGGAACGGACACCAAGGGCAAGCAGGAAGTCGAGGCGGCGTTGCTGGCCAAAGCATCTGTATTCACAGATGAAATCGCACAGTCGATTTCGATTGGCGAGGCTCAACACGCCGTGGCACAGGGCCTGATCAGGGAAAGTGACCTGGTCCAGTTGGGTGCGGTCATCAACGGAACGAACCCGGGCCGGACATCAGACGATCAGATCACGTTGTTCGATGGCACTGGCGTAGGTCTTCAGGATCTGGCGGTTGCTGCGTCTGTTGTCGAGCTGGCCGTACAGAAAGGCATCGCGATTGAGGTCGATTTCTGATGGCATCCCCGTATGGTCGCCTAAGCGTCGCGTCGAAATACGCGTTTCTTATGTGAGCGATGGGCCAAGCCTGCCAGGCCTGAAACCAAAAAGCGGCGCACTACGTACGCCGCTTTTTCATCTACAATTCCGGGCTGAACCGGTCAGACGTGATCGTCCTGTTTGATAAAGCCCAACCCGTGGCCTGCCATTCCACCGGACACCTCTTCCGTCGCTTCATCCGAAAGCTCTTCGGGCAGAACCAGATTCAAGACAATGGCAATGATAGCAGCAGGCAATATCCCGGATGTCGCCAGAACTTTGAGAGTTCCGGGCAGATGCTGTAAAGCGCCGGGCTCTAATTGCAAGCCCAGACCCAGGCTGAGTGAAATCGCAAAGATCACCATGTTGCGGCGGTTCCACGTCACGTCCGACAGCATCGAGACACCAGCTGCAACCACCATACCGAACATCACGATCACACCGCCGCCCAGAACCTCGATCGGAACGGACGAGATCACCGCGCCGATCTTGGGGATAAGCCCGCATATGATCAGGAACAGGGCACCTATGGTTACGACCGTGCGGCTCATGACGCCGGTCATCGCGATCAGGCCGACATTCTGACTGAACGACGTGTTCGGCAGGGCCCCAAAGATGCCTGATACAGCAGTTCCAAGACCATCGGCAAAAGTCGCGCCCTGAATTTCCTTGTCGGTTGCCTCGCGTCCCGCGCCCCCTTTGGTGATACCGGACACATCCCCGACCGTTTCAACAGCCGACACGAAAGACATCGCACAGAACCCAATGATCGCCGCGAATGAAAACTCGATACCGAAGTGAAACGGGTTCGGCATGGCAAACGGAGACGCGCGCCCGACATTGCCCAAATTCACCTGACCCAGTGCGAATGCCACCACGTAGCCGACCAACAGGCCAATCAGAACCGCCGACACCGACAGCATACCACGGGCAAAAAACTTCAGGCCCAAAGTAACAACAATCACAGTTCCGGCCATGAGCCAGTTCAGACCAGAGCCGTACTCTTCGGTACCGATGGCGGGTACACCGCCTGCCGCGTACTGGATGCCGACTTTGACAAGCGCAAGCCCGATCATGGTGACAACAAGACCGGTAACCAAGGGCGGAAGCGCAAAGCGAATACGGCCAATGAACAACCCAAGGCTGGCATGAAACAGGCCGCCAACGACTATACCACCCATCAATACGGCAATCGCATCAACGCCCTTTCCAACCACCAACGGGATCATGATCGGAATAAAGGCAAATGACGTCCCTGCACGATTGGCAGGCGGGCACCAACAGGCCCCAGCCCAATGGTCTGGAACAGTGTCGCAACACCCGCAAAGAACATCGACATCTGGATCATGTAAATCATCTGCGGGAAATCGGGGCTGTTCGAACCAAACCCGAAACCCGCCGCACCGCAAACGATGATCGCTGGCGTGACGTTGGAAACGAACATCGCCAGCACGTGCTGAATTCCCAAAGGAACCGCCTTCAGAATTGGCGGGGTGTAGTTCGGGTCACGGAGCTGCTCCGGCGTCCCTAAAGTTGCATCTGACATCGCGTTTTTCCTCCCAAAAAACTACGTGGGCCGGCCCCTCTTCCGGCAATGTCCCCTATTCAGTGATCGTGTAGGCATTCTGGAACCAATACTCCTCAAGGTTTGGCCCGTTTCCTATTCGGTCGACCACGGCGAACAACCCAGGGGGATGAAGCGGTGTCAGAACCCCGTGCCAGGTGTTCCGGTGATAATTCACGCCCTGTCCGGGCGCGGTGATGAATGCAACAGGCTCACCCGGCACACCCGCGTTGTCGGGCGCCACAACAACGACAAAGGGTTTATCTGAAAGCGGCAGAAAGGCCTGGCTGCCGTCGGGGTGGCGCTCGACCATTTCAAGTTTGATAGGCAGGTTGAAGGCCCGGGATTGGAAAACGCTGATCCCTGCGCGCCCCTCATGGAAATCCAGCTGGGCGCGATCATGGTATCGTGCGCATTTTCCCTGATTGATGTATTTGTCCACCGCCCCAGACACCTCGATGACATCGCCGAACGGCGCAAAGGCCTCGGCGGTCAGTGGCCGGAGTTTCAGCGTGGATGTCATTGCGCGAATTTCTCGATCAACCGCAACTCGGCAATCCGTTCGACCTGACGGCAGGCCTCAGCGAATTCGGTGTCTCGGTCACTATCTATCCGACGGTGAAAAGCCTCCAGAATGCTTGCTTTGGTGTTGTCCTTGACCGCAATGATAAAAGGAAAGCCGAACTTGGTTGTGTAGGCGTCGTTCAGGGTCGTGAAGGTCACACGTTCTTCATCCGTCAGCATGTCCAGACCTGCCCCAGCCTGTTCTGCCGTGCTTTCCTTGGTCAGACGTCCCGCAGCAGCAAGTTTGCCTGCCAAATCAGGGTGGGCTGTCAGGACGCCAAGCCGCTGCTCGGTTGTGGCGGAACGGAATACGCGCGCCAGCGCGTTGTGAACACCTGCGGCATTGTCATGTGTGGGGCCCAGCTCCAGATCAAAGGCCGCTTGGGCAATCCACGGGCTGTGTTCGAACACACCGCCAAATTCAGCAACAAAATTTGGCCGGTCCATTTCCGACGGGGTCAGCCGTTGACTTGGCGGATGCGTTTGCGCCCAGTGATCAGCAATTTGTTCGCGGGTGGCAAACCAGACCCCGTCATGTTTCTTGAAGTGGTCGAGTGCGCGTTTCAGGGCCATGGCGCGACCAGGGCGGCCGATGAGGCGGCAATGCAGTCCGATCGAAAGCATCTTCGGCTCGCCCGCTTGGCCTTCGGCGTAGAGCATGTCGAAGCTGTCCTTGAGATAGCTTTCAAACTGTTCGCCGTTGGTATAGCCCGCCTGAATTGCAAACCGCATATCGTTGCAATCCATTGTGTAAGGCACGATCAACTGATCCTTGCCACCAGCCTTGACCCAATAAGGCAAATCGTCGGCATAGCTGTCGGCAATATAGGCCAGCTCGCCTTCGGCGGCGGCCAGATCGACCGTGTTCATCGAACAGCGGCCCGTGTACCAGCCACGCGGTGGTTTGCCCACAACCTCGGCATGAAGCCGGATCGCTTCACGGATCTGGGCGCGTTCTTCTTCCGCATCCATGTCCTTGTGCTCAACCCATTTCAGGCCATGGCTGGCAATCTCCCAGCCTGCGGCCTTCATCGCCGCAACCTGCGCCGGTGCACGGGCCAATGCTGTGGCAACGCCATAAACCGTGACAGGAAGGTCCTGCAAAAGCCGATGCACCCGCCAGAACCCTGTGCGGCTGCCGTATTCGTAAATGGATTCCATGTTCCAGTGCCTTTGCCCCGGCCAAGGGGCCGCACCAGTGATTTCGGAAAGAAACGCCTCGGATGCGGCATCCCCGTGCAAAACGTTGTTTTCGCCGCCTTCTTCATAGTTCAGCACAATCTGAACTGCGATTTTGGCCCCGTTTGGCCAGTTTGCGTTTGGCACTTGCCGGCCATAGCCGGTCATGTCTCGTGGATACCGCGTCACATCAATTTCCCTCTTGGTGAAAAGACGAATAACCCAAACAATCACCTATGTTTTTCAAAAAATACTGTAAGCAGTCTTTTGACAGACTGCCTTTGCCTGCCGCAAGGGTATTGCAATAGTAACAGCGATGCTTAGCGAGAGGTGCAAATGGCCGGTTACCTTACAACACATGTCCTGGATACGGCACGGGGCTGCCCTGCCAAAGGGATGAAGATCGAGTTGTTCCGGATCAACGGAACAGACCGCGCGTTGCTGAAAACTCTGCTCACCAACGAAGACGGTCGCACCGATGAACAAATCCTTCCCGAAGCCGAGTTTTCGACAGGCGAATACGAATTGGTGTTTCATGCGGGCGAATACCTCGACGCCAGTGGCGTGCCGCCTGAAAGCCCGCGTTTTCTGGAATTGATTCCGATCCGGTTCGGAATGTCCGAACACGCCCATTATCATGTTCCGCTACTACTTTCGCCTTTCAGCTACGCGACCTATCGCGGAAGCTGAGCGTTGCGCCGCGTGATCCTGTAGACTGACATTGTATTGTTATTTTTGATACTGCTTGATCTTTCGTAGCAATACCCGATGAAAACTCTATCACCTAGAGTGCCGAAGAACTTGGATATGTAGGAGCAACGCCATGTATGACCTGGCTGTTTTGTGGGAGTGGATGGCCTTTTCCGTCCGCTGGCTGCATGTGATCACGGCGATGGCGTGGATCGGCGCGTCATTCTATTTTATCGCGCTCGACCTTATGCTTAAGCCGAACCCTGCCTTGCCAGAAGGGGCCTATGGCGAGGAGTGGGAGGTGCACGGGGCGGGTTCTATCACACCGTCAAATATCTGGTCGCACCCGCGCGTATGCCCGAGCACCTGACCTGGCACAAATGGCAGAGCTATACGACATGGCTTTCGGGTGCGGCCTTGCTCATGATCATATATTGGGTCGGGGGCGAGTTGTTCCTGCTTGATCCGACCAAAGCGGATCTGGCTTTGTGGCAGGGGATATTGATCTCGGGCGGGTCACTGACCATCGGCTGGCTGCTTTACGACCAGATGTGCAAGTCGCGCCTGAGTGAGCAACCCACCGCGCTGATGCTGTTGCTGTTCGTGATTCTGGTGGCCATGTCCTGGGGTTACAATCAGATTTTTACCGGTCGTGCTGCGCTTTTGCACCTGGGTGCGTTCACCGCAACCATCATGACGGCCAATGTGTTCTTCCAGATCATGCCCAACCAGCGGATCGTGGTGGAAGACCTCAAGGCGGGTCGGACGCCGGATGCCAAATATGGAAAGATCGCCAAGGTGCGGTCGACGCACAACAACTACCTGACGTTGCCCGTCGTGTTCCTGATGCTGTCGAACCATTATCCTCTGGCCTTTGGCACCCAGTATTCATGGATCATCGCCAGCCTGATCTTCCTGACCGGCGTGACCATCCGCCACTACTTCAACACGATGCACGCGACCGGGAAAGGGCCGCACTGGACCTGGGGTGTCACTGTCATCCTCATGATCGTGATCGCATGGCTGTCTTCTGTCAGAACCGGCGAAACATGGGAAGACGCCGAAGCAAGGGCGCTGACATCTTACGAAGAAAAATTTGCGTCGGCTGCGGGGTTTGAAGAAGCCTATGACACTGTGCTGGGCAACTGCTCGATGTGCCATGCCCGCGAGCCGGTTTATGGCACCATGAAATGGGCCCCAAGAAGGTTTATCTTGAAACACCCGGCGATGTTGCCCGGCACGCCGACCAGATTTACCTGCAGGCCGGAATCAGCCATGCCATGCCGCCGCCCTCAGCGGTTCAAATGGACGTGGAAGCGCGACAAACCATCATCGCATGGGTGCGCGAGGTCAGAGGGCAGTAGGATTTTCGCAGGGCTACATCCTACCCTTCACTTCCTACCCCCTGCCGCGGGACAAGTACCCTGTTTCTGCCGCTCAAACAAAGCAGGGCGCGCAAGACCTGATGCCGCCCCCGGCCTAGCGCGATGGAGGGGTCAGCCATTGGGCCGACATGCCAAAGTTCGAGTTCGTCAACTCTTGCTTGGCAATGGCCTGCAAATGCACCTCATCCGGCCCATCCGCGTAACGCAGCGCGCGCCCAGGTATAGCTGTCGGCCAGCGGAGTATCCGGGGTCATGCCCATCGCGCCAAAGACCTGCATCGCGCGATCCGTGACAGCAGCATGCACATTGGGCGCCACGACTTTGATCAATGAAATCTCTCGGAATGCTTCTTTGCGCCCACCTGATCAATCTTCCAGGCCGCTTTCAGGGTCAACAATCGCGCCTGTTCGATCTCTAACCGGGACTTGGCGATCCATTCGCGGATCACGCCCTGTTCTGC
Source organism: Ruegeria sp. AF3 (assembly GCF_056536285.1). Lineage (NCBI taxonomy): Bacteria > Pseudomonadati > Pseudomonadota > Alphaproteobacteria > Rhodobacterales > Roseobacteraceae > Ruegeria > Ruegeria sp. AF3. Next base: position 727,737 of record NZ_JBQFJM010000002.1, on the reverse strand, counting down.
AAGCTGCTTGCCAAACGCCTTCCGTTCCTGCGCGCGTTCGACCATCAGGTTAAGTGCCATTTCCGCCGCACCGATCGATCGCATGCAATGGTGGATGCGACCGGGACCAAGCCGGGCCTGCGCCAGAGCGAACCCGCTGCCTTCCTCTCCTAAAAGATTGCTGACCGGGACGCGCACATCCTTAAAGACCAGCTCGGCATGACCCTCGGGGTCGTGCATGTTCAGAATGGTGGGGTTGCGAACAATCTCAAAACCGGGCGTGTCCCTTGGGACAATGACCATGCTCTGCTGCTTGTGCCGATCCGCATTGGGATCCGTTTTACCCATGACGATAAACAATCTGGTGTTCGGGTGGCAGGCGTTTGTGATGAACCACTTGCGGCCATTGATGACGTATTCATCCCCCTCACGCCGTATCGAAGTGGTAATATTGGTCGCGTCCGAACTGGCCACATCCGGTTCAGTCATCGCAAAAGAGGATCGGATTTCACCGTTCAACAGCGGCACCAGCCACGTCTCGCGCTGTTCCGGAGTGGCGAACATGTGCAACAGTTCCATGTTGCCGGTATCGGGCGCGCTGCAATTGAACACTTCCGAAGACCAGGCCACCTGCCCCATAAGTTCGGCCAGCGGCGCGTATTCCAGATTGCTCAGTCGGGTGCCGGGTTCATCGTCGCGCAGGCTGGGCAGGAACAAGTTCCACAACCCTTCGGCCCGAGCCAACGCCTTGAGATCTTCCAAAACGAAACCGGGAAACTGCCTGCCGCCATTTCTTCTTTGTGATCGCGTATGCGCGGATAGATATGCGCCTCCATAAACGCTTTCAGGTGGTCATACATTTCCTTGGCGCGCGGCGATGGGGCAAAATCCATGGCGGTTCCTTCCGGTGCGTTGTGGCGGTGATATCCTCAAACCCTGTTCGCGCCAGCACGGCCGCCAAGGCACTGTCTTCTGCTGAGTTTTAACTGGCGCTTGATTACGCTCAGTTTGCGCAATCACTCAGATATGAAAAGAGGAAAATACCAATACCGCAATCTGCCGGCGTGAAACGTCAGGTCATTGCTCTCAGAATCTGGTGGACCAACAATACCTAAGGCGATGACCAGATCCCACTCGGAGATTTGCACCGCCGGGCGAGTTTCACATCGCCCGCGCCCGGAAGTGCCTCTCAACGCGCCTTTGGCGTTTACACAGAACTAGGCCGGTGGTTTCAGGCCCAGCTGTTTCACGGCGGCGCCTGCTGCCTGAACCCATCGCTCTTTTAGGGCGTTGTTGCCATTGTGGCGCAAGCCCAGCGATTTCAGAAGCTCAAACCGTTTCAGATCATCGCCACCAAAGGACACAGCAACACGGGGCCACCAATAGTTAACCGCATCCTGCATCTGCTCTGTCTCTCCGTTCCCGGCAAGCTTCACAGCACCTTCCAGCGCCAACGCGCCATGATGGGCTTCGACGGGGGCGATGCTGCGGAACGCTTCGGCCAGCGGTTGATAGGATACCATTGAAAACTCGGCCAGTTGTTCCATGACCGCACGGCTCATCAGCAGGTTCATGATGACGGCGTCAGTCCAGCCCGAGATCGGATAATTGAATACCGCAAGGCGCATGTCATGCGCGCTGCGGGTCGCACCGATATCTGCGTCACGATCCAGGCGCGCCGTCCACGGATGATGTGTGGCATATCTCTCGGTATCGGCCCCAAACTCACCCATTATCCTGAGAACCTGATCGGCGTGATCCGTTTTCTCAAGAACAATCCTCGCGGCTGCGATACGTTCCTTGATTCCCGGACCCTGATTGATGATGTCTGCGAATCCGGCGGCACCGGCAAGTTCGCTGTCCACGAACGTGGCCATCAGCTTCATGAGTTCGGCGCGGTAGCGCGGCGGAACATTGGTCGGGTTGGTCAGCACACCGCCGGCGGCCAGATAGCTGTCGAGTGTCATGGTGTCAGTCATCGGTCTTCTCCATTTACTGGTCGTAGTCCACGACCACGCGGTCGGTGACCGGATAGGCCTGACAGCTCAGTACATAGCCTTTTTCAACCTCGTAATCCTCAAGCGCGTGATTGGCGAGCATCTCAACTTCGCCTTCCAGAACGCGGCAGCGGCAGGTTGAACAGACACCAGCCTTGCAGGCGTAAGGGGCGTCCATGGCGTTTTCCAAGGCAGCGTCCAGAATGGATTGGTCCTTGGGCAGAGTTATCGTCTGAGTGGACCCATCAAGAGTGATTGATGCGCTGGTTTGGTTAGCCTGCGTGCCCGCATCTGCCGCACCTTCCTTGCGTTTAGCCCGACCCGGCTGAGCGCTGGCAAAGAGTTCAAACTTGATCTGCCTGTCGTCAAGCCCATGCGCGCGCAGCGCGGCAGCAATCCCCAGCATCATCGGCTCGGGACCGCAGATAAAGGCTGTGTCCACGTTCTGAGTATCGACCCAATGTTCGAACAGGTCAGCGCATTTTTCCTGCGTTACCAGACCGGTGAACAGGTCGATCTCCTGTGCATCCGCCTCAAGAATGTGGATTACGTTCAGGCGGCCCATAAAGAGGTTTTTCAGATCTTCCAGCTCCTCGCGGAACATGATCGTGTTGATGCCCTTGTTGGCGTAGATCAGCGTAAAGCGGGATTTGGGTTCGCGGGTCAGTGTCGTCTTCAGGATCGACAGAACCGGCGTGATGCCAGAGCCGCCAGCGAAGCCAAGGTATTGTTTTTCTGCATTCGCATCGATCGGAGTGTGAAAGCTGCCCATCGGTGGCATCGCCTGCACAACGTCCCCGACGTTAAGCTCGGAATTGGCCCAACTGGAGAACGCGCCGCCGTCGACACGTTTGATCCCGACTTGCAGTACCCCGTCATCCTTGCCTGCACAAATGGAGTAGGACCGGCGCAGTTCTTCTCCGTCAAAGTCGCGGCGAAACGTCAGGTATTGGCCTGCGGTGAAATCGAACTGATCCGCCGCGCCGTTGACAGGCTCAAGCGTCACGACAACCGCATCGCGGATGGTTTTGTGGATGTCGGTGACTTTCAGGTCATGAAAACGTGCCATCCGGTGCTCCTCCTCAGATGCACTTGAAATAGTCAAAGGGTTCCAGGCAGTCGGTGCAGCGCCAATGGGCCTTGCACGGGGTCGAACCGAACTGGCTGACCTTTTCAACTGCTTTACTGCCGCAATGCGGGCAGCGCTCTGGCCCGCCCGCCGGTTGTGGCGGGGCGATGCCAAACTCTTCCAGCTTGGCGCGACCTTTTTCGCTCAGCCAATCGGTTGTCCAGGCTGGTGAGATGCAGGTTTCTATGCGCAGATCTCCGATGCCGTGATCGCGCAGGGCGGTTTCGATATCCATACTGATGATGGATGTCGCCGGGCAACCGGAATAGGTTGGCGTGACGGTTACGACCAGAGTGTCAGCGTCCCAGTGCACATCGCGCACAATGCCCAAATCCACGACGGAAATAACCGGGATTTCGGGATCGGGCACGGCATCCAGCCAGCTCCATATCTGGTCAGTCGACACCCGCATCCGCTTTTACCAGCTTGCACCGGGATAGGCGCGCTGCAGCCACTGCATCTGCGTCAGCAGATGGCCCAGATGTTCGGTATGCATGCGCCCGTCCCGCCCGCCTTTATGGGCAAATCGGCTTTCCGGAAGGGTCAATGTCGCCTTGGCCAGAACCCGTTTGACCAGCGCATCATATTCTTCGCGCAGATCGGCCGGGTTCGGCGCGATCCCGGCCGCAGCGATCTGAGCGTCGATGTCGTCGCTGACGAACATCTCGCCTACATATGGCCAGAGGTAATCCAGCGCCGCCTGCATCCGGGTGTGACTTTCTTCGGTTCCATCACCCAGACCTACGACCGTTTCTGCCGAACGCTCCAGATGATAGGCGACTTCCTTGCTGGCTTTGGCAGCAATCGCGGCGACACGATCATCAGAAGATGTCAGAAGACGGCCGAGCATGATCGAATGCCAGGCATCGAACAGGAACTGGCGCATCAGGGTGCGGCCGAAATCACCGTTCGGAACCTCGACCAACAACACATTGCGGAAATCCCACGCGTCGCGCAGAAATGCCAAATCATCGGCGGTTTTGCCGCCGCCTATCTCTCCGGCAAGGCCAAGCCACATCTGGGTCTGCCCAATCAGGTCCAGCGCCGTGTTGGCCAGTGCAATATCCTCCTCCAACACTGGCGCGTGGCCGCACCATTCGCTGACGCGATGGCCCAGGATCAGGGTATTGTCCCCCATCCGCAGCAGGAACTGCTGAAACGCTTCGTCGCGGGTCATCACATCGCCCCCACTTCTTCGGGGATGTCGAAAAAGGTCGGGTGTCGGTACACTTTGCTTTCGCTGGGCTCATACAACGGACCTTTGTCACTGGGCGACGAGGCCGAGATGTTGTTGGCTTCTACCACCCAAATCGACACGCCTTCGTTGCGGCGGGTATAGACGTCGCGTGCGTTCTTGATCGCCATTTCCGCGTCCGGGGCATGCAGCGAGCCGACATGTCGGTGGCTCATCCCATGTTGACCGCGGATGAAGATTTCCACAGGGGCCATTCGGTATTCATCGGGTTTCCTCCTCAGGGTAAGCTTATTCGGCGGCCAGATTGCCGGCCTGTTTCTTGCGCGCGTGGGCCAACAGCCCGTCACGCACCCATTTGCCGTCATCCCAGGCCTTGTTGCGCGCTGCCAGACGGTCGACGTTGCAGGGACCGTTACCCTTGATCACATCGAAGAATTCCGACCAATCCGGCTCTGAGAAATCGTAATGCCCGCGCTCCTCGTTCCACTTCAGGTTCGGGTCGGGGATTGTCAGACCCAGATATTCGGCCTGTGGGACGGTCTGGTCGACGAATTTCTGGCGCAGCTCATCATTGGTGTTGATCTTGATCTTCCAAGCCATCGACTGCGCGGAGTGGACGGAATCCTTGTCGGACGGCCCAAACATCATCAGCGACGGGTACCAGAAGCGGTTCATCGCGTCCTGCGCCATCTTGCGCTGCTCGGGCGTGCCTTCGGCCATCTTGCGGATCGCGTCATAGCCTTGGCGCTGATGGAAGCTTTCTTCCTTGCAGATGCGGATCATGGCGCGTGAGTACGGCCCGTAAGACGTTCTTTGCAGCGGCACCTGATTCATGATGGCAGCCCCATCGACCAGCCATCCGACGGCGCCGATATCCGCCCAGTTCAGCGTCGGGTAATTGAAGATCGACGAGTATTTCATGCGACCGTCCAGCAGCATCTCGGTGATCTCATCACGGCTGACACCCAGTGTTTCGGCCGCACAATACAGGTAGAGCCCATGGCCGGCTTCATCCTGCACCTTGGCTAGAAGGATTGCCTTGCGTTGCAGCGTCGGTGCACGCGTGATCCAGTTCCCTTCGGGCAATTGTCCGACGATCTCGGAATGCGCGTGCTGTCCGATCTGGCGGATCAGCGTTTTGCGATACCCCTGAGGCATCCAGTCCTTGGGTTCGATCTTGATATCCGCGTCGATCCGCGCCTGAAATTCAGCAAGCTTTTCAGGATCATCGTTAGACGCCTCGGATTCTACCATCTGGGCATACATGTCCCGTCTCCTCCGTTACACGCGTTCAAGAATAAGTGCAGCGCCTTGCCCGACACCGACGCACATTGTGCAAAGCGCATAGCGCCCTTTGGTGCGTTTCAGTTGGTACGCTGCGGTCAACACAAGTCGGGCGCCGCTCATCCCCAATGGATGGCCAAGGGCGATTGCGCCGCCATTCGGGTTCACATGGGCGGCGTCATCGGGCAGGCCCAACTCTCGCAGCGTTGCCAAACCTTGCGACGCGAAAGCTTCGTTCAACTCGATCACATCCATCTGGTCGATGCTCAGCCCGGCGCGCGCAAAACCTTTCGGCTGGCAGGAACCGGACCAATACCCATGACCCGAGGCTCGACACCCGCGACGGACATGCCAACCACACGGGCAATCGGGGTCAGGCCGTTCTTTGTCGCTGTCGCTTCATTCGCCATCAGGATCGCGGCTGCACCATCATTCACGCCCGAGGCATTCCCTGCAGTCACAGTTTTGTCCGGCCCGTTCACACCCTTGAGGCCCGAGAGTTTTTCCGCTGTGGTTCCCGGGCGCGGATGTTCATCCGTATCGACAACAATCGGATCGCCCTTGCGCTGTGGAATTGAAACCGGCGTGATTTCTTCTTGGAACACGCCTGCCGCGTGCGCCGCAGCCCATCGTGCCTGGCTGCGCTCGGCAAAGGCGTCCTGGTCTTCACGGCTGATCCCATAATCTTCGGCCACATTGTCAGCCGTTTGCGGCATGGAATCGACACCATACTGCTGCTGTAGCCTTGGGTTCACAAAGCGCCAGCCAATCGTCGTGTCGTAAACCGCATTGCTGCGCGTAAACGCCGACGTCGCTTTGGGCATTACAAACGGTGCGCGCGACATGCTTTCCACGCCACCCGCAACTGAAAGATCATAATCGCCTGCCTTGATGCCACGCGCCGCCATTCCGACGGCATCCATGCCACTGGCACACAAGCGGTTTATCGTTGTTCCAGGTACGTCCGTCGGCAATCCGGCCAGCAGGGACGCCATCCGGGCAACGTTGCGATTGCTCTCTCCTGCCTGATTGGCATCGCCATAAATGACGTCATCCACACTGGTCCAGTCGACTTGCGGGTTGCGCGCCATCAGGGCCGCCAGCGGGATAGCCGCCAGATCATCCGTGCGAACCGATGAAAGCGCACCACCATACCGCCCAATCGGGGTGCGGGTTGCGTCGCAGATGAAGGCGTCCATCAATTGGGTCTCCCGTTGGAACACAAGTCATTAACCGTCTGGTCGGTTAATAAATGCTCAATCGATTCGGCGCAAGCATTATGTTACCATGTAATCGCTTATGTCAGCTTTCTGTAACATTAAATGGCACTTCTTTCACATCGTCTTCCAACCCCAAAGAGCGCCATCCCGAGCTCGGCAAAAAACGAGTCAACCACCCACCGCAGATTCCAGCGTTGCAAGATCCGGTTTGGACAATTGTCCCAGCAATCGGGACACCGCCGCGCGACACTCCGCGCCTTTCCAATCGGCGGGCAAAAAGGCCGGAGGCAGGGACGGATGGCGCAGGACCAAACGACGCCACCCATGCACAATCAATACGCGCAGCACCGCTATTTTAAGCGGATCGCCGACGCCATCGACAGGCAGCATTTGCTCGGTGATCTGAATGGAGTGCAAGAACTGATCATAGGCAGACTTCAGCACTTCAGGGCCACAAAGGTCGCGCAGCCAGCCGGGGATCGAAATAGCGCTGCTTTCAACACCCAGCAGTTCTTCAAGGTTCTCCGGGACGGGTCCTGCCGACATGGCTGTTGTGGGGTTAACCGAAATATAATCTCCGGTCAGCATCAGATCCGCTAACTCTTTTCGCGAACTGTCTGAACTGTTGGCGATAAGCACATGCCAAGTTTCTGGTGTATTCGTCTCGCGGGAATAGATGCGCGGGGCGGCGGCGGCGCTTTGACTACGGCCAAATTCGGTCAATCTGTGAACGCTGTTTCGCCCGACCCGCGTACTTTCGATCCAGCCTTCCTTGCGCAGCCTGTGCAGCGCAACACGCGTGGCTTCGGCCTTGATCCCTGCAAGGTTGGTCAGCGCTGTGATCAGCGCGCCACTAACCTGGTCAGACCCGCTCTGGGCCAGATCACCGAAAATCGTGACCAAAACAGACCACACGTTGCGTGCCAGTTGTGGTCAACTGGCTGACGCAGGTTTCGAACCATTCTGGGGCCGTATCTTTCATAAGCACAGTATAATCGGGCCGGAGGGAATTGCCATCCAGCCCCTGCGCACCTGCACTTGTGCCTAGTAGGCAACCATGGTCAGTAACTCGTATTCTGCGACCAGCTCATCGTCTTGCTGCGTCAGGGTAACGTGCCAGCGAACCTCGCCGTAGTCGTCATTGCGCTTGGTCTTGCGCTTGACCGTCAAACGAACCTTGATGGTGTCACCAGCCTCGACCGGTTTCATGAAACGCAGCCCGTCAAGACCGGTATTTGCCAAAACCGGCCCCTCGTTCGGTTCGACGAACAATCCGGCTGCGAAAGACAACAGCAAGTACCCATGTGCAACCCTGCCCGGGAAGAACGGGTTACGTTCCGCTGCCGCCTGATCCATATGCGCATAGAAGGTATCACCGGTGAAGTTGGCGAAGTGTTCAATATCTTCCATGGTGATAGTTCTTGTCGCAGTGTGAAGGGTCTCGCCAATCGACAAATCGTGAAACCGGCGGGTAAAGGGATGAGCAGGGCCTTTGACTTCGGTCGCGCCAGGCACCCATTTCCGTCCAATCGCTGTCAGCAGATCGGGCGATCCCTGAATAGCGGTGCGCTGCATATAGTGTTTCACACCCCGTACCCCGCCCATTTCTTCGCCGCCACCGGCGCGTCCCGGACCGCCATGAACCATGTGCGGCAGAGGGGAACCATGACCGGTGGATTCCTTCATCGAGTCACGGCTGTTGAAATACAGACGCCCGTGATAAGCCCCTGATCCCATGGCAACCTGTCGCGCCACTTCTGGATCATGGGTGATTACTGACGCCACAAGAGAGCCCTGCCCCCGGTTCGCCAGCTCAATGGCATGGTCAAGATCGCGATACCCCATCACAGTGCTGACCGGACCAAAGGCTTCGGTATCGTGCACACGTTGCGCCGCGTCAGGATTGGCGCAATGGAAGAGCATGGGCGGTAGGAACGCACCCTTTTCGGCATCAGCGCCCTCAACCACAAAATCATCGGGGTTGCCGAAGACACGCTCGGCCTCTTGCCCAAGGATAGCTGCCTTTTCCAGAACATCACGCTTCTGACCGTTCGAAACCAACGCACCCATACGGGTGGCTTCCAGCTTTGGGTCGCCAATGGTCGTTTTCGCCAGTCGCGCCGACAACGCGTCAATTACCGCCTGTACCTGCGGTTCGGGCGCGATGATCCGACGGATTGCGGTGCATTTCTGCCCTGCCTTCGTGGTCATCTCGCGTTGGACTTCCTTCACGAAGAGGTCAAATTCCGGCGTGCCCGGCGCGGCATCGGGGCCAAGGATCGAACAGTTCAGGCTGTCCTGTTCCGCAACAAACCGTACCGAGTTCTCAAGGATCACCGGGTTGGAGCGCAGTTTCAGGGCCGTATCGGCGGATCCGGTAAAGCTGACCACGTCCTGCATGGTCAGACGGTCCAGCATGTCACCCAAACCACCCGAGACCAACTGCAATGCACCCGCTGGCAAGATCCCGGACTCAAGCATCAACCGAACACACAGCTCGGTCACATAACACGAGCTCGTGGCTGGTTTTACAATCGCCGGAACGCCCGCCAGAAGGGTTGGGGCAAACTTTTCCAGCATCCCCCAAACCGGAAAATTGAACGCGTTGATGTGAATTGCCACCCCTTGCAGCGGGGTGCAAATGTGCTGCCCCAGGAAAGTACCGTTGCGCGAAAGCTGCTCGACATCGCCATCCAGATAGACATGACCGTCCGGCATTTCACGACGGCCTTTTGCGGCAAAGACAAACATCGTTCCGATGCCGCCGTCGATATCAATCATATGATCCGATTGCGTCGCACCGGTGTTGAAAGACAAATCATACATGACCTGCTTGTGTCGGCCCAAATGGACGGACAGCGCCTTGAGCATTTTGGCGCGTTCATGGAACGTCATTTTGCGCAGTGCCGGCCCTCCGACATTGCGCGCATAGTCCAACATCCCCTGGACATCCAACGCGCTGTTACCCGCTGTGGCGATAACCTCGCCGGTCACAGCGCTTGTTATTGCGCGGGCACCCTCGCCGGGCGAAACCCACTCACCGGCTGCAAAGCTGGAAATCTGTTGGATAGTCATGAGCGTCTCCTCGTCTTAGTCGCGATCCCCGCGCTGCCATAGGCCGGTCTCGCGAAATCATATTTTAAACCGTACGGTCGGTCAATAATTTACCAAGCAATTTTCCCAAGCCGGGTTTCTCAGACCCGCGCGGGTAATCGTGCAAATCCCCGAAACCGGATACGCCCGCCCCGCTCGGCGCCGTCGGTGATGCGATAGTCTGGAAAACGGGTCAGAAACCGGCCGACGGCCACCCGGCCCTCCAGACGCGCGAGGGTCAGGCCGACGCAGGTATGGGGCCCTCCGGCAAAGGCGTGATGCTTGTTGGGGCGTCTGTCCAAGATCATCTCGTCGGGCCGGTCAAACTGCCGTGGATCGCGGTTGGCCGCACCGATACACAGATGAACATCGGTACCAGCCGGAATGGTTTGACCGTGGAACGTTACATCAACAGTGGTCAGGCGATTGCCGAACTGGTTCGGGCTTTCCAGCCGCAGAAACTCGTCCACAGCCGGAACGATCAGGTTCGGGTCAGCCAGAAACTCCGCCCGCTTGTCGCGGTGCCGGTCCAACAGCTCCAATGCGTTGCCGATCAGGTTCGTTGTCGTCTCATGCCCCGCATTCAGGATGAATATGCAGTTTTGATACAGCTCTACCTCGGTCAGGCCACCATCCGTATCGTCCTGGATCAGCCGGGTCAGGACATCCGTTGCCGGATCTCCGGGGTTGGCGCGGCGATCCTCAATGATATTCCTCAGGAAGTCCTTGAAGTCCGAGACCGAGCGGTTACCCCACTCTTCCTGCTCTGGCGTCAATTGCGGCTCCAAAGCACCAAGAATGGCCAGAGACCAATCGCGCAATGGCCCGCGTTCGGATCGTGGTATACCCAGCAGATTGCCGATGATCTCAATCGGGATTGCTCCGGCAAAATCCTCGATCAGTTCGACATTGCCTTTGACCTGCATCTCGTCCAGCAGCCCATCGACAAGCTGGATCAGACCCGGTTCCATTTGCGCCAACGCGCGCGGGTTCATCGCCCCGACCATCACCTTGCGAACACGGGTGTGCAGCGGCGGGTCATTAAACACCAAACTGGTGGTGTGGTGTTCATACAAAGGGCTGTCGACTCCGTATTTTGGACCAAATACCGCTTTCTTGTCCGATATGAACCGCGTGATGTCCCGGTAAGTAAGGTCCAGATCCTCGTACCGAGACAGGATAACCGATCCGTCAGGCTGCCAGCAGACGGGCGTATCCTCGCGCAGCGCGGCGTAGGCAGGATAGGGATCTGTGTGATACCCGTCAGGAAGCGCGGTCAGAGAGAACATCAGTGCCCCATCGCCCCCATTTGTTCAGGCAGAACCAACACCAACCACGGCACCAGAACGATCAGGGCCAGCCGGAAGATATCCGCCACCCAGAACGGAGTGACACCCTTGAAGATTGTTCCGGTTGATACATCCCCGACCACACCTTTCAGAATAAAGACATTCAAGCCGACGGGAGGAGTGATCAGGCTGATTTCAGTCACCACAACCACAACAATACCAAACCAGATCGGGTCATACCCCAACGATGTGACCAGCGGGAAAAAGATCGGCACCGTCAGCAGCAGCATCGACAGGGATTCAAAGACGCAACCCAAAATGATGTAGATTCCAAGGATCATCAGGATCACCACAAAAGGTTCAACGTCATAGGCCGTAACCAACGCGATGAGCGCTTCAGGCAGACCGGCAAGGTTGATGAAATTCGAAAAGATCTGTGCCCCGATCAGAACGGAAAACAATGCCGCGGCGGTATAGGTGGTTTCCTTCAGCACCTCAAAAGTCGACCCCAAAGTAAGCCCGCCTCGTGACAGCGCGATCAGGAAAGCGCCCATTGCGCCCATGCCTGCCGCCTCGGTCGGGCTGAAGGTCAGGTTCAGTGGATGAAAATCGAATGCACCGTACAATCCGCCAATCACCAGAAAGAACAGCAGCAATACGGCCCAGACTGAGCGCACCGCCGACAGACGCTCGGCCCAGCCGTGACGTTCACCCGCCGGTCCCGACTCGGGCTTGCGCGCGACGGTCCAGCGGACGGCAAGCAGGTAGAACAGGATGCCAAGTAGACCGGGAATGATACCCGCAACGAAAAGTTTTCCAATCGAGGTTTCGGTCAGCAGCCCGTAGATGACCAGGATCACCGAAGGCGGAATAAGGATACCAAGCGTACCGCCCGCTGCAATCGATGCCGTCGACAGCTCGTCGGAATAGCCATAGCGGCGCATTTCCGGCATTGCGACCTTGGACATGGTGGCCGCCGTTGCCAGAGACGAGCCGCAAATGGCCGAAAAACCTCCGCATGCCGCAACCGTCGCCATGGCGATACCGCCCCTGAAATGACCCAGAAAAGCATTTGAAACTGCGTAAAGCTCGCGCGCAAGACCACCTTTATTCACGAACAAGCCCATAAGGATAAACAGCGGGACGACCGACAGGCCGTAATCCTGCGCCGTGTCGGTGATCTGACGACCCACCATCGACATCGCGGCTTTCAGCCCACGCTCGGACAGGATGCTGCCACCGCGTTCATAGGCAAACCCAAGCGTTCCGACCAATCCCATTGCAAACACGATAGGTAAGCGCACCAGCACAAGAACAAGAACAAGAACAAAACCGATCAGGGCAGCGGTCATTGGGGGTGCTCCGACAAGGTATGGGGGGCAAGAAAGTGCAAAAAGCCGGTGATGACCATTGCAACAGCGGTGATCGCTATGAACCCAGAGATGAACCAGCCTACATAGAAGACAGGGATCGAAAGGTATTCCGTGACGTCCCCGTAATCCCGCGCGCGCTCGGCAAGTAGCCAGACACGTTGGATCGGCCAGATCAACATGACGCCGGACACCAGATACACGATCCCATCGCGCACCCGGCTTAACCGCAGGCGAGAAAACAGCCCATCCGTCAAGTCCACAGCGATTTGGCCCTTCCCTGCTGAGATCATCGGCAAGACCGAGAACACGAGGATGGCCATCAGGATCCGGGTCAGCTCTGTCGCCGCCTCGATCGGGGCGTTGAAGACAGAGCGCAGGATGACATCAAAGAATGTCATCACCATCAGGATGAATAGCGCGGCACAGGCCAGCAGCGTTGGCACGATACTGACGCGACGCGCAAAGGTCACGAGAGATTGCATAACGGGTCCCCAGCGGGTGAAATCGGCTGGCGGATCGCGTCCGCCAGCCCGACTGCGTTATTGCGCAGCCATTTCATTTACGATCATGTCGTAGGCTGCCTGGGCGTCGATGCCTGTGCCACTGACTTCGTCGATAACCTTGGCGCGTACATCCGCGGCAATCGCATTGAACTTTTCCAGATCTTCAGCGGATGCGGCATGGATTGCGTTACCTTCGGTGCCTTCGGTCTCTTCCCGGCCGATCGCATCGATCTCATCCCAGATCTTGCCAATTTCGCGGCTCAGCGGTTCCCCGAAAACGTTTTCTTCCAGCGCTGCCTGCAGATCGGCGGGCAGATCAGCAAAGGTGTCTTCGTTCATGATAAAGGCAAACGAACCGCGATACAGGCCGCCAGGGACCTCATAGACGTTCTGGGCCACTTCCGTCAGCTTGAAACCTTTGCGGGATTCAAAGGGCATGACGACGCCATCTGCGGCTTTGGAAGCCAGGGTTTCATACACTTTCGGTGCAGGAACCTGGATACCGGTTGCACCCAGCGCCGTGCCCACGTCACCACCAACACCGCCGGGGATGCGAACTTTGAGGCCCGAGACTTCGTCCAGTGTTGTTACCGGGTTGCTGGAATGCAGCTGAGCTGGACCATGCGTGTGCAAAGCGATCACTTTCACACCACGGTGTTCATCCGCTGCCTTCAAATGCGCGTCATATGCCCGCCAATACGCAACCGACGCAGCCTCGGCCGAGCCTTCGTATCCGGGAAGTTCGATCATCTTGGTGGTGACAAACCGACCCGGCTGATAGCCGTGGAATATGATCGAGGCATCGGCAGCGCCATCCATGATCAAGTCCATCTGCGCGGGGGGCGGGGCAAGGCCCAGCTTCAGCTCGGCGGTGACCTGACCATCGGTGGCCTCTTCGATCATCTCGACGAATTTCGGCCACATCTTGGCATTGATGCCATGGGTCGGTGGGGCCCAGCTGGAGATGGTCAGCGTATAGTCTGCCGCAAGCGCCACTGTACCTGAAACGGCCAGTGCAGCTGAGGCAAGAAGTGTGCTCAACCTGGTGAATTTCATAGTTCTGTCTCCTCCCTGTGAAACATGAGTCAAGAATGCGTTAATGGTCACTTTTGTAACCATCAACTTGTTAATTGTCTCCAAGACAGCCCGCGACGTGCCATGAACCGGGGCTTTCCTTGGCTACGGTTTCCATCATTGCCTGCGTCGCGCTGGCTCCGATTTCCTTGCAGTAGTTCATCGGCCCGCCGCGCCAGCGCGGAAAGCCGTAGCCGTGAATTTGAACCATATCGACGGCTTCCGCGGACTCGGCGATCCCCTGCTGAATGATCAACGCGCCCTCGTTGTCCAGCACCGCCAAAATACGCGACACGATTTCGTCCTGTGCGTATGCCCGCCGCGTTATGCCCTGATCAGCCGAGTAGGACTCGATCAACGCGTCCACTTCGGGATCACGGATCGGTTCGCGAGTACCGTCTTCATAGCGATACCATCCTTTGCCCGTGCGTTGGCCAAGACGACCCATCTCGCAAAGCTGGTCAGCAATCGTCACATAACGTTCGTTCGGGTCGCGGGTTGCTGCATTACGTTTTCGGTTGGCCCAGGCGATTTGGAGGCCGGTCAGATCTTGCAACTCGTAAGGCCCCATGGGCATCCCGAAAGCTCGCATTGCCTGGTCCACCTGATAAGGCAACGCCCCATCCGCCAGCAAATAATCGGCCTCGCGCCGATACGCAGCCAACATCCGGTTGCCAATAAAACCATCGCAGATGCCCGACAGCACAGAAACCTTGCGAAGCCTTTTTCCAAGTGCAAACCCGGTGGCGACAACTTCGGGCGAAGTTTGCGGCGTATGCACGACTTCCAACAGCTTCATAACATGGGCAGGGCTGAAGAAATGCAGGCCAATACACCGCGATTGATTTTCGATACCCGCGAGGATATCGACTGGGCTCAGGTAAGACGTGTTCGTGGCCAGAATCGCGTCACGCTGCATATGGCGGGCCAATTCTGCAAAAACCTGTTGCTTGACTGACAAGTCTTCAAACACAGCCTCGATCGCCAGCTGAGCGTTCGCAGCTTCGGAGTAGCTGTCCACAGCTCGAAACGCAGCAAGGCGTTCCCGCAGCTGTGCTTCGGACATCTTACCCCGCTTGACCGCCCTCTGTAGCAGCCCCTCAACCCGGCTACGGGCGGCGGCAGCTGCATCCAAATCTCTTTCAATCAAAGTAACAGACAGCCCGCCACTCAGGGCAGCGGTGGCGATCCCTGCGCCCATCAACCCGCCACCGACAACTGCGATCCGGCTGATATCGCGCGGGGTAATACCAGCGATCATCGAAGGTCTGGCCACCTTGCGCTCGGCAAAAAAGGCGTACCGCAAGGCGCGGCTTTCAGAGTTTTGACGCAGAGCCAGATGGCGCGCACGCTCTTCGGCTGTGCGGCAGCAAAGGGTTCGGACGACCAGCTGAGCGCGGTCAGGTTTTCCAGCGGTGATTGCTGACCCCTGGCGCGTTTTATCAAAGCCTGACGGGTCGTCTCCAGAAGGTCAGACGCGAATTCGCCGACGGGCCTTTGACTGACAGGTGCCGGGCGCTTTGGCAGGTTGGCGACAAAGTCCAGAACAGCCACCGTTGGGTTATCGGCAATCAGGTCAATTCCGCCGAGATTGGCCATTTCCTCGGCTTTCAGGGTTTTTCCCGAACAGGCGATGTCGATCGCTGCTTCCATTCCAACAAGGCGCGGCAATCGCTGCGTGCCCCCTGCCCCCGGGATGAGGCCCACATTGACTTCCGGCAACCCAAAGCTGGTGCCCGGCGCTGCGATCCGCCACGCGCAGGCCATGGCAATTTCAAACCCGCCACCTAACACGTTGCCGTGCATACAGGCGATAAACGGCACATTACTGTCTTCGATTTTCTGAACAACATCAGGCAAATGCGGCTCAACCGGAGCCGCATCAAACTCGGACATGTCACCGCCCGCGATAAATGTCCGACCGGCGCAGCACAGGACGGCAACCCGAGCTTTCTGAACTGCATCGACCGCGGCGGCCAGACCCTGCCGAACGCCCGTCGAGGTTGCGTTCACCGGCGGGTTGTCGACCGTGACCCAGGCCACGTCGCCCTTAAAGTCAACACTCACCAGCGACGGCTGCGACATTGGCAATCCCTTTGATCAGTCCAGATTCGGTTCGGGTTTATATATTGACCAACCGTTCGGTTAATGCAATGATTAAGTTGTCACGGGAACAGATGAGACTGCCATGAGCGATACGATCCTTGTACATGATCACGGAAACTGGGTTGAAATAGCCCTGAACCGCCCCGACAAGCTGAACTCGTTCAATGAGGAGATGCATCTTGCCCTTCAGGACGCGCTGAAAAGCGCGCGCGAAAATGGTTCCCGCGCGATTTTGCTGACCGGCGCAGGGCGCGGTTTTTGTGCGGGTCAGGACCTTGGAGACCGCGATCCCTCGAAAATGGATGGCCCGCCTGATCTGGGCAAAACTGTACGCACTTTCTATGCCCCTTTGGTTCGACTGATCCGGTCTTTGGATTTCCCGGTAATTTGTGCCGTAAACGGCGTGGCCGCGGGTGCAGGCGCGAACCTTGCACTGGCCTGCGACATGGTTCTGGCCGGGGAAAGCGCAAAGTTCATTCAAAGCTTTTCCAAGGTCGGGTTGATTCCGGACACAGGCGGCAGCTGGCACCTGCCCCGATTGTTGGGCGAGGCGCGCGCTAAGGGGCTGGCCCTGACAGCAATGCCCCTAACCGCCAAACAGGCCGAAGACTGGGGGCTGATCTGGAAGGCGTTGCCCGATGATCAGCTGATGACCGAAGCACGCGCTCTTGCCACGCGACTCGCCAACGGCCCCACCCTTGGCTTGGGTCTGACCAAGCAGTGCATTCAAACAGCAGCCACCACATCCTTGTCCGATCAGCTTGAAATTGAAGCGGACGCAATGAAAACCTGCGGGGAAAGTGCCGATTACGCAGAAGGCGTGTCCAGTTTCCTCGAAAAACGCGCACCGCATTTTCAGGGAAGATGATGATGACCCCAAAAGAACGCGCCCAAAAATCCGCGGCAGCGATGTGGGCCAATGACGAAGCCAGTAAATGGTTCGGGATGGAGCTTGTGGAGGTCGAAGAAGGGCGCGCTGTCCTGTCACTGACTGTTGCACCGCATCACTGTAACGGACACGGTATTTGCCATGGCGGCGTCACGCACGCTCTTGCCGACAGCGCTTTTGCCTTTGCCTGCAACAGCCGGAATGTTGCAACTGTAGGGCAACATACAATGGTCAGCTATCTTGCACCGGGACGGAAAGGTGACCGCCTGACGGCTACCGCGACAGAAGTCAACCTGTCCGGCCGCAGCGGTATCTACGACGTCCGCGTCATCAATCAAGACAATACTCTGATCGCTGAATTTCGCGGCATGTCCCGCGCCGTTGGCGGCCAGAATTTTCAAGAATAGTTTCGTGACTGGAGGAGTTACGCTATGGAAGACCTTACCCCCAACAAAGCGGACCTGGACCCGATCGAAATCGCCTCGATCGACGAAATTCGCGCCACGCAGCTTGAGCGCCTGAAATGGTC
Organism: Ruegeria sp. AF3; assembly: GCF_056536285.1. NCBI lineage: Bacteria > Pseudomonadati > Pseudomonadota > Alphaproteobacteria > Rhodobacterales > Roseobacteraceae > Ruegeria > Ruegeria sp. AF3. The sequence continues at coordinate 710,077 of NZ_JBQFJM010000002.1, read as the reverse complement.
CGTGCGTCACGCCTATGAAAACGTTCCGATGTACAAGCAGCGCTTTGACGAGGCTGGCGTGCATCCCGACGATCTTCAGCAGCTTTCGGATCTGTCAAAGTTTCCGTTCACATATAAAAACGACCTGCGCGATAACTATCCGTTTGGCTTGTTTGCAGTCCCGCGCAGCGAGATAATTCGCCTGCACGCTTCCTCCGGCACGACAGGCAAACCGACAGTGGTCGGCTACACAAAGAATGACATCGACAATTGGGCTGACCTTGGCGCGCGGTCTCTTCGGGCGTCTGGGCTGCGCAAGGGCGACATGGTGCACAATGCCTACGGCTATGGGCTGTTCACCGGTGGGCTAGGTGCCCATTACGGGATCGAACGCCTTGGCGCGACTGTCGTCCCGATGTCGGGCGGGCAAACCGAAAAGCAGGTCAATCTGATCAACGATTTCCGTCCTGACGGTATCATGGTTACACCCTCCTACATGCTCAATATCCTAGAACAGTTCCACAAGGCGGGTCTCGACCCACGTGAGAGCTCGCTGAAGGTTGGCGTTTTTGGCGCCGAACCCTGGACTGACGCGATGCGGGCCGAGGTCGAGGCAGCCTTCGACATGCACGCCGTCGATATCTATGGCCTGTCCGAGATCATGGGCCCCGGAGTCGCCAATGAATGCGTTGAAACAAAAGACGGACCTGTAATCTGGGAGGATCATTTCCTGCCGGAAATCATCGACCCGGCGACCGGAGAAGTCCTGCCCGATGGCGAAACCGGAGAATTGGTGTTCACGACTCTGACCAAAGAAGGGCTGCCGATGATCCGCTACCGCACACGCGATCTGACGTGCCTGCTGCCGGGGACAGCAAGGTCAATGCGCCGGATGGCAAAGATCACCGGTCGCAGCGACGACATGATGATCCTGCGCGGCGTCAACGTCTTCCCCAGCCAGATCGAGGAACAGGTCATGGCAACGGGCGGTCTTGCCCCCTATTACCAGATCGAGCTCTATAAATCCGGTCGCATGGACGCCATGCGGGTCTTTGTTGAATCCTCCCCCGATTCCACCGACGAGCTGTCAAAAACGGCCGCTGCTCGGATGCTGACCAAGCGGATCAAGGACGTCGTTGGCGTTTCAACCGAAATTGTAGTAGGGGACCCCGGCGACGTCGAACGCTCTCAGGGCAAGGCGAAGCGCGTTGTAGACAATCGCGATAAGGACTGAGCCGTGGCCCGGACAATTGCTAAAGACCACGACCAAAAGCGAGAGCAGATCCTGAAGATGGCGGCAAAAGTGTTTGCCGACCAGGGGTTTGACCGTGCTTCGATGACCCTTTTGGCCAAAGAATGTGGGATCTCGAAAGCAAACATATACCACTACTATGACAGCAAGGATGCCATCCTGTATGACATCCTTGAAACGTACTTGCGTGAGTTGCGAGACCGGATTTGCAATGTTGATCTGGACGGCCTTAGCCCCGAACAGAAACTGCGCAAAGCAGTGCGCGAGATCCTTTTTGCCTATCAGGGTGCAGATGACGAGCACCGGGTTCAGATCAGTGGCATGAGCGCACTGACCGAGGAACAGCAAAAAAGGCTACGGGGCTATCAGCTTGATCTGGTGAACTTTGTACGCGACATACTTCTGGAGTTGTCCCCCGGTTCTTTTGACGGAGCCAAGGACAAGCTTCGGGGAGCGACGATGTCAGTCTTTGGCATGTTAAACTGGTATTACATGTGGAACACCGGCGCAGGCCCCAAAGCCCGCGAGGATTATGCCGATCTGGTGAGCACCCTGACCATGCATGGTGTGCAAAAGCTATAGGCGTGCCCGCTTGGGGAAAACACGCTTGGGGCTGGTCACGTGTGTTATTCTGAAATCTCAGGTCAGACTGGTCGGCTATCCTGAGGCGCGCCAGTAAAGACCGCGACAGCGGCGAGCGCGCGGCCACCTTTTTACTTCTTGCGCACCTTCAGATTGTCCAAAAAGAGCCGTTTCGCTTCCATGACCTCTTCGTCCGTCATGTTTGATCTGTTCAATTCCAGAAAATACTCTGCGGCTCCAACCGGTTGGACATTCAAGTTACTGACAGGCGTAAGATCATCGGACCTTACGTTCAGCATCGATAGCACCTTTGTGGCGGGAAATAGACGGTCACTCATGTTTGAGGTGTCTAGGGAAACAACGTCGGCTCGGGAGGATACGGCATCCTTAACTCGGGCAACCACACCAGCAAGATCTGCGCCTTGCTGAAGTAGGTCCGCGTATTCCGAAAGGCCTTCCTGAATTCGGTTCGAACGTATGTTTTGCCAATAAACACTCTTAATCCAATCAGAGGCGTTCCTGGTGGTAAAAAAGAAGGTTGCACGCGCGTTACCATCAGCGAACTTCTCGATCTCATCCAATAGCACTTCAGACAAAACCGTTACCATGGAATAAGAATACACATTTTTACGCCCTGGAATCAGGCCCGCAAACTCCTCGTTACTAATCAAAAGCGGTTTGTCTGTTTCGTTTTCAAAGCGCGCCAGAGCTTGTCTTAATTGTTTACGAAACTTATTTAGCACTCGTTCTTCTTGCACTACAGAAAAGCGCCGTGCTGAGAAGCCCGCCTCTTGCAGATCACTCGGAACCAGAATATTCACTCTGCCCTTTAATCGGGAACGATTTCTGAGCAACATTGTTTGCAGTGTTCGAGTGCCTGTTTTATGAAACCCCTGATGTATAACGACTTTCAACATTTTCTTATCTCTCGCTAAACTCTCGTCGAAGTTGCCGGAAAAGCGCTTTCCTCAATATCCTTTCATCCTTCAAAGACCTACAAGTGACCTTTGACCTACCCACCGATGGTCCCTCACTCATAACGAGAGTGAGCGTGTTAGATATTCATAGTCTTCGGTTTCGGCTTGGGCAAACTCACCTGCGGCAATGACTTCATACAGGCTGGAAAACTCAGGAAAATCACCGTTCAGGGCGATCGCACCATCATCGGTAATCACCCAAAAGAAGGTATCCCCTGCAGCACTGAACGTTGCGAATTTCATAACAGGCTCTCCCAGACATCGCGGATGACATCCGCCGCCATCAGCACGTCATCGCGGGTTGTGTCGAATTGCCCGACCTGAAAACGGATGATCTTGCGGCCATTAAACATGCCTTGCGTCAGGTAAATTCGGCCATCGTCATTCAGCGCGTCCACCAGTCGCTGCTGAGCGGCGTCATCCCCTGGACAGCGAAAGGAAAACAGGCTCAGGATCGGGCCGGTGGTGATCTCAAACCCCTCTATCGCGCCGATCTTTTCTGCAAGTTCATTGGCCCAGAGCACATGGTTGCGAATTCGGCTCCGCAACCCGTCGAGACCGTATGACCGCATCAAGAACCAGATCTTCAATGCCCGGAACCGTCGACCCAGAGGGATTGTCCATTCCGAATAATTCGTTACCTCTGCCCCTGTGGTCTTGAGGTATTCCGGTTCGATCTTAAGCGTGTTGAGCTGTGGCGTGGCGTCCCGCAGAAACTGGATCGCGCAATCGAACTGCGCCCCCATCCATTTATGTGGGTTGAAGACAATGCTGTCGTAACGATCCGCCCCGGGCCAAAGGGCCTCACGAAGCTCGGGGCAGATCATCGCCGACCCCGCCCAGGCCGCGTCGAGATGCGTATAGAGGTCGTATTTTTGCGCGATGTCAGCCACCGCCACCAGATCATCGCAGGCCCCAACCCCGGTGCCGCCCGTAATTGCAATGATACCAGCAGGTACATACCCGGCCGCGATGTCACCCTGAATTGCGACATCAAGAGCCTCTGCATCAATCGTATAGGTCGGACCACGTGTCGGCAGTTTCACCAGATTGTCCTGACCGATCCCTGCAACCCAGCAGGCCCGATCAATCGACGAATGAACCTGATCCGAGCAGTAGATGCGCAGTGCGCCCTTGGCGTTCAGGCCTTCGCGGTTGCCGGTAAACCCTGTGGCCCGTTCCCGCATGGTCAGCACAGCCGACAACGTGGCGGATGATGCGCTGTCCTGAATAACTCCGGTCGTTCCTTCCGGCAATCCAAGCGCCTGCCGCAGCCAATCGACCATGACACCTTCGACCTCGGTCGCAGCTGGTGAGGTCTGCCATAGCATGCATTGCGCCGCGATTGTGGTCACCAGCATTTCAGCCAGCATCGACGGCGGCGCTGCGTTGGCCGGGAAATAGGCAAAGAACCGGGGATGTTGCCAATGTGTGATACCCGGCATCACGATTCGTTCGAAATCGGCCATGATGGCTTCCATGGGCTCGCCACTATCGGGGGGCGATGCCTTTAGCTGGGCCGCGATTTCTCCTGGTGTGGTCTTGGCCCGAACAGGACGTTCAGCAAGTGTCTTGTGGTAATCGGCCGCCCATTTCGAAATGTGCTGACCCCAATGCGAAAACGCGTCCCAATCCATGCGCAAGCCTTCTCTTGTAACTGAACACCAATTTGTCCAGTCCCCGACCTTACCCGTTCGGCTCGCGGATTAAAGCCGAACAGGTGTGCTTTCTTCAAATGAAAAGGTCCCGAGTTCTGCCTTCAGACCGAAAAGCTGACATTCGCCTGACCTGTGCCAGAGCTGCCGAAGTAGGGGGTGTAGATGTCGATCTCACCCTTGTAGCTGCCCCAGCCCAGAGCTCCGAACAGCAAAGCCGTGTCATTCATGGCGCATTCGCCTGCGCATTTCTTCGCATAGTCCGGCAGCATTTCAAGGGGCATTGCCAATTGTGGACAGCCCCGGTTTTGCAAGAGTTTTCTTCGAGTTTGTGATCGTTTTGCGTAGCGGTCATTTGTCCGGCCTTTGTGCGCGGCACATTTGACCGCTGGCCCTGATGAAGTCCGCGGGCCGGGTCCCTGTCAACTTGCCGGGCTATGACGCTCTGGCAATACCCCGGGGTGTTCCGGCTGCGGCGGCAAGTTCATCGTCACTGGAAATGCCCTTGCAACTCGTATGGAGCGATTTTTGGACGCCCCGAAATCTCAGACTGGCTTATAGGCCTCCTTTTTCGACATGACAGCCCAAACGATCCGTGCGGTCTTGTTCGCCAGAGCCACGCTGACCAGTCGGACTGGTTTGTTTTTGAGCAGGCATCGGACCCATTCTGCGATCTGCGTCTGTGCATGACTGATCCGTCTGAGTACAGCCGTCGCGCCTACAACGAGGAGCTTGCGCAGATAGCCATCTCCCATCTTCGTGATCCGTCCCAACCGGTCCTTGCCTCCCGACGAGTTCTGTCTCGGAACCAGTCCGAGCCAGGCGGCGACCTGGCGTGCCGACCAAAACTGCAAAGGATCAGCGACGGTAGCGGCCATCGCTGTTGCTGTGAGCACGCCAACACCTGGGATCGTGGCCAGCCGCTGGCAAACCTAACTTGCACGATGCCCGGCATGTATGTTCCGATCAAGTTCGGTGATCTCTTCTTCAAGACCGTCCTGTCTGACGTCAGACACAAGAGCGGTCACAAGGGCTTTTCGGCGGCGCACTGTTTCTGCAATCGCACCGGAATACCGTGTGACCCATCGGTTCAGCGTTGTATGATCAACAGAAACGCCTCGTTCGTGCATGATTTCTTCCAGATCACGATAAGACACTCCATATCGGACATAGAAAACACCGCGATCAGGATCACTTCCCTGAGATATTGTGCGCCTTTGAAAGAGATTCTAGTCCGACTTTCGACTTGAAAATACCGATAGTCATTCACCCGCTGGTGGCGCGAGCGTCAATGGCAAAAAATTTGCAACAGAACCCATAGGCATAAGGGTTGCACCAAACGGTTGCGGTCATCAAAGGAGATGTGCCTGGACTGCGCCGGATCGAGCCGGTAGAGGATCGATAAAAAAAACTACCCAATTACAAAATAGTATTAAGAATCTTCATATTCCATCGCATCTTGATCTTGTATTGGAGCACACGCTCCCGTTCTAAGAAGGCAAAAATTAAACCAAAAGTCGTTTCCAAATTCATTTTGGTAGTTCATACCATAGAGCCTTTTGAGGCTCATTTTGCTGCAAAATCTCTGTTCAAACCAAACCACAAAATTCATCCATACATCCACAGCATGATCTTGGCTTTCGATCTCCAGATAATCGATGCCATGGCGACCGTTCAAAGAAAACTCAACCCACGACATATTGTTACCAAATCTCTTTAGCGCATCATCTATGTAACTTTGATTTGGAAGCTGCATATCTCCGAAAAAAATCCACCGAAGCTTTCTTTCAACGCCAACGGCTTGAAGAATGTATGATAGCTTGGACATTCTTCGTCTTCTAAAGTCGGCGCCCCGATCGACGCCGGAGTGCGCTAATAAAATTGCCTCTCGTCGGACGCGAGTGGCACCTGCAGTAATAGGATCGGTGTTCGGGTGACACCAATATCTGCTTCGTATTGGGTTGGGTACAGGCTTTCCATACGCTTAGCGATCATGGTCTTTCCTATCCCTGAGCTGCCATAAACCATAAGGCCAGGCATCCAGGACTGTTTTGGCATCTTTATGAGAGAAGTGAGCCTGTTCAGCATAATATTTGCGCGATCAAATGCGATCCACCTGTCACTGCGGACCAGGTCTAGTCTTTCGTTTGTTTCCATAAATATCATCCATCAGGTAGGTAGGAAGATCCGGATAGCTGGTATCGATCGCGAACATCTCGCGGGATGGATCGCGTTTGGTTTTGTCGTTAGGAAGTCGCGCTTGACGTTCTCCCTCCAGCCGCACCGCCAGAGTTTTCTGCTTGGACGCGTGCGCGATGCGCCTTTATTCTTCAATAATCTGAAAAAGCATCGCCTCCGGGATCGTCCCGCCGTGGCGTTCGTGAAATATCGAACGCGCACGCCGCGACTCCCAAAGCGAAATTCGTGGCCGCGACAGATTCTTGTAGCGCGCTACCATGGTCCGTCCTTCGTCATTTACAGCCCAAATCTGGGACATATCGCGAGGGGGCACTGCCAAATTGATCGCCCTCCGCTTCTCGGATAGCGAGGCACCATGACGATACCCATCTCGATGCCATGCCTGAAGGGCTTTCGTTTTCCCCGCGAGATCGTCTCCTATGCCGTCTTGGCCTACCATCGGTTTGGGCTGAGCACTGCCGATGTCGAGGACTTGCTCGCCGAGCGCGGTGTCATCGTTAGCCGCGAGGCCATTCGTCTCTGGGTAAACCGGTTCGGTCCACAGTTCGCGGCTTGTATCCGGCGCGATCGACCCCGGCCGCACGACAAATGGCATATGGACGAGCGCGTCGTCCCGATCAACGGCGTAAACACTGGCTGTGGCGGGCCATCGATGCCAACGGAGACGTTCTCGACATTCTCATTCAACCCCGCCGCAACGCCAAAGCCGCAAAGCGATTTTCGCTCGTTTGGTCGCCGCCTACGGCAATCCGCGTGTCGTGATCACCGACAAGCTCCGCAGTTATACCAAGCCGATCCAGGCCATCGCGCCTGACGCTGACCATCGAGCACACAAGGGCCTCAACAATCGGATCGAAGGGTCACATCGGCCAACGCGGAAACGGGAAAAGATCATGGGCCGGTTCAAGTCACCGCGCCAAGCACAACGGTTTCTCGCCGTCCACGATCAGGTCAGTACAATCTTCCGCCCTCGCCGCTATCGTCTCACCGCCAAATCCTATCGCCACGCAATAGCCGATGCCTTTGATCTTTGGAACGGCTACACACCCGAGATGACCGCCTGACGGGCGAGGATCAGGCCGCATTCAGCCCGGTGCTAATACGCTGGAAAAACTCAATCAACTCCTCGACCTGCTCGAAGAACTCCAAGCCGTCAAAGTCTGACCGAACGCACATTTGGTCGCGCGGGCCAGCATTGCCGGTTTTCTTTAAGAGACGCAGGTTGGAGTTGCCTAGGCGTCACACACTCCCATCACAAAACGTCTTCCGTCTCAAGCTGAAAGCACCCCGGGTTCTGAGCACAATGCACCTTCACGTTTGACGACGGACCACTTTCAGCCAAAACCTCCAACTCTGTAATACCTGGTGCCAATTCCTTTTGGCCACCGTCGAACGACGGCCTTCCACGCAGGCCAAGTCAGTCATTTCAATCGCACACAAGAGCCATGACACCCTTTGAAAGCAGGCTTTCCCTGCTCAACAAAATACTGGATGTTGGATACAATATCCTCTATAGCTGCGCGTATCGATTGATTCAGGGAGGATCACATGCTCAAGAAACTCGCCGCACTGGCGGCCCTCACCACCATCACCACGGTTCCTGCGATGGCGGACACGCTGGACGATGTCGTAGATCGCGGGACATTGCGCTGCGGTGTTGTGTTGGATTTTCCGCCAATTGGGTATCGCGACGCGAATAACGAACCGGCAGGCTTTGATGTCGAATACTGCAATGATCTGGCCGCCGCTCTTGAAGTTGAGGCCGAAATCCTGCCGCTGACCTGGGCGGAACGCCTGCCAGTGATCGTCACCGGACGCGCAGACGTTGTGTTCGGAGCAACCTCGGACAGCCTTGAACGGGCGCGGACGGTGGGCTTTACCATTCCTTACGCCATCTATTATGCGCAGGGTGTGGTGAATGCCGAAAGCGGCATTGAAACCTTCGAGGATATCCGTGGCAAGCGCGTGGCTGCCGCGATCGGCACCGTACCCGAACAGGAATGGCTGAAGATCGCCGCCGAATGGGGTGAAGAAGGCAATTATCAGGGCTATCAATCCGAGAACGAAGTGTTCCTGGCGGTGGCTCAGGGCAAGGCCGATATCGGCATTACCACAAACACTGCCGTGCTGCCGATTACCCAGCAATATGAAACCGTTGTTGCCGGTCCTCGCATGCCATGGACCACCGACTACACTTCGGTTGTCGGCAAGCGCGAAGATGTCACCTGGCTGAACTTCTTGAATCTGTTCGTGACCCACCAGGTGCGTTCGGGCCGCTATCAGGAGCATTGGGGTAAATATGTCGGCGGCGAAGCGCCTGAGCTGCGCATTCCCGGCGTAATGTACTGACCCTTTCCTACTCCATGCTTTCGTCCGGCTATGGCCGGGCGAAAGGACCGGTAGATTGCGTGAGGAACACCCGTGTTCGACTATAACTTCCATTGGCGGCCGGTGATGAAAAGCCTGCCAGACCTGCTTGAAGCATCGCTGCTGACGATACAGGTTGCCGTGCTGGCAATGGTCCTTGGCATCATCATCGGGCTTTGTCTGGCACTGACGCGGCTGCACCTGAAAGGACTGCCTTACTGGTTCGCCTCAGCCTGGGTCGAACTGGCGCGCAATACTCCGGCACTGTTCCAGCTGTTCTTTTTCGGCTTCGGGCTTGGTGCCTTTGGCCTGCATCTGTCGCCGTACTTCATCGTGCTGGCCGGACTGACATTCAATTGCGCCGGTTATCTGGCTGAAAACTTCCGTGGCGGCTTTCAGGCCGTCCCCGAGACACAGTTACGTGCGTCGCGATCGCTGGGCATGACTGCGTGGCAGGCTTACACACGCGTCGTGATCCCGCAGGTGTTTCGCATTGTCTATCATCCGATCACGAACCAGATGGTCTGGGCTGTTTTGATGTCGTCACTGGGTATGCTGGTCGGCTTCCGGGAACTGTCGGGCGAGACGCAGTTCTTTGCCTCGCGCACTTTCCGAATCTTTGAGTATTTCGCCGTCACCGCGGTCATCTACTACGTGATCGTCAAAATCATCCTTCTTGCCTCGCGCCTGCTGGCGTCCCGGCTTTTCCGCTACTGAAGGAGGCACAGATGCAACCCACTGTCAGCTTTTTCAGCAGCTTCAACATCAACGATCTGTGGTTTCTGGGCGAAGCCGCGCTGCGAACGCTCTGGATCTCAATGCTTTCGATTTCCATTGGAACGGTTTTTGGCGTGATGTGCGGTTGGCTTCTGTACGAGGGCAAATTGGCAGCGACCCTGACGTTGGCTCCGGTTCTGGACATTTTCCGTTCGGTCCCTCTGATCATCCAACTGGTGCTGTTTTACAACTTTGCACCAATTGTCGGACTCAATCTGGACCCGTTCGCCTCGGGCGTGGTGATCCTATCCATCTACACAGCAGCACTGGTTGCGAATGTGGCGCGCGGCGGGATTGAGGCCGTCGGCGATCCGATGCGCCGCGCGGCGCGCAGTCTGGGCATGACCTATTGGCAGGATCTGCGCTATGTCGTCTTCCCGATCGGTGGGCGCGCGGTGTTCCCGGCATGGGTCGGGGTCGCGTTGGGTGTGATGAAAGACAGCGCACTGGTCTCAGTTCTGGGCTATGTCGAGCTGCTCAAGGCCAGCCAGATCCTGATCACCCGCACGCAGGAACCGTTCCTGATCCTGACAATCGCTGGCGCGTTCTATTTCGCGCTCAGCTATCCGATTTCGCGGTATTCCGCGTCACTAGAAAAAAGGTGGGCCCAATGATCGAAATTCGCGACCTGCACAAATATTTCGGATCGCTGCATGTGCTGAAAGGCATCGATCTGGATGTGCAGAAAGGAGAAGTTCTGTCGGTGATCGGTGCGTCAGGCTCCGGTAAATCGACCCTTCTCTATTGCATCAACGGGCTGGAACCGATCCAGCAGGGATCGGTCAGGGTTGATGGCATTGATGTTCATGCTAAAGGCACCGACATCAACAAGCTGCGCACAAAGCTGGGGATGGTGTTCCAGCAATGGAACAGCTTTCCGCACCTGACAGCACTGGAAAACGTTGCGTTGGCCCCGAAGATTGTCAAAGGCAAGTCGAGGGACGAGGCGCGTGACATTGCCGCAAAGCAGTTGACCCATGTAGGGTTGGGCGAGAAGCTGAACGTTTTTCCCTCGGCCTTATCGGGCGGTCAGCAGCAGCGACTTGCCATTGCCCGCGCGCTGGCGATGGAGCCGGAGTACATGCTGTTTGACGAAGCAACCTCGGCGCTGGATCCTGAACTGGTGGGCGAGGTTCTCGACACGATGCGGTTATTGGCCGAAGAAGGGATGACGATGATTTGTGTCACGCATGAGATGGGTTTCGCTCGTGATGTATCAGACCGGGTTGCTTTTTTTCATCAGGGCGTGATGGAAGAGATCGGTCCACCCGCGCAGATTTTTAGCGAAGCCCAATCCGAACATACCCGCAAATTCCTGTCGAATGTGCGATAAAAGCCCCCGCCCCAATACAATTAGGAAGGTTACCTTCATGTCCCAGAATATCTTCACCGGCACCATGCCAGCCCTGATGACCCCCTGCAAGCCGGACCGGACACCGGATTTCGACGCGCTGGTGAAAAAGGGCAAGGAAATGATCGAAGCAGGCATGTCCGCCGTGGTCTATTGCGGCTCGATGGGCGATTGGCCTCTCTTGTCGGATGCCGAACGGATGGAAGGTGTCGAACGTCTGATCGCAGCCGGACTGCCCGTTGTCGTCGGCACCGGTGCGATAAATTCGAAATCCGCCGTAGCGCTTGCCGCACATGCGCAAAAAGTTGGTGCGGCAGGGCTTATGGTGATCCCGCGTGTATTGTCGCGTGGATCGTCCATCGCGGCGCAGCGCAACCATTTCAAAGCGATCCTGTCGGCTGCACCTGATATTCCGGCAATCATCTATAACAGCCCGGTTTACGGCTTTGCGACGCGCGCCGATCTGTTCCTGGAACTGCGCGCAGATCATCCCAACCTGGTTGGGTTCAAGGAATTCGGTGGCAAAAGCGATCTGCGCTATGCGGCGGAACACATTACCTCGAAAGATGATCAGGTCACACTGATGGTTGGTGTAGACACCGAAGTCTACCATGGCTTCGTCAATTGCGGCGCCACCGGCTCGATCACAGGGATTGGCACTGCCCTGCCAAAAGAGGCACTTCTGCTGGCGGCCCTGTGTCAGAAAGCGGCAGCCGGTCATGCCGAAGCCCGCCTTCGCGCGCGGGAACTGGAAGAAGCCTTTGGCGTGCTGGCCAGCTTTGACGAAGGCACCGATCTGGTACTGTATTACAAACACCTGCTGGTCCTGAACGGCGAAGAAGAGTACCGCTTGCACTTCAACGAAACCGACGAGTTGACGGATGCCCAGCGCAACTATTGCGAACAGCAATACGACCTGTTCCGCACTTGGTTTACTGATTGGTCCGACCAGGGCGGGGTCATTGCTGAATGCATGTGATTGACAGTCACACCGGGGGAATGCCTACGCGGGTAATCCTCGACGGTGGCCCCGATCTGGGGTCCGGCCCACTGGCCGAGCGTGCACGACGCTTGGCCACCGAGCATGAGGTGTTCTACAAATCCATCTTACTGGAACCGCGCGGACAGCCCGGAATGGTGGGCGCGCTTCTGGTCGCGCCCGAAGATTCAAGATGCGAGACCGGCGTGATCTATTTCGATGCGGATGCCGTTCTGGGCATGTGCGGGCATGGCACCATCGGTTTGGGTGTCACTCTGGCCCATATGGGTCGGATCCGGCCGGGCACGCACCGGGTGGAAACCCCGGTCGGGGTCATCTCGGTGGAGTTGCTGGACGCCAATACCGTGCGCGTCACAAATGTCGAGAGCCGCCGCGTGCGGGCAGCTGTGCAAATTGAGGTCGGCAGCCATGGGTCGATAACCGGCGATCTTGCCTATGGCGGAAATTGGTTCTTCATTGTTGATCCCAGCCCGATCCCGGTGAATCCGGGAAATTTTCGTGCGTTGACAGATCTGACCATCGCCATACGTGAAGCCTGCATCGCACAGGGCGTGCGTGGTGAAAACGGAGAACTGGTCGATCACGTGATCCTACAGGATCAATCCCCCAACAAGGATGTTCACAGCCGCAACTTTGTACTGTGCCCGGACAATCAATATGACCGGTCGCCCTGCGGTACGGGCAGTTCGGCGCGCCTCGCCTGTCTGGCGGAAAACGGGGCGCTGGCCGCCGGGGAAGAGATTGTGCAGGAAAGCGTGATCGGCAGCCCCTATGTGCTGAGCTACCAACCCGGCCCGAACGGGGGTGTCATTCCCACCCTGACCGGGCAGGCGCATATCATGTCGGAAGGCAGGTTGGTTTTCGCGCCGAATGATCCGTTCCGTGATGGTATCGCGCTTTGAAATCAAATCCTGGGACAGACACTGTCCGGTTCCCGACCCCGCACCACTATTTGAGAACCTGAAACCATGCAGCATGACACCAAAACGGACATAGTTGTGATCGGTGCTGGCATCATTGGCATCAGCGCTGCGCTGGAATTGCAAAAGCGTGGAAGGCAGGTGCTGGTGCTGGACCGTGAAGGCGTTGCAGCCGGGGCGTCAAAGGGCAATGCCGGGGCCTTTGCCTTTACAGATATTGTGCCGCTTGCAACTCCGGGGATCATGCGCAAAGCACCAAAATGGCTTCTTGATCCGCTGGGGCCTTTGTCGATCCCGCCCGCTTATGCGCTGAGTATTGCACCGTGGATGCTCCGGTTCTGGCGGGCCAGTTGGCGGGATCGTTATGCTGCCTCACTGTCCGCACAGGCCGCGCTGATGAACCAAAGCCGCTCCGCGCTGGAGCGCCAGATCGCGTATGTTGACGGCGAGGCGCTGATGCAGCGCCAAGGCCAATTGCAGTTGTTCGAGAGTGAGAGAGATTTCCGTGCCAGCCTGCCCACCTGGGACCTGCGCAAGGACCATGGCATCACGTTTGATCTTTTGGACAGTCCGGATGCAATTGCCGAGATTCAACCCGGACTGAACCGGCGTTTCACCCATGCGGGTTTTACCCCGACATGGATGAATACCGTCGACCCGGCCCGCTGGACGGACCATCTGGCGGCACAGTTCATCGCGCGCGGTGGACAGGTAAGGGTCGCAGAGATCACGGCACTGAAACCAACCGATGACGGCGTGCGTCTCGTCACCGTCATCGGTGACATTTCGGCAGGTCAGGTGATTGTCGCCGCCGGAGCCTGGTCACACCAACTGGCCAAATCCCTAGGGGATCATATCCCGCTAGAGACCGAGCGGGGTTATAACACGACCCTGCCCGAAGGCGCTTTTGACCTGCGCACGCATCTGACCTTTGGGGGGCACGGGTTTGTGGTAACCCGGATCAACGGCGGTGTGCGCATCGGAGGAGCAGTCGAACTGGGTGGATTGAACCTAGCCCCGAATTACCGGCGCGCTGACACGTTGCTGGCCAAGGCCGGGCGCTTCATACCAGACCTGAATCTGGAAGGCGGCACGCAATGGATGGGTTTTCGCCCGTCACTGCCCGACAGCCTGCCAGTGATTGACCGATCCTCGCGCGCACCACAGGTGCTTTATGCCTTTGGTCATGGTCATCTGGGGCTGACCCAGTCCGCAGGCACGGCCGAACTGGTGGCTGATTTGGTCACTGACGCCAAGCCGGTGCTCGATATGTCACCTTTCGCATCCACACGCTTCTAATCTGGAGAACACCTTATGAAAGTCACCGGGCTGAACGTATATCAGGTGAATCTGCCGCTGAAAGAAGGCCGCTATAGCTGGTCCAACGGCAATTTTGTCGAAGTGTTTGACAGCACCGTTTTGGAAATCATCACGGATGAGGGGTTGAAAGGCTATGCCGAATGCTGCCCGCTTGGCTCGGCCTATCTGCCGTCATTCGCGCTCGGCGTCCGGGCCGGGCTGGCAGAGCTGGCCCCGCATTTGATCGGGCAGGACCCACTGAATATCGGTCAGATCAACCGCACGATGGATGCGGCCTTGCGGGGTCATCCTTATGCCAAGGCCCCGGTGGATATTGCCTGCTGGGATCTGCTGGGCAAGGCCACGGAACAGCCGCTTTACACCTTGCTGGGTGGCGCGGCGCAGGACGATGTGGTGCTTTATCGCGCGATCAGTCAGGAAGCACCCGAGATCATGGCCAAAAAGATCGAAGGCTATGCCGCCGAAGGCTACACCAAATTTCAGCTCAAGGTGGGTGGCGAGGCCAATGACGACATTGACCGTATCCACGCCACCCGCGCCGTTCTGAAAAAGACGGACCTGCTGGTAGCGGACGCCAATACCGGCTGGACCCGGCACGAGGCCGCCCGCGTGGTGGGAGCGATTTCGGGTCTGGATGTCTATGTGGAACAGCCTTGTCTGACCTATGAGGAATGCGTGTCGATCCGCCGCCGCACCGCATTGCCTTTCGTGATGGACGAGGTGATCGACACCCCCAACACGCTGGTCCGCGGCATTGCCGAAGACGCGATGGATGTGATCAACCTCAAGATCTCGAAAGTCGGAGGGTTGACCAAAGCCCGCCTTATGCGTGACCTCTGCGTGGCGCACGGCATCCCCATGACGATCGAAGATACCTGGGGTGGTGACATCACCACCGCAGCCATTGCACATCTGGCCCGTTCAACGCCGTCCGAGTTCACATTCTCTGCCACGGATTTCAATTCCTACGGCACGGTGGACATTGCCGAGGGTGCGCCAAAGCGTGTCAACGGCCGGATGACCGCACCCGCCCGTCCGGGTCTGGGCGTTACACCGATTTTCGACGCTCTGGGCGAGCCTGTCGCACAATATTGAGAGATCCGATGCGGAGCAGCAAAACCGTTCATGTCATTTCAGCCCATGCAGAAGGCGAAGTAGGGGATGTTATCGTTGGGGGTGTCGCCCCGCCACCGGGCGATACTCTGTGGGAACAGCGCAGCTTTGTCGCGGGCGACCAGACGCTGCGCAACTTCGTTCTGAACGAACCTCGGGGCGGTGTTTTCCGTCATGTCAATCTTCTGGTGCCCCCGAAACACCCCAAGGCCGACGCGGCCTTTATCATTATGGAGCCCGAAGACACACCACCCATGTCCGGTTCGAACTCGATCTGTGTTTCAACCGTATTGCTGGATGGCGGGATCATTCCGATGCAGGAACCCGAAACTCATATGGTGCTTGAGGCCCCGGGCGGGCTGGTTCGTGTACGGGCGGAATGCAGCGGTGGCAAAGCGCAACGCATTTTCGTGCAGAACCTGCCCAGCTTTGCCGACAAACTGTCCGTCCCGCTTGAGGTACCCGGATTGGATACGATCATGGTTGATACCGCCTATGGGGGTGACAGTTTTGTCGTGGTCGATGCACAGGCATTGGGATTCGAGATTGTCGAACACGAGGCCCGTGACATCGCCCGATTGGGGGTGAAGATCACCAATGCAGCCAATGAACAGCTTGGGTTTTCGCATCCTGAAAACCCGGATTGGGACCACATTTCATTCTGTGCTTTCTGCGGCCCGATCAGCCAGACCGAGACCGGATTAACTGGCAAATCTGCCGTCGCAATCCAACCGGGCAAAGTTGATAGATCGCCCACGGGTACAGCGGTTTCCGCACGCATGGCGCTGATGGCTGCAAAGGGGTTGATGTCGCCGGGTCAGACATTCGAGGCGGTCTCGATCATCGGATCACGGTTCACTGGCAGGATCGTCGATGCCACCGAGGTGGCGGGCCGTGCCGCGATTGTCCCCGAAATAAGTGGGCGCGGCTGGATCTCCGGCATTCATCAACACATGCTTGACCCAGATGACCCCTGGCCTGGCGGGTATCGCTTGTCGGACACCTGGGGTGTCTGACTAAACAGTGCATTGACCGTGCCCGCTCTCAGGGAAAGGCGGTCACAGAAGGTTCCATTCGCACTTGGTCTTACCTCGCTGTCTCAGCAGGGTTGAAACAACATGGATATTGGATGCATTATTAAACGGAGTGTCCTTAATCAGCTTTCTAGGTGGTCGCGTCGCGGCTCAGCTTGGAATAACCGCCGGTAACCGGTAGCTGTACCCAAACAAGTGGCAGGAAAAATATGGCAGGAAAGCGCGCAATAACCAAGCAAAGCCTACCAGATGTCATCGCGAACGATCTTCGTGAGCGGATACTGAACGGTGAACTTGCCGAAGGTGAAGCTATTCGCCAGGAAGCTCTGGCCGAGGAATACGACGTATCGCGGATGCCCATCCGCGAGGCCCTGAAGCGTCTGAACGCTGAAGGCCTGATTCAATGGGCCAATAATCGGGGCGGATCAGTCACTAAACACTCCCTGAATGAAATCGGAGAGATATTCGACCTTCGAATGCTTATTGAAGTCGATCTTTTCCGCAGAGCCATCCCGCAGATGACATCTGCCGACTTTGCACGATGCAACGACATATTGACACAGATGGAAGCGTCTTATGACGAGAATGACGTCGGGAAGTGGGGGATCCTGAACTATCAATACCACTCCGCCCTCTACGCGGCATCGCAGAGGAAACTGACAAATGAATTGCTGGATCGCGTCAATCTGCAATCAGACCGCTATGTCCGAATGCATCTGAGCGTTATGAAGCAGCGGGAACCGGCGAAAAAAGAACATCGAGAGCTGTTGAAACTGGCGCAAGCAGGGAACGTCGACGAAGCCTGTGACATGCTGATGCGGCACATCCGGCGAACAAAGGAACAGCTGCTGGAGATGATCGTGGCAAAACGCGCTATGGAGGAGACGTAACAGGGCGCTTGATTGTCCCTCTTAATTGGATACATTATCCATAACTTTAGAATCGTAGATATGGAACCTTCATGACCTGCTCCCCCCATGGTAAGCACCTCATCTCTGGAAATTGGCTTTCAGGTGACACGTTTTTTCAGTCACGACCCGCTTTTGGACCTTCACACAGTTTTTCGGTGGGGCGTCTTCAGGATGTTGATGCAGCTGCGGAAGCTGCCGAAGAAGCGTTCTGGAGCTATGGTTTTTCGACTCGGGAAGACCGCGCGGCATTTCTGAATACCATAGCAGATGAGATCGAAGCCCGCGCCGAGGCGATTACTGCAATAGGCACGCAGGAAACCGGCCTGCCCGAGGCCCGTCTGCAAGGGGAGCGGGGTCGCACATCGGGCCAACTTCGCTTGTTTGCCACACATATTCTGAGCGGTGAGTATCTGGATCGGCGCCACGACGGCCCGTTGCCAGACCGCTCGCCGCTGCCGCGCCCGGATCTGAAAATGATTCAGCGCCCTATTGGCCCTGTCGCCGTATTCGGTGCTTCGAATTTCCCTTTGGCCTTTTCAACTGCAGGCGGCGACACCGCAGCCGCTTTGGCTGCTGGGTGCCCCGTTGTCGTAAAAGGGCACAGCGCTCACCCGGGCACCGGTGAGATCATAGCCGAGGCCATACATGCTGCCATCGAACGCTGCAAAATTCATCCCGGTGTTTTCAGTCTGATTCAGGGGGGTGACCGGACCGTGGGTTCCGCTTTGGTACAACACCCGCTGATCAGGGCTGTCGGATTCACTGGCTCATTGGCTGGTGGTCGGGCACTGTTCGATCTATGTGCCGCGCGTCCTGAGCCAATCCCGTTTTTCGGCGAACTTGGCTCGGTCAACCCGATGTTCATTCTCGATGCTGCGCTGACGAACCGGGGCGACAACATTGCTCAGAACTGGGCGGGGTCGCTGACCATGGGCGCAGGTCAGTTCTGTACCAACCCCGGGGTCGCCGTTATGCTGGCGGGTACAGAAGCGGACCGCTTCGCTGAGACCGCGCGAACCGCCCTGTCAAAGACACCCGCGCAGACCATGCTAACCGACGGCATCGCCGACGCTTATCGAGCTGGTCAGGCAAGGATCGCCAATACAACAGGTGTGCAGGAGGTTCTGACCTCGATGTGTGGCCAACGCACCGCGTCCCCGCACCTGTTTCGCACCAATGCTGTGAACTGGCTGGCAAACGAAACCCTTGGTGAAGAGGTTTTTGGCCCGCTAGGCGTTATTGTGACCGCCGAAACGCCTGACGAAATGCAGGCCGTCGCACACAGCCTGCAAGGTCAGCTGACCTGTACCCTGCATATGGATGATGCGGACATGGACACCGCGCGTTCCCTGATGCCGATCCTCGAGCGCAAGGCCGGACGTGTGCTGGCCAATGGCTTTCCCACGGGCGTCGAGGTCTGTGACAGCATGGTGCATGGCGGCCCCTACCCCGCTTCGACCAATTTCGGTGCCACCTCGGTCGGCACATTGTCAATCCGGCGGTTCCTGAGACCCGTATGTTACCAAAACATGCCGGACGCATTGTTGCCCGAACGATTCCTCTGATCCTTCAACAACACGCTGCAAAAGCATCAAGGCTCATCGCGAGAAAAGCGATGAGCCACGTGCCCTATGCGCGAATTTGACGGGTGCTGCGCTTTGGCCTGTTCAATTGCTTTGCTAAACACCTGCCAGTTAGCCCCACTTACGGCTCTCTTTTCCATTGGTGTTAGCATGTTGTTCATACCTACTGACCATGGCGGAGACCATCGCCCACATATCCGTAAGTGTTTAAGCTGGTAAACGCGGATTAAAAAAACAACTTGCTACAAATACACACCATAATGCATAAATATTGCTAGCATTTTAGAGCATTTGAATAAGAATAACACATTTCTGGGGGCAAAAATCGAGCTTGGCGCGCTTCGCGCTTACTTAGACCCGTCGGGGGAAGGGGCTCTGGTTTGACTTGGTTAAAGATTGTGTTGGTTGTATTTGTTGTCGCGCTCATGCCGGCGCAGGCCCTTGCCAACATCGGAACAGTTATCAGCGCCAAGCAAGGCGCTCAGATCATTCGCGCCGGAAACACTCAACCTGTCATTTCAGGAATGGACGTTGAATCAGGCGATACGATATCTACAGATCACAGCGGTTTGGTACAGATCGTATTTGTGGACGAAACAAAAATTGCCGTTGGCCCCAATGCGCATATGGTGTTGGACGTGACTATGCTGCGCGGCAATCGAAAGGCCAAAAGCTTTGCCGTGCAGGCCTTGGGTGGCAGCTTTCGATTCATTTCCGGCAAAAGCCGAAAAGGTGCATATTCGATCAAGACACCGACTGCGACTATGGCCGTTCGTGGCACGACTTTCGACATGTGGGTCGTATCACAAACCCAGAGTGCAATGCTTGTACTGCACGGAACGGTTCAAATGTGCAGTGCACAGGGGTCTTGCAGGTCCACAGGCCGCGTATGCAGCATGTATGCCACCAGTGGAGGCGGGACAGTCGGGCGGCCTGCTGATCAGGAGCAGTATGATCAGGCGCTGAAATCTGGTTTCCCATTTGTTCAGTCGCAGGAAGGCCTGCTGCCTCCATTGCAGGTGAGGGTTGAGGGGTGTTCTGGCGAAGGTGCACCCGTGCAGCAGGCCAGAGTCGACAGGGCCGACATTCGCAGAACTGCGCCGCAGCCGCGCGCTATCAGCGTCGCAGCACCGCCATCGCCCCCGTCACAACCAGAGCCGGAAGTAGAACCCGAACCGGAACCGGAAGAACCTGAACCGGAAGAACCTGAACCGGAACCGGAAGAACCTGAACCAGAAGAACCTGATCGGGAGGAACCAGGTCAGGAAGATCCAGAGCAGCAAGAATCAAATAGTGAGCTGCTCCGGTAGCGTTGTCGGAAAAGCTGAAATGGACTCACTTGTCCGGAGAACGACGTGAGCGACGAGAAGAGCAAAACCAGGACAGGGAAATGGGCGTTCCGCCTTGTCGGATTGTGTCTGATCCTGGTGGGCTGTTTCGTCAGGGTCATGGATCCCTATCCGGTGCGAATGACCCGTCTGATCTATTTCGACGTTCTGCAAAGGTCATCTCCGCGAGAGTTCAATCCCGACCTTCCCATACGGGTTGTAGATATTGACGAAGCCTCTCTGGCCAATTGGGGGCAATGGCCCTGGCCCCGGACTCTGGTGGCGCAAATGGTTCAGAATCTGGGTGAATACGGTGCTGCGGCTATTGCATTTGATATGTTGTTCGCTGAGCCTGACCGGTTTTCCCCCGCACGGCTTCTGAACGATCCATCGCTGGAAGGGGTCCTCACAGTTGGACGGCACGCTCAAAAGCTCGATAATGATGTCTTGCTTGGGATGGAAATCGCCTATTTGCCGGTCGTTCTTGGGACTGCCGCACGAATGTCGGCGGAAGGAAACCCCATCACTGCAAAAGCAGGTATCATTGAATTCGGTGAAAATCCCGCCGCGGGTCTAATTTCAGTTCCTCATTGGACGCCAATTGCGCCTCCGTTGGACCGGACCGCGGCAGGTATTGGTGGGGTCAACGTCTCGCCCATCGGCGGAACCGGTATCATGCGCCGCGTGCCGGTTCTTTGGCGCGGGCCGGATGGGCTGTTGCCGGGTCTGTCAATTGAAGCCCTGAGAGTTGCCTTGGGCGAGACCAATATTGTGGCCGAAGGTGCACAGGATGAAACAGGCATCATGTTGGCGGTTGAGGTCGGGGGATACCGGATACCAACAACAGAAAACGGCGAGATTTGGCTGAGATACAGGCGCGATGCGCCCGAGCTGTATATTTCGGCCAACGATATCCTCAAAGGCTCGGATGATGCGGACGTTCGGGCGGAAGTTGAGGGGCGGATCATACTGATCGGAACGTCGGCCGCCGGTTTATTCGATATGCACCAGACGGCGCTTGGCGAGAGCGTTCCCGGCGTTTCAATTCACGCCCAGGTGCTGGAACAGGTCCTGACCAACGAAATGCTAAGCCGCTCGGATGTGACTGCAGCGCAGGAAATGCTTGCCTTCGCCTTTCTCGGGCTTGTCGTGATTGCCGTCATGTCCAGTTTTGGTGCGGTTGCATCTTTCATTGCAGGCGGTGTCGCCGCTGCCGCCGTTCTGATATTGAGTTGGCTGGTCTTTCAAAACCAGTCGGTTTTGTTCGACGCCACATTTCCGCTTATCGGTGGCATGGCTAATTTCGGGCTGCTGGCAGGATATCTTTTCCTGTCTACCGAACGGGAAAAGCGCAAAATCCGAAAAGTCTTTTCTCATTACGTCGCCCCGGAGATCCTTGATGAGATGGAAGCCTCGGGACATCAGCTGCAATTGGGAGGTGAGACGCAGGATATCACAGTGATGTTTTCCGACATCCGGGGTTTTACACCTTTGTCTGAGTCCGCATCTGCCACCGAGCTGGTCTCGCTGCTGAATGCGCTTTTTTCCAGTATCGGCGACCAGATACTGGCTGAACGAGGAACCATCGACAAGTTTATCGGCGACGCTGTTATGGCGTTCTGGAACGCGCCTTTACCTGTCGCTGACCACCCGTGCCGGGCTGCATTAGCCGCGCTGAAGATGCGGCGCGCTTTGGCAGAGTTCAATGCATCCGACATCATGCGAAACCGCCCCCCTATCGCGCTGGCAACGGGGCTTGCGACCGGACAGGCCTGCGTCGGCAATATCGGCTCGCAGAAACGGTTCAACTATACGGTCATCGGTGACGTCGTGAATGTCTCAGCGCGGATCGAACAATGCTGTCGAACGGTCGGCTACGACATCGTCGTTTCAAACGGCGTCCATGAAATCACGCATAGGAATCTGGCCATGTTAGAGGCCGGGCATGTTGATCTGAAAGGCAAAGCCAACCCGGAATCCGTCTTTGTTTTGGTGGGCGATCAGGCCCTGTTGCAAACAGCGGCGTTCCAGGAACTCAGGGTTGCACATGCAGAGCTGATTTTGGCGATCACAAATCGACACCCTAACAGCCTGGTCAATACCTTGTGCCAACAGTGCGAAAATCTGGCTGAAGATATCGAGCCCGGCTTGCGTCAGTTCTACAGGGCGCTGTCCGGTCGTGCCGCTGACTTCCGGTCGAACCTGCCATCCGGGCAATTCATGTTCACACGCCACAATCTTGCATAACCAGTCATGTTTTCCAGCGATTGCCCTCTTTGGGTTACGCTCACACCAGAACAAACTGGTGCAGAACGGGTCGAAAACTGCCGTTACTGTAATCTCTGTCCGTCATTCCCGAAGTAATATGCGCGGCTGGGATCAAACCCGAATTGTACATCGTCACCCGGGGCAATCGCGTGCTGGCCAAACAACCGGACTGTGATTGGCACGTTGCTGGTTTGCAGAATGACATTTGTATCACCACCCAGCTGTTCAACATGTGAAACGGTGCCGGCAATCGGTCCGCCACTTTCCAAGCGGATGTCTTCCGGGCGCAACCCAAGTTCACGCGCATCGCCCGGGGTCAGGCTGTCTGCGGGCAGAAAATTCATGGATGGTGAACCAAGAAATCCGGCGACAAAGCGGTTTGCCGGGTTGTTGTACAGCTCCATCGGGGTGCCGACCTGTTCCACCCGTCCGTCGCGCAGCACCACAATCTTGTCGGCCAGTGTCATCGCTTCTGTCTGATCGTGCGTGACGTAGATCATCGAAGCCGAGAGTTGCCTGTGTAGATTTGCAATCTCAATCCGGGTGTTCATGCGCAAAGCGGCATCAAGATTGGACAGCGGCTCGTCGAACAGAAACAGCTTGGGTTGGCGCACGATGGCGCGACCGATGGCAACACGCTGGCGCTGCCCCCCCGACAGTTCGGATGGGTAGCGGTCAAGGTAGGGCTCCAACCCCAGCATCCGGCTCGCCTCGGCGACGCGCTCGTCGATCACGGTTTTCGGCTGGCGTTCCTGTTTCAGGGCAAGGGTCAGGTTGCCGCGTACATTCAGGTGTGGATAAAGCGCGTAGCTCTGGAACACCATGGCGATGCCGCGTTTCGAGGGCGGGGTCAGATTGACCTGCTCGCCAGCAATTCTGATCTCGCCCGATGTGGCGTCTTCAAGCCCCGCAATAACGCGCAGAAGAGTGGACTTTCCGCATCCGGAAGGGCCGACAAAAACCACAAACTCGCCGTCCTCAACCTCAAGATTGATGTCCTTCAGGACCTCTACATTGCCAAAAGATTTGTGAATGTTTTTCAGTGACAGGGCGGTCATTGGCGGGTCTCCTCAAGAGAAACGGGTTGGCCGGTGCGGATGCTTTGGTCAGCGGCCAGGCAGATTGCAAGGGATTGTACGGCGTCGGACATGTGGCGGGTCAGGTCGATATCCTCGGCGATGGCGCGCAGCATATAGGCTTGTTCAGCATCGCAGAGTTCCTGATGACCGGGCTCATCAGGCATGTCGATAGTCCGGTCGCCCTGCGGCGTGTGAACCAGAAGGCCACCAACCTTGGTATGACCATCGATGTCTGCTGACGCGCCCTTGTTTCCGTCGGTGATCGAAACAGACCCGTTGGGCGAAACGATGTCCTTCACGAAAAACGCGGTTTCGGACATCATCGGACCCCACCCAGCCTCGTACCACCCGACCGAACCGTCGTCGAACACGACCTGGAACTGGCCATAATTGTACATGTCAGGCGCGATTTCATCCGACAGGCGCAGACCCATGCCATGAACGCGAAGGGGTTTTGCGTCGGTGATCTGGCACATCACATCGACATAATGCACACCACAATCCACGATGGGTGACGTGGTCTGCATCAGGGCCTTGTGCGTCTCCCACTCAGGCCCTGAGGATTGTTGATTCAGGTTCAGACGGAACACATAGGGGCCACCCAGAGTGCGAGCCTCGGCGATCAGGCGCATCCAGGATGGGTGGTGGCGCAGGATATAGCCCACCACCAGCTTTCGGTTCAGCCGCGCCGCTGTTTCGACCACACGCCGCGCATCGGCAACATTGGTGGTGAGTGGTTTTTCGACAAACACATGGGCACCCGCCTCCATCGCGGCGCAGGCGTAATCGGCGTGACTGTCCGAGTAGGTCGCGATCACAACCAGATCGGGTTTGGTTTCGGTCAGAGCGGCTTCAAAACTTGAATACACCGAATAGCCCGTCAGATCAGGGTGATCCACGCGGCCGGATCGGTTCACCAGCCCGACAATCTGCGCGTCCGGGTGATGGTGATGTGCCAACGCATGGCTCAGCCCCATGTTCCCAAGGCCTACGATCAGGACGCGGGTCATTTCACCGCTCCTGACGTGATGCCGCGGATAAGCTGTCGCGAGAAGATCACATAGAGGATCAGCACCGGCAGGATCGCCATTGAAAGGGCTGACAGGACCGCGTTCCAGTCTGTCACAAACTGACCGATGAAGACCTGGCTCCCCAGCGTCAGTGTCTTGGTCTCTTCCGCAGGAGCCAGGATCAGCGGGAACCATAGATCGTTCCAGATCGGGATCATGTTGAACACGGCAACCGTTGCCATTGCCGGACGCACCAGCGGCAACACAAGCCGAAAGAAGATTGTGTATTCGCTTAGCCCGTCGATACGGCCCGCATTCTTGAGGTCGTCACTCACCTGTTTCATGAACTCGCTCAGGATGAACACCGCCAAGGGCAGGCCCTGCGCCGTATAGACAAGGATCAGCGCCCACAGGGTGTTCACAAGCCCGGTCGCCACCATCATTTCAAGGATGGCCACAGTGCCGATGCGGATCGGGATCATGATTCCAAGCGCCAAGTACAGACCCATAAGCATGTTGCCCTTGAACCGGTACTCACTCAGCGCATAAGCCGCCATTGCGCCAAACAGCAGGACCAAAGTCAGGGATGCAACCGTCACAATCAGAGAGTTCTGGAAATAAAGGAAGAAATCCCCCTGCTTCATCACTGTCTGATACCCGATCATCGAAAAACTGTCGGCATCAGGCAGCGCCAGCGGTTCGCGAAAGATTGCCTTGCGGGTCTTGAAGCTGTTGATCAGGATCACAAAAACCGGAAACAGAGCGATCAGCGTATAAAAGATCAGAGCACCATGCATCGCGAAGGTGTTTAGCGGGTTGGAGCGGGCCTTGTTCATGTCATCTGCTCCTTACAGCTGGTACCGGCGCATCCGGGTCTGGATGCCGAAAAGGTAGACACAGACACCCAGCAGGATGATTGCAAACATCGCACCAGCGATGGCCGAACCCATATGCGGGTCACCCAATTGCAGCTGGAAGCCAAAGAATGTGCGGTACATGAAGGTGCCAAGAATATCGGTCGAGAAGTCAGGCCCCGCCAAGGCACCCTGTGCAGCATAGATCAGATCGAAGGCGTTGAAATTACCGACAAATGTCAGGATTGAGATGATCCCGATCGAAGGCAGGATAAGCGGCAGCTTGATCTTCCAGAAGGCACTTGTGCCGGTGATGCCATCCACTTCCCCGGCTTCCAGGATTTCCTCAGGGATCGATAGCAAGGCCGCGTAAATCAGCATCATAGGGATACCGACAAACTGCCAGACCGAAATCAGCGCCAGAGTGGTCAGAGCGTATTCCTCCTTCCCCAACCACGGGGCAAAGAGGGATTTCAACCCAACCGCATCCAGCATCGAAGGCGCGATGCCCCAGATGGGCGACAGGATCAGTTTCCATGCAAATCCGACGATCACAAAGCTCAGGATTGTTGGAATGAAGATCGCCGACCGATAGAGCACCGCAAATCGCAGGCGCGGATGGCTGAGCAGCGCTGCCAGCGCGATGCCGATGGGGTTCTGTACCAGCATGTGAATCAGAAAGAACCAGAAATTGTTGCCCAGCGCATTCCAGAACTGTTCCGACCAGATCGGATCGAAAAACAGCGTTTGAAAGTTCTGCAGTCCAACAAAAACGCGGCTCTGGTCGACCTCAGAGTAAAGGGCCAGACGGAGCGTGTTGAACAGGGGAAAGATCATCACCGCTGTGTAGACAAGCACGGCTGGTGCCAGAAACACGACGATATGCCAGCGGATGCGGGGGCGGGTCATGGGAACGCTTTCGATGGAATGCTTGGCGTACCCGGGCAACTCATGCTGCCCGGGTATGGTTCAGCTTACTGATGTGGTGCGTACCACGAGGCGAGGCCCGCCTGTAGTTCTGCACCCAGCTCTTCAGGCGACTTGGCACCTTTGATCGCGGCAACGGATGCGCCCCAGGTCTCGTTCTCGAGGTTTGGTGTGCCGCGGGACAGGATTTGATAAGTCGAGCGGATGGTCGATTCACATTCTTCACGCCAACCGACGATTTCCTTGGCCAGCGGGTCCTGCAACTCGACCGGAGTGCTCGACAGCGGGAAGAAGCCGGGCAGAGCGTTGCCGAAGATTTCAGCAAACTCGGGGCTTGCGACCCAGGTCAGGAATGTTTCAGCGGCTTCAGGATTCTTTGTGGCCGCGTTCATGCCGATGCCAATATCCGTGTGGTCCGAGATATAGCAGGTGTCACCTGCGTTCTGAACCGGCGGCTTGAAAGCGCCCATTTCGAAATCGGCTTGTGCGTTGAAGCCGGAAATCTCCCATGATCCCGCAGGATAGATGGCTGCGCGGCCCAAAGTGAAGATGTTCTGGCTGTCGGGATAGGTCTGTGCTTCGTACCCATCACCCAGATACGCACCCCAACGGGCCAGCGTCGCATAAGGGGCTGTCCAGGCTTCATCGGTCAGCTTCTGTTCGCCTGCGATCAACGCCTGACGACCTTCTTCACCCTTCCAGTAGTTCGGCCCGATGTTGTTGTAGCCCATCGTGGCAGCTTCCCACTGGTCGTTGGTACCCATTGCCATTGGGATGTAAGTGCCGTCTTCCTTGATCTTGTCCAAAGCGGCAAAGAACTCGTCTTCTGTGGTCGGCACTTCGAGGCCCAACTCGGCAAAAGCGTCCTTGTTGTAGATGAAGCCGTGAATAACCGATGCCATCGGCACGCAGAAGCTGGCCGAACCGTCATCCGTCTGCCAGGCAGACTTTGCAACGTCCGAGAAGTTGTTCATCGCCTCGACCGAGGACAGATCGGTCAGGTGACCGGCCTCATAAAGCGCCAGCGAAGCATCGAAGGGGCGGCAGGTAATCAGGTCACCGGCAGACCCCGCATCAAGTTTCGAGTTCAAAACCGCGTTGTATTCTGCCGGGGCAGACGGCGTGAACTGGACTTTGATGCCAGGATGCTTTGCTTCAAAGGCCGGGATGATCTGGTCCTGCCACAGTGTCAGGTCATCGTTACGCCAGCTTTCGATAGTCAGGGTGACGTCCTCGGCATAGGCGGCAGAGGCTAACAGCGTCCCACCAAGCAAGGCCAGTTTCAGGCTATTACGTTTCATTGTACTCTCCCATTTGGTTTGCAGTTATTTATCAGGTGTCAGTGCCGCGCTCAGAACTCCGCCCGCTTCTTTCAGGCGCGCATTGGCTGCCGCCAGTGAAACGCCGCGAGCGGCGATGAGAATGGCGGATTTGGTGTCTCCTTGCGCTTCAGCCAAGGCGTTATGGGCGGTGCCTGCATCAACTCCGGCGATCCGGGCGACGATGCCGGTCGCACGCGCCCGCAGCTTTGCGTTGTCTGCTCGCAGGTTGACCATCATGCCCTCGTGAACATGACCCAACTTGATTGCCATAAGGCTGGACAGCATGTTCAGCGCGATTTTCTGGGCTGTACCGGCGCCCATTCGGGTTGAGCCTGAAATCAGTTCAGGCGGGGTGGCAAGCAGAATCGCGTGATCGCATTGCGCCAACAGCGGGCTGCCCGGGTTGTTGGCTATCCCGATCGTGCTGGCACCCGCGGCACGCGCAAGTCGCGCGGCCTCAAGTGTATAGGGGGTGGTGCCACTGGCAGAGACAGCAATGACCGTATCGTTGCACGTAAGCACGGCCAGCCCGTCGATCAGCCCATCGGTATCGTCCTCGGTTCCACCGGGCATATGCGCGGATTGCGGCAACCCTCCGGCCATCAGGATATGGACTTGGTTTTCATCAATGCCGAAAGTACCGCCCAGTTCCATTGCATCAGCCGCAGCCATCAGCCCCGAAGACCCCGCCGCCGCGTAATACAATGAACCACCTGATGCCAGACTGCGGGCCATGGCGTCGGCACCGTCGCAAATCGCACGCAGGGCGCCCTGTGGGGCACCGGCCGCTTCCTGCTGACCCCTGGACAGGGTCAGCGCCGCCTCTTCCAGCGGTCGGTTGCCCAAATCGTATGCGTCCGGGTGGAGTTGTTCTGTGATGTGTGGCAGCACGTGTTTCTCCTCGTTGCCAGAAAGCATACCTATACAATACCATTTGTCCACTAATTTTTTTTCAGCCGCTATTGGCCTTATTAATCAATGTATTTTTGATCTTTCTGCCCTTATTGGATTTACTTTGGCATTTACATTACAGCATAGGCATTATATAGGTATCATCATGCTTAGGTCGAAAAACAATCCAATCATCGCAGCAGATGGCGGCGGAACGACCTGTCGGATCGCCTATGACGATGGGGAGCAGCGGCTGGTGGTCGAGGTTGGCCCAGCCAACGTTGCCAGCGATTATGACGGTGCGATTGCACGTCTGAAAGACGGCTTGAAAATGCTTGCGACCAAGCTCAGTGTTCAGCCAGACGTCCTGAGACCGGCACCGGCGTATTTTGGACTGGCAGGCGTTACCGGTGATCAGATCGCCCAGCGGGTGGCCTCGGATTTGCCGTTGGACAGTATACTGGTTGAGGATGATCGCCACCCTGCGCTGGCGGGTGCGCATCAGGCAACCGACGGTGCAATCGCCCATTGCGGGACGGGTTCTTTTCTGGCCCTTCAATCGCAAAACGGCCGACGCTTTTCTGGTGGCTGGGGCTCCGTGCTGGGGGATGAGGCTTCTGCTCAGTGGATTGGGCGCAGAGCGCTTTCGGAGACGCTGGATGCATGGGATGGGCTGGTGCCAAAATCCAACCTGACTGAGGCCTTGCTGAACGAATTTGGCAGTACAAGCGGCATTGTCGCTTTCGCGGCTGCGGCCCGACCTCATGAATTCGGCCAAATTGCGCGACAGGTGACAGCGGCAGCAAGGTCAGGGGATGAACGGGCGGTTTCGCTTATGCGCGAAGGCGCCGCGCATCTTTTGCAGGCACTGGAAGCAATGGGTTGGACCCCGGCCATGCCATTATGCCTGACCGGGGGTATTGGCCCACATTACGAGGCGTATCTGCCGGATCGTGCGCGTGGCGCAGTAACAGAACCCAAAGGTGCGCCTATCGACGGAGCCATCGCGTTGGCCCGGGCTTTTCAAGTGGAGCATTCGGCATGAACGCGGCTTCTTTTCTGGCTTCTGACGACTGGCTCGAAAACAGCGGAGGGCCGCGCTATGTCCGGCTGCGCCAGCGGCTGGAAGAAGGCATCGACGCTGGTGTCCTTCCCCCGAATTCCTCATTACCGCCCGAGCGCGAAATCGCCGAGATCACCGGCCTGTCCAGGGTCACCGTGCGCAAGGCCATTCAGGAATTGGTGAAACAGGGCGCAATCGTACAGCGGCAGGGTTCCGGATCTTTCGTGCGGAACGCCGCGCCGAAATTAGAACAATCGCTTTCGCATCTGACTTCGTTCAGTGAGGACATGCGCCTGCGCGGCATGGAGTCAACCTCCAAGTGGTTGGAACGGGGCGTTTTTCTGCCATCACCCGAGGAAACGGCGGTACTCGGGCTGCCCGCTGACGGACAGGTGGCCCGCATTTGCCGCCTGCGAGAAGCTGGCGGGCGCCCCATGGCAGTCGAACGTGCCTCGTTGCCATTGGACATTCTGCCAAACCCACTAGCCGTGCGCGACTCACTCTACGATCTTCTGGAAGAAAACGGCTGCCGACCAGTTCGCGCTATCCAGAAGATTTCCGCCGTTAATCTTGAGGCTGAAGATGCCGCTCTGCTCGGTGTCGCCGAAGGCGCAGCAGGGCTGAGCATCCAGCGGATTTCCCATCTGGAAGGCGGGCGCGTCGCCGAGTTCACAAAATCCAACTATCGCGGCGATGCCTACGACTTCGTGGCTGAGCTGCGACTCACTCCATGATCTGTGATTCCGATGGAAAGGCTGCCCCGATGACCCCGAAAACGACCCTGATGCGTCAGGAAATCGAAGAGATTCCTGTTGCTGTCGAGCGATTACTCAGCAATGGCGGAGATGCCCTGAGCACAGCGACGGACGTCGCCCGGAACGGCGGGCTGAAGTTCATGATTTCGGCGGCGCGTGGCTCTTCGGACCACGCCTGCACATTTCTGAAATACGCAAGCGAACTGCTTCTTGGTTTGCCCATGGCATCCGTCGGCCCGTCAGTCGCGTCCGTGTATGGCGCCGACCTGCATGTGGCCGGGGCGCTTTGCCTTTCTGTTTCACAATCAGGAAAAAGCCCGGATATCGTGCAGCTTACGAAAAGTGCCCGAAAGGCCGGGGCCAGCACGGTGGCAATCACAAATGATCCGTCGTCGCCCCTTGCACTGGCGGCTGAGGCGGCTTTGCCGCTGCACGCGGGTCCTGAGCTTAGTGTAGCGGCGACAAAGACATTCGTGACCTCGCTGGTTGCCGGGCTTTGGCTGCTGGCGGAACTGAAAGGCGACAAAGATCTTCTGGCTGCGCTGCGTGACCTGCCCAAGCACCTTGATGCCGCCACGCGGTGTGACTGGAGCAAAGCGGCGGCTGTCGTCACCCAAAGCTCGCTTTATACGCTTGGCCGCGGACCAAGCGTAGCGATCTCGAACGAGGCTGCGCTGAAATTCAAAGAAACCTGCCAGATCCATGCCGAAAGCTATTCCTCGGCCGAGGTGCTGCACGGCCCGGTCTCGATCGTGGAAGGCGGATTCCCGGTTATTGCCTTTGCCGCCAATGACCCGGCAGAGCCGCTGTTGGCCGAGGTTGCCGACACTCTCGCAGCCAAAGGGGCACAGGTATTTGCTACCAGCCCAAAGGTAACAAAGGCCGAGGTGCTGCCTCATGTCCGCACGGATCACTGGTTGACGGACCCGGTAGCCGCCATCGTGTCCTTTTATTCAATGGTCGAGCAGGTCGCCGTACAACGCGGGATCAACCCGGATGCGCCACGTCACCTGCGAAAAGTGACGGAAACGGTATGAGCGGCCAGGCGATCATCTACCACGGCGGGCTTGTTTACGACGGCACCAGATTGCACGACGGTGCCGCGCTGCGGCTGGAGGCGGGCCGCATCACTGACATAGGCGTTGACGTGAAGACAGACGCTGGCAAGCTTGTCGACCTGCATGGCGATATACTGGCGCCCGGTTATGTTGACCTGCAAGTGAATGGCGGCGGCGGAATGATGTTCAACGCCGCCCCATCTGTCGAAACACTTGCACGCATTGCCAAGGCGCACCGGGCGCTTGGGGCAACCTCGATCCTTCCCACCCTGATCACAGATACCGCAGCCAAGACCCGCGCCGCCATCGAAGCGGTCAAGGCCGCGATTTCTGCGGGTGTTCCGGGGATCGCTGGCCTGCATCTGGAAGGGCCGCATCTTTCGGTGGCTCGGAAAGGTGCCCATGATGCAGCCCTGATCCGCCCCATGGATGACGAGGACCTGACGACGCTTGTCGCGGCTGCGCATGCCCTGCCCGCATTGATGCTGACGGTTGCGCCAGAAAACGTGTCAATTGCGCAGGTGAAAGCGCTGGTCTCAGCAGGCGCCGTTGTTTCGCTGGGCCACAGTGATGCGGATTTTGATACCTGCTTGTCCTATGCCGAAGCCGGTGCGTCCTGCGTCACGCATCTGTTCAACGCAATGAGCCAACTTGGCAATCGATCTCCCGGGCTTGTCGGGGCGGTTCTGACCTCGGGTCGATTAAACGCCGGACTGATCGCAGACGGTATTCATGTTCACCCTGAAGCCATGCGCACAGCCTGGGCCGCCAAGCGGGGCCCAGGCCGGATATTTCTGGTCAGCGATGCGATGGCACCGGCTGGCACAGACCAGCGCATGTTCGAACTGGAAGGCCGCCGCATTTCCCGCAAAGACGGCCGTTTGACACTGTCTGATGGCACTTTAGCGGGGGCTGATTTGGACTTGACCACAGCACTGCGTGTCCTGACCACGCAGGCAGAAGTGCCGTTGGAAGACGCATTGGCTGCCGCAACTCGCATACCCGCCGAAGTGATGGGATTAACCGACGCGGGTCGGCTGGCCATAGGAGAGCAATGCCCGCTGATCCGCATTGCCAGAGATCTGAGCAATGTAGCCGTGCTGGTTTGACCCAGCAATCCAAACGTTTTTTGCGTTGCTCAGAACCAGTGTCATAAGACCTGCGCTGACAAATGCCCGAGTTTCTGCAACCAGTAGCCAATTCACTGAACGGGAACGGATTTCAGATAAGCAGCAATGGCCAATCGGTCTTCATCGCTTAGTTTCGAGGTGTTCTCGATGACTTCGACCATTTCGCCTCCGGCGCTGTCATAATCCGGTGTGAAACCGGATTTCAGATATTCAGCGATGTCAGCCTCGGACCAGTCAAGCTGGGCGGTGGTCAGACCGGGGATGCGCCCCTTGCCATTCGGATTTGGCGCTCCGGTCAGCCAGAGATCCCGCTTCAACCCTCCCAGTCCGTTTCGCGGTGTATGGCATTCCGCGCAGTGCCCCAAAGCTTCCACCAGATACCGCCCCCGGATTTGCTGATCGGTCAAATCACCTTCAACCACCCAGCCCGAGCCCGAAAACAGAAATTTCCACAACCCCAGCCCGCGCCGGATATTGAAAGGGAAACCAACGTCATGCGGGATACTTGCCGCATCAGATGCAGGCAGGGTGTTCAAAAACGCATGAAGCGCCGCGACGTCCTCGACCGTCATCTTGGCATAAGAGGTATAGGGAAAGGCCGGGTAATAATGTTGTCCCTTTGGTCCTGTTCCGTGTTTCAGGGCATTGGCCAGATCCAGCACGGACCATGATCCAATTCCGGTGTCTGGATCACTGGAGATGTTTGGAGCTACAAACGTACCGAAATCCGTTTCAAACCGGCGCCCGCCTGCTAGAACAAGCTTTCCTTCCGCGCGGGCATCCGGGGCCGAGTGGCACGAGGCGCATCCTGCTGAATAGAAGACAGACGCCCCTCTGGTCACGTCGGGGGTCAGACCGGCCAACTGTGCCGGATCAACTCTTTGCGGCCGGGTTAGCAGCAAACCGGCCAACCCGACCATAAGCATGACTAGAACGGCGAAAAGTAGAATGCGCCGCACTGATCAATACTCCTTTAATTTTCTGGTGCTCTGTATGCTTTGTGACAGGCCGAACAGGCTCCGCCAAGTTGGCCCATCGCCCCTTTCAGAGCTTCAACATCCTGACCTGCCGCAGCCTGCATCGCAACAGCGGCATCGGCCAGTGCCTGCCCTTTGGCCCCGACATCTGCGAAGTTTTCCCAAATAGCGGGCAAGGCGCGGGTTGACGGGTCTGACACATTATCCGATCCGGCTGGCCACATCGCGGACTGGTCGATCTGCGACACAACGACAATATTATTTGCGGCTCGCGTAGCCGCTTCGGCATCATATTCTGCCTCTCCCTTGGCCATGGCGCCCAACGTGCCAAGGTTGAAAGCGTAAAGCTGCATAATCGAAGTCCGCGCTTTTACAGCCGGGTTTTCGCTATCCTGAGCAATTGCAGTTCCAACTACGGCCAAGGACAAAAGACCTGCCGCAAAGATCGAAGACTTCTTAATCATGGTGTGGCTCCCTGTTTAATGTGCCATATGATAGCTTGAACGATTTTTCTTGTAATTGTTTGTTATTCGGCCTCTCCTGTTCATTTATGAACAACGACAATTGGGACGATATTCGGTATGCCCTCGCCGTCAGCAAACACGGCTCGTTGAATGCGGCGGCGACAGCCCTGGGCGTTGCACATGCAACCGTCCTGCGCAGAGTTGCCGCCTTCGAACACCGATATGGCTGTGTTGTTTTTCGGAAAGACCCGTCAGGGTATTCAGTACTTCCCGAAGCCAGAACAATTCTGTCCGCCATGGAAAGCGTTGAAGACGCCGTGCTTTCGGTAGAACGCGCCGTTGTGGGCGCAAATCGTTCGCCTGCGGGTCATGTGCGTATCGCGTCCACGGACAGCCTTTGCCAGTTTGTCCTGCCACAGATACTAAACTCAATTTCCGCCCTCTATCCGAGCCTCGAACTGACGATCCTCAGCGGTAACAGTCACCATGATCTGACCAGGTTAACTGCGGATATAGTTGTCCGCCCTTCAGTTCAACTTGGTGAAGGGTTGACCGGAGAGCGCGCAGGAACGTTGTTCTTTGGGGTTTACAGTGACGGTACCCGTGACCAAAAATGGATGCGGCTTGATGGGGCTCTCAGCCGTTCACTCCCGGCCAAATGGTTGGCTGAACATGTTCGCGCCGATGACATGACAAACGGAGCAGACAGTTTTCTGGTGCTTCAGCAGATGGTTGCATCGGGTGCGGGGCGAGCTTTGTTACCTGCTTTTATTGGCGACGCTGATCCCCGGCTTCACAGGTTGAACGACATTGATCCCAGAATCGAGGTTCCACTTTGGGTCGCGACGCTAGAGGAAATCGCACACACGCCAAGATTTGCGGTCGTGCAACGGGCTCTGGTTGAACACCTGCCGCATGCGCTGGCTGGGTGACGTCACAATTGTAGTGTCCTGGTAGGTCGCTTTGCGTTGAAATCTCCTGCAAGCCGTGGCGGGTGCCCTGCACCTGCAACAGGACATCCTGCGCCGCGATGCACAGGTTTTCACCGCCGCTCCAGGTAGTCCATTCCGTATCTGCTTCGCAAAGACGTGTCAAAGGTACTTTGGG
The DNA here is from genome assembly GCF_056536285.1 of Ruegeria sp. AF3. NCBI lineage: Bacteria > Pseudomonadati > Pseudomonadota > Alphaproteobacteria > Rhodobacterales > Roseobacteraceae > Ruegeria > Ruegeria sp. AF3. The sequence goes on along the minus strand of NZ_JBQFJM010000002.1, from coordinate 674,824 downwards.
ATGGGCCAGATGTGCGACACCTTGCTGCGAACATTCCAACGCAAGTGGTGGAAAGCCCCAGAGATAATGTGCCGTCCGCGTCATTCATCATTTACAAATAAAAACATTCATCTTAATGATTATGTATGAGCAGAGACCCACATTTCTCCCGGCGCACCTTCCTGTCTCAGGGCGCATGTCTGGCGCTCTGCCTGCGACCCAGCTTTGCGATTGCGGAGATGACACTTGGCCAATCGGCAAGGATTTCGACTTTGTCAGATGGGTATCTGTCGTTGCCGCCCGAAATGGTCTTTGGCGCAATGCCCGAGGCAGAGCTAACAGAACTTCTGAACCGCTATCAGGCAGATCTGACCAGTTACCAGCCCGAGTGCAACATTGTGCTCTACCGCGATGACCAGAATACCATACTGTTCGACGTTGGAGCCGGGCCCGACTTCATGCAAACCGCTGGCAAACTTCCGGAAACTCTGGACGCCGTCGGGTTGTCTCCGGATGAGGTCACGCAGGTGATCTTCACCCATGCACATCCAGATCACATCTGGGGTGTGCTGGACGACTTCGGAGATCCACTCTTTCCCAATGCCAGATTTCATCTTGGCCGCACGGAATGGGACTATTGGTGGAACCCCGCAACCGTGGAAAAGATAGGGGCCGACCGCACGGCCTTCGCGGTGGGCGCAAAGCGGCGCATGGAAGCCATCGAAGGCATGGTTGCGTTTTTTGATGATGGGCAGGAAATCCTTCCCGGTATCGCAGCACGCGCTAGTTTCGGGCACACGCCCGGACATATGGCCTTCGAGATTCGCAAAGGCAGTGACGCGGTGATGGTCGTGGGCGATGCGCTCGGCAATCCGCACGTCGCGTTCGAGCGTCCGGATTGGCGCAGCGGTACGGATCAGGACCCCGACGCCGCGGCAAGTGCACGGAAATCGCTGCTGGATCAGATTTCTCATGCCCAAATGAATATTATTGGATTCCATCTGCCAAATGGCGGATTTGGCCGTGTCGAAAAGGCCGGTTCGACCTATCGATTTATTGGAGAGCCTGCATGATGCGCGCTTTGTTGATTGCCTGTACCCTGGCCACACAAACCTGGGCCAGTGAGGATATTGCTGACCAGTACCCGCAGAGCGTTCTTTACTCGAAACCTGTCGAGTTTATTCCCGGCGTCTTTTCCGCCATCGGTGCAACCGCACCCCCAACCTATGAGAATTCGGGCCACAACAACAACCTCAGCTTCATCGTGACCGGAGAGGGCGTTGTCGTCATCAACGGTGGCGCGGCTTATGCGCTTGCCGAAGCGCTTCACAAGGAGATCCAAGCGATCACGGATCAGCCCGTGAAGCTTGTCTTTAACGAAAACGGTCAGGGGCACGCCATGCTGGGGAACGCCTACTGGTCGGAACTTGGAGTGCCCATCGTTGCTCATTCAGATGCGGCGGCTGAATTCGAAGAATATGGGCCGCAAATCCTTGAAGGGATGCAGGCATATAACAAGGACAAGGCAAAAGGAACTTTTCTGGCCGGTCCGACAGAAACGTTTGACGATGAATACATCGTCGAACTCGGCGATTTTCGCATCGAGGCCAAACATCTTGGACCTGCGCACAGCCCCGGCGACATTTCGATCTGGTTGCCCAATCAAAGCCTTGTCATCGCGGGTGACATGGCATTTCACGAACGTATGCTGCCGATCTTTCAGGACACCTACACCGCAGATTGGCTTGAGACCTGGGACAATGAGTTCGAGGCACTGGAAGCCACATATGTGATCCCCGGGCACGGTCATCCTACGAACATGGATCAGGTGCGCCGGTATACACGTGATTATCTGGTCTACCTGCGCGCAAAGATACGCGAACATATGGATGCAGGCGGGGATCTGGCCGAGGCCTATTACGTCGACCAAACCCTTTATGCCCATTTGGACACGTTCGAGGAACTGGCCACAAAAAACGCCGGTCGTGTCTACGAACAGATGGAATTCGAATAAGTCAGGACCGCCGAAGAACGAGCATTCGCATCATCATCCGATGGGTGGCGACGGCCCCGACCCACATCGAGAAGACGGCAAGCCACGCAGTTAGCGACAAGGACGATCCCCCGGACAATCCGGCACCAACGGCGCAGCCACCTGCCAACATTGCACCAAATCCCATCAAGACGGCCCCCACAAGGTAGCGCTCCATCGGAGTATCCGGGCCAAATTGTTCGATCTTCCACTCGCCGGAAAGAATGGCAGAAACAGCGGCGCCAATTGCAACGCCCGGAACCAGACCAATGCCAAAGGACAGGGCAATTTTCCGCTCAGCCACCAGCGCCATCAATGTGTCCGTTGCCGGGCCGGTGAACGTGACCGAAGACACCGGCACGACGTCGAAGGAGGCTTGTGCAATCGCAAATGTCATCAACCAGCCAAGCGCCACAGCGACACCAACTCCGGCTGCCATGACAATCTTTGTCATTGTAACCTGCTGGCGCGCTGCAAACGCAACGGCCAGAACAAATGTCCCCGCGGCAAAGGCTGAGTATGCGATCGGCGAAAATCCAAGTAGTGCCGAAAGGTCGCGCGCGTTGCCACCTGCGATCGTCCAAAGACCGGACAGCGCCTCGCGCGCGGGGCTGAGCACACCTGTGTAAGCCGCTTGCGCGACCAACGTCAGAACCAGCCCCGTCACCATTGCCCTCAGGTTGCCGCATGAGGCCAACACCAACAGGCGCGACGCGCATCCGCGCGCCAAAATCATTCCGACGCCAAACATCAAACCGCCGATCACCGCGCCACTCAGGCTGCCTGTCGACGCAATTGACCGCGCCTCGGACAAATCCAGCCATTCAATCGAGACGAACCCCTGTACCAGCGTCAGCGCCGACGTGAACGCGACCAGCCAGACGGCCAGACGGGGGCCAAGCTCGCCCTCGGCGACTTCAACAGTGGATGCCCGCAAACAGAATTGAGATTTCTGAGCGGTGACTCCGAACAGGATGCCAACAAGCAAACCGGCGGCAGCCAATGTGCCCGAATCTCCCAGCAGATCGATGAGGCGTTCCATAGACAAAACTCTCACCTCTTTACGTGTCCGTCTTTGCCTTCCGTCAAGTTCTCACTGTGCGGCCATCGGTTTGCGCGCAAGCTGGCACTGTGTCCACAATGCACCCAACGCCTCGACCAACAGGGTTACATCTTCTGACGAATGTACAGGTGACGGCGTAATCCGAAGGCGTTCGGTGCCTTTCGGGACAGTAGGATAGTTTATCGGCTGGATATAAATCCCGTAGTCGCGCATCAAAACATCCGAGATGAAGCGGCACTTGACCGGATCACCGACCATGACCGGGATAATATGGCTTGGGTTGGGCGTGTGCGGGATGCCCAAAGCGTCCAGCCTGCTCCGAACCTCGCTTACGCGTTGCTGATGCAGGCACCGCTCCTCATTGCTATGCTTGAGGTGCCGGACGGATGCTGCGGCGCCGGCGGCGACGGCCGGGGGCAATGCTGTGGTAAAGATAAATCCGCTGGCAAAGGAACGGACAAAGTCGACAAGTTCCTTTGACGCCGCGATGTATCCACCAACCACGCCGAACGCTTTGCCCAACGTGCCTTCGATAACCGTCAGGCGATCCATCAGCTCTTCGCGTTCAGCGATGCCGCCACCGCGCGGCCCATACAGCCCGACGGCATGAACCTCGTCCAGATAGGTCATCGCGCCGTACCGATCCGCCAGATCGCAGATTTCGGCAATCGGCGCGATATCGCCATCCATCGAATACACACTTTCAAACGCGATCAGTTTTGGTGCGTTGGATGGCAGGTCCATGAGATGTCGTTCAAGGTCCTTCAAATCGTTATGCTTCCAGACCCGCTTTGCGCAACGACTGTGACGGATACCCTCGATCATCGACGCGTGGTTCAATTCGTCGGACAGAACCGTGATACCGGGAATTCGCGAAGCCAGAGTTCCCAAAGCAGCCCAATTTGAAACATACCCGGACGTGAATAGCAGCGCTGCTTCCTTGCCATGCAGATCCGCAAGCTCCTGCTCAAGCAGAACATGTTCATGCGTGGTCCCCGAAATATTCCGAGTCCCGCCAGCCCCTGCGCCACAGGTGTCGATCGCTCGGTGCATGGCCGCCAGAACCTTTGGATGCTGACCCATTCCCAAATAATCGTTCGAGCACCAGACTGTGACTTTCTCAGGTCCGTTTTCTGCATGGTTGTGTGCAGTTGGAAATGCTCCGCAATGACGCTCAAGCTCGGCGAAGACCCGGTAATTTCCTTCGGCCTGCAATTGCCCTAGCTGATCACGAAAAAACTGTTGGTAGTTCATGTCAGTTTCCAACGGCTTCTTCTACGATACCGGCCAACAAGGCTTCGACTTTCTCCATTGGTCCGTCAGGATAGCTTCGGTAGCCCACTTTGACACCGCCTTCGTCCTCGGCCACGAAGATCCCGTAGGGGCAATAGCCGATATTCATCGGGTCAGCCTCCATCATTTCGCGCGAGAGCCTTGCGGAACAGAAGATAAATATTTCAGCAGCTGCGAATATCTGTTTGTCGCTGCCGACATCCGCCCCCGTCCGGTTCAGCATGTCACCAACATGGCTCACATAATCGATAACCAGCCCCTGGCCAACAATTGCTGATTCAACGGCAAAGGTGGCGTCATCAAAGCTGCCGTCAAAGGGGACGGCAATGACCTCCCCTGCAAAAACCGGGTTTGCTAATGCAACCGAAAAAGCGGCTGATGCGATAAAGTGTTTCATGATGATGTTCCTCCTCCTGAACCACATTTCTTCAGATTTCACCGCCAAGGCTTTGACACCGGTCAAAGCCTTGGCGTTTCTTAACCGAACATGTCCGATGTGATACCGGCATACCAACCCAGCGACTCTTGGTAGGTTGCTTTTCTCAGGTCGGAGCCTTCGCCGGTCTGGCTGATAAAGCCGTCCACCTTGGCAATCTTTTCTGGCGTTGCTTCATAAGTCGCACCGACCTTGACCCCGTCATCCGTATCAATGAGCGACCAGCACGTGTTCGAAAACTTGGCCGGGAATATCTTTGATCCGGTCAATGCACCGCGAACGGCATTGGCGCAGACTTTCGCCTGGCTGTTGGCCGAAAAACCGGATTTCGGCATGTCGCCTTGCTGGCTGGCATCACCAAGAACATAGATGTCAGGGTCAGCTTTCGATGACATGTCCGCCGCATTCACCGGTGCCCAGTTGCCATCGGTCACACCGGCCATTTCCGAAATACGCCCGGCTTTCATGGCCGGGATCACGTTGCAGACATCGACCTGGGTTTCTTCACCATCGATGGTCACCGTCATGGCATCCGGATTGACCGAGACATTGCCGCCGCCAAAATCCTCTCCGATCCAGTCGATCATGCCTTCGTAGTGGTCGGCCCAACCTTCCTGGAACAAAGACATCTTGGAGAATTTGTCTTTCGGATCAGCAATGATGATTTTCGCTGTCGGATTGTTCGCCTTCAGCACATGCGCAACCATCGAAACCCGCTCATAAGGTCCGGGGGGGCAACGGTACGGGTTCGGCGGCGCAACCATCGCAAAGGTTCCACCCTCGGGCATCGCCAGAACCTGCGCCTTCAACAACTCGGTTTGAGAGCCCGCCTTATACGCATGCGGCATCTTGTTCTGTGCAGTCACATCCCACCCCTCGACTGCGCCATCGACAAAGTCGATACCCGGGCTCAGGATCAGTTTGTTATATGGAATAGATCCGCCACCCGCTAACGATACGGTTTTGGCGTCGCGGTCGACACCCACGGCCCAATCGTGAACCACGTTGATACCGTATTTTGCGGCAAGAGTGCCATAGCTGTGCGCAATGTCCGAAAGCTCCTGAAACCCGCCCAGATACAGGTTCGAGAAAAAACAGGTGTAATATGTTTTGGACGGCTCGATCAGGGTGACGTCAATCTCGCCCTTGCTGTCTTTGGCAATATAGCGCGCCGCGGTTGCGCCGCCTGCCCCGCCCCCGACCACCACGACACGGGGCTTTCCCTGCGCCAGCACCATCGGGGCCGACAGTCCGGCGGCAAGTACCCCTGCGGTTCCCAGAAATGTCCGTCTGTTGAGTGTCATCGCGTTTCCTCCCCTTGGGCATTGTCACTGTGGGTTGTTGAAGTAAGCGGCCAATGCCGCGATCTCATCACTGCTCAGGCGGCCCGCGATCATCTGCATGACGGGATGGGGCCGCTGCTTGTCCTTGTAGGCGTGCATGGCGACAACGAAATCCTGGTCGGGCCAGTAAACGATCGAGGGAATCCCATCATCGCCTCCCTCTATCTGGTGGCATGTCGTGCATTCGCTGCTCAGATATTCGCCGTATTCTGGATCACCCTGTATCGCGAGGATTTCGGGGTTGACGGAATGGTCCGTTCTCTTTGCCGTTGGGTCGGCTTCGGGGATGTCCTGCGGGTTGTCGGAAAACACACGCAAATAGGCAATTACATTGGCCCGATCTTCCGGGTTCTCGAGCCCACGAAAGCTCATTCTGGTGCCGGATGCGAATGCGCGGGGGTTTTCAATGTAAGCCGACAATGTGTCGGCGTGCCATTCCAGCCCCGAAGTACCTGCACGGATCAGGCTTTTGGAATAGGTGAACTCCTCTAGCCCGGCAGCCCGGCGGCCAAATACACCATTCAGGTGCGGACCGATCCTGTTTTCAGCACCGGCGCCGACCTGATGACATTCTTTGCATTGGGCAAACACAAGTTTGCCGGCTACAGCATCGCCCAAGTCTTCGGTCGCGGTGGCGGCAGTTGTCAGGATACTCGCAGCAAACATGACACCTGTTGCCCACCGCCGCCACATGATCAGCTTCCGAACGACTTCAGGTAAACGATGACCGCGTCGATTTCATCCTGTTTCTTCAGCCCGGCAAAGGACATACGTGTCCCCTTCATGTAGGCTTTAGGCTTGGCCAGAAACGCGGCCATCTCTTCATCCGTCCAGATCAACCCATCCTCGGCGGCAGCTTTCATGGCCTTGGAGTACTTAAAGCCTTCGACGGCGGCCGCATTGGCACCGGCAACGCCGTTCAATGCCGGACCCGTGCGATGCTTGGCCCCTTCGCCGACCTGATGGCATGACTTGCACTTCTTGAAAACTTCTTCGCCATTTTCGATCATTTCGGGATCAAGTGCTGCTATGTCCTCAGCAGGTTCTTCGACTTCGACGGATGTTTTTTCGTTTACAGACGCCTGGTCCGGACTGTCAGCCCCGGCTTCGTCGGGCGTTACATCCAGAACGGCGGCGCGCATGGTGATTTCCACGCCTTCTTTGCAATCCGTCATGCATGGCTCATCCGTCCAGAAATGCGCCTCGGCCGTTTCGCGGTCATCCACGATGAAACCCCCGGCATTCGGCATTTCCACTTCAAGGAAATTTTCGTGCGACAGCGTGAACTCATCATCAACGATGTCGTTGGAATACAGGATATAGGCGACAATCGCGTAAACATCGTCAGGCTCCAGCGATTGTGCGTCTCCAAACGGCATCGAACGGTTCACATAGTCCCATACCGTCGAAAGGTGCGGCCAGAAGGAGCCCACTGTTTTCAGCGGGTCCTTATCCGCAAGCGTGCCCTCGCCGCCCGCCAGTTTCGGCCAATTGCCCACACCTTCTGCAAAATCGCCATGACAGATCGCGCACCGTTCGGCAAAGACCTCTTCACCGGTGAACACGTCGCCGGACCCTTCGGGCAATCCGGTTCCGTCAGGTGCAACGTCGTGGTCCCATGCTGCGATTTCTTCGGGCAACGCAGGGCGCCCAAGTCCAAGCTTGTCTGCATGGGCTGGAACCGCCACGCACAACCCAAGGGCCGAGGCGGCCAATAGCTTACGATACTTCGACATTTTCCGCCTCTCCGTTTTCCTTGATCCACCAGGTCTGGATACAATTGTTGTGGTAGATCGAGTTCTCACCACGCACGTCGCGCAGCTGAGCTTTGCTGGGTTGGACGTAACCGGTCGAATCCTTGGCGCGGGCCTGCAACAGCATCTCTGTACCGTCCCAGTTATGGTCCAAATAAAACCGGGTCAGCGCCTTGTCTGTTCCGGGGGCCGCCAGACGGGCCGCAGCCCAGTTCTTGCCACCATCCACCGACACATCGACGCCGGTAATCGAGCCCCGCCCAGACCAGGCCAACCCGGTGATCACCAACGGCCCCGGCCCATGCGTGATCGGTGCTTGCGGGCTGGGCGAGGTGACGACCGATTTGGCGTCCATTACCCATGTCCATTTGCGTGATGTTCCGTCTTCGAGTGTATCCGTATACTTGGATGTCTCTTCGCGACTTTCGATAGCAATCTCGGTGACCTCGACGCGGCGCAGCCACTTAACCCACATGTTGCCTTCCCAGCCGGGAACGACCAGCCTGACCGGATAGCCGTGTTCTTTGCGCAATGCCTCACCATTGGCTTTGAACGCAACAAGTACGTCGTCCATTGCCTTTTCCAATGGGATTGAGCGGCCGTTCGAGGAAGCATCCGCGCCTTCGACGTAAACCCATTTGCCTTCGGTCTTTACCCCCGCTTCTTCGAGCAGGGTGCGCAGCGGCACACCGGAGTATTCCATGTTGTGGATCATTCCGTGCGTGAACTGCGCGCCGTTGAGCTGCGCACCGGCCCATTCCATACCGGTATTGGCAGCGCATTCGCAGAAATAGATACGGTTTTCGCGCGGGAAACGTTCCAGATCTTCATATGTGAAGATCAGCGGAGTTTCGACCAGACCGTTGATCATCAGACGGAAGTCCGCCTTGCTCAACTCGATCGCACCCGAATGGTGCCGCTCGAACGCGCATCCCTGCGGGGTGATCGTACCATCCAGCGCGTGGATCGGCGTGAAATTGATCGAACTGATCGTGTCTGCGGTCAACCACTCGACATTGCGCCGTACAACATCACTCTCGAATTGGATTGGCAGGCCGTAGGGAGTTGCATCCACGCCTTCGCCCGTTGCCTGTGCCCATTCCTGAACCTGCGTGATCAGCGGGTCAGGGCCTGCGGCGCGCGCCGCTGAGGCTCCGACCGCACCTACGCCAACCGCGGCGGCACCGCTTAGAAACTGGCGACGCGATGGGGCTTTTCCCCTTGGGTTCTCGCTCATCTTGTTTGCCTCCGTCATTCGATCAGCAAATCTTGTATTCAATGTTTGAAGTTCGGTTCGCGCAGTCAGGCTCCGATCACCTCGACCGATGTATTCGGTTCGACGGTTACGGTACCCTGATTGCGAATGTGGTTTTCGACGACATCCCAGATGGGCGGGCCTTCGGTGCCCTCGTTGACGCTGGCCCAACCGGCCACAACATAGGATTTCTCCGGATCAATCGCCTCACCTGTCTTGAGCAGGGTCATGTCGCTGATCCGCTGCCCTTGCGGTTTGGTGACATCGATTCGGTACCCAAGGCCGCCGACACGCACCATGTCGCCACCCTGCTGGTAATAGGGATCGGGGTTGAACAGGTTGTCGCCAACATCCTCAAGGATCACGTGAATGAATTCACCCGTCATTTCCGTACGATACGCATTCGGATAAGACATCGAAGTGACGTTCCAGATATCCTCACGCGTGATCTCCTGACCGGGCAGGATCGACGGACCCCAGCGCACACCCGGCGACATGGCAATGTCTGCCTCGCGCTCGCTGATCAGTGCGTCACAGATCAGATCGTCCCACGTGCCATTGAAGTTTCCGCGCCGATAAAGAAGCGAGTCCGTCTTGCCGATCACTTCGCTTAGCGCCGCGTCATATGGTGCACGCTGTTCGTTGATCAGGGCCGTGATTGCCGGATCAGGCGCGATGACGTCTGAAAAGATCGGGATCAGCTTGTGCTTCAACCCCATCATCTGGCCATCCCGCACGTCCAGATCAACGCGGCTGACGAACTTGCCGTTCGAGCCGGACGCGATGATATGCGTCTTTTCGACCAGAACCGGTTCAGGCAATGCGTCATGGGTGTGACCGCTCAGGATTACGTCAATCCCCTGAACACGGCTTGCCATCTTCTTATCCACGTCAAAGCCGTTATGGCTGAGGACAACGACCACATCGGAACCGGCGTCGCGCACCTCGTCCACCATGGCCTGCATGTTCTCATCCCGGATCCCGAACGAGTATTCCGGGAACATCCAACTGGGGTTGGCAATTGGCATATACGGGAAAGCCTGTCCGATAACGGCAACTTTGGCCCCGCCGCGCTCGAAGAACTTGTAGGGCCTGAAAAGTTCCGCAGGTTCATCCCATTCCGCGTCAAAGATATTCTGACCTAGCGCCGCAAAGGGCAAACCTTCGACGATCTCGTTGACCCGCTCGCTGCCCAACGTGAACTCCCAATGGAATGTCATCGCATCTGGCTTGAGTGCATTCATCACGTTGACCATGTCCTGACCCGCCGTCTGATAGCAGGTATACGAGCCATGCCAGGTGTCGCCCCCATCCAGCAACAGCGCATCTGGCCGGTCGGCACGGATGGCGTTGATAATAGTCGAGACCCGGTCAAGCCCTCCGACGCGGCCATAGGTTTTTGCCAATGCAGCAAAGTCATTGTAGGTAAGCGCATAAGCGGACGGGCTGCCATCTTCGATCCCATAAGCCTTGCGAAACGCGGCCCCCGTCACATGCGGCATTTGCCCGCGCGCGTCTCCGATGCCCAGATTGACCTCGGGCTCGCGGAAGTAGATCGGTTTAAGCTGCGCGTGGATATCGGTGATATGAATCAGGCTGATATTTCCGAAGGTCTCAAATTCCAGCAACTGGTCCTGGCTCAGGCTTTGCTGGGCCGCCAGCCTTGCCCAGTTCCCTAAACCGGATGCCCCATATAGCGCTGAGGCCGCCATGGAGACCTGTAGAAAATCACGTCGCGATATCATCTGTCGGCTTTCCTGTTTCACATATAAATGTGTGAATGTAGTAGAAATGAAAAACCCGCGCCCGACAATCCCGGCGCGGGTTCTTTGTTACTGGCGTACCGACGGCGTTTCGACCGAAAGCCCATTGCCGCGCGATGCTACATAAAGCTCCAGTGCGCGGAATTCGTCCGAGCCTTCTGCAAAGGTTTCAGCGCGTGTATCGCGAATACAGCCGCGGAAGCGATTGTGGCGCGAGATCAGCTTGGCCTGTTTCAGACGATAAGTCGGGAAACCGTTGATCATCCCCTGGCTCAGATGGTCGGCCCGGATCATGTTGCCCCAATTGTCTTCGTGACAGTTGGCGCAGCTCAACTCCAGCTGACCATATCGGGTGTAGTACATTTCCTTGCCTTGCTCCCAATATGGGGCAGCATCGCCGTCAATGGCGACATTCATGGGCAGCCCTCGTGACTGAAAGGCAATCAGCGCGACCATGCCCTGCATATCGGCACCAGACCATTTCCACGCATCTGCTTCCATGCGTTCCGTACGGCACTTGTTGATCAGATCTTCCATCACAACCAGCTTGCCGGTTTCCGCATCGACCTTCGGCATGGACGCTTGCAGCCCTTTGAAGCTTTCCACATCATCGTGGCACGAAGAGCAACTTTTGCCAGCCGCGCCATCGACAGCCTCATAAAGATCAGCGGCCTGGTCGACAAAGATCATAGCCGGGTTGTCGAAATCGTCGATCTGCAACGCCTGCGTTTCATCGGTCCTGAAATGCCACCCCGAGTAGATCGTATCGAAGTTCTCGACATGGGCCGGGGCCTCGGTCACCGAAACCATTTCCAGTTCTTCGTTGATCACCAGCTTGTCTTCGTCAGGTCCAGCTGCCACTGAAACCGGGAAAGCCAGAACTGCCGCGATCGCCGTGAGTGCTTTTTTATTCATTGCGTTCCTCCCTTGGGTGATCAGCGCAGGTTTTTACCACCGGCGCTGATCTGCCGTTACGGTCGAGCCGTCAGGCGATCTCGATCGGTTTTTTTGTGTCGTAAACGGACCCGTCATCGTCATACCAGGTGAAAACGAATTCCCCGGCTTCAGGCACGGTTGCATCGAACTGAAAATACGGGTTTGTCGAAATCGCCGGCTCCATCGTCACGTCTATCACCAGTTCTCCGTTAAATTCGCAGGTGAACCGATTGATGATCGAACGCGGAATGACGTTGCCTTCCTTATCCTTACGCTGGCCACTTTCCATATTGTGGCTGATCAGCGTTTTGATCGTGATTGCTTCGCCAGCAGCGGCTGTTTTTGGAACCTTGACGCGGGGTTTTACACCGGATGCCATTGGTTGTTCTCCTGTTCTTCAGGGCGCGTGGCGATCAGCCGCCGCAGCCGCCAATTGTCACTTTTACGGTTGCCGAAGCTTTGGCAAAGCTACCATCAGCCATTTTGGCCACAGCAATGACATCTTGCGTTCCTGCAAGACGAATGCGGGTCGAAGCCGCCTGCGCAGCAGCCAGCGGGCCAAAGTTGAACGTGGCAACGCCGGGCTCGGGGTTTCCGGCCGCTACGATCAGGATCGCAGCCGCACCCGGCGCGCTGACTTCGATCGGAACGGTGTTTCCGTTCTCGGCAATTTCCGGCGCCGTCAGTGTCACACCGCCGTCGGCCATGTCTGCACCGCCAGTAAACGCGGCTATCGCGTCTTCCGCAGCCGCATTTGCGCGGAACGGCATCAGGGTCAGGACCGCAGCGCCCAGACCAAGAGCCAGAGTCTCGCGACGAGAAAATTCCATTTTCAATCTCCTTTGGATCCTCACGAATTCACGCCTGAAAGCGTGATTATTGTTCTTTTAGGGTTGCGAGGAACGCGACGACGTCCTCAATTTCCTGTGCAGTCAGGATTGACGTCAAAGGCCCTGACGGGGCTTTGCCCGTATAGGCGTCGCCCGGGCGGATATAGCCGTCATCCTTGTAGAAGGCCGGCATGACCGTTCCGTCAAACGTCATCTTGGCATTTGCGACCAGTCCTCGAAGCTCCGCCTCGGACCACCGGTCCCCGGCCCCATCCAGCAGCGGACCGACTTCGCCATGGAACGGAATATCCGCCAAAGCCGTGACCTGATGACAGGCCACACAGTTGCCCTTGGATTTCTCGCCCACGATGACCGCACCGTTTGCCGCATCGCCAGCGACGCCGGTCAATGAAGCCTCCACCGCGCCATAATCGTCGAACTGTACCTCTTTTGGTCCTGTTTCTGCCGCGATGGCGGCACTGCCTGTTATGATACAAGCCAAAGTCAAGTGTCTCAGCTTCATGATCCCTCCCATTTGCTACCGCGCCGATGGCGCTTTGCGACCCAAAGCCTCTGTGTACCGTAGTCGACGGGCAGGGTTCATCGCAACATTAAATTCATCTTAATGAATTTTTTTATTTATATTGCAACACGTCAATCTTGCGAAACATTGTTTCTCTCTTGAATGCGGCGCGCGTGATACCGTTGAAAATCTTCCCCGTTATCAAGCTCGTACCGTTTTTCATTGACCCAGGTAAAAAGATCGAGGGTCGTTCCCTTCGAGAACGCCCCGGGCATGACCGCAACGGCCGCTTCGATTGCTGTGGCATCCTCTGACACGTCCTCCGGCAAGAAAACCAATGTAGGGGTGAACAGAATCCCCCATTTGCGCATCAGTGATCTTTGCTCGGCTTCTTCTCCGTCAAAATCGGTGGCCATCGTACTTCCGTGTAGGTCCAGCTGAACGACAAAGAAGTTTTCTTCGATATACGCAGATAGGTCGGGTTGCGGGAAAACCTCTTCATGCATCTTTTTGCAGTAGATGCAGCCCTGTTGTTCAATGAACAGAACCAGCCGCTTGCCTTCCCCCCTCGCTTCTTCAAGGTCTTCACGAAGGTCTTTGAACGTGTCTCGCATCCACGGCGTTTTATGCAGACCGTCATCCCCCAGTTCAGCTGCGTAAACCGCCCCAGCAAACAGCCCTGCAATCAAGAACAATACTATCCGTTTCATGGTGTTCTCCCGAATTAGCCAATGGCCGCCAGCCAAGGCATGTGATCCAGCATCCATTGTGCGATTAGATTTATGGAATTGGTCGCGATCAGGATGCCAAAAAGAATCAGCAAGACACCCATCGCCTTTTCAATCATTCCCAGATGTTTCCGGAAACGTGCCATCCATTGCATGAAGGGCCGAACCAGAAAGGCTGCCAGAACAAACGGCGCTGTCATGCCAACCCCATAGACGAACAAAAGCACGGCACCGCGCCAAGCGGTCTCGGTTCCAGCCGCCGTGAACAGGATCGCCGCCAAAACCGGCCCGACGCAAGGCGTCCAGCCAAAGGCAAAAGCCAGCCCCAGAACATATGCCCCGATCACGCTTACATTTCTCGTCTCACCGATGTCTGCGCGAAACTGCCGATACAGGAAGCCGATACGGAAAAGACCCAGAAAATGCAGGCCCATCGCGATGATGATGAGCGCAGCGATCCATCGCAGAATGTCGAAATACGCGCGTACCATCTGACCGAAGATCGACGCCGTGGCCCCAAGCGCCATGAAGACCGTTATGATCCCAGCGGCAAAAGCTATCGCTGACAGGGTCGCCCGGCGGCGAACATCCGGGGTGATCGTCGAACCGGCCGAAATCTGCTCCATCCCGACGCCCGCCAGATAGCTGAGGTAGAACGGGACTATGGGCAGAATGCAGGGGGACAGGAAAGACAAAAGCCCCGCGATCAGAGCCCCTGCAAACGTGATGTCGAGCATGGTCAAATCCGTCCTGACAGGCTATTATTCATACATTCAAAATAATAAAAATATACTACCTCGGTCAATCGGAGCTTTTGATGCGTCACGCAATTCAAACATTGTTCGTCATCACATTGTTGATCTGGCCTGCTGCGTCGCGGGCCGAAATGGTGTTGCTGATGGCGGAAGAAGACGGGTGCATGTGGTGCGCCCGCTGGGACGCCGAAATTTCCGAGATCTACCCGCTGACAGCGGAAGGAAAAGCTGCCCCATTGCAACGAACGGACATCCACGCAACCACGCCCGAAGGGATTACCCTGGATCGGCCTCTTTTCTATACGCCGACCTTTGTTTTGCTGGAGGACGGTCAAGAAATCGGCCGGATCGAGGGTTATCCTGGCGAAGACTTTTTCTGGGGGCTATTGGGTGTTTTACTACGTGACGCCGGAGTAATGATCGAGAGCTCTGGTTAAATCCCCAGGATTTACATATACTGTTTTGAATACGTGAAGCCACGAAAGCGAGAGGATCTTGTTGGACAAACAGTCGAAACTGCCCGTGTTCACCAAGGACATGTGCGACGAGGACTTGGACAGGATGATGGATAACGCCCAGACGGCGTCCAATTTCCTCAAGGCGATCAGCCATGAGGGGCGGCTGATGATTCTGTGTTATTTGTCATCTGGCGAGAAATCCGTCACGCAGATGGAGGAAATGCTGTCGGCCAGACAAGCTGCCGTTTCCCAGCAGTTGTCCCGCCTGCGCTTTGAAGGGCTGGTCAAGACACGACGCGAAGGCAAAACGATCTACTACAGATTGGCGGACGACCGGTCGACTCAGATTCTGGAAGTCGTCTACAATCTTTTCTGTCGGGACAAGTAGAAGCCCGAGAGAAACACCGCCAGCTTTGGGAGGAGACTGGCCATGTTCGAACTTCTGGGAGACGCCAATTCAGTTGCGCTGGTCGGTCTGGTCGGCGGCATTGTACTTGGGCTTGCCGCGCGCATTGGGCGGTTCTGCACCTTGGGTGCGATTGAAGATTATCTTTATGCAAATGACGACCGGCGCCTGCGTATGTGGGCCGTCGCGATTGGTGTTGCGATCGTCGGCAGCCATTTGGGCATGGCGTTAGGGTGGATTGATCCACTCAGCACGACCTATATTGCGCAGACGTGGAATCCGATCGGATCGGTCATTGGCGGATTGATGTTCGGATATGGCATGGCCATCAGCGGAAACTGTGGCTATGGCGCGCTCGCGCGCCTTGGCGGCGGTGACCTTCGGTCATTCGTCATTGTCCTGATCGTGGGCCTTTCCGCATATGTGGTCATGTCCGGCCCTCTGGCCTATGTCAGGATCTGGCTTTTTCCCGAAGCCATGGATCTCGGTAATCCACAAAGCGTCAGCTTCCTTGCCGAACGGCTGACGTCGATACCTGCATGGGTTACAGGAACGCTTGTCGGCTCTGCCATAGTAGTGTTTGCCCTGACAAATGATCGTTTTCGTAAATCACCTGCGCAGGTTTTTTGGGGTGCGGCGGTCGGATTGGCAGTCGTTTCAGGCTGGCTTGGCACCAATTGGGTAGCCACACACGGGTTTGACGGTGAGACCTTGCAGACACACACGTTTGCCGCGCCTTTGGGTGATACCGTGTTCTATCTCATGACCGCCTCAGGCACCACGCTCTCGTTTGCGGTCGGTTCAGTTTCAGGGGTTCTGATTGGTGCTTTCCTCGGGTCATGGTCAAAAGGTCATTTCCGCTGGGAAGCCTGCGAAGATCCACGTGAGCTTAAGCGGCAGATGCTGGGGGCGGCGATAATGGGGCCCGGAGCAATAATTGCGGTTGGATGCAGTGTCGGACAAGGCATCTCCGCTTTTTCTCTGCTGGCCTATAGCGCACCCATAACCTTTGCGGCGATCTTTGCCGGAGCAGCTCTTGGCCTGCGACAGCTTGTGTCAGGATTGTCTTTCATTCCCGAGCGTTAAGCCCCACCACACGCTACGGTTTCTTCGTACAGTCCCTGCGCAGGTTTTCGGCGCATGCTTCAAGCACCGAAAACCTGCAGCAGACCTTTCGATCAGCCATTGGCCATGATGGAATCCAGTGTGTCATGTTCCGCTACAAAATGGTCTGGAGCGACTTCTTGCAGCTTTGGAACATAATCACTGCGACCGTTGACCAGCCGACTGGGCAAAAAACGTAATGCAGCTTTGGGATCAAGCGGCGATGGCAGCTCACCCGGCAGTTTGAGGCGCTGCCGCGTCCGCTCTACATCCGGGTCCGGTATTGGCACGGCCGAAATCAGCGATTGAGTATAAGGGTGGATCGGTTCCGAGCAGATCACCTCACCGTCACCCATTTCCACAATTCGCCCGAGATACAGAACCATGATCCGGTTCGATACCGCACGCACAACCGACAAGTCATGGCTGATGAAAATCATCGACAGGCCAAATTCCTGCTGAAGTTCCTTTAGCAGCTCGACAATCTGCGCCTGAATGGAAACGTCGAGCGCTGAAACCGCCTCGTCGCAGATAATCAGCCTGGGCTTGTTGATCATCGCCCGCGCAATGCCGACGCGCTGGTTCTGCCCTCCGGAAAGCTCGTGCGGGTAACGGTTGATCATGTTCGCTTGCAGCCCGACCCGCTCCATCATCGCGGCGACCATCTGTTTGCGTTCCCGGTCCGTCAGATCGGGGCGGTAGGTTTTCAGCGGTTCAGCAATCGACGCTGAAATGGTCATGCGTGGATCAAGACTGGCCAAAGGGTCTTGGAACACGATCTGCAGGTCCTTGCGGTACTTGTTCAGCTCGGATCGCTTCAAGCCGACGATCGGATGGCCTAACCAGCTGACACCCCCCGCGCTGGGTTCGATCAGCTGCAAAACCGCGCGCGCCAGTGTCGATTTTCCGCAACCGGATTCGCCCACGACACCCAGAGTTTCGCCCTTGCGAATATCAAAGCTGACACCATCGACAGCTTTCAGCGGAACCTTGCGCCCGAACAACCCGCCAGAGACATGAATGGGGAAATGAACTTTGACGTCATCGACCTTGAGAAGGGGTTCTTCGGCCTTTTCCAAAGCACGCGGTGCGTCGCCGGCATCAATCCGGGGCATCGCCTCCAGTAGGGCCCGCGTGTATTCATGTTGCGGATTTCGGAACAGCGCGCGTGTTTCGCCCGCTTCGACGAATTGGCCCATGCGCATGACCTGAACCCGGTCGCACATGCGCGCAACAACGCCCATGTCATGCGTGATCAGTGCAATCGCGGTTCCCTCATCCTTTTGCAGGTGAACCATCAGATCAAGGATGTCTGCCTGAACAGTGACATCCAGCGCCGTCGTCGGCTCGTCCGCAATAAGCAGTTTGGGACTGCACAGCATCGACATCGCAATCATAACACGCTGTCGCATTCCGCCGGATAATTCGTGCGGGAACTGGTCCAGACGGCGGCCCGCTTCTGGAATGCGCACCCTGTCCAACCACTCCAGACAGCGCGCGCGCGCGGCTGACCCCTTCAGGCCCTCGTGGACCTGCAGCACTTCGCGCATCTGCTGCCCAATCTTCAGGTGTGGCGTCAAAGCGGTCAGAGGATCCTGAAAGATCATGCCGACATCATCGCCGCGGATCTGGTTCAGTTTGTTCACCGGCAGGTTCAAAATCTCCTGACCGTTCAGCTTGGCTGACCCGCTGGTGTGTCCGGCGGGGGGCAGTAAACCCATTGCCGCCATGAAGGTCTGACTTTTGCCGGATCCACTTTCACCGACGATACCAAGGCATTCGCCCGGATTGATATCAAAACTGATGTCTTTGACCGCCTCGACGACACCATCGGGGGTGTCAAACCGGACGCTCAGGTTCTTTACGGAAAACAGACTCATATCAGCGGTCCTTCGGGTCCAAAGCGTCACGCAGACCATCGCCGATGAAGAACATCGTGATGATAATGGCAACATAGAATGTCAGTGGGAACATCAATTGCCACAGCGTTCCATAGCCCATGGTTCCCGCCCCTTCTGCGATCAGCCTTCCCAGCGACGTGTAAGGTTCGGAGATCCCCAGTCCCAGGAATGAGATGAAGCTTTCGGTCAGGATCATTTCGGGCACCAGAAGTGAGGCATAGACGATCACGACACCCAGCAGATTGGGCAAAATATGGCGATACATGATCGTGAATTCACTGACGCCTGCGGCGCGAGCAGCCTCGATGAATTCGCGGTTCTTCAGGGCAAGCGTCTGCCCGCGAACGATACGTGACATGGTCAGCCATCCAACCGCGCCTAGTGCGATGAAAAGCGTGAAGAAGGATCGCCCGGCAACAACCAGCAGAAGGATGATGATCAGAGTTGTCGGGATAGCCAGAAGGATGTCGACAAAACGCATCATGGCGCCATCCGTCCGACCCCCAAAGTAACCGGCAGTAATGCCATAACACGTACCAACGATCAGAGCGGTCGCCGCCCCGATCAACCCCACAAGCAGGGACGTCGTAGTAGCCTGAATGACGCGGCTGTACAGATCGCGCCCCAGATCATCGACACCGAAATAGTGACCCGTTTCCATCGACGGCATTCCCATGCCCCGGACATCGCCCATGACATTCCAGTCGATTTCTTCATTGCTCCAGACCGCAAAATACGGGCCAAGGATTGTGAACAACACGATAAGCAGCAAAATGAACACACTGGCCATTGCTGCTTTGTTTCGTACAAAGCGCATGCGCGCGTCCTGCCAGAGCGAACGCCCCTGAACGGCTGTATAATCGGTGATTTCTTCGGCCAGATGCGCGGCTTTTTGTGATTTTCCTAGCATATCCAGCCCCTCAGTAGCGGATCTTCGGATCGAACCAGGCATAGGCCAGATCGGTCAGCAGGTTTACCAGAACGGTCAGAACGCCATAGAGGATCGTAACCCCAAGCAGCACGGCATAGTCGCGTGACAAGGCCGAGCCGACATAAGCCTGCCCCAGACCACCGGTCGAGAAGTAGATGTCAACAAAGACGGATCCGGTCAGCACATACACAAACACCGGCCCCAGATAAGATACGACCGGCAGCAAGGTCGGCTTCATCGCATGGCGCCAGATCACGGTTCTTGTCGGCAGGCCCTTGGCACGGGCGGTTCTGATAAAGTTCGAATTCAGAACCTCCAGCATTGAAGACCGGGTGATCCGTGCAATCGATCCCATGTAAGATGTCGCAAGGGCGATAACCGGCATGATCAGATAGGGCCATTGACCACCATTCCACCCACCGCCGGGCAACCATCCCAGCCACAGGGTGAAGGTCAGGATCAGGATCGGACCCATGATGAAGTTGGGCAGCGCCTGCGCTGCAATCCCCAGCCCAACCGCAAAGTAGTCGATCCAGCTGTTGTGCCGGATTGCGGCGGCAATCCCCAGTCCGATGCCCACCACCGTAGCGACCAGAAAGGACAGCGACCCATAGGTCAGCGAGATCGGAAAGCCCTGCGCGATGATGTCGTTCACATCGCGGTCCTTGAACTTGAAGGACGGTCCAAAATCGAAATGCACAACGATATTGTACAGATAGTCCCAGAGTTGCTTCCACAACGGCTGGTCCAGACCATACCGCGCCTCGATATTGGCCAAAACCTGCGGCGGCAACGTCCGTTCCGAGGTAAAGGGCCCACCGGGCGCATAGTGCATCAAAAAGAAACAGGCGACGATCAGCAGCAGGATCGTCGGTATGGCGGTCAGGACCCGCCGAATGACATAGGCAAGCATTCAATGCCCCCAATAGATGGCGCTGCCCCGAAGAAAACTTCGGGGCAGGTCATGGTCAGAAGATGATTACTCGGCGATTTTGTAGAGGTTCTTGGAATACCAGTTTTGCTCTACGTTTTTGACCGGCCAGTTTCCGACATCGCTGTCCATCATGTAGACACCAGCATAGTGATAGATCGGGATAACGGGGGTTTCCTGAGCGATAATACGCTCGACCTCGGTGTACAGCGGTGCCGGATCGTCCGAAGTTTTGGCTTCGGCCAACAACTCGTCCACACGGGCATTGTTATACTTGCCGTCGTTGTAGCCCGAATCCGACTGCAACAGGTCAAGGAAGGTTGAGGCTTCGTTATAGTCGCCACACCACGCGCCGCGGGCCAGATCAAAGTTCTGGTTGCCCCGCTCTTCCAGGAAGACTTTCCATTCCATGTTGGCCAGTTCAACATTGGCGCCCAGTTTTTGCTTCCACATCTGACTCAGCGCGACAGCAACTTTCTTGTGGGCTTCCGAAGTGTTGTAAACCATCGAGAAGGTCAAAGGGTTATCCGCACCAAAGCCGGCCTCGGCCAACAGTTCCTTGGCCAGCTCATCGCGCTCGGCCTGGCTCATTGACGCCATTTCAACGACCGGAACCGTAAAGCCTGCGGTTGCTTCTGGCACGAATGTATACGCGGGCGGCTCGCCACCGGCCTTGATGTTCTTGGTGATGATGTCCCGGTCAACGGCTAGCGACAGAGCCTGACGAACTTTGGGATCCTTGAATTCTTCAGGGCCGCTGTCAGACACGTTAAACGTGTAGTAATAGTTGCACAGGCGCGGGAAGCTGATTGCCTCGCCCGGATGCTCTTCTTGCAGACGCGGGAATTGACCGGCAGGAACTTCGGTCCGGTCCAGTTCACCGGCCAGATAGCGGGTCAGGGCTACGTTTTCATCATTGATGACCAGTGCCACAACCTTGTCGATGATGGTGTTGTCATTGTCCCAGTACATCTCGTTGCGCTCACGGACCGAACGTTCCTGCGGCAAGTGCTCGGTCAGAACATACGCGCCATTCGACACGATGTTTCCCGGTTTGGTCCATTCATCACCAAATTCCGCGATCACCTTCTGAGGTGCCGGGAAGGTTGTCGAATGCGTCGTCATCTGCGGGAAATACGGCAGCGGCGCGCTCAACGTGACTTCCAGGGTTGTGTCATCGATGGCTTTGACGCCCAGATCATCAATCGGCTTTTCGCCTGCGATGATTGCCGAAGCGTTTTCGATCGACATCAGCTCCATGAACCACGCGTAAGGAGAGGACAGTGCCGGATCAACTGCGCGTTTCCAAGCAAAAACGAAATCTCCGGCGGTTACCGGGTCGCCATTCGACCATTTCGCATTGTCGCGCAGTGTGAAGGTGTAAACCTTCTTGCTGTCATCGACGGTGTAACCTGTTGCAACGCCCGGAACCAGATTGCCATCCTCATCCTGGTTCATCAGCCCTTCAAACAGGTCACGTACAATTTCAGCACCGGAAACGTCTTCGACAACCTGCGGATCGACCGAGCTGTGCTCGTCCAGAATGCGGTAGGTAAAGGTCTGATCGTCCGCCAGCGCTTCGCCGGTTTCAGGATGCGTGCCAGCGGCAAACGCGGCACCTGTGATCATGGTCGACGACAAAAGCCCCGCCACTGAGTTCCGAATGTATCTGTTCATGATTTCTCTCCCATAAGTTCGTCGCTGCGCGGCCCCACTTGATCGGGGTCGCACGCAGCAGCCGGATTAGACCGACGCCCGCTGAGACTTCGTTCATTTCGATTTTGATTTTGCCAATTCGCAAGGAACACTGCGTCGCAGCTTTCTTGGTTTCTGTCGGTAAAGAAGTTGCGAAAGTTGTCTTTCGCTGCCGCAAACCGTGACATCTTTTGGCTCTGGGATAAAGCCTTGATGAAATTTCAAGCAACCATAAGCAGAAATATCCCCAACGACCTGTCGCTGGCAATTTTCTGAGGATCGGCCCGGTTTTCGTGACATTTTCGTGAAGCCACGCGGGTTCCGAACGATCCCTCGTGCCCGAATGGCAACCGCATCCCGGTCTCCGACAAACCAAAACGGCGCGAATCAGTGGCGACGTTTTAACAATCCTGCAATCCGTTACCCGTCACGCGTGGTTTAGAATATCACCGGTCAGAACGTTGAGCTTTGCAAGCCCCTCTCGCAAGTGGTCTTCCGGCAGTGCGGAGCTGAACCGAAAATGGCTTTCGACCCCTAACCGTGAGCCGGGAATGACAAGCACATCTTTCTCGCGCAACAGGCGCAAACTCAGCTCTTCCGACGCGATGGAAAGGTTGAACCGGACAAAAGACATGGCTGAGGCCTGAGGCGGTACAACAGAAAACACACCTTGGTGTCGCGCCAATTCCTGTGTCAGCACATCGAACCCGGTGCGGATCAGACGCCGCGCACGGTCTTTCAGCTTGGACCGTGCCGGTTCAGCAAGTGCCTTGTCCGCCAGTTCCATTGACAGAATCGACGCCGCAATCGAAGCATATTCATGCCGCCGCCAGCACTTTTGAATGATGTCTTCTGGACCAACCAGCCAACCCAGCCGCAAGCCCGGCAAGCCATAGGCCTTTGACATGGAGTTCACCACCAGCACCCGATCTGTGCTGCCCCAGAATGACGGTGTTTCAATGTCCCCTTCCCGCTCAGTTCCGGCGTAGACCTCATCGACGACAATCCAGGCACTGACACGATTGGCGGCCGCTATGATGTGCGCTCGATCGGTGTCGCTCAACACTCGGCCCGTCGGGTTGTTGGGATTGACCACATGAATGATACGCGTTTTGTCATCGACAGCGCGGTCCAGTGCTTCAGCGTCGATGCCCCATCCGTTCGCCTCAAGCAGATTGACCCAACGCACCTCGTGCCCACGATTGGCGACATTCCCCGAAATCTGTTCATATGTCGGACGAAAACACACAACGTTGTCCCCGGCGGTCAGCAAGGTATTTGCCACCAGAGTATTGGCCTCAGTTGCTCCGACCGTAACCATGACACCATCGGGCGACGCGCTCGGATAAAACCCGGCAATGGTTTCGCGCAGGGATTGCTTTCCGTTGACTTGCGGATAGTCGATCATGGTCGCCAGCAGTTGATCCAGATCGATTTCCGCCAGATCCACCAACCCCTTCAACGACATCGGGTGCACGCCACTTTCCGAGAAGTTGAAAACCACACCATGTTCCATTTCAGACAAGAATTGTTCGACATGAAAGGGAAGAAAACTCTCGGAAACCATGATGCGTTCTTTACTCGGGCCAGGTCGTTCGATACCGGCAGATCGGCTTCGATTGGGTATTCGTATCTGTTTCCCTGGTCAACTGAACGAGGAGATCCCGCAGGATACACAGCAAAAGTCAGTTATTCGGCAGCGTCCACGCGAACCGTCCTGATGCCCGGATCGACGCGGCTGTAGGCAGCCAACAGTCGCGCTGTCCACTTTTGCGAAATATAGTCGGCCATGAAGCGTGACGGCGCGACAAGAACAACGCGCCCCCCTGCCCTTTCTGCTTCGGACAGATGTTGAAACCAGCTGGCCCATAGTTCTGGATCGCGCCCGTGAAGAATCGCCTGAACCTGAGACCACACATCCCCTTCGGTGCTTTCCGGGGCATTTGGTTTGGTCGCGAAAGGAATAACATTCGTTTCAGGTTCTGGCACGTCGGTCATCCGGGCTTGAAAGTCTGTTCCGATAACAGGCCAAACCTCTTCGGTGTCTATCAGGATTTGTTTCAGGTCAATCTCGTACACAGCAACACGACCCCGCGCAGCAGGCCGTTTTACCGTTATCCAACCTAATGCGCGAAATCTGGACATTTCGCGCTTTACTGTTCTTTCGTTCACTGTCCACAGGCGCGCAATTTCTTCCCGCCCAATGGATAATTCGTTGTTACGCCAGTTATATCGGGTCGTAATCAACGCAATGATACGCAGAATACTTCGTTGCCGGTGCTTGTCGCCTGACAGCGCATGAACGGTCAGTGCGGACAGTATATCATATTTTAAAGCCGGCGCATTTCGCCCGACCGGTTTCGCAAGCTGCATACCCGTTCTCACCGCTCTGTCTGCCTCAGGCGGGTGTGTCCCGCCAATCTCGCGCCGTTTGCCAACGCTTTTCACCATCTTGGGATAATTAGCGTCCAAAGCTTCGATTCTGTCAAGAAGAGACTGGAACTTCGCCTGATCTTGTGCGGATCAATCTCAAAAAACTAAAAGAAATTTGGTGAAGTATTGGTGATGGGGGCCATTCTGGGTGTCCCCCTATCGGCCCTTTATGTCCCCCAATATGTAGCATTTCTTGCCAGAATGCCCCCCTATATACTGGTCGCCGGGGGCCTTCCGGGCCTTTTGGTATTCACAGGGTCCGCCGAATCGCTTCGTAGGGTTTAAGGCCTTGTTTTCTTACCCACGGGTAAGAGCGCACCCTCATCATAATTTCTTTTGCGTAAAGTGCAAATCAGGCGTAAATAGGAAACGAGCAGAAATTTACGTTCCAAACTACGAGACCTGAGGCATGTACACGCACGAAGACCTGAACGCATTGCGCAATCAGTCCCTCAAATTGCAGGGCTGGATTCGCCAGCAGACCTTTAGCCCTGAGATGGAGAAAACGCTCCGCCGGTTTTCCAGTTGGGAGGTGTCCGAACTGATCTTCCGGGTTAACCAGTCGACCTTTCGCGGAAAGCTTGCAGCCGATCCTTCCCTGCCTGGCGGAGAAGTTGAGCCCGACGGGCGTCAGCGCTGGTTCAGCCTGGAAGAAGTGAATGAGCTGCGGCGACGGCTCAAGATTAATCGCAAGTCC
The DNA here is from genome assembly GCF_056536285.1 of Ruegeria sp. AF3. Lineage (NCBI taxonomy): Bacteria > Pseudomonadati > Pseudomonadota > Alphaproteobacteria > Rhodobacterales > Roseobacteraceae > Ruegeria > Ruegeria sp. AF3. The sequence goes on along the minus strand of NZ_JBQFJM010000002.1, from coordinate 649,578 downwards.
CTGATGCCCCCTCGCCCTGAAGGCAAGCGCGCCATTCGTGCGGCTGTCGCAAACTTCAAGGGAGGCGCGGGAAAGTCGACCGTGGCGCTGCACCTCGCCCATGCGGCCGCCCTGGACGGGTATAGGGTCCTCGTGGTGGATTTCGACCCTCAGGCAACATTGAGCCATTCGATGGGCCTGACGGATGTGGCCGAAGACTACACGGTTTGGGGGATCATGGCGCGCGACCTCATTCGTGAGACAGAGCGCATGAATAACCGCCCCGCCGCTGCGGAATCGGGAACCACCCTGCCCCGCCGGGAGTTGCCGCCCGCGATAACGGACATGGGCCTTGGTGATCTGCGAATTGGTGATTTCATCAAGAAGACCTCTTGGTCGACGATCGATGCGATACCTTCCTGTGCGAACGCAGCCTTTGTTGAATTTGCGTCGGCCCAGTACCGGCACCTGAATCCCGAATGGTCCTTCTTTGCGTCGGTTTCCCGGTATCTGGATCAGATTCCGGATGATGCTTATGACCTCATTCTGTTCGATTGTCCGCCCGCAATCGGATACCAGTCTATGAATGCGGTCTTTGCCGCTGACATGCTTTATATCCCTTCTGGGCCCGGATATTGGGAGTATGACTCGACCACATCGTTCATCGGCCAGTTGGCAGAAGCGTTGGAAGATCTGGCCTATGGGTTCGACAAGACCTTACCCACGGGTAAGATTGGATTGCCCAAAACCTTCTGTGAGTTGCGGTTCCTGTTGACGCGGTATGAACCGGGCAATGCGCTCCATCTGGCGATGTTTGATGCCTTTAAGAAGGTCTTTGGCGAACATGTCGCTCAGCACCCGGTAGAAATGACCCGCGCGGTGGAGCAGTCGGGACGTTTTCTGAGTTCGGTTTACGAAATGGACTACCGCGAGATGACCCGCGAAACCTGGCGGCGTGCCCGCTCGACTTTTGACAATGTGTATGAGGAATTCCGGGGCGTAATGTTATCGGCCTGGGACAAGGTGGAGGATGACGCATGAGCCGCAAGCGGAGAATGTTCGATATTGACCTACCTACTATGGATGACATTCCTGTTGGTAAAGTACCGGACAAAGTTTTTGAAAAACGACGCGGTCCAATGGCCGCGGCAATTTCGGAAAATGCCGACGCTTTACGTGATCAGCAATCGACGGAACAATCCATCCGCGCCGAAAACGACCGTCTTGCACATGAACTGGTTCGGCTGAGAGCCGAAGGTTTGGTGACAGAACGGGTGTTGCTGAATGACGTTGTCACAGAAAAACTGACGCGAGATCGCAAACCAGGTCCTGATCCGGAACTGGATGAACTCAAAGATTCGATCCGGGACATCGGCTTGTCCAACCCGATCCGTCTGGAACGCAGATCGGACGGGCTGTATGAATTGATCCAAGGCATGCGCCGTTTGTCCGCCTATCGTGCTTTGTACGATGAGACCGGGGACGAAACCTACGCCAAAATTCCAGCGGGGATTTCTGACGCGGGTGATCTGGACAACAGTTACCGGCGCATGGTTGACGAGAACCTGATCCGAAAGGATATCTCATTTGCGGAAATGGGCGCCCTCGCCCGTGCATATTCCGAAGACCCAGCGAATGACTGTCCGGATGTCGACAAAGCGGTTTCCACGCTGTTTAAGTCTGCCAGCTATACTAAGCGTAGCTATATCCGGTCTTTCGCCAGTTTGTTGCTGATGCTGGACAAAGTTCTGATCCACCCGAACGACATTCCGCGAAACGTGGGCGTAGAGCTAAAGCGCAAGTTCGACGCGACGCCGGGTCTGGTTCGCCAAGTGAGCGAGGCACTGAAGAGCGAGCCTGATCGGGATGGTACGCGCGAGGTTGCAATTCTCAGGTCATTTCTGGCTGAGCCAGAAGCCACGTCTTCAAGCAAGTCGGATGCAGTCAGCGCAGGTAAACCGCGCCGTGCGAAAACGACATTTCAGGTCTCGGGTAGGGCTGGGATCGCAAAATGCGCTGCCTCAAGTGGACGGATCGAGATCCGGTATGATCTGGATTTCACACGCGTTGATCGAAGCAAGCTGGAAGCGGCGATTGCCGCGCTGATCGATGCGCTTCCCGAAGAAGACGACCTTACCCACGGGTAAGATCATGGGCCAGCAAAGCAGGAAAAGGCGTCGGAAAGGTTCCGGCGCCTTTTCTTAGCGCGCTGGGGAAGGGGGCTTGTTGGCATCGTCGGATACATCGCCTGTCCAAGCTGAAGCGGACGTCACGGGCACTGAAGCGAACAAAGCAACCGACATGTTAAGACTTGTTCTTTAGTCGAGTTCGAGATTTCCCAAGATATCGAAAATTTGCAAAAGGAGTTTTATAGAATTTACGGCCATCCAGTCGGAAACTAGAGGTGGCGCGGAGGCGTCGCGCTTTCACCGCTGACCATCAGAACGCAACCCTTGAAACACAGTACAAGCTTCAAAACAGAGTTTGCAGCTGTTCATATTTCAGGCGTAAATTACACTATATATAGGTATCAAATACAGTTCGTTTACAAAATATGCTAAGACCCTTGGCTTAGCGGATTGAACAGAAGTTGCTTATCCAAAGTGCTGCGGAACGGACTTTGTTCGCGATTCTGAGGCAACTAAATGCGTCCCACGACATCAGTTTTGACCAAATGACCACCGGCACCTTCGGGTGCCAGCTTTACTACGGTAACAGCTGAAAAATCTTAGGAAGCAAGGCTAAGGAGAAGGGGAGGGGGGCTTGATCTGAGCAGATAACACGCCTCATCTTTTTTCTTGAGGCGATTGTGTAATTATAGGACTGTATTCGAAAAATCGAATGCAGAACAGAGGAGTAGGCGTCAAATGGCCGGGAAGTTCGAAATATACAAAGACAAGGCCGGGGAATTTCGGTTTCGTCTGAAAGCCGGGAATGGTGAAATCATTCTGGCCAGTGAAGGATATGTTCAAAAGGCAAGTGCCACGAACGGGATCGAGTCAGTCAAGAAGAACGCACCGGATGACGAGCGGTATGAACGCAAGGAAACCAAGTCCGGCGGTCACATGTTCAATTTGAAGGCCAGCAACGGGCAGGTCATCGGCACCAGCGAGAGCTATACCAGCGCTTCTGGGCGGGATAACGGGATCGAGTCGGTCAAGCGGAACGCACCGGACGCACGTGTCGACGACCTGACCTAACTTGGCGCGGTAACGCCCTGCCACTCCTATAGGTGCAAACTGCGACGCCGGGATGCGTGGACGCATCTCGGGTAACTCGACTTCGCCACCGAGGCCGTTTGCCCGGAATTGCCGTTACCTACGCGAGTTCAGTCAAGGAATCCGCACCTGCTCTTGTATCCGAATTCTTGAGGGTCGCAGAAAATACCCCGACTGAGCCGGGGTCTTTTACGAGTTTTTGCCGTCCTGGGAGATTGCGCCATACCCGTAGGTTAAGGAGCCATTTTCGAGAATTGGCGAAGCGAGCTGAGCCCGGGCATGAACTGATATTTGCAGATCCTGTTCACGATTTTGACCGTACCCCAAAGTTGCCTTTGCTGAAGAGAAGGCTTTGAATCCCGGCGCCGGTCAAGAGTGCCGCTTAAAGACACGGTGGTCCAACTCGACGACTTTGTTCAAATACGTCCGCTTCACAATCCGGATCACGCAGCCAAAGCTCTGCAACATCTTGTTGATGGCCTTGAGGCCCGCCATCGTTATGCAGCTTTAATTGATGACGATCTTCCTCGGCACTCCATTTACCTACAATATTCAGTTTAAGAACTTGGCGGCGGCAGCTTTTTCAACGCTGTGAAAGCATGAAGTTAAGGGGTTTTCCGTGCTTGTCGAAAGTTTGAAAATGGTAAACCCACGTTCTTTGCTTTGACGTAAGTTTCGTCCTAACTCTGCAACAACATGGCGTTTTTTGACGGCGTGCTATTTCAGCGATCGCACCGGAAAATCGTATAACGCACCAGTGCAATGTGGTTTAACTGACATAAACGCCAAGCTCGGCACGGAGCGTCGCTCCTATCAGGAGACGAAACACCCGTGAGAGTTGCAGGGGGAAGGACAATCAAATACTAGATGACGATTGCCAAGCTGCCCCTGGCGAAAGAAGTCGATGAGTTCAGCTTCGAAGGCACGCCGGTCAACGAGGCGCTGGTCCGTGATCTGGCGACCGGGGAGTTTCTGGCGCGGCAACGCAATGTCGTGCTGATCGGCGGCACGGGAACCGGTAAGTCTCACCTGGCCGCCAGCATCGCTCGGGCGTGCATCCGTCGCGGCAGACGGGGGCGCTTCTTCAACGTTGTGGACCTGGTGAATAAACTCGATGCGTAAGCCCGCGCTGGTCGACAGGGGCGCACGGCGGATCTGCTGTGCCGCCTCGACTTCCTGATACTCGACGAGCTTGGCCATCTTCTCTTTGCACAAACCGGTCGTCAGCTATTGTTCCACCTCATCAGCCGCCTCTACGAGCGCACATCGATCATCGTGACGACCAACCTCGACTTCGGCGAATGGCCCTTGGTCTTCGGCGATGCCAAGATGACTACCGCGCTGCTCGACTGCCTTACCCGCCATTGCGACATCGTCGAAACTGGCAACGAGAGCTGGTGCTTCAAAACCCGAGAATAGCCGAGCAAACGCGGGCCCGATACGGCTTCGTCTTGTGGAGGCTACACCGCATCGCGCCAGTTAACCGCACGTCAACAGGGGGTCAATTTTGGATGCCCTTAGGGGGCCAAAGTTCCATGCCGATTGACATCTAGGGGGCGTTCTCGGCTGATGCAGATGGCGTGCAGCTTTGTGTTCATGCCGCCCTTGGTTCGACCAATCAGGCGTCCACGCCCGCCGCACTGACGCCCGAACTAGACGCCGATCAGTGAGCCTTCAGGTGGGTGGCGTCGATCATCACGGTCTGCTCTTCTGCGTGCTCGACGGCCAAACCCGGCATCATCTGCGCGAAGATACCTTTCTTGCTCTAGCATTTCCAGCGGCTGTAGAGCGTCTTGTGTGGTCCGTAGGCTGTGGGTGGGCTTCGCCAACACAGCTACTACGATTGACCAATATTATCCCGCTCAAGACTCGCTTGTCGTCAACCCGTGGTATTTTGTGAGACTTCGGAAAGAAAGGCTCGAGACGCGCCATTTGCGCGTCGGTCAGCTAGAAAATCACTCATGTCACCGCTCCGTTTTCGGAGCTGTGAAGCACGCGGCACAACGAAAACCAATGAACCTTGACCCTAGATTTGCTGCAAAGCTGTCCGAGAAGACGGGACCACTTCATCTGCCTCCTGTTGACCACTTTGTCGTGCCTTCAGTCGGTGGCCGACCTGAACAATCGCGTCAAGGGCCGGGATCAATTCGGCCCCAAGCTCGGTCAGGCTGTATTCCGTCGAGGGGGGCGACGTGCGTCGGACATGGCGGACCAGTACACCTCGCGCAGCCAGTTCCGACAAACGGGCCGAAAGTACCTTGGCAGAAATCGGCGGAATATCCGAACGCAACTCGCTAAAGCGACGTGGTCCAGCCCGCAGCGACCAGATCACATTTGGCGCCCACGCGCCAGAAATCACTGCCATGCATTCGGTCAGCATACAGGGTTCGGGTGGGGCCGGGCTTCGGTTTTTCCGCATCTTCAGGACCATGGGGCGTTACCAGGTTTCTGCTCGGTTACTCATTTTTCGGGGTAACCAAGCGAAACCTAGTTGTCAACGGTTATCACCTTCGCCATGTCACTGGTGTCAACATTGATCCCCAGAAAGGAACATCATGAAACTCTACTACAAACCGGGCGCTTGTTCGCTTGCCTGCCACATCGCACTGACCGAAATCGGCGCTCCTTTTGAAGCCGAGGCCGTTGATACTGCTGCTGGCCGAACTGAATCCGGCGAGGATTTCTATACCATCAACCCCAGAGGATACGTGCCAGTGCTTGCGCTGGACAATGGTGAAATTGTCAGGGAAGGATCCACCATTCTTCAATATCTTGCTGATAAGAACCCGTCTTCTGGTCTGGCACCCTCAAACGGAACGATGGCCCGGACATGGGTTCAGGAATACTTGAGTTTCGTGTCGGCCGATTTGCACAAATCTTTCAGCCCGCTGTTCAAGAACGATTCCACCGACGCCGAAAAAACTAAGGCACGCAGCATCGTCAAAACGAAATTCGATCAAGTCGAAAACATACTGGCCGATGGGCGGGAATATCTTGTGGACGGTAAGTTTTCGGTCGCAGACGCATATCTCTTCGTTGTCTCGAACTGGGCGAACTTTACGGATATCGATTTGTCTGGTTGGCCAAAACTGAAAGCTTATGTCGAGCGGGTGGCAGCACGTCCTGCAACACAAACGGCGATGCGCGCCGAAGGGCTTATCCAATGACACCAGCCGATCACAAAGCTGTGGTCGGATTGATGGAGGCCTATTTCGAGGGCCTTCATCACGCTGACAGCAACGCCCTGAGAAATGTGTTTCACCCGAAGCTGGCCTATGTCTGCGCCACTGACGGCGACGAGCTGTATCTGGATCTCGAGGCCTATATGGCCCGTGTGGATCAACGCGAACCACCTGCCAAGCGCGGTGACCCGCGTGATGAAGAGATACTGCAGATTTCCTTCGGCAGCCCGAGGCTGGCCCATGTCACGGCTCGTATGTCCATGATGGGGCGCGACTATCTGGACTACCTTTCCCTTGTCCGCCACGGCAACGACTGGCGGATTGTCACCAAGGTCTTCGCTTACGTTCCACGAAAGGAGTAAACCCATGCCATATGTGAATATCAAAGTGACCCGCGAAGGCGGTCCTGACGGAACCGGCCCAAGCCAAAGCGAGAAAGCAAGGCTTGTCGCAGGGGTGAGTGAACTGTTGCACGAGGTGTTGGGCAAAAATCCCGCAACGACTGTCGTCGTGATCGACGAGGTCGATCTGGACAACTGGGGCATCGGCGGGCTTCCTGTTGTCGACTACCGAAAGAAGGTCACGTGAAAACCCGGCTGACCGAAAGCCTGAGCCTGTCCCTCCCGATCATTCAGGCGCCAATGGCGTTTGTTGCGGGTGGGGCATTGGTCTCGGCTGTGACACAGGCGGGCGGGCTTGGGCTGATTGGAGGTGGCTACGGCGATCTGCACTGGATTGCGCAACAGTTCGATGCAGCCGGAACCACCCCGGTCGGGTGCGGTCTGATCACATGGAAGCTGGCAGAGCAGCCCTCTTTGCTCGATTACGTGCTGGAGCGCGGGCCAGCCGCGGTCTTTCTGTCCTTTGGTGATCCTGCACCCTTTGCCGACAGGATCAAACGGACGGGCGTTCCGCTTATCTGCCAAGTCCAGACGCTTCGGGACGCGCGGCGCGCCATCGCGGTTGGCGCCGATGTCATCGTGGCTCAGGGGGCCGAAGCTGGTGGCCACGGCGAGGTGCGCGGCACGATGGCGCTTGTGCCCGAAGTGGCTGACAAAATTGACGCATCGAACAGTTCGGCTGTACTTTGCGCCGCCGGTGGTATCGGCGATGGTCGCGGTCTGGCTGCGGCCCTGATGCTTGGCGCAGATGGCGTTGTGATCGGAACTCGGTTTGTTGCTGCAGATGAGGCGCTGATCCATCCGCAGATTCTCAGCGACATCTTGCGCGCATCAGGGGATGAAACCGTCCGAACCTCGGTTCCCGACATCATTCGCGGTTATTCTTGGCCGGACCGATACTCAATCCGGGTGCGTCGAAATGATTTTGTCAATAAATGGCATGGTCGAGAAGCCGCGCTAGACGCCGACTTGGATGCCGAAAGACGGCTTTGGAACAATGCTCAGAAATCCGGAAATCCGTCAATCGCTCCCGGTATTGTCGGCGAAGGTGTGGGTATCATAAGAACCTCGAAACCTGCAGGACAGATCATTGACGAGATCATGCGCGATACGATCAACCTTCTTAAAGGTGAAGGCGGCAGACATCTGCTTCGGCATAAGGCTTGATTGTCTATCGGTCAAAAAAAATCGATTAGATGGGATCTAAGGCCAGGCCTTGGTGAGTTGTCCCTTTCTGATCGGTAACGTTGTGGGCAGCTAGGCTGACCGGCGCTCTTGACTACCGGGGAGGCCTCGGCAGTTAATTCCGGCTTGGGCAATGAGATCACTGTAGCAATCGCATCCCTGCTGAGTCAGTAATACATCGTATCCAGCTCCGAAAATCCAAGGACGACCGGTATTGCGAGAAAGGCCAGCCCCATCACCAAATCAACTGTATGGTGAAGCTTGTATGGCTGCAATCGAGAACAAACCCGGACGGTATTCGGTGAACACGGTCAGGACCATCGCAGCAAGACCGAACGCCGGCGAGATATAGAGGGTCAGGAAGTTGAAAGTGCCCAGTCCGAGAAAGAAGAAGGCACCATCAAGGCGATGGCGACGGGAGAATCGATAAGGGCGGTTATATCTTTGGTGGCAAATAGCAGAAACTTTCTTCTCCGTTGTTTTGCGACGGAAAAGTGTTCTCCTCAGCAACAGGTACTTTTGAGCACTGTCGTTTAAATGAATATATACCCGGCAACATTGCAGATCGTTCAGACCTGAGTCGGTAACGCAGAGGTTCGAAATCTGGCAGGTGGTTGCCCGATCTCTTTCTTGAACGCGCGGCTGAACGCTGCTTCTGAGGAATACCCACTCAGATCCGCGGCCTCGGCAACGCTGACACCTTTCTCTACCAACGCGCTGCGGGCAATCTGCATACGCCATGCAGTCACATATTGCATCGGTGTGATCCCAAGCTTCTCGGAAAACCGCATTGCGAAACTTGTCCGAGACAATGCCGCCCTGTTGGCCAAAGAATCGACACTCCACTGCGCTGTCGGGTCATTGTGGAACGCCGTCAATGCGCGGGTAAGATGAACATCGGCGAAACCTGCGAGTTTTCCCCCTGTTCTGGCGGTATCTTCGATATGGCACCGGATAGCCTGCGCAAAAATCGCCTCTGACATCTTCAGCGCTATCAAATCACCTCCAAAACGGCCGAACCCTGCCTCGGACCCTATCACACGCAATGTCGCTTCCAGCCAATCGCTGGCCTCGGTGCCATAATCCTGGATGACAATGCTTGGCGGCAATCGGTCAAACAAGAGATGCCTTGATCCTTCGGCTAGGGAAAAATGACCACAAATCAGCTGGTTCTCCATGTTGGGATCGTTGCCGCCATACACCAAAACGCCCTTACCATCATAGCCGGACCTTTCAAGCACATCATCAAGCGGCAAGGCGTCTTCCGGGCCCGAAACACGACAATTCAACGTATGCGCCGCCCCGTGTGGAACCAGGATAAGATCGCCCTTGGTAAGGCGTAGCGCCCGATCTTCACCTGCGACGCGCACCACGCACTCACCGCGATGTACATAATGGAACCGGGCCACGTTCTGGAACGCCGGCACCTGGATCCCCCAGGGCTGTTCGCTAAGGCTGGTACGGAAATAGAGTGTCCCCTTAAGCGACAGGCGGGTCAGGATATCACTTAGCAGATCAAGCATGGTTGCTGATATTACCAAGAGTACGATATCTGTCTACATGTTCGAACGATAGGGCATGCCTTCTGTACGACAGGTAATTCAAAGACAAGGCTAACTGTACGCATATCAGGGCTTCAATCAACTTTGGAGATTCCAGATGAAAACCGCTTTCCTTTCCGCTGCTCTTGTCGTTGCCGGATATGCTGCTGTTGCAGATGAGAACAAGATGAATGATCTTGAAATCGCACATACCGCGTACACAGCCGGTGAGATAGACATCCGCTATGCGCATCTTGCTCTTGCTTTGTCTGACAATAACGACGTTCGAGCTTTTGCAAACACAATGATCCGTGATCATGCGGCCGTGAATCAAGCGGCGGGGGCCTTGATCCAGCAATTGAATGTGACGCCCCAGGACAACGCGCTTAGCCAGGCACTGGTTAAAGATTCGGTCGAGAAACGCGATGAGCTGAGCGGGCTGCGCGGCGAAGCCTTTGATTGCGCCTACGCGCAGAATGAGCTCGCCTATCATCAGATCGTGAACAAAACGGTTGAGGACGAGTTCATCCCCAACACCACCGTTGAACCGCTCACCAACCTGTTGCAGGACGCTCTTACCACATTCAAACAGCATGAAGGCCATGCCGAACAGATGGTTTCTGGGCTGAATTGCGGCTGATGGCTGCACTGTCACGCAGAAAGTTTGGTGCGGTACTGGGTGCGGCACCGCTTTCTCTCCTGGCTGGCGCACGGGGTGCGTCCGCCGGGGCAACCAGCCATCAGGTTTCCATTCGCAAATTCAAGTTCGCGCCTGAAGAACTTGAGATTTCGGTTGGTGATGAGGTGATCTGGACCAATCTGGACATCGCGCCTCACACCGCAACAGAACAAGAGATGCAAGATTGGGACACCGGGTCGCTAGAGCGAAACGAAAAGGCAACCGTGATATTCGGCAAGCCCGGGGTTTATGTCTACTTCTGTGTGTTTCACCCGCATATGATGGGGACTATCATAGTGAAAGAATAATCGGCTGCCACCTTTGATTGAGATCGTCACGGCCTGCTTAAGTCAATTTTGCGCAAGCGACTATCATAACTGCATTCCGCATGGCAGATGGTTAATGAAATGCGACAAAACCAGATAGCCGCCTGGAATGAATAACCTGTCCGTCGTAAGAGTCTTCCGGAGAGCTGAGGCGGTTTTTCAACGGAGGCTCTAGTTCGGTTTCGTTTGAGTTTAGGCGGCTACGGCCTGGTGCTGTAACCGGCGTTTTCGGATTGTCTGGTTCTTGATCTCTTCTCTCATCTTTAGGATCTTTGCGCCTTGGCCGTGATAGACGTCGGCGGGTGTCAGATTCTCCAAGCTCTCATGGTAACGACGATTGTTATAGTTGTAGCGGATTGCACTTATCCTGAGTTCGGCTTGCAATCATCGTGAATTTTCGCTCGAATTGTTTGCGTTTATCCGGAGGCTCAAACTCACATTAATTGCGAATGAGATCAGATGGCATTGCCAACTTATTTGCACCGGGCTGAATGCGGTCTGATCCGCGCCCGTCAGGCGGTCATCTCGGGTGTGTAGCCGTTCCAAAGATCAAAGGCATCGGCTATTGCGTGGCGATAGGATTTGGCGGTGAGGCGATAGCGGCGAGGGCGGAAGATTGTGCTGACCTGATCGTGGACCGCGAGAAACCGTTGTGCCTGGCGCGGTGACTTGAACCGGCCCATGATCTTTTCCCGTTTCCGCGTTGGCCGATGTGACCCTTCGATCCGATTGTTGAGGCCCTTGTGTGTTCGATGGTCAGCGTCAGGCGTGATTGCCTGGATCGGCTTGGTATAACTGCGGAGCTTGTCGGTGATCAGGACACGCGGATTGCCGTAGGCGGCGACCAAACGAGCGAAAAATCGCTTTGCGGCTTTGGCGTTGCGGCGGGGTTGAATGAGAATGTCGAGAACGTCTCCGTTGGCATCGATGGCCCGCCACAGCCAGTGTTTACGCCGTTGATCGGGACGACGCGCTCGTCCATATGCCATTTGTCGTGCGGCCGGGGTCGATCGCGTCGGATACAAGCCGCGAACTGTGGACCGAACAGGTTCACCCAGAGACGAATGGCGATGACACCGCGCTCGGCGAGCAAGTCCTCGACATCGGCAGTGCTCAGCCCAAACCGATGGTAGGCCAAGACGGCATAGGAGATGATCTCGCGGGGAAAACGAAAGCCCTTCAGGCATGGCATCGAGATGGGTATCGTCATGGTGCCTCGCTATCCGAGAAGCGGAGGGCGATAAATTTGGCAGTGCCGTTGACCATGGCTGACAAGATCGTGGTGTTGCTGGATGGCCGGATTGAGAAGGTGGGTGCTCCGATGGACTTGTATCGCGATCCCGACAACCGTTTCGTGGCCGGTTTCATCGGATCCCCCGCGATAAATTTCCTAGAATGCAATGTGGCCGATGGGGTTGTTCGTCACCCGGCGCTGACAAGCCCCATTCCAGTGACACCATCGGTGTCCGAGGCAGCGACGCGGGTGACACTAGGCATTCGCCCTGAGCATATTCAGGTTGATCGGCCCGGTGACATCTGCACAGTTGACCTGACAGAGGCGCTGGTCGGTGAGTCCTATTCTTACCTGCTGACACCCAATGGCGATAAACTGATCGTAGAAGAGCGCGAAGATCAGCGCAGTCGGAAAGGTGAGAAAATCGGCATCTCGATCCGGCCCGAGCGTGCGATGCTGTTTGATCCGGAAACCGGATTGCGGCTGCGGTAGGAGATTTGCGGCGGGATCAGTTTTGGATTCGATTTGAGTCCTGGTGACGCGAAACCCATAACCCGCCCATTTCATGCCGTGCCACGTGACTCGCCGTCAGAATTGCGATGATCCAACCCGTGACGACTGCGGTAGCCGTTCCGAACCAGACACCGATCTCGTTGAAATGCCACAGGCCGACGAAGACCCAGACAAAGAATGCGACCCCGAAGCCCTGGCGGTAGAGGCTGATCCAGACCGTCCAGATGGGTCTTTTGAGGGCCTGAAGCAGCGAATTGATGGAAAAGAGCATCATGTAAAACGGCAGAATCAGGCTGTCGACGCGCAGATAGCTGACGCCTACTCGGATGACTTCGGGGTCGGTGGTAAACAGGCGCATCAGATGCGGGCTCAGGCCCCACAGGATTGGGATGGCCATCGCCGTCATGATAAATCCGACTTTCCAGCAATAAAACAGGGCCGCCCGCACGCGCTGAAAATCCCGGGCGCCGAAATTCTGCGATGCGATTGGCAGCACAGCGCCGGTAACACCCAGCACAGGTAAAAGCAGAATTTGCTCCAGCCGAATGGCGACCCCGAAGCCTGCAATGGCATGTTCCCCGAATATTTTCAGGGCAAACTGCATGACAAATCCTGAAAGCAGCATCACCATGAAAGACACCGCCGTTGGCAGGACCTGAACGGAAATCACGGTAAAGCGATTCAGGCGCGGGGTGAAATAGGCGACCCGCATTCGCTGCATCCGGCGTCGTCGCAGCACCTGCCGGATCATGTAGATCATGACACCGGTTTGACTGATAACGGTAGAAATGGCCAACCCGTCAAAACCGATCCCCGGGATCAGCCCAGGGATGCCAAAAATAAGCAGAGGATTCAGGGCGATATTGGCGAAGAAGGCCACGATCAGGGCGCGCTGCATTGATACCGCATCCCCATGAGCCTGGAGGATTCCGTTGCACCCATGAGCCAGCAGAAATCCGGGCAGTGCCAGAAGAAGCCAATAGAAATAGCGTAGCCCCGCATCACGGTATTCGCTGGGGTCGGACACAAGATGTATCAGCGCGGGGCCGTACCAGAGGCCTGACAACGCCAGAAGCCCGGCGGCGATAAAACCATATGTCAGACCCTGCGCCACCAATCGCCGGGCCATGCGGTGGTTGCCTGCCCCCAGTGCGTTGCCGACAAGGGCGCTCATGGCGGCTCCAAGACCAACCCCAACAGACAAAGTTATAAAGAAGGCCTGAAACCCAAGGGCCAGCCCGGCCTGTGCGCTTGTCGACAACAGCCCGGCAAAAAAGATGTCCACGACATTATAGAGCGTGTTGAACAGCATTCCGATTGCAGCAGGCACTGCCAGTGTCCGGAAATGTGCCGGAATAGACCCTCGGGTCAGGTCAAGATCGACTGGCTGAGCCATGTCACGCAGGCATCACGGGCGCTCGGCCTGAACAGTCAGAAAGACGAATTCCGGGGTCAGAACCTCTTCGAAGCCGTGGTTCAGTTCAGCGTCGACGCTGATCGTGTCGCCTGCGGTCAGCTTGAACCGGGCCTCGCCATACCGATAGACCGCCTCACCTTCGAGCGCCTGAACAAAAACTACGCCGTGACCGACATAAGTCGGAGGATGACCACCCTCGCGCAGAAGGGTTACGCGCCGGGCTTGAAAACGCAGGTCCTTGCGTGAATGCAATGCCAGATTGACATATTCATGGCTATGGCCTGCGGCGATACGGGTGGATTTCAAGCCTTCGCCGTGGCGGACGAGCGTATAGTCGGTGTGATCGGTGCGGGCTTCGCGGAATAGTGACACAATCGGGACTTCAAGCGCTTCGGCCAGCGCAGCCAGGGTGTCGATCGAAGGAGAGACAAGCCCGTTTTCGATACGGCTGACCATTGCGGCGGAAATACCCGATTGCTCGGCCAGTCGGCGGGCCGATTGCTTTCGGCTTTGGCGCAGCTCTTTCAGCGATGCTCCAATTGCGCGGTCGATCTGTCTTCCCGGCGGGTCTCCCTGCATGGCTTCTCCCTTCACTCGCTGCCGTAATAGCCCACAACATCTCCGTCCGTGGTCACGCCAAGCCCGTTCAACAAGCGGTTCACGTAGTTGAAATAGCCGACGATCTGATTGATTTCGAGTATCTCACCATCATCCCAACCAGTCTCTTTTAGCCCGGCCACATCAGAATCGACCATCGTACCCGGTGTCAGCGTCAGTTTTTCTGCGTAGGTCAGCGCGGCAAGATGGGCGCCGTCAAAGGCATCCTGCGGACGATGCGCCTTGAGCGCCGCCTCAATCTGGTCGGCGCGGGCGTCATCATCAATTAGATGTCGGGCGTTGGACCAGTGGTTGGCGTAAGAATAGGGGCAAGTGTTGAGGGTGGATACATAGGAACTGATGACTTCCTGAAACCACATCGGAACCGTGTTTGCCTCATCATGCAGGCAGGCCCGGTACAAAATCACGTGCCCCTTCATTGTGTTGGGGCGCAGGGAATGAACACGCATGACGTTGTCCACTGTGCCATGTGGCGTCCGGGCCAGATCCAGAGTGGCCTTCAGATGCTCGTCGGCGTCTTCGTCAGATATCATCCTGATCCAGGCAGACATTTTTGGTTCCTTCCTTAGTCGTCAGCACAAATTATGGGTCGTGTTGTACGGCGCGCTGAGTTTTTTATTGACGAGTATTGCATATTAAGCAACCATATTAATTAGCGCGCAACAGATTTAAGGATTCTCAGGCCTTGCCCGACTGCCTCACTCAGTCAAAGCGCCAATCTGGCACTAGCTTTCAGGACGGTTTCGCTACCGCCCTTTGTCGGCCCGCGCGCGCTACGGTTTCGGAGAGGCCAACTGAGAAATCACGGCGCAATTTTCACCGCAAAAGACTGCCAGGTATGGTGTCCCGAACCATGACAGGCGCGACATGACACACGCCACTCCGATGATTGAAGTGACCAATCTGGACAAGTATTATGGCACGTTCCATGCGCTGAAAGACGTTAGTTTGACGGTTCATCAGGGTGAAAAAGTAGTGATCTGCGGACCCTCTGGTTCGGGAAAGTCCACACTGATCCGTTGTTTCAATGGTCTGGAGTGGCACAATTCGGGCCGTTTGGTGATAGATGGTATCGAAGTTTACGAGGGGGCCAAGGAGATACGCGAACTGCGCCAGGAAGTTGGGATGGTTTTTCAGCAGTTCAATCTGTTTCCGCATTTGACTGTGCTGGAAAATCTTATGATCGGCCCAATGAAAGTGCGCAAAGTTTCAAAGGTACAGGCCGAAGAGACCGCGCGAAATTATCTTGAGCGCGTGCATATTCCGGAACAGGCCGACAAATATCCGGCACAATTGTCTGGCGGTCAGCAGCAGCGCGTGGCGATTGCGCGTTCTTTGTGCATGGAAACCCGGATCATGCTGTTTGACGAGCCGACCTCGGCGCTCGATCCGGAAATGATCAACGAAGTTCTGGACGTGATGGTCGAGTTGGCCGAAACCGGCATGACCATGGTTGTGGTTACCCACGAAATGGGGTTTGCCCGCAAGGTCGCAGACACGATGGTCTTTATGGAGGCGGGTCGGATCGTCGAGATATCGCCGCCTGAACAGTTCTTTACCAACCCTTCCAGCGAACGGTGCCGCCTGTTCCTGGATCAGATTCTGGCGCATTGAACGTGAGCGATCTGGGCATATCCGGGCCAAAGGGCCAGCCGTTGCCAAAGCCACCGTTTCACAAGCGGTTTTTCGACTCGGTCCTGATTTCCGTTGTCATTTATTCCATTATTGTTGGTCTAATCGCCTATGGCGCTTACGCCGGGGCGCAGAGTATGGGTTATAACTGGCAATGGTATCGTGTGCCGCAATTCCTGTACCGCAATACCGAGGTCGGGTTTGAATGGGGTGAAATCCCAATTGGGCTTGTAGCCACCATCCAACTGTCGGTGACCGCCTTTTTGCTGGCAACGGCGATAGGCCTTTTGGTGGCTCTGTTGCGGCTATCGGGGTTGGTCATCGGGTCAGCGGTTGCCGTGGGGTACCTGGAACTGATCCGCAATATTCCGCTGCTGGTTCTGCTTTATCTTTTCTATTATGTGCTCGGGCCGATCTTTGGGTTTGACCGATACACGGCAAGTATCCTGACACTTGCCGTTTTTCATTCGGCCCTGATTTCCGAGATTTTCCGCGCTGGTATCAACGCAATTCCCACGGGTCAGTGGGAGGCGGCAAAATCCATCGGGATGACACCGTATCAGACCTATCGCTATATCATTTTGCCGCAATCAGTACGGTTCATGCTGCCACCGATGACCGGTGAGGTAGTTCACCTGATCAAATCCTCAGCGATTGTAAGCGTGATCGCGGTGGCTGAACTGACCACGTTTGGACGCAACATCATATCCGATACCTACATGAGTTTCGAAATCTGGTTCACCATTGCACTGGTCTATCTGGTGGTGACCCTGATCCTGTCGATTGGCGTAACCCACCTGGAGAAGAAATATGCCGTCGACCAATAAAACTGAAAACTATGTCGGACAACAAGGAGAACCAAGATGAAGCTTTCTCGCAGAATGTTGGGGGCGGCGCTGAGCGCGGTCGTTGCAACAGGCGTCGCAACATCAGGTTGGGCGCAAAGCACAACGCAGAACCTGTCCAGCGAAAGTGTGATTGAAACCATCAAGCAGGATGGAGTGATCCGCATTGGGCTGTCGCTATTCGTACCGTGGTCGATGCGCGACAAGAACGGTGACCTGATCGGTTTCGAACTGGATGTCGGTCGCAAGCTGGCCGAAGACATGGGGGTCGAAGTTGAATTTGTTCCCACCGCATGGGACGGTATCATTCCGGCGCTGGTTTCGGGCAATTTCGACGTGATCATCTCGGGCATGTCTGTGACGCCGCAGCGAAACCTGACTGTCAACTTTACCGATCCATATGCTTTTTCCGGTCTGGCCATCTTGGTAAATAAGGAACTGACAGATGGAATGACTCAGGCTGATCTGAATTCTGCAGACGTGACGTTCGCAGCCCGTCGCGGTGCAACGCCCGCTGTCGTGATCGCGGAAAACTTCCCGGAAGCAAACTTGTTGCTATTTGATGAAGATGGCGCGTCGACGCAAGAAGTTCTTAACGGAAATGCACACGCAACAATGGCTTCACAGCCTACGCCCAACCGGGAAGCAGGGCGTAATCCTGAAACTCTGCGCGTGATGGAAGGCGATCTGTTTGATCCGCGTGGCGAAGCCTTTGCTATGCGCAAAGGTGATCCGGATGCATTGAACTTCTTCAACAATTGGATTGCTCAGCAATGGCGTTCGGGTTGGCTGGAAGAGCGTCACAATTATTGGTTCGCAACAGAAGAGTGGGCCGACCAGGTTGCTCAGTGACTAAAACAAAGGGCGGCGGCATTGCCGCCCCCGACCCTGAGGCGGAGCAATCCCGGTGCAAGATTTCCTGAAGAAACTGAGATGGCCAGATTATCTGATCGTGGTGACTCTGATCGCTTTCTTCGGGTATATCTGGCTGTCGATCGAAGGCACGCTGAACTACAAATGGCGCTGGGAATTGATCCCGGGCTATGTCGTTGGCTGGCATTCGGGCCGCGAAGAGTATTTCGCGAACCTGTTTCTGCAGGGGCTTATGGCGACAGTCCGTATCAGTATTTACTCGGGCATTCTGGCCTTGTTGCTTGGCACCATTCTGGGGGTTGCGCGGTGTTCAGCAAACCTGACGATCCGGATGCTGGCACGGACGTATCTTGAATTTCTCCGCAACGTGCCGCCGGTTGTGGTCGTTTTCATTTTCTTTTTCTTCCTGTCACAACAATTGATTGACGCGCTCAACCTCGAACGTTGGGCTCGTGGTATAGCGCGGCAAGAGGACAAACATATCTGGACCTTCTTTTTCGGCGAAATGCGCCGTTTTCCCTCACTGGTTTCTGGTGTCATCGTTCTGGCCCTGTTTGAAAGCGCCTTTGTCGGCGAGATTGTCCGGGCTGGTATCCAGTCGATCCCGAAAGGCCAGCGCGAAGCGGCGCGCTCGATTGGTATGAGCAAACTACAGGAGATGCGTTACGTGATTCTGCCGCAGGCGTTGAAGAAAGTGGTGCCACCGCTGGCAAACCAATTCATCTCGCTGATCAAGGACAGCTCGATCCTGTCGCTGATCTCGGTGCAGGAACTCACCTACAAAACAGTCGAGCTTGTGGCCTCGTCCCGCATGATCTTTGAGGCGTGGATCACCACGGCCGGGTTCTATTTTGTTGTGTGTTTCGGCCTCAGCCGATTGTTTGCACGACTTGAAAAGCGGTCAGACAGGCGCTGACGCGAACGGCCCGGGGCAACGCGGATATATGATTTCCGGCTCTCGGGCAGTTGCCACAAAGCTCGGCTGCTGCTGTCCATGCTGCGGCTGGATCATCAATTCATCAAATCATCAATGTCAACCTGCTGAGCGGAGATCAGAACCAGGTTACATTCTTGCAGGTCAACCAGCTGAACAAGGTCCCAGTGCTGGACGACAACGGCTTTACCCTGCGCGACAGCACCGCAATCATGATGTATCTGGCACAGAAGTATGGCGCGGCAGATTGGGCGCCGGATTCGCCAGAAGAGCATGGGGATATACAACAATGGCTGTCCTATTCGGTAAACGAGATTTTCCACGGCGTTGCAACGGCCCGCGCGATTGTTCTGTTTGAACGCGACATCGATTTGACCGGGCCACAGGCACTTGGGCAAAAATCCCTGCAGATTATGGAGCAGCACCTGTCACGACGACGCTGGCTGGCATGTGATCGTCCAACGATCGCCGATCCGGCCTGTTACCCCTACATAGCACTGGCTTATCAGGGAAAGTTATCGCTGGCTCCTTACCCGGCAGTCCATTCGTGGATCGCGCGTATTGAAGCTCCGTCGGGATATATCCTGATGCCGGGGTTGCCGGCACCGGACTAGGACTGTTCGGGGCTACGCCCGGATCTGCACCATGCCGTTTTTGATGCGGGCTTCGAATACCTTCATTGGTCGTGTCGCAGGGGCCGAAACCGCATGTCCGTCACGCACATCGAATGCGCCCTGATGCAAAGGGCACTCGATGACGTAGCCTTCAAAATACCCGTCACACAGATCAGCACCGCCATGATTGCAAAGTGCCAACGAGGCATAGACGCCGCCGGGAGTGTCGTAGACCGCCAGGATACGTGAGCCGATCTCGACCCGTGTGACCCAGTTCTTTTCCAGCCGAGTTGTCTCGATCACGTCTTTCCAGGGTTTTTCATCCGCCATGAGTTACACCTCCGCCTTCTGCCGGATCTGCCTCAAGATCTCGCGATGGGCGGCCAGATACCCCCCAGGCTCAACATGAATGTGGTCTTTCAGCTTCTCATGAAGGCGAGGTAACGCGTGGAAGGGAACTGAGGCCACGTAGTGATGCTCTGCGTGGTAGTTCATGTTCCAGCACAAAAAGGACCAGGGGGCGGATACCAGATTGGTGCGCGTATTTTCGGACATCTGCGCCACGGTGGGGCGTCCGACATGTTCGGTCATCCGGATAAAGCGCATCACCGGCTCACCCAAAAACAAAGGGATTATCCAGTACCAGATCAGTCCCCACCAGCCGGTGATGGCCATACCCAGAAAGATGGCCGTATAGATGGCCAGCATTCTGCGCGCATCGCGATACACCGCCTGATGTTCCACTTTCGGGATGAATCGCAGCTCGGTCTCGCTGAGGTTGCCGCTGGCATGGCGAAAAAGTTCCGTGAATTTACCGCGCCAGTAGGGCAGGGCGGACAGGTACATAAGGTACTCCCCCAACGTCTCGGGCAACGGGATCAGTTCAGGGTCTTCTCCGGTCAGTTGCGTATAAGTGTGGTGATCGCAATGTTCATAGCGAAAGAACCGATGCGGCAGGATAATGATCAGGCCGCAGATCTGACCAACCAGATCATTCAACCACCTCGTACGGAATACGGTATAGTGCACGCATTCATGCTGCAGCGAGAAGTGGTGTACCAGAACGATACCCTGGAGGAACATTGCTGGCCATATCAGCCAGTTGTTCCATGCCAGAGTAACAAGGGTGGTCGTGCAGGCCAGCACCAGAACCCAAAGCGCCAGATGGCGTAAGCCGGGACCGTTAGACCGTTGCATGAAACCTTTCAGCTCTTCACGCGTGAGCTTGCCTTCGGCCAATGCCTGAGACAGGGGCGTTACGATTGCTTGTGACATGTGAATTCCACACAATTTGCCGGTGCGGGGGCCGCGCCCTCATCGCATTTTCCGGCACCGGAGACGGGAGTGCTCCGCACCATAGGGTCCTGTCGGGTGGACTCTATTGCTACCAGATTAGCGTGATGGCACGCGTTTTATCAAGCTTGAATGATCAGCCGGTTCGGCGAAGGCCGATATCCGGATCGGGGTCGGCAAACAGTGCTGCCGCACAGGGGTGTTTGTCCAGAATGGAAGCTCCACCGGGCAGGCGGTCAGCATGAAAAACCCCATCTTCCCAATAGGTCACACCATCGATCTTGATTGTCGGATCAAACACGTTCCAGCTGATTTCGCCGGGAGCATATGCGCCGCAAGTGTGGAAGTGCAGGATACGCGGATTGCCAAAAGCAGAACCGCCCCAGCGTTCGAAATTCTCGCGCATGTCCCAAGGGTATCCGCAGCCCGGATGAATGCCAGCATGCCATGAATGCACGAAATTTCGGTCAATACCGAACTGGCCCGCGACCCGGTCATATTGCGCTTCGGCCCGGGCGACATCGGTGGGCTCGCCCGTGAACCCGGTCAGGCGTCCGTTCTCAAGCAACGCAAACACCGGGCTGTCGAACTCGATCGTATAGTCGTCATAGTATCTTGATCCGGTTCCGGTCAGAAACTTCAGCGCCACCCGCCCTGAAAAACTGTGCGCCGGAACTGGCGTGAAAACTGACATGGGGAATCTCAGGATCGACGTATCGCCCGCCGGATCAAGGTTCATCTCCGGCTTCCCCTGAAAAGCCGTGCCCAGAGGGCAGGTGACCCGCACATCGGTTGCCTCGTTCAGGACGGCATTGATCGCCGCCTTGATGTCGAGAAAGGCATCATGGTGCCCGTTGGAAAAGCCCGACCCGAACAGCTCACGGCTCAGCGCAAAGCTGACGATGATTTTTTTGCCCCGGGGCATCTCCGAAAACCGTAGCTGATCCCCAAGACGGGCAAGAAAGAGGATTATCTCGGCTGCTTCGAACCGCGCCAGAAGATCCGG
The DNA here is from genome assembly GCF_056536285.1 of Ruegeria sp. AF3. Classification (NCBI taxonomy): domain Bacteria; kingdom Pseudomonadati; phylum Pseudomonadota; class Alphaproteobacteria; order Rhodobacterales; family Roseobacteraceae; genus Ruegeria; species Ruegeria sp. AF3. Next base: position 628,088 of record NZ_JBQFJM010000002.1, on the reverse strand, counting down.
GGACAGGTGAGGATTGTCCGGATTGAATCCTACATCCACTGCATCAACCGACAACCCCATGGATTGCGCGACGTCCGATACGATCTTGACACTGTCCGCGTCAAAATAACCAAACTCGGGGGGTTCGTAAGCGATCAGAAGTCGGTCACCCACCGCTGCGTGAGCGCAGTTCGTCAAAAGATTTCGCGCGCCGCGTTCGGGTGTGATGTCCGACATTCGCGTCTCCTACGGATTCAAGCCCGTACAGATTAGGCCTGCACCATGCGCCTAATCTATTTGAAAGTAATTATGTCTGACATTAGGGTGACTAATATGATTGTAAATCTGCCCTATTCAGCTCTGCGTGCCTTCGAGGCAGTTGTCCGTCATTCTGGCTTTTCCCCTGCTGCGGCCGAACTTGGTGTTAGCCAAAGTGCGGTCAGTCAGCATGTGCGGACGCTTGAGGAATGGTTGGGTCGCGATCTGTTGGTACGCGGCGCGCGGTCATCGCGCCCAACCCGAGAGGGTGAACTGCTGGCGCTGGCCATCTCCGAAGGGCTGGGGCGCATTTCAGGTGTTTGCACCCAGTTGCGGGATAAGACCCGCAACGACCGGACCATCGTGATTTCATGCCTGCCAGGTTTTGCGTTCAACTGGTTGTTTCCGCGTCTTTTGAACTTTGATCTGGCCCACCCGGACCTATCGATTTCGATCGCTACGGATACTGGTCAATATCCGTTCTCCGGCGCGGATGCGGATATCGGAATCCGCTATGGGCTGGGTGATTACCCCGGCTACCAGGTGGATCTGCTGATGACCGAGCAGTTGTTTCCTGTTTGCGCACCATCTTTGATACCCAACCTGCGCGGGGTCGAGGATCTTGCGAAGCACACGATGCTGGTAGATGAGAATCTGCATCATGGTCCTGCAAGCCCAACCTGGGATTTCTGGGCACGGCAATGCGGTCTGACGCTGCCGTCACCCTTGCGCACACGGCGATTTGGCCAATCCAATCTGGTGGTTCAGGCTGCAATTGAAGGGCTGGGTGTCGCGCTGGGTCGGGAACCCCTGGTGATCGATACGTTATGTGACGGGCGTCTGGTTCGACCCTTTCCAGAACTGACCGAGTCCCCTTTGTCTTACTGGCTGGTTCGGCGACACGAAACCAAGGACAGTCCGAAAGTCGGTGAGTTTCTGAACTGGATCAGTGCTGAAGTAGAAGCGCAACCGGACATCCCGCCATCCGCCGACGCTTATAATTAGCCTGGCTTATATGAGTCATTACCATTCCGACATGGCGCAAGGACGTCTCTCTGCCCATACTGGTACAAGCCATCTGACGATCTGGAGAGCATTTCAATGTATCTGAGAAACTGCTGGTATGTCGCTGCCTGGAGCAAGGATATCGGTCGCGAACTGAAGGCCGAAACGTTTCTGGGTGAAAACATCGTGCTTTACCGGCGGGAGGACGGCACTCCGGTCGCATTGGAAGATGCTTGCCCGCATCGTAAGCTGCCGCTGTCCAAAGGCAATCTGATCGGTGATGTGGTGGAATGCGGTTATCACGGCCTGAAATTCGACTGCTCGGGCAAATGCACGGACAGCCCGACCCAGCGTGGCATGACCCCGCGGCGGGCAGTGGTAAGATCATATCCGGTAGTGGATCGGTATCGGTTCCTGTGGATTTGGATGGGTGATCCGGAACAGGCGGACCCTGACAATATTTTCCTGATCGAGAATTTCGACGATGCCAGTTGGGGCATGACTGATGGTGGAGTGATGGATATCGACTGCCACTACTTGTGGGTTTGCGACAACCTGCTGGACCCCAGCCATGTAGCCTGGGTGCATGTCTCGTCCTTTGCCGGGGCTGGCACGGACGAAGAGCCGCTGAATGTCGAACGAACCGACCGCGGCGTGATTGTCTCGCGCTGGATCGAGAACAAGCCGCCGTCGCCCTATTATGCGAAGCTGGTGGCCTTTGACGGTGATTGCGACAGGCTACAGCATTACGAGATGTGTATGCCCGCGATAGGGCTGAACAAATCCATCTATACGCCCGTCGGAACCGGCGGCTATGACAAACCGCCCGTTGCCGAGACTTTCGTCAACGTCTCTTACAATTTCATGACCCCGATTGATGAGGATCGGACCCGGTATTTTTGGTTCCAGCACCGCAATTCCGATCCCGATAATTCCGAGGTGTCCAAATTCATGAATGATGGCGCGCGGATGGCGTTTCTTGAGGACAAGGAGGTTTTGGAGAAGGTTCATCTGGGCATGAAAAACGCCAAGACGCCAAACATTGATCTGGGATTGGACGCTGGGGCCAAACTATTCCGCAAAGCCTTGGACCGCGCGATTGAGGCTGAGGCTTTTCCGATCAACATGGTTGAGCGGGCGTAAGGTTTGTTGGCCGGTTCCGAAACCCACTAGGCATCGAGGGGGACGTGAAGCCGGGGATGCGCTGCGTCCTGTCGTTCGAACCCTCAGCCAGGTAGGCGGCTTGGGCTTCTGAATTGTCGGGGTGGGTGCCGACCATCATGTAAGAGCAGGACAGCGCGCGCGCCTTTTGTTTTGCGCTTTCGATAAGTTGCCGCCCGACACCCATGCGGCGATACAGCCGTCCAATGAAAAGGTGGTGCATGACGATACCGCGACGGCCTAGCTGCAACTGTGTGAGCGGGCTCAGGGCGACATAGCCGATGACCTCGCCTTTCGTTTCGGCAACCAGCACATAGACCCATGGCTGATTGCCGAACACATCCCGCTCTAACACTGCAGCGTTGATGCTTGGGACATCGTCGTGATGTGCGGCCAGAGCGCGGATAATTTGCAGCAGAAAAGGCATGTTATCCGGCTCCGCGTCCCCAATATGCACCTTTGGGTCCTAGATGGTAGGTTTCATCTTTGCCTCCTGTTTCTTTGCTACTGAAGCGAGATGAAAAATGCCGCGCTGTGGCGGCACTTTCTAACTACACATCAACGGTCGCACTGCTTAGGGCGCGTTGGAATATGTGCCGCGGGGTTGGGCCAAGACGATAATGGCCTAACCCTGTGACGATAGCAGAATAACGTCAAGTTATTCACTGTGCGGTCAGAGGACCGGTGTCCGCCGCCGGTTACGCCGCGCCGTAGATCACTGGGAAACGCCCTCCGGCAAAGGGTGCGCCGGGGCGCAAACTGTCGTCATGCAGCCACTCTGTCACGGCATCGCGTGGCTGGTAGATGGCGCCCTCTACCGCAAATCGGACGGCATAGCCGCGTCTGCGCCGAGTTGAGGTGCGGTTGCCCATTGCCGAATGCACTGTCATGCCGTCAAATGCCAGCGCATCGCCGGGCTCCATCTTTGGGTAGTGAAAGATGTCGTAGGCGGCACGGTTGGCCTCGAAATCAGGCATGTCGATATAGTCGGGGTTGTCTTCCTCAAGATAGTGCAGGAACGCCCCAAGCTGGTCGGTTTTGAAAGGCCGGTACTTGGCACCCCAATCGTGTGATCCACGAACGAACTCCAGCGCGCCATTGTCTGGGTCAACCGGGTCCAGAGCGATCCATATGGTCATGATTGGTCCGGCCACCGGCCAATAGGGTTGATCGGTGTGCCAGCCCGTCTGGGTTTTTGTCCCCGGCTCTTTGGCAAAAATCTGGTCATAGATAAGCGAAGTCCACGGGCTGCCCGCCACCTCAGCCACGCGCTGGCCGATATCCGATGTCAGGCAATAATCCTGAAATACGCCCGGGTTTTCGCGCATGTTCTTATAGGCAAAATAGCGCTCGCCTTTAGAAACCTCTTCATCTACGGCCTTGCGTAGTTTGGTAAGCCAATCCTGCGACAGAATTTGTTTCAGCAGCACGACTCCGTCGCGTGCATAGGTTTCCTGAATGATCTTCAGGTCAGATGTCTGTGTCATGTAACGTCCAATTCAACGCCTCTTCCATTGAGGCGGTTGCAGTATGCAGGCGCGTTGCACCCGGTTTGTCCGGCGTTACGTGATGGGTGAGCTGCGGCAGTTTATAATGAAACAGGGCCAAAGCGATCGGGCCGACCATTTGCCGGCAAGACGTCGATGGAACTGTTCAATGCGAAGGCTCATTGCGGCACCTTTCACCAGCCAACTTAACCTAATTTTTCGCATTGGCATAGAACACATGACGGATCGTTTTACATGGCCATAAGTCTATTGACGGAATGTGCGTATTAATCAATATTATTACTACCATGCAAAAGTATTCCATCTTCTCGCTCGCCCGGAACGCACTGACCGGGCATAAGAACTGGCCCAGAGCCTGGCGTAGTCCGCCGCTGAGGAATCGGTACGATGTAGCGGTGATCGGGGCGGGGGGGCACGGTCTGGCCACCGCCTATTATCTAGCCAAAGAGTTTGGCATCACCGATGTGGCTGTGCTGGAACGTGGTTGGTTGGGTGGCGGCAACATTGCCCGGAACACTGTGACTATCCGATCAAACTACATGCGGGATGAATCGATCCCATTCTACGTCAAATCCGTCGCCATGTACGAAGGTCTCACGGATGAGCTGAACTTCAACATGATGCATTCCAAACGAACCATGGTGGATGTGGTTCAGACCTGGCCCAAGCTGCGCGAACTGCGGCGGCGAAAGCTGGTGATGGATATCTACGGATCGACCTATGAACAGATCAGCACCGAGGAATTGCGCCGCCGCATTCCGGCGCTGACTGGCGGCGGGCCGGATGCGCGGCTGCCGGTGATCTGCGGCATGGTGCATACGGATGCCGGCGTGAACCGGCATGATGCCGTGGCCTGGGGCTATGCCCGTGCGGCTGACGCGCTTGGAGTAGAGATTCATCAGCAGACGGCGGTGCAATCCCTGCTGCGCGGGGCAGATGGCTCGATCGAAGGGGTTGAGACCAACCGGGGCGTTGTCCGGGCAAAGAAGGTGGTTGTGGCCGTCTCGGGTCACACAACCACGCTCACTGAAACTGCCGGGTTGAAACTGCCGCTGCGGACGATGAACCTGACCGCGTTTGTGTCCGAACCGGTCAAGCCGTTGGTCGATGTGATCGTGAACTGCCCGGACAGCGGGTTCTATTTCAGTCAATCCGACAAGGGCGAGATGGTGATCGGCGGTGCGCCCGACATGGGGCAGAGTTTCCGCCGTGACATCAAGCAACACGTATTCGAAGACACGGTGACCGCAATGCTGTCCCTGTTCCCGAGTTTCAAGAAGCTCAAACTGATGCGGCAATGGGGCGGGCATCTGGATATTGCCCATGATGCCTCGCCGATCATGGATCAGACAGAGATTCCGGGGCTGTTTGTCACCGCCGGATGGTGGGGCGGCTACAAGGCCATTCCAGCAGGGGGGCTGACGCTGGCTCATCTGGTGGCAAAGGGGGAACCGCACCCGCTTATGGCGCCCTTCACTCTTGGCAGGTTCCGGCATCTGGACTTCGTGATGGAAGCCGGAACCACTACGGCGCGATAGGAAAGGTCAGGATCATGATGCTTTTACCCTGCCCATTCTGCGGCAAGCGAAACGAAAACGAGTTTATTTTTGGCGGCCCGGTCGGGGCGGAGCGCCCTGACGCCAATGCTGTCAGCGATGAACAATGGGTCGAATATCTGACGGTGACGCCGAACCCATTGGGTCCGGTTGAGGAGAAATGGTGGCACGCGCGCGGATGCGGTGAATGGTTCACGATCTGGCGGGACACACGGACCCATGACATTGTGGAGGCGTCCGATGGCACAAAGTAACCGCCGCGCTTCGGGCGGGCGCATCGACCGAAACCGCCCTTTGCGATTCACATTCAATGGCAAATCCTATGAAGGGTTCGAGGGAGATACGCTGGCTTCAGCCCTGTTGGCAAACGGGGTTCGGGTCACGGCCCGCAGTTTCAAGTATCATCGCCCGCGGGGTATCATGGGGCACGGGCCCGAAGAACCCGCAACACTGGTGGAACTGGATGGCGAAGATGCTTCGGGCAACCGTCCTGCGACAACGGTGCCGCTGCGCGACGGGCTGAGCGCGCGGTCGGTCAATTGCTGGCCCTCGCCCGAGTTCGATCTGGGTGGGATCAATCAGCTGTTGACGCGCTTTATCCCCGCAGGGTTCTACTACAAAACGTTCAAATGGCCGGACTGGCACCTGTTTGAACCCTCGATCCGTCGGGCCGCAGGGCTGGCGGCGGCCCCAGCCAACCCTCCCGCTGCGGGTCATTTTGAGGCCCGGCACGCCCACGCCGATGTACTGATCGCCGGAGCTGGCCCAGCCGGTCTGCAAGCTGCGCTTGAGGCCGGTCGCGCGGGTAAACGTGTGTTTCTGGCGGATGAGGGCACCGAGGCGGGCGGTAGTCTGCTCAACCGCAATCTTTCGATCGGTGGCTGTCCCGCAATGGACTGGGTCACGGATGCGGTGGCTGAGCTGCGCGGTATGGACAATGTCACCCATCTGCAAAATGCAACTGTCTGGGCCTATCGCGAACACAATCTGATAATGGTGAACGAACGCGAGCCGGAACAGGACAGTATTCTGGAACGCAGTTGGCGCGTGCGGGCCGGCGAAGTTGTTATTGCTACCGGAGCCACTGAACGCGCCATGGTTTTTGGCGGCAATGACCGGCCCGGTGTGATGTTGGCCTCATCCGTACAGGCTTACGTCAACCGGTGGGGCGTGACGCCTGGGCAGCGTGTGGTGCTGTTTACCAACAACAACAGTGTTTATGCTGTGGCGGCTGATCTGTCAGCGGCAGGTACGCAGGTTATGGCCATTCTGGACAGCCGCAAGACTGTCCCGTCTGAGGTATTGGATCAGGTTCCGAATGTCCCGGTTCACACTGCAACAGTTGCAAGTGATGTACGTGGTCATAAAAGGGTTCGCGCGGTCAAAGCCGTTCCCATGACCGGAGGAGCAGGTCACTGGATCCATTGTGATGTGCTGGGCTGCTCCGGTGGGTGGAGCCCAACTGTGCACCTGTGGTCGCAATCCCGCAGCACGTTGCGGTTTGATGGGGATCTGGCAGCATTTGTCCCTGATCAGGCGGTTCAGAAGTGCCGCGCGGTGGGGGCAGCGGCAGGAGATCTGACGCTGAACAAGATCGTTGAGGGTGGCGACGATCTGCCTTATGCAATTGAAGCGCTCTGGCGGGTGGATGTGCCGGGCCAGCACGGCAAAGCCTTTTTGGATGTGCAGAACGATGTCTCAGTCAGTGATGTGCATTTGGCCTTGCGCGAAGGCTATGACAATGTCGAACACGTCAAGCGCTATACCACCGGCGGCATGGGGATCGACCAAGGCAAGACCGGCAATATCAACATCATCGGCACTATTGCGATGCAAAAAGGCGTGCCGCTGCAAGAGGTTGGAACGACCACTTTCCGGTCTCCCTATACGCCTGTTTCCTTCGGTGCGATTGGCGGGTTGCGGGAGGGCTGGGGGCTGTTCCCCTATCGCCATACCCCTGTGACCCAGTGGAACAAGGACAACGGCGCGGTCATGTATGAGGCTGGCGCGCGTTGGCGGCGACCGGGATACTTCCCGAAACCGGGCGAAGGTCTGCAAGAGGCCGTCAATCGCGAATGTCGAGCGGTGCGGGAAGGAGTTGGCGTCTATGATGGCTCGCCCCTTGGCACCTTTGAACTGAAGGGTCGGGATGTTCCGCAATTCCTCGATTTCATCTACTCCAACATCATGTCCAGCCTGAAACCGGGCAACGGGCGCTATGGGCTGATGCTGTCGGATGACGGGCTGATCCTGGATGATGGCGTTGCCTTCCGGCTGGACGAACACCGCTGGCTGGTTTCGACCTCGACGGGGCACGCGGATGCGGTCAATCAGCATATGGAAAAGCTGTTGCAGACCGAATTCCCGGACTGGCAGGTGATGATCACCACGGTCACAAGCCAGTGGAACAACGCTACCATCTGCGGCCCCAGGGCGCGCGACGTCTTACAGGCGCTTGGCACCGACATCGATCTCTCGCCCGAGGTGTTTCCCTTCATGTCCTTCTGCGATGGCACTGTTGCCGGACTTCCGGCGCGGGTGGTTCGGGTCAGCTTCACCGGTGAACTGTCTTTTGAGGTCAACGTTGCCCCTCGTGATATGGCGCAGCTGTGGGACAAGGTGATGGAGGCCGGAGCGCCTTTCGGTATTCTGCCCGTAGGCTCAGAATCCAGCCACGTGTTGCGGGTCGAAAAAGGGTTTCTGTCGCTGGGTCACGAAGTTGACGGAACGGTCGATGCATTCGATCTCGGAATGGGGTGGGCAATGTCGAAGAAGAAGCCCGATTATCTCGGCAAACGCTCGGTTGCTCTGCGCCGGTCGGGCAGTCGGACGCGGCGCGAGCTGGTGGGCATTCTGCCGAAAGACCCTGACCGGCAAATCCCAGAAGGTGCACCCTTGACCCCTGAAGGACGCAAAGAGGCCACCGACGGGTTGGTCACGGCGTGCGTCTGGAGTGTGGTCAATAAACGATGGGTCGGACTGGCGTTGCTGGAAAACGGTCACGCGCGACAGGGCGAAACCGCCCATGTCCGGCTGAAGGACGATGTGATCCCGGTCACTGTCACGAGACCGGTCTTCCACGACCCCGAGGGCAAGTTGCTGAGGTCCTGAGATGAGTTATGACGTAAAAATAGAACGACGCAGCCTGATGGCCCTATTCGACCTCAAAGGAGCGCCTGACGCGGTTTCGAATTGGGTCGGGGACGCTCTGCCGTTATTGCCGGATCGCCCGAACACCCGCGTGAATAAAGACAACACCGAGCTGTTTTACATCGGTCGTAACCACTGGGTCACCCGGGCCCCGCTGGCACAGGAAGATACGCTGGAGGCAAAGCTGAAGCCAACGGACTGCCCGGCGGATATTAGTATCGTGCGTATCTCGGACACCATGACATTCTTTCGCATTACAGGAACGGATGCGGATCAGGCGATGGCAATTGCCAGTCCGATGGACCTGCATGACAGCGTGTTCGGGCCAGATGCAGTTACCTATACCGAAGTTTTTGGTCTCAAGGCTTTGGTGATGCGGTGTCGGGATGGTATTGAGTTTGCGGTCGAACAGAGTTTTGCGGATATGATTGACGACTTTCTGACCCGCGCAACGGCCTGAGGAGGCAACTGCCCTGGCCCGGACACACATCCACAAGTACCAGACGCGCTATCACGCGAAAGCAACCTATTCCAAGGCAATCCGTGCCCGGGGTGACTTTGTTTTCATGCAGGGGCAGGTTGGTACTTTGCTGGATGGTACACTGATTGGCGAAGGCGATCCCGGTGCGCAGGCGGATCAGGCCTGCCGCAATATCCAGCGCTGGATGGAAGAGGCCGGGGACAGCAGATCGGAGCCGCACAGTACAGCGTCGCTCAGCGCGAGGTCGCGGGGATCGCGTGCCAGAATGCCCAACGTATCGAGGCTTAGGGACAGACCCATGACACCGGTCAGATCGTAGCGTCCGGTAGTTGGCTTGAAGCCGCAGCCCCCGCAATAGGCGGCTGGGCGGATCAGCGAAGCCGCGGTTTGAAATCCAAATCCCAAAGGGGCCATGAAATCAGCCACAGCCGCGGCCGAACCGGATGATGATCCACCTGGTGTATGCGCCGGGTTGGCCGGGTTTGCAGTCTTACCGGGTCGGAAATAGGCGAATTCGGTGGTTACCGTCTTGCCGATCGGAATGGCACCTGCGTCCAGAAAGGCCTGCACACAGGTCGCGTTCCGATCAGGGCGGCGATCCGAATAAAGGTCGCTACCCCAACCGGTCGGCATGTCATCGGTGTCGATGATGTCCTTGATCACAAATGGCACGCCATGGAGCGGTCCGCCAACGGGGAGTGCGTCGGCAGACCTTGCACGCTCCATGGCGCGCTCGGCATCGAGGGTCTGAAAAGCCCCGATGACGGGTTCACGGTTTTCGATCCGGTCCAGATGATCCGCCATCACTTCGGATGGTTTCACCTCGCCAGCCCGGATCATTGCAGCCAGTGCGTGGGCGGAGTGATGGTTCAGCTGCGTCATGCCTCCAGCGCTTTCAGGGCGTCGGCAAAAGGCGTGACAGGCATGTCATAGATGCCTCCGCCCAGGCGTCCGGCTTCGCCCAGCCGGTCAAGAATGCCCAGGCCGATCACGGGCCCTGAACCCTGTTCTACTGCGCCGCGCGCGGTGCTTCCCAATTGAACATCCAATGCGCGGAAATAGGGATGCGCCCCGACCGACAGGCCGGACATGCGTGCCTGCGCATCTTCGGGCAGATAAGCCCCCAGACCCTTTTTCTGCTCCGGGCTCAGATCGATGGCCATGGCCCCCAACCCGAAGGCTTCGACCACAGCGCTGTCACCGATAGCACCAAGCGCCCGCTCCTGTGACAGGTCTACCTCAAACGTCCCTTTGGGCGGGCTGGCCGGGATTGTGAACCACTGGCCCGGCAGACCGGAGATCTGAATGCCTGTTTCGCGCCCATTGCCACCTGCCGCGGTGACGAAGCTAGAGCCGTCAATCCCTTCGGCCAGTTTCATCATACATTTGGTTGCCGCCATCCACAGGTTCAGAAACAGCGAAGGTGAGCTATCCATAAAAGCCAGCACATCGTCATCCGTGATCCCGCCCGGCGTGCGATCCTTGAGTTCGGCAATCAGCGCCTGCGCGGCTACAGATGTGCGCCCGTGGCAATCATCCCCACCCGTCAGGCCGATCACGGCGAGTGGGACCAGAGCAATCCCTTCGGCGATCCCTTTCTCAAGTACGTCCAGAAACCGGGTATTGAGCCATTGGATATGGTCCAGCACTGCCTTGGACCGCAGCCCCAGCCGCATTGCCGGACGGCTACCCCCATTGATCGGCGCATAAACCTGCTGCCGCCCGCGCCACGCGTCATAAACCGTGTGCAGCGGCATATCCGCCGAGACCACGGCGGCCAGCGGCGTCACCACATTATGATCCTGTGCAGGTCTCAGGAGGATTTCACCTGCGTTGATCATCCCCTCGGCCTGATCGAAATCCTTCGCAAGCCCCTGCCAGACAGCAGCGACGCAGGCAGAATTCAGGATCGGTGCAGTAATCTGATCGAGGCTGGCAAAGGCGGGGCCTGAATGCAGCAGAACGTTCTCGTCCAAACCCAGCGCATCAGACGCTGTATTGAACCGGTTCCAGACCGGTTGGGTCACCATGGCCTTGTCAAAGGCCAGCTGATCTGCGGCGTGCAGCATCACGTATCCTCCGGCGGGATGATCCATGTTTCCGAGAAATACAGGAATGCCGTCGTCGTCTTATATCCGGCCTGCACCCGTGTACCCAGTTTGCCCGGCAAAGCATGGCCATTGACGATGATCTGCGCGGAATGGGCAGGCACCAGCAGCGAGAACATGTTCTGCTCGCCCGAGGCGACCTCGTGCGGCGACAGTTCCAGCGCGCGGGGTGGTTCGAACCCTTCCCAGACCAGCTCAACGGTCAGGTTCTCGCCTACGATGGTCTCGGTGTAGCGATGGCTCATCGGATCGCCTGAGGAACGCACAACCTGCGCGCCAATCTCGGGCAGGGTGGCGAAAGCAGGGGCGTTGGCGAAAGCGGCCAGTTTGCCGATGAAGTTGGTCTTCAGAAAAGCCGTGAGATCAGGATTGTCGCTGAGAATTACGTTCGGAGCCTCAGGTGGTCCTTCCACCTGATCCGGGGTTCCGTAAAGCAAGAGCACCTGACCCTGACCGACTGGAGACCATGCCACGCGAAAGAACAGCGCCATGGCTGAGAAGTTGTCATTGTCGTCTTTGAGCAGGATGCCCGGGTTTTCGCCTGTCCAGTCGACGATGCCGGGTGTGATAGGTTCGTTCAAAGGCATCACAGATCTTCCTGCGGGGTTACCCAGGTTTCCGAGAAGGCGAGGAAGGCCGTCGACATGGTGCGGCCAAAGAACTGGCGGCTAGCGACCTGACCGGGCAGGCGGGTGCCGTTGATGACAACCTGCGCCGCCTTGGCCTCCAAAAATACCGAATACATTTCATGCGCTTTAGTAGCCGAGTTCTCCTTGGTCACCTCTACCGGCAATGGTGGACCCATGTCCTGCCAGATCATCTCGACCGTAACGCCTGAGCCGCGCAGGGTTTCGGAGTATCTGGACTTCAGATCGCGGGGGCGCTTTTCGACGCTGTCGCAGTCCAGCCAGCTCATCGCGCCGAGACCCGCCTTGCCAATGAAGGTCGGCATCTTTGTCACCCATCCATCGACGATCCAGCGCATCATCCGCTGGTTATCGGTCATGACCAGGTTTGGCACATGCGGCCAGCCCTGCGCCTGATCGGGCGCCCCGAGGATCAGTGCCGCGTGTCCGCGACCATAAGGTGACAGAACCACCCGAAAGAAAAGCGCCAGCGTGTCATAGTGATCCTGGTCGGGGTCCTGTTTCAGATAGATGCCCGGGTTTTCACCGGACCAGTCCACTCGGCCGGGGTTATGGGGGATGCGCGCTGTCATGACCAGCTCGCCTCATACTCTTTCAGCGCATCAACGATGAACGTCTTGCGAGCCTCACCCTGAAGGTGGTCACCGGATTTGTAGATTTCAGCTACCTGATGCGAGACCTCTTTGAGTACTGCCCCGTCGTCCCGCCCCACCTGCAATGGAATGCGCAGCATGGTGTCACCAGCATATGTCGGTATCATCTTTCCGGCGAAATTGTCAGAGGGTTGAGGCGGTCTTTCGCCACTCTTCAGAGCGCGAATGGCGTTGCGCAGCAGACGGCGCGCCTTGGCGACACCCCGGTCGGTAAAGCTGAGGTTTTCGCGGGCGTGGATATTCTTGGGGCCCTGACTGACCCAGGCGTCATAGTCCCCCGGATCGCGTTGCCGCATCTCATACGGTCGGTCGGGATCCTGACCGTAGAAATCGGTCATTCCAAAACCCACCTTGCTTTTATCAGTCAGACCCTTGGGATCGTCATTCGCCGCCGCATCGCGGAAGTGACGCCAGGCGATGACCATCGTGTTGGTGTCGTCAATTGGAGTGATCCAGCGCGACAGCCCGCAGCGTCCAAAATAGCGCGGCCCATCCGGCACCGGGAAATGACCGCCGTTCTGGGTGAACGAGGGCAACATATGATCATGGATGCGGACCCAGACGATATCCTCCACACGCCGGACATTCGTGTAGAAATCGCCGGTCTGGCTTTCGTGAAACTCGATCATCGGCATTTCGGCAAAGGCGTCGATGAACTGGCTCCGCACAGCCAGAGTGTGCAGGTAGACCACATGGAACGGATCCCAGGCATTCTCCATCACTTGCAGCCAGTTGCAGGGGGACTTGATGAGATAGGGCACCAACTCGTCACCTTCGTCATCGAAGGTATCCATGACCGGGAAGAGGGGCTGCGCGACGGCCGGACCCATATAGGCAAAGGCCAACCCTTTGTATTCGATCACCGGATACGCCCCCAGGCAAGCCTTTTTCTTGACCTGAGAGGCAGGTGGTTCACACGGGGTTTCCAGAATGGTGCCGTCAAGTCCGTATTTCCAGCCGTGATAGGAACACCTGATGCCGCCTTCCTCTACAATGCCAAACTCAAGGCTCATATTGCGGTGGCAGCAATGCAGATGGGTCAGGCCTAGCTTGCCATCTTTTTTTTCGCGAAACAGAACCAGATCTTCGCCCAGAATGCGCAGACGATAGGGCAGGTCGCCGATCTGGTCAGTCATCGCCACCGGCATCCAGAACCGGCGCAGATATTCGCCGCATGGCGTGCCGGGGCCGACTTCAGTCAGCTCCGGGTCGGGCTCTTGTTGCCAAACGCTCTGCTGGTCGTGACCGCGGAAATTGCCCTCGGGGGTTGAGAAATGATTGTTCATGGCATCCTCCGTGCGTATCGGTGGTCAGGGGAATGGATCGGGGACTGGCGCGGTGCCGGTCCATATCGATTTGACCTGACAGAAATCCTTGATGGCGTTCGGGCCAAGTTCACGCCCATAGCCCGACAGCTTGATCCCGCCGATGGGGCTGGCAGGGTCTACGCTGCGATAGTGGTTGATGTAGACCGAGCCTGCCGCAATAGCCCCGGCGATACGCGCGCCCTTGTCGGCATCGGTCGTCCACACCCCTGCAGCCAGCCCATAGTCGCTGTCATTGGCCAGCGCGATGGCTTCGTCTTCGGTAGTGAATGAGGTTACGGCAAGAACCGGGCCGAACACTTCTTCACGCCAAAGCTGCATGTCGGGGCTTACATTGTCGAACACCGTCGGCCCGATATGGAATCCGTTCCGACCCGCTGCCGTAGCGGTTCCGTCCAGCAGGCAGGCTGCGCCATCGGCCTTGGCACGTTCGATCATCGCCGTCACCTTGCGCAGATGCGGCTCGTTGGCCAGTGGTGCGATCTGAGTGTCTGGGTCCATCGGGTCACCCATCCTAAGCGCTCGTGCCCGGTCGACCAGGCGTGATACCAGCTTGTCTTTCAACCCGGCCTCAACAATCAGCCTTGAACCGGCGACGCAGGTTTGACCGTTCGACAGGAAGATGCCGGACAGGATTCCGTTGACCACATTGTCCAGATCGCAGTCGGCAAAGACCACCTGCGGAGACTTTCCACCCAGCTCCAGCACCGCAGGGATTACTCCGGCTGAGGCAGCCTCGGCCACTTTACGACCGCCAAAATCCGAGCCGGTAAAAGTGACCTTGCGCGTCAGGGGGTGACGAACCAACGCCTCGCCCACCTCGTGACCCAGTCCGGTGACCACGTTTAACACCCCGGGCGGCAGTCCTGCTTCGTGCGCCAGCCGTGCGAATTCCAGAGTCGAGGCCGAGGCCATTTCAGAAGGTTTCACAACCACCGTATTGCCCGCCGCCAATGCCGGTGCCAGCTTCCAGGCAAGGATCATCAACGGAGAGTTCCATGGCGTGATGGCGACCACGACGCCATAGGGCAAATGGTACCCAACGCTCTGCACGCCTGGGACGTTGTTGGCTTGCGGTTCGGGTTGTAGTTTGCGCGCCTCTGCCGCGAAATACCTGAACCAGCTGTGCAGCCCGGAAAATTGTCCGCGCACCTCGGCTATGCGCTTTCCGTTGTCGCGGATTTCAGGCGTTACAAGCTCTTCCCAGCAGGTTTCCAAGATGTCTGCCAATCGGTCGAGCGCATCCGACCTCTCTGGCGGCCCCGACTTTGCCCATGGCCCGTTCCGGAAAGCATGATCGGCATCCCGGATAGCCTGATCGGCGGTTTGTGCGTCGCAACGGGCGACCTTGCACCAGACCTGACCAGTGGCGGGGTCGATGCTGGGCAGGGTTTCACCATCCCAATCAACAAAGGCACCGGAAATGAACGGAGAGCAGGTTTTCATTCAACGTCTCTCGGGCACGGGTTGGGCAACCAGCGCCAGCAAATCGCCCCGGCGTACAATGCCGCGATTGCCATGGGCCAGAACATGGCCCGTTGCGGGAAAGGTAAGCTTGACAGCTGCGCGTTCCGGTTCGGTCGGAAAGTGCAGAGTACCCGCCAGATCACCTTTGATTACCTGTTGCCCGGCAGCGCAGCGGCGGTCGAACAGGCCATCCGCAGGTGCATGGATCGAATGCAGCGGATCGGCGACTTCCACACATTGCGCCGGTGCCGGGGCAGGAGAGCCGCCCGGCAGAATGCCCAGATGTTTCAGGCAGCGTATCAGCCCGGCTTCAGCAAGGTCAGTGGCATGAGGATCGACACCCCCTCCGCCACTAAGTTCTGCTGCGATCATCGGAACTCCGGCGCGGGCAGCGGCAGCATTCACCGAGCGGTTGTCGTTATGCACGCCCAGTACCCAGATCAGCGGAAGCCCAAAGGCGCGGGCCAAATCCATGTTGGCTGCGGTCAGGTCTGTGTCATCCCCCCTTGCCGCCAGTGCGCAAGGATCGAAAACGGACGCCTTACCACCTGAGTGCAGGTCTATGGCTGCGTCAACGCGGTGCAGCAGTACGGTTTCGACAAAATGCGCTAGCATGGCCGTCGGGCCACCATCCGCATCGCCCGGAAAAGCGCGGTTCAGGTTTTGACCATCCAATGGCGAAACCCGCGACGAAGCCTGAAAGGCGGGCGCGTTCAGGGCCGGGATCAGGATCACCTGCCCAGAGAGTTCGGCAGGGTTCAGCTGTTCCGCCAGACGCAGGATTGCTGAGGGCCCTTCGAATTCGTCCCCATGTGTGCCGCCCAGAATCAGGACAGACGGCCCCGGTTTGCCCCGCAGGCTGATGATCGGGATGGGATGGTATCCCAGCGGTACGGTATTGTCGGACCATTTCAGCATAAGATCGCCAACCTGCCGACCCGGCGCATCCAGATTAATGGTCAGGTGAAGCCTGCTGGGTTGGGGTGAAAGTGTGTCGGTCATCCGGGTTCTTCTACTGGGCTGCGACTTTCATAACATAATTTTTTTGAAAGTGAATTGTCTAAAATTGTATGCTGTGTGATATATGTATGAAATTGCCATTGCCGTCACTGGCGGCGCCGGAGGATTTGGATGGCCATAGCCCGTGCTAAAGCTGGAATAGACAGGATCAAACCTCATATGGTGGGTGCGGCGTCCATGGACGTTCCGCCGCTTGCGATCCTTCTGAACTCGAATGAAAGTGTGTTTGGTCCCAGCCCGACGGCCCGCTCCGCCGCCTGTGCGGCCATCAGCAGTGTCGAACGCTATGTTGAAAACCCCGATCACATTCTGGCCCCAGCAATCGCCGAGAAATTTGGGCTGGACGCCGCGCGGATCACCACCGGGCAGGGATCGGACGATCTGCTGGCCCGCCTGGCCCGTGCCTATCTGGGGCAGGGCACCGAGTTGATCCGCAGCGCAAACGGCTATCTCAAAGTACCGAACTACGCCAATGCCAATGACGCCGAGGTGGTGTCGGTCGCGGACGATGCCTTCAAACCCTCAGTCGACCGAATGATCGAGGCGGTGACTAAACGTACCCGGATCGTTTACCTCGCCAATCCCGAAAACCCGGCAGGTACATATCTGAACGGATCAGAGCTGCGCCGTCTTCATGCTGCGTTGCCTGAAAATGTGCTTCTGATCATTGATGCCGCCTACGAGGAATATGTCGATGCGGCGGATTATGAGCCTGCGCACAAGCAGGTGGAGGCTGCGGACAATGTTGTCATGTGCCGGACGTTTTCAAAGATTTTCGGACTGGCGGGCGCACGCGTCGGCTGGATGTACGGGCCTGAGGATGTGGTCGACAGCGTGCGCCGGATCAGTCTGACCTTTCCCGTGGCGTCTTCTTCGGTTGCGGCAGCAGTTGCAGCATTGGAAGACACTGCGCACACACGTTTTGTGCGAGAGACTAACCTGAACAATCGAAAATGGCTTTCGACCGCACTAACGGAACTGGGCCTGTATGTGGTTCCAAGCCAGGCCAACTTTGTGCTGGTTCAGTTTCCCGATCCCAGGAAATCTGCCGAAGCGGTGGATCGGTTCTTGCGGCAGCGCGGCGTTGCCGTCCGCCGGTTCGCCTCGCCCGCCTATCGCGACTATATCCGCATCACCATTGGCCACCGCCATGAATTGCAGGCGGCACGGGACGGGATCGCTGCGTTTCTGGCCGGAGGTGCCTGATGGTCGCGTCCCCTCAACCAGCAGAAGATGCTCCGCAGGTCGCGCATCCATCCGGCGCCGCAATCATAGCCGCAATCAAGGTGGCGGGTGTTCGTGAAATAGTTGCGCTGCCGGATATTGTTACCAGTGATGGGCTGCTCTGGCCGATCTCACGCGATCCCGTATTTCGCCTGACCCGTATCTGTAAAGAAGATGAGGGCGTCAGTATCTGCGGGGCGATGTCATACAACGGTACGCGGGCGGTCTTGATGATGCAGCAAACCGGGTTGATGGACTCCCTGAATGCGATCCGGGCCATTGGCGTCGACTATGAACTGCCGGTGGTCATGATGGTTGGACTGCAAGGCAAGGAGCCACATATGCACCCGGATCAGTCAGCCTCTTACGGGGTGCGGATCGTCCGGCCGGTGCTGGACGCTATGGAGCTGTCACATTCCCTGATCGAGGAACCGGGAGATGAAGACCATATCCCGCAGGCGATCGAAGCGGCCTATGCGGCCTCAAGACCCCATATTTTCCTGATTGGCCGCGCACCGGAGGCGCCATGACAATGCACCGCGATGCCGCGTTGAAAGCCCTGATCCCTCACGTCCGCGAGGAGGACATCGTGGTCGCCGTGTATCAAAACTGTTTCGACTGGCTTGCCCTGAACCCGCGCGATCTGAACTATGTGGCTGTCGGCGCAATGGGACAGGCATCCTCTCATGGTTTGGGTCTGGCACTGGCTAATCCTGATCGGCGTGTGATGGTGCTGGATGGCGACGGCAGCCTGCTGATGAATCTGGGAACTTTGGTGACGATTGCCAATGCGGGAGTGACAAACCTTTACCATTTCCTTTCGGCCAACCGCGTCTATGAGGTGAACGGGTCGCACCCTTTGCCCGGCGCGGACAGAGTGGATTTTACTGCTATGGCATGGGCCGCCGGTTATGCCGGAGTGCAGCGATTTACCACGCTGGATCAGTTTTCTGCGGCGCTGCCGCAGGTGCTGTCATCCAACGGTCCACAGTTTGTTTCTATGGAACTAACGGCAGGTGCCCCCTATCCGCGGGACTACACGTATATTCACAGCGCACAGGCGCGTGCCAGTTTCCGCGAGGCGCTTAATCGCCGTTAATCTGAGATTGCACGATCTTTAGAAAGGATTGCCCGACGGCAGACAGGGGCTTGTTTTTGGACCAGAACAGAACTGCCCGAAAGGTCAGAGGTGCCGCAAAGGGCAGGGCGACACAGTCAGGAATTGTTCTGAGGTAATCCAGGCTGGCTCCGACAACCGATACGCCCAACCCACGCGCAACAAGACGGCATACTGCGTCGGTAGTGCGCGTCTCATACTGCATCTGCCGTTGAATGCCTTTTGCCTCGAAAAACTGATCCATCTCGAACCGGAACCGCGAGGAAGGCATGTATGAGATAAAATTCTCACCAGCCAAATCCTGCGCCTGTACAAGGGATTTCCCGGCCAGAGGGTGACCAGTTGGAACGACGCAGCGCACGTCGCTGTTCCGGATAACCAGACTGTCAAAGGACGGGTTGGCGGGTTCGGTCGTTGTGACCCCGAAATCGTAATTCTGCGAGACCATCCATTCGACCGCATCGTCGCTGGGCGCGATTTCCATCCGGGCCATGGCCTGCGGCCAGGTGGCGGCGAATTCCTGAATCAGATCGGGGGCCAGTTGGGACGACACCCCCGGGGTGACCACAAGGCTAAGCCGCGCGTGGCCGAATTTCCCGATGGCAGTCGCAGATTCCTTGATGTGTTCCATGCCGCTGACGGCCTGCCGCACCTCTTCCACCAGCAGACGGGCCTCATCCGTGGGCACCAGCACCCGGCCCGAGCGTTGAAACAACCGAAATCCAACTTCGGCCTCAAAGTCCGAAATCAGGCGACTGACCGCGGGCTGCGAGATACCCAGCATCGCCGCCGCCTCGGTCACGGTTCCGGTCGAAACCACGGTTCGAAAAGCGTCAACCTGTTTGAAAGTGATCTTCATGCGAGATTAGGCCTGATTGAGATATACGGTCGGATTATTCATAGTTTCACATAATATAGGAATATGAAATGGTTCCGGTGGGTTATACGGCCCGATGCCGCCGGAATGTGATGCCTGCTTACTGCGGACGTGTTGAAACGGTGATGAATTCAATCGCATTTGACAGGATTTGATGAAAGCCATGAGGCAGCTTGGCGTCAAAGCTCAGCGTATCTCCGGCGGCCATCGTAAAATCCTCGGTCCCGCATCGATAGACCGCCGTGCCCCTGATCATATAGAGAAAGACGTACCCTTCATGCTGATAGCTTGGCAGGCTTTCTGACTGGTCACGTGAGATGGTGATATGGGCAGACTGAAACGTGCCACCGGGCCCGCCATGTTTGCCCAGCAACATGTAATCATGTGCGTGGCCCTGCGTGATGCGCCGCGATGGCAACCCGTCGCCCGCTTTGACATGATGCACATCAGCTGCCACTTCGGAATGTGCAAACAGCGCCATCAGCGCGACGTCCAGAGCATCCGCCAATGATTGCAACGTGCCAAGTGAAGGGGATACATGCCCGTTTTCGATCCGGCTGATCATCGCGGTTGAAACCTGCGCCCGGGTGGCCAGATCCGCCAGCGTCAGATTACGCTCCTGCCGCAACCTTTGCAGAGTCTGTCCGACTTCTTTTTCAGTATCCGTTTTATTTCCCATCAAGCGATCGCCATTCATCCTTGTCTGGATGTTGATAGCGGTTGGCAGGAATGGCCGCAAACTTTTCCCGACCCGGTTCTGCGGGGAATTGTGGGTCAGTTGTAAGGTCGTTCTGGCTTAGGTTTTAATCGTACCATCCTCAACCCAGGCGTCGAACTGTGCAAGAACGGCACTGTCAAGTTGACGGCCCGATCATACACCGATAGAGGCGCGCGATGATCCTGTCAGTCCCTTCGCCGCGTCTCAAGGGGTTTCGGTACCCACGTTCGGTCATCGGGTTTGCCGTCTGGGCTTACCATCGATTTGCCCTGAGCCTTCGGGACGTCGAGGACCTGCTGGCCGAGCGGGGCGTCCGGGTCAGCCACGAGACGGTCCGTTCCTGGGTTAGGCGTTTCGGCCGCCAGATCGCGGGAAGAATCCGCGAGGATCGTCCGGCGCCGGCCGACAAGTGGCATCTCGACGAGATGGTCATCGTGATCGGCAGCAAGAAGCGCTGGCTCTGGCGGGCGGTCGATGCACGTGGTGACGTCCTCGAGATCCTGGTGCAGGCGCGCCGGAATGCTAACGCGGCGAAGCGCTTCATGCGCAAGCTGATGCTGAAGTGGGGCGCGCCGAGGGTCCTGATCACGGACAAGCTGGGCAGCTACCGGGTGGCCCGGAGGGGGCTCTGCCCCGGGACCGACCATCGCGCCCACAAGGGCCTGAACAACCGGGCCGAGGCCTCGCACCGGCATACCCGACGGCGCGAGAAGATCATGGGCCGGTTCAAGTCACCCGGCCAGACGCAGCTCTTCCTCTCGGCACATGACCAGATCGCCGCTCTGTTCCGCCCCAAACGCCATCATCTGTCCACACCCTCTTACCGCCATGCATGTGCCGACGCCTTCGGCCTCTGGCAGGAATACGTTGAGAATCTCCGGGCCTGAGCGGCGACCGTGCGCCTGATCTCAGATCAGCGCCAATAACTTGACAGTGCCTGCCGGTCGCCTTCGTTACAGCGGCATCGCTGGTTCATGAACTGATGGAGGCCCGCGACGAGAAGCGCTTGCTGCGGCTGCAACGGCAACTGGCCAAGGTCAAATTGCTGACAATCGATGAACTGGGCTTTGTGCCATTGAGCAAAACCGGCGCTGAACTGCTCTTCGAGCTGATCTCACAACGCTACGAGAGAGGTTCCACCCTGATCACCAGCAATCTGCCGTTCGAAGAATGGACGGAAACCTTCGGGACCGAACGCCTCACCGGCGCCCTGCTGGATCGCCTGACCCATCATGTGAACATTATGGAAATGAACGGCGAAAGCTATCGCCTCAACCAGAGCCGCGCCCGCCTCGCAAAATCCGGAAATGATCTTTACAGGATTGGCCTGACGGCCAATGCGCCTTGGACCGTGCTTGCTATTTGAGGGTCGCACGCTGCAAGGCGCCCGCGCCAAACTGGCCTACTTTTGCTCCACCCCAACGGCCGGTTCTTGCCGCCGTTGACAAACGCTCTGCAAGCCCTGCTGATGGCCGTATGGCGGCGCAAACCCGCAGGTAAGGTCGTGGTCCACTCAGACTAGGGCTCCCAATTCACCAGCCGGGAGTGGCAGACATTCCTGCGCCAGCACAACCTGGAACCCAGCATGAGCCGACGCGGCAATTGTCACGACAACGCGGTCGCTGAAAGTTTCTTCCAACTGCTGAAACGAGAACGGATCAGGCGGCGGACATACCCGACCCAGGACGACGCGCGGCAAGACGAGTTCGAATACATCGAGCTCTTCTGCAGGTGTTGTCACGTTAACTTCTGACTCACGAAGAAATCCTGATGCTTGGGTGTCAAGTTGCTCGGGTGGCAGCATTCCAGGCGTCAAATGCTTCGAGGCGGTGATATCGGATTGTTAAGGCGGAGCGACGGCGCACAGGAACACAAAAGCAATTCCGAATGGCTGAATGAGTGGCCACAAACCGCTGCAAGCCTCCTGGAGATCGATGTCCTTGCATCGTCCTTTCCCGCTTTCGGAATGGGAGATGGCTGTTTTCGGCACGGTTGTTCAGCCCTTTGTGCGACCAATGATCCAGACCCGGCGCAACCTCTCGTTTTGCAGCACCATACGACCGCAGCTTGTCCGTGATGATCCGCTTGGGAATGAAACCAAGACGCTTTATCAGGCTGCGCAACAACCGTTTTGCGGCCCGTTTGTCGCGCTTCGGTTGGAGTATTTCGTCCAGCACGACGCCATGCTGATCGACCGCGCGCCAAAGCCAATACCTGCGAGCAGCGATTTTCACGACAACTTCATCGAGATGCCAGACATCACCAGGACGGTCCTGACTTAGTCGCAAGTTTCGAGCCATCATCGGTCCGAACTTGATCACCCAACGCCAGATAGTCTCGTAAGAAACGTCGATCCCGCGCGCAAGCAGCATCTCTTCAACTTCGCGAAGGCTCAAATTGAATCGGAAATACAGCCACACAGCGTGGGCAATGATCTGAGGAGGAAATCGGTGACGCTTGTAGCTGATGGACGACGAATTCATCAATGCGATCTATGTCCAAATCCAGACACGAGCAACCGATCTAGGGTTAACGTGACAACACCAACCGATGATATGCCCACACCGAATAGGCGATGATTTCGCGAGGAAAACGGAAGCCTTTCAGCCGCGGCAATGAAGTCGGTATGGTCATGGTACCGCGCCATCCGAAATGGACAGCGCGATCAACTTGGCAATGCCGGCGGCGGGCGTCTGCAGCCTGCCACCTAGCTATCGGGGCATTGTCGATCCGTCAAGCCGTTTGCGCGCCACGGCCATGTCGCGCCCATCAAATATCCCTATTTCTCACATTCTAGAAGCCACCAATCGTGCATTGCGTGAAACATCTTGGTCAGGGCCATCGCCTTTTGGGTCGCCGTGTATTCTACCCGTGGCGGCACCTCTGGAAATATCTCGCGCGTCACCAGCCCATCTTCCTCCAGCGCCCGAAGCTGCCCAGTCAGCATGGTCTGCGTGATCCCGTCCACGTCCCGCTTGAGTTCGCCGAAGCGCTTCGTGCCCTGGAAGATCAGAACTTGAAGAATGATCAGTTTCCACTTGCCGCCAATCAAGCGGGCGATATCGGGCATGGGGCAGCGCTCGGCAAAGGCGTCGTTCGATGGCCGTGATTCGTCCGTGACGTTTTTCATGACATTCATGGCAGCCTCCCTAGTACTAATTTGCTACCAACCATTATTTTGTAAGTTTGCTCACAAATCAAACCATTTGTATGGAAATTCATCGGGTTGCCCCAAGGCGCGACCAGAGAATCGCCGCCAATAGTAGCAAAAACCTGACCAAGTAAAGAAAAACTGCCTTCTTTTCAATAAGTTGCAAAATCCCATATTGATGCAGCGCACACAGGAACAGGGAAGATCAAGCCATGCTTTTGGAAGGGAAAACCGCAATCGTCCTCGGTGTAAACGGGCATATCGGACGCCATGTCGCCGAGCGTTTTTTGCGGGAAGGGGCAATCGTGTTCGGTGCCGGTCGAAACGGCGCCCACTCACGTATCGCTGAAAAACTTGCCGACTACCGAGATCTTGACGCCACCGACACTTCGGCGGTGTCCGACTTTGTGGACGCGGTCTGGGAAAGGCAAGGCCGCATCGATATTGTCGTGAACCTCGCAGGCGTACGACCGTTGGACTATCATCACGGCAACCCAAGCGTCGAGGTTTCCTCCGAGCAGTTCCTTCTGCCACTGTCCGTCGACACCTGCGCTCAGTTCATCTCGGCCAAAGCGGCTTATCCTTACATGACCCGGCAGGGGTTTGGTACGGTGATCTTCAACACCTCGACACTGGCCAAGGTCGGAGCCCCGTGGTCGGCGGCGGCTTCGGCCTCTCATGCTGCGACTGAGGGGTTGATGCGTGTACTGGCGCATGAATGGGGACCGGCAGGCATTCGTGTTCTGGGTGTGCGGTCCGAAGCGTTGCAAGAATCGTCAACCATCGATTACACGTTCAAGACGATGGGCGGGCAAATAGGTCTCGACTACGCGGGCATGAAGGATTTTGTCGAGCAGAACAAGACCGCGCTCAAACGCCTGCCATCTGCCGAAGATATCGCCGGGGTCTTTGCTTTTGCGGCGTCCGATCTCGCCTCTTGCATGGCAGGCACCATGCTCAACCAGTCGGCGGGACATATCCTGGAATGATGATATCCGTGCCGCCCCGCAACAATTTCGCACTTGAGGATTAGGACCTGAAACATGACATTGACCATCCACACAATCAGCGGCGCACCGCGACCCTGGCGAGTGCTTGTGGCACTCGCCCTAAAAGGCATCCCTTGGGAACAGCACGTTCTGCAAGCCTCCGCCGGAGAACACAAATCCGAACCCTTTCTGTCGCTGAATCCGCGCGCCACCGTCCCGGTGTTGGAAGCCGACGGCATCGTCATCCGCGATTCAATTGCCGCCCTTGCCTGGCTGGATCGGCGCTATCCCGAGCCTCCACTCTTTGGCGCAACACCGGACGAGGCCGCGCGAATCTGGCAGGTCACCATGGAAGCTTGCGACTATGTGCGCGAGGCCAATCGCGCCGTACTGGTTCCAGTCTTGCTGCAGCGGCTCGACCCGGAGCCGGGCAGCGAAGAAGACAAGGCACTGGTCGGAGCCAGTGAAAAGCTGCATGCTGAATGCCGCTGGCTTGAGGGTCTGCTGGCAAATAGTTCCTATTTGGTTGGGAATACGCCGAGTGCGGCAGACGCGGTCGTTTTCCCGGAAATCCGCCTTATCCAGCGGGCGGTCGAGAACCACCACAAGGTAATGGACCGGCTTGGTTTCGGCTATCCGCCTGATCTTTATCCACGGGTATCCGAGTGGAAAGCCCGGATGAGAGAGCTTCCCGGTATTGAGGACACGTTGCCTCCGCATTGGAATGAACAGGAGGCAGTACCTTCCATGCGAAACTATAAAAAGTCTCTCACGGTCGCGGCCACCCCGGAACAGGTCTTCGAAGCACTGACGAAAGGGTTCGAACACTGGTGGACCACACCTGATCAGCCGATCCGGAAAGAGGGCGACCGGGCCAAGTTCACCTTTCCGCCGGGCCGGTCGTACTGGACTTTCGAAGCCAGGCGGCTTGTTCCCGGAAAACTGGTCGAGTTGGAATGCGTCGAGGCGCTGCACCTGCATGAAGGCAAGCCCAAGGAGATCGAGACAGAATGGCTCGGCACGCGGACGATCTGGACCATCTCGCCCGAAGAAAACGGCGCGCGAGTTCGTTTCGAACATGTGGGGCTTTCACCAAGCCTTCTTTGTTACGAGGTATGCGAGGCCGGATGGGACAGGTTTTTTGTCGACAGCTTAAAGGCCTATCTCGACACCGGTACGGGTATGCCGCACCGCCCACCGATTTGAGTTTCGGCCGTAAGGACAATGGAAACTGGCTGTTTGGCAGTGAACAACGTTGACCAGATGACTATGGGGCTGCTCGAAGCGGCAGGTATCGGTTCGGGCATGCGCGTGCTTGATATCGGCTGCGGCACCGGCGCGGTGTCATTCATGGCGGCCGAACGGGTCGGATCGCACGGTCAGGTGATCGGTCTTGATCGGGACGCAGGCGCATTGCAATTGGCACGCGCCAGACGGGCCGAGTTGGGTTTGCGCAACGTCACATTCTCTGAAGGAGGTTTTGACGCGACTGGAATCAAGGACGAGACCTGCGAGGCCACTATCGGACGGCGTGTGCTGATGTATCAGCGAGATCCTGTGGCAGCGGTAAGCAGCCTTGCCCGCGTCCTCAAGCCGGGTGGTCGCGCCTTGTTCCATGAGCATGACCTAGCCACAATCGAACAGGTCGGAGCGCCTTGGCCGCTGCATGATCGGGTCCGTGGCTGGCTTCGCGATATGCTGTTGACCGAAGGCGCCGACATCCACATGGGCAGCCATATGTACGCCGTTCTTTCGGAAGCGGGACTGGAGGTGGAAGCGATCCGTGCCGAAGCGAACCTTTTGACACCCTCGTCTCGCTATCCGGTTGCTTCGATTGTCCGCGCGGCGCTTCCGCGCCTTGAACGATACTCGATTGCATCGAAGACTGACATCGATATCGATACCCTTGAAGACCGGCTTGCCAACGAGCGGCGGCAGTTCCGACCAACCTGTGTTTGGGAAATCGTTTATTGCGCCCAGGCCCGGAAACGACGTTCTGCTTGATGGCCTGAAAGGTGGGGTCGCAACCTAGTGGCCCTTATACGCGGCTCTGGGTTCCTCTCAAAGCCGGGCGACTTTTTGCTTAGATAATACGCTGTTCCAGTTCAGATGGATCCGAGACTTCGACGTACCAGAAATCACGGGCCTCTAGGGGCAGCTTGTCGAGCACCCGCTGGAAATTACGCGCGTTTTTGTGCCGCCGCAATGCCCAGGCGGCCGCTTGGATCGCATTAACGGGAGTGAGGTTGTGATGTTTTCGGACGGCTTTGACTTCTTCGACAAGAGAGGCGCGGTCACCAAACGGAAGCGGTTGATCCGAGATGTCCCAATCCTTCACGAAAATCGCCCGGGGAACGCACGGGAGCACACTGGCGAAATCTAGCTCCTCCTGGGCGGTTAAGCGCCCTCGAAACACCTGAAATACCACATCAAATGCGGTATATGCGTTGTTGGCAGAATCCAGGTAAATTCTTCATTGCACAAACACTAATGTTCACTTAATGTTCTTATCAAGGTTGTCTGTTTGATACGAAGGAATCGTCTTATGATTCAGGGAAGCTGTTGCTGTGGGGCGGTAAGATTTGAGCTTTCGTCCGAGCCGTCGATGATGGGCACCTGTCATTGCTCGCGCTGCCGCAAGGTTGGCGCCAGCGTCATCGTCTTCGTGAAGAAGGAAGACCTGAACTGGCTGCAGGGAAAGGAGCATGTGGCGACCTATCGGCCCGCTCCGCCCTACAAGTACGCGCGGTGCTTCTGCAGGTTCTGTGGCACGTCGCTTGGGGAAATCCTCTCGGACGATAACAGTTTTCCGATTGCCGCGAATGCTCTGGATACGGAGTTCAGCGTCAGAAACCAGTTTCACGAATTCGTCTTTGAAAAACCGGACTGGTATGAGATTTGCGATGACGCCCCGCAGTCTGATGGCCATCCACCGTCATAGTCTGGATCGAGTCAGGGCGCGCCCTCAACGAGCGTCATGAGCTTCTCGAATGCCTGGGTCCAGCCGCTTTCGCCCGCTGATCCCTCGGGCACACCGATATGGATCATTGTCGTGCGTGTCTTGCCGTCCGCTTCCGCCAGTTCCACAATGACGTCCGTCACGTCCGGCGTACCCTCGGGCATTCCCATGCTGGAGGGCGGAATGAGGATGCCGTCGGCATCACACATGCTCTCGGTATAGACCAGGCGGGTGGGCGCCGTGACCTCTTTGTAGACGCCGATGAACCACATGGACATGGTCCGGTCAGGCGTCTTCATCTCCATGCAGATCTTGCGCTGCCCGCCAACGACGACATCCATTTCCGCAAATGGCACGGTCA
The DNA here is from genome assembly GCF_056536285.1 of Ruegeria sp. AF3. Lineage (NCBI taxonomy): Bacteria > Pseudomonadati > Pseudomonadota > Alphaproteobacteria > Rhodobacterales > Roseobacteraceae > Ruegeria > Ruegeria sp. AF3. The sequence continues at coordinate 600,374 of NZ_JBQFJM010000002.1, read as the reverse complement.
TGCCCATCGGGCCATACCATTGTTTGAAGAGCGCCGGATCGGTCCACATATTCCAGACCGCATCGATTGACGCCGCAAGCTCGCGTTCGATGCGAACCCATCTTTGAACTTCATTCATCGGAAATCTCCCCGATTTGCTTCAGGACGTCGGCCATGGCATCGAACCTTGCCGCCCAGATATGGCGGTATTGTTCTGTCCATTCGGCGATGGCCTCCAGCGGTCTTGCATCCATCCTGCAAGGTCGAAACTGAGCGTTCTTACCGCGTGAGATGAAGCCTGCGTCTTCCAGAACCCGGATATGCTTCGATACGGCCGGCAAACTCATTGCGAACGGTTCGGCCAGTTCGTTCACGGTCGCCTCGCCCTGTGCTAACCTCGCAAGTATGGCTCGCCGTGTCGGATTGGCGAGGGCCGAGAAAGCCGCATCAAGCTTGGTCTGGTCAGTCATACGTACTTTATTAAACCAATAGGTTAATAAATCAACTGGTAAAATAAGAAATTCGGAGTGACCGGCCTTGGCAACAGGCGTCACGCAGCAACGCAATCCCCACCGAACGGGCCGAATTGAAGCCGTTGGCCATAAGAAGGCCAACGGCAAGATCTCAGAGCAGCCGGACCGACATGCCGCCATCGGCGACGAGTGGCGTCCCGGTTACGAAACTCGCCCGGTCCGATAACAAGTAGAGCGCAGATTGGGCAATCTCCTTTGGCTCGGCAAGGCGTTTTACCGGATGCAGGCCGGCGATGAATGCATGCGTGTCGGGATCGTCACCGGCCATTGCGGTCATCGTTCCCCCGGGAAGCACGGCGTTGACGCGAATCCCATCCCCCGCATGTTCCGATGCCAACGCCTGTGTGAAGCCGATCATCCCCGCCTTGGATGCGGCATAGGCGGCCATCCCCGGCATGCCACCATTGCTGAACCCGACGAATGAGCTGGTAAAGACTATCGACCCTTTTCCTTGCGCGGCCATGACCGGGATCTGGGCTTTCGCCGCGTAGAACGCGCTGGTCAGGTTCGCAGCGATTACCGCGTCCCAGTTCGCCGTGCTCATCGTCGAAACCGGACCCATATCGCCCATGATGCCCGCATTGTTGAAGGCACCATCGACCGCGCCGTATTTGTCCAGCGCAAGCGCCACCAGCGCCTTCGAGTAAGCTTCGTCAGTGACATCCCCGGCAAGGCAGGTTGCCCTGCCATTGCTTTGAGTGATCTGCCCGACCAGCTGGTCCAGTTCGGCCTGCCGCCGCGCACCAAGGATGACGTTGGCGCCTTCGGCGGCAAAGAGCAGCGCCGCGGCTGCCCCGATGCCACTGCTTGCGCCGGTGACAATGACGGTCTTGTTCTTCAGTTCCATGATCATGCCTTTCAACTTATTTGCATAACCATGGGTCTATCGGGCCGACCGCCGGCCAATCGACCCGTTTCTTGCTACTGGCACGGGTGTGGGACCCAATGCGCAAGAACCGGGTCGTGGGGTGCTGAGGATCGGGCGGGCACGAGACGATGGCGGGTGGCCAGCGCGGGGCCGCCTGCGCCACGGCCCTGCCGGGCTTTCCCGGCTCGCCCTAACTGGCTGGACTTAAATCCAAAGCCCGGTGCGGTATGCTGTCTGACATCAGCGCTTACCGGACAAATTTAAGGGTTTGAGCAACGGAGGATTTCTGGTTCATCGTAACCTTTATGGAGTGAAGATGAACAAGAAATCCGGAACAAGTAAGGATGCCGCTGACAAGCTGGTCAGAGGCATCAAACGCAAGACGCGCAAGCACTACTCAACCGAGGAGAAGATCAGGGTTGTCCTGGCGGGATTGCGGGGCGGGGAAAGCATTGCTGCGCTGTGCCGCCGCGAGGGTATTGCAGAGAGCCTGTATTATTCCTGGTCGAAGGAATTCCTGGAGGCGGGCAAGAACCGGCTGGCCGGGGCTCTGTTGCACAAATCGGGTGAGAGGCAGAGCTCCCCTTTCCCCGGACAGACCTATCCTGCGACCTCTGTGCTGGGTGTGCCGAGCGCGGTGAAGCCGTTCAGGACGGCGACGCGAACCTGGAACTCTGCGACCTGACGGTCGAAGTCCCGGGCGGACAGGCGCCGGCCCAGCAGTTTGACGCAGTGCATCTTGGTCTCGGCCCTGCTTCGGCGGTGGTATCCACTCCATCGTCGCCAGATTGTTCGGCCGACACGCTTCGATGTGCACAGGATCTCGTTGCGGGCGATCGCCCCTGAGGTGTCGGGCTTCCAGGGCTTGGCATTCTTCCGCGGCGGAATGATCGCTGCGGCCCCACGGGCGGCGATGGCATCATGGCACTTGCGGGTGTCGAAAGCACCGTCGGCGGTGACGCTGGCGATCTCCTGATTGGGTGGGATCTGGTCAAGCAACTCGGGCAGCATGGGGGCATCGCCCACGTCGCTGGTGGTGAACTCAGCGGCCCGGATCTCCAGGGATTTCTCGTCGATCCCGATGTGGATCTTGCGCCAGACCCTGCGTTTGGCGCCACCATGCTTGCGGGCGTTCCACTCGCCTTCGCCTTCCACCTTGATCCCGGTGCTGTCGACCAGCAGATGCAACGGGCCGTCCGAGCCGCGGTAGGGGATGTTGACCTTCAGGGTCTTCTGGCGCCGCGACAGCGTGCTGAAGTCGGGCACAGCCCAGTCCAGGCCGATCAGACGCAACAGGCTCTCGACGAACCCGGTTGTCTGGCGCAGGGCCATGCCGAACAGCACCTTCATGGTCAGGCAGGTCTGGATGGCGGCGTCGCTGTAGTCGGGCTGCCGCCCGCGCTTCCCGGTCGGCGTGGCTTCCCAGGTCATCGAGGGGTCGAACCAGATCGTCAGCGAGCTGCGGCGCTTGAGCGCTATGTTGTAGACGGGCCAGTTCCTGGTCTTGTAGGCGGGCGGTGTCGGTCTGCTCATGTGCCCCAGCTACCACGCTGGATTCACGAGATGAATCCCTCACCGGATTTGTGCAACAGAGCCCTCTCCGAACCACACTATTTTGGATGCCCATCATTTCAACGACTATCGCAATGATTGAATGCGCTTTTGATGCGAGACGTTCTTCGGTCCGGTTCGATCGACGATCTAGCGCAGGTTCACTCCTTTCAGGTCGTCTGGTTTCAGCCGATAGCGGATTACGTTGCCTTCATGGAGCCCCGCGATCTGCTCACGAACGTAAGCGACAACATTCGCTCGATCAGCATCGGGCACGCCAGCAGCCAAAGCCATCTCATCAACCGCATCGTTTCGGAACTCCTTGAATTCGAGAACGCAACGCCGGACCGCGGCGCGAACGAATTCCCGATAGGCAAGCGCAGCCTTTTCCGGGCTATCCACCTCAGCGCGAAGAATTTGGTACTTTTCCGCGGACGCCATGTACGCGTCCATGTAGACCTCGCGCAGCAGCGCGACGTTGTTCAATTCATAGATCCCGATGAGCCCGTCGTTATAGCCGCTGTCGTCCATCGTCGTGAACGACATCGGCGCAAGGTCCGACTTCAGAAGTGGGATGTTCGAGGCCACGCGCGAGGTTCGCTTGTTGACGTCGGCAAAGGCCTGGAGGTACGGGAAGTGCACTAGGAGGAAAAAGGACGGTGTTGTCACGTTAACCCTAGATCGGTTGCTCGTGTCTGGATTTGGACATAGATCGCATTGATGAATTCGTCGTCCATCAGCTACAAGCGTCACCGATTTCCTCCTCAGATCATTGCCCACGCTGTGTGGCTGTATTTCCGATTCAATTTGAGCCTTCGCGAAGTTGAAGAGATGCTGCTTGCGCGCGGGATCGACGTTTCTTACGAGACTATCTGGCGTTGGGTGATCAAGTTCGGACCGATGATGGCTCGAAACTTGCGACTAAGTCAGGACCGTCCTGGTGATGTCTGGCATCTCGATGAAGTTGTCGTGAAAATCGCTGCTCGCAGGTATTGGCTTTGGCGCGCGGTCGATCAGCATGGCGTCGTGCTGGACGAAATACTCCAACCGAAGCGCGACAAACGGGCCGCAAAACGGTTGTTGCGCAGCCTGATAAAGCGTCTTGGTTTCATTCCCAAGCGGATCATCACGGACAAGCTGCGGTCGTATGGTGCTGCAAAACGAGAGGTTGCGCCGGGTCTGGATCATTGGTCGCACAAAGGGCTGAACAACCGTGCCGAAAACAGCCATCTCCCATTCCGAAAGCGGGAAAGGACGATGCAAGGACATCGATCTCCAGGAGGCTTGCAGCGGTTTGTGGCCACTCATTCAGCCATTCGGAATTGCTTTTGTGTTCCTGTGCGCCGTCGCTCCGCCTTAACAATCCGATATCACCGCCTCGAAGCATTTGACGCCTGGAATGCTGCCACCCGAGCAACTTGACACCCAAGCATCAGGATTTCTTCGTGAGTCAGAAGTTAACGTGACAACACCCTATCGGGCCATCGATAAATACGGCAAGACCCTGGACTTCATGCTATCCAAACGCCGGAACAAAGCTGCTGCAACAAAGTTCTTCGCTCGTGCGCTTGAGGTAAACGGATTGCCACGGAAGATTGTCATCGACTAAAGCGGGGCCAACACTGCTGGCGTCAAAGCAATAAACAAGATGCTGAAAGGCTTTGGTTGCTCGGTACCGATTGAGACGGTCAGACGGAAGTAACTCAACAACATCATTGAACAAGACCATCGCTTCATCAAATGTCGGATCAGGCCCATATTGGGTTTCAAGTCTTTCTCGTCAGCTGCGTCTGCTCTAGCAGGTATCGAACTGGTCAACATGATCCGCAATGGTCAGTTCACGCCCAGACTCTCTCCGTTTCCGCAGTTTGTTAAACTGGCGGGATAATAGATCCACCTGCGCCATCTCCTCAGCCTGCCAAGGAACTTGCGACAGAACCTTGCGCAGAAATGTCCCGAGAGGGTTCAGCCAGAGCCGCCCTTTCTTCGGTTGTTTCACTGGCACTTTCAGCCCTTCTCGTCGCCGCTCGCCATTGTGCTCGAAACAATGGCGCATCAATGGCTCTCCGTTCAATCCACCCATCGCTGATAGACCATCCAGCCTCTCTCTGCAGCGCAGCGATCCGGCGATAGCCGTATCGGCCGTACTGTCGGGCAAGCTCGATCATGTCGGCCACCAGTCGGTCTTCGTCTGCGCGACCTTATGGGACACACCGTTTCGCAGACTGGTTTTGTCCAAGCTCGCGGCAGGCGCGTCGCTCAGATACTTTGAGCTGGCAGCGGACATGATCGATGCATGTACGACGACGAGAGGGGCTCAGTAGTTTCCCTTTGCGGCTTCCGTCAGGATCAATTTGTCCAGCGTCAGATCTGAAACTGCGCGCCTCAGCCGCTCGTTCACTTTCTGAAGCCGCTTCAGTTCTTTCAACGGATCTACACCCATTCCGCATTCGCCGTTGGGCTCGAACCCACGGCGCGTTCAACGGCTCATTTCTTCCGCCAGCGGTAGTAGGTTTGCTCAACAACACCAATCTGCCTGATCGCATCAAGACGGGACATCCCTTGCCCCATCAGAACTTCAACCTGCGGTAACTTTAAGACAATCTCTTCAGGCTTTCGTCTCTTGTTTGCCATTCGTGGTCCTCCGTTTCCTAAACATAACGGTGGACCAGTTCAGTAGGGGAGGCTCACTGCGTTCAGTAAAATTGGATTGCCACTTGGAACAGGATGGCGGATTGGTGGATCAGAGAAAACGACCCCAAACTTACCAGGCGTCTGCACATTTCGACCAACCTGGAACAAGGGACGCATCGTCGGCCAGAAGCGACGGCACTGGCCGAAACAGGTTTGTGCATCAGATATCGTCAACGGATGATCTGACTGCGCTCGTCACACTTGCGTTCCTCACCAATCCTCCTATGAAAGTGCAATAAATTGATCGGGGGAAGGCTTGCGATGCGCATGCGCGATACGTTCATCAAACCGATGCATCCTGAAGGTATTCGGTTTGTCGCAATCTTTGCCGCAATAGCTGTCGGCCTGTTTTTACTTTCTGACATTCTGGGTTGGATTGGCGTCGGTCTCACGATCTGGTGTTACTATTTCTTTCGCGACCCGGAACGGGTGCCGCCGACGGAAGAGGGATTGATCGTCAGCCCGGCGGACGGGGTGGTTTCGCTGATCGAAGCAGCGGTACCTCCAAGCGAACTTGGGATGCCCGACGCGCCGCTTACCCGTGTCAGCGTGTTCATGAGCGTCTTCAACTGCCATGTAAACCGAACGCCAGTTGAAGGTGAGATTGCCGCTGTTGCCTATCGCCCCGGCAAGTTTTTCAACGCATCCCTGGACAAGGCGAGTGCCGACAACGAACGCAACAGCTTGCGTATTCGTATGGCAAACGGTCAGGATCTGGCTGTTGTCCAAATTGCGGGCCTAGTTGCCAGACGGATCGTCTGCTTCGTAAAACCCGGTGACAAGCTGCAAACCGGAGAACGGTTTGGATTGATCCGGTTCGGATCTCGGTTGGATGTTTATCTTCCTGATGGTGTCGTGCCACAGGTGCGTGTCGGGCAAACGATGATTGCGGGCGAAACCGTCCTAGCTAGTTTGCGCACACCTGAACAAAAATAGGTGGTGGGATCTGTGGCAAAACCATCTAAGCAGGAAGAGACCGGGTTCGCGCTGATCCATTTGTTGCCCAATGCGCTGACCATAACAGCTATATGCGCGGGCCTGACGGCGATCAGATTTGGTGTACAGGGCAATTACGTGCTTGCGGTGCAGCTCATTATTGCTGCTTGCGTGCTGGATGGGTTGGACGGGCGTATTGCGCGCCTGCTCAGCAGTGACAGCAAAATCGGAGCGGAACTAGATTCACTCGCAGATTTTCTGAACTTCGGAGTGGCCCCGCCGCTCGTTCTTCATTTTTGGGCCTTGCAGGATATTCAAAACGCAGCGTGGCTTGCCGTCCTGTTTTATGCGGTATGCTGCGTGATGCGCCTTGCCCGTTTCAACGTGGGTAGCAAATCCGAAGCCTGTGATCAGAACGATGCCTATTTTAAAGGGGTCCCGGCCCCTGCGGGGGCGCTGTTGGTGATGCTGCCAATGTATGTTTCCTTCGCTTTTGCAGATGCCCCGCTGCTGCCCGGCATATTGATTTGTCTTTACATGGTGGTCATCGGTCTGCTGCTCATCAGCCGGATACCAACCTGGTCATTCAAGACGACGCGGATCTCGCGCGAGAATGCAAAATACTTTCTCATCGGGGTCGCTGTTGTTGGCGCGGCGCTGCTGACCTATCCCTGGGTCACGCTGATCGCGCTTTGCATTGGATATGTGGGAACGGTTGCCTGGGCCTGGCGTGGCAAGGAAGTCTCTTCTAACCGTTAAGGACCTGATATGGACATAAAAGCCGTTCAAAACTCCTATGCTCGATGGGCGCCCGTCTATGACAAGACGTTTGGAGCCATCACCTGTGTTGGGCGGCAGCACGCGGTTGACTATATCAATAGACACCCGGGCAAAGTACTGGAGGTCGGCGTGGGCACTGGTCTGTCACTGGAACACTACAAGCCCGAGATGCAGGTGACAGGGATCGATTTCAGCGAGGAGATGCTGAAAAAGGCCCGCGACAAAGTGGAAGCCCAATCACTGAGTCACGTCGAGGAGCTGCGGCAAATGGATGCCCGCTCGCTTGATTTTCCGGACAACCACTTCGATACGGTTGCGGCGATGCATGTGCTGTCCGTCGTTCCCGAACCGGAAAGGGTGATGGCAGAAATAGCGAGGGTCTGCAAACCGGGCGGCAGAGTGGTAATCACCAACCACTTCCAACGAAAGCGGGGATTGATTGCGTCCCTTGAACGGTTTTTTGCCCCGCTCGCAAACACAATTGGTTGGCATTCTGATTTCGAAATCGACAAAGTATTGCAAGAGGACGCACTGACCGTCGGAGAGCAAAGAACCCTGCCACCGCTGGGGATGATGACCTTTTTGGTTTTGACGAAAACAGCATTTTCATAAGGGCCTTGTCAACAATTCTCGTGGCCCACAAACTAGGAATTGAGCAGCAGGCATTGCCAAGTTGATCGCGCTGTCCTTTTCGGATAGCGCGTAACATGACCATACCGACTTCATTGCTGCGGCTGAAAGGCTTCCGTTTTCCTCGCGAAATCATCGCTTATGCGGCGTGGGCATATCATCGGTTTGCGCTCAGCTCGGCAGATGTGGAGGGTTTGTTGGGGGAGCGCGGCGTGATCGTCAGCCGCGAAGCCATTCGCCTTTGGGTGAACCGTTTAGGGTCTCAGTTTGCGGATTGAATCCGACGAGACCGGCCCCAGCCGCACGACAAATGGCATATGGACGAAGTGGTCGTCCCGATCAACGGCGTGAAACATTGGCTGTGGCGTGCAATCGATGGCAATGGAGATGTACTCGACATTCTGATCCAGCCTCGCCGCAATGCCAAAGCCGCAAAGCGTTTTTTCGGTCGATTGGTTGCTGCCTATGGCGAACCACGTGTCGTTATCACGGACAAGCTGCGTAGCTATATACCAAGCCGTTCAAGGTCATCGCGCCGGGCGCCGACCATCGGGCGCACAAGGGGCTCAACAACCGGATCGATGGGTCACACCGGCCGACGCGAAAGCGGGAAAAGATGATGGGTCGGTTCAAATCACTAACCTAAGAGCAACGATTTCTCGTCGCCCATAACCAAATCAATACGATCTTTCGTCCCCGCCGCTATCGCCTTTCCACTCTCTCCTACCGCCATGTCAGAGCCGACGCGTTCAAGCTGTGGCAAGGTTATGCTACCGGGCTATCGGCTTGATTGCGCGGTCTCACGCTTATTCCAATCCACTTCTGATGACTTGGCAATGCCGGTCAACATAATCCGCAAAGGTCAATTCACGCCTGGGCTCCGCCCGTTTCAGCAGTTTAACCAACTGGTAGGATAATCGCCTCTCCAGTTCCATCCTTTCAGTTCTCGAAGATACTTGCGGAGGAACCAGACGGTCCCAAGTTTAAGTCCGAGAGGCTTCAAACGCCTCCCATGCTTTTTCGAACGCGTCGAAATCGAACCCGGCTGCGCGGGCGGGATCCAGAATCAGTTTTTCGGTTTCAAGCAATTTGATAATCGCCTGTTCAAGCTTGCCTACCTCTTCGGGCGGGATCACCAGCGCGCCATGCCGGTCCGCGTGCACGAGATCGCCATCCTTGATCACAAGGCCGAAAACTGTCACCGGTGTGCCAATCTCTTTTACGTGCACAAACCCGTGGCTTGGCCCGACAGACCCTGCAACTACCGGGAATCCATCCGGCAGGTCGCCGAGGTCCCGCATCACGCCGTTGGTCAGAGCGCCGCTGATGCCAAAGCCTTTGTGGACCGTCGTATTGATCTCGCCCCAAAAGGCGCCGACGCAATCTGGATAATCAAGATCCTCAACCACGGTGACAGCCGGGCCACTCCCACTTGCCATATGCCTGTAATAGTCCTTCCGAAGTTGGCGGATCACCTCAGGCGGTTCTGACGGCGGGCTCACAGCAGCGATCTTCGCTGTACGGGCATATCCCACCATCGCCCCCGCATCGGGATCAGAACACAACATCGTGCCCCAGGTAAATTCACTGAATCCGCGCTTGCCCTGCGCCACTTCGATGGCGTTACAAACAGTCGGAGTGTCGACCTTTTTCAGCAGGTCCAGCAAGGATTGGTTCATATCATCTCCAGCCAGCGGATCAGGGCCGCCGTTGTTTGTTGCGGTTGTTCCAATGTCGGCAGGTGGCCGGCGTTTTCGATGATCTCCAACCGGCTTTGTGGCATCAGCTCGTGCATCAACTCATGCCTTGAGACGGGGCACAGGCCATCGTCGCGCCCACAGAGAATGAGTGCTGTGTCGGTGAAGTTGCGCAGAGTGTTGCTCTGGTCAGGGCGATCACGCAGGGCTTTGGATTGATTGACGAAAACGTCCGGGCCAAGATCCATGGCCATGTCCATGCACAAATCCAGAATGGCGGCGCGGCGCGGACCGTCCGTCAGGTAGTTCGGTTTCATCTCTTCGGCCATAACCTTGCGCAGGTTGCCACGTCCGACGGCCTCAATCTGAGGGCCGCGCGTGGCTTTGACCTCGTCCAATTCAGCAAGTGGGTTCGTGTCCATCAATGCCAGACCAGCCACACGGTCCGGTGCCTGACGCAGGATTTCCATTCCCACGATGCCGCCCATCGAGAGCCCCGCCAGAGCAAAGCGTTTGGGTGCATAGACTAACACATCGGCGGCCAGCGCCTGCATCGTTTCATGGCCTCCGATTGGTGGGCACAGGATCGGGTATTTGCCTGATAAAGCGTCAATCTGCGGAGCGAACAACCGCGCATCGCACATCATTCCGGGCAGGAGGACAAGTGGCGTCATTTGACCAGGGCAGCCCCTTCGGCAAGTGCGCCCAACTTGGCGTAGGCGATATCCGGATCTACCGCACCAAAGCCGGCAAAGGTGCCAAAGCCGCAGTCCGATCCGGCGATTACACGCTCAAGTCCAACGATTTTCGTAAACCGCTCGATACGCTGAGCAATCAGTTCCGGGTGTTCGACAAAATTGGTCGTGGTGTCCACCACACCGGGCACAAGAACCTTGTCATCCGGAATTTCACCCTTGCGGTCACGGAATACCGTCCATTCATGCGCGTGGCGCGGGTTCGAGGTTTCGAACAGTACATAGCGAGATTTGGTGGACATCAGCGTCGAAAACACCTTGTCCATGCCGATGTCGCAGCAATGTGGCCCCTCGTAATTGCCCCAGCAGATATGGACGCGCACCTTGTCGGCTGGGACATTTAGCAATGCGTGGTTCAATGCCTCAACATGCATGTTGGCGATTTTCACGAACTCGTCGTCGGACAGATCGGTGAACAGCATATGCCGCGACAGGGCCAGATCCGGGCAATCCAGCTGCAAATCCAGACCCGCACCAATGATGGTCTCATATTCTTCTTTCATCGCGTCGGCCAGCGCGGCCAGATAGGCCTCGCGCGTTGGGTAGAAGTCATTCTGCAGAAAAAGGGAAATTACCCCTGGGCTGGCGGCGTTCATAAAACCGCGCGCGACCCCGTGTTCGGTCATCGCCGCCTTGAGATTGTCTATGTCCTTCTGCAGCTCAACTTGCCCTATTGAGCGCACCTCGCCCACGCACATGGGCCGTGCATATTGGGGCGTGCCGCCATCATCCGCCAGACGTTGCAGATATCCGGGAAACATTTTGAGGTCCGCAGGCGCATTGCGCGGGCTGTCACCTGCAAAACCGGTATACCGGTCCTTGACGTAAGTGGCGTAAGAAATCTTTGAGGTCTCACCGTCCGAGACGATATCTACCCCAGCCTTGGCTTGTTTCCGCACGGTCTCGGACACGGCAGCGGTCATGCAGGCGTCAAATGCAGCCTGATCGAACGGTTCCTCTCGCTCGCGAGCAAAGATGAAATCAACGACCTTCTGATTTCGTGGCAGACTTCCCACATGGGTGGTTGAAACGCGGGTCATGTCTTCATCTCCTTCCAAATCTTGATCCAGCACCGGGCCGGAAACCCGGCGCTGGATGCGCTAAGCGCGCCCCGAATGAAACCGGGACACGCAATTTTGGCTTTATGCACCCGTCCAGGTCGCGCCTGCCGGATCGTCGGTTGCGGTGATACGATACAGCCCCGCTTCTCCGGTCATCGACGGCTCGGCGCTGTAGCTTTCGCCGGGCAGAACCAGTGCGGTGTCGCCGTTAGACAGGGTGGTCTCGACCTCATTGATCCTGATGCGCCAATGGCCGCTGGCCGGCATCAGAACCACGGGTTTGTCCGCCTTGATCTGTTCGGCCACGGCCGAGCCACGGGCCAGGAAATCAACCTCGAACCCTGGCTTGTCCTTGATCAGGCCGTTTTCACCGATCACAACCGCAGGCTTGTCCGCTGCCAGCGCCATCAGGTCCCAGTAGCGGGCGACATATTTGCCGATCACCGCCTCAACGGGAACCTCGGGATAGGCTTTCAGTTCTTCCTCGGTCAGCAATGGCATGGGCTGCACATTGTGCGGCAGTTCCTCGCCCTTCTTGCTGTCATAGAGAACGCCATTGTTGCCCAGCACCAGGCCATGGGCCTGCGCGTCCTCGATCACCTGAGGCGCCCAGGTCACGCCGCCACCGGCATCGTCGCCCCCCAACATCGACATGATCATGCCATAGTCCTGGCCGACATTCTCGAACCCGCGGAAGATGCCGGTCGGGATGTTGAAGATGTCACCTTCTTCAGCGATGAACTCGCCCGCCGTGCCATAACGACCCCAGAAGAACCGCCATCGACCTTTAGCAACAAAGAACACCTCGGCGGTAGTGTGACTGTGCAGTGAGTTGCGGCATTTCGGCGGTTGCCCCGCTGCGCCGATGTTGAACCCGATCTTGTCGGTGATGTGGACGTGCTGATCCGGGCTTTCGCTGACGCCGCCGCCAATGATTGTAAAGTTCTCTTTCTGGTCTGAACCTGGCGTGTGGGCGTCGATGAACGCGGTTTTACAAGGCTTCAGTTCGCCATAACGGACGATGCGGCTTTCGATGGTACTCATATCTTTTCTCCTTTTGATTTGGGTTTGATGAAATCAATCCAAACCACCCGGCGGGCGATTGTTCAGCCGCCGGGCGCGCAGGCTGGCGCGATGGGCGTGGTACCGCCGCAACGCCTGCCCGGCATCCAGATTTGAGATACGGTGCGACATTCTAGAGATCACCGGTCTTCAGCAGAATCTGTTTCCAGATCGAGGTTTCGTCAAACAAGGTGTATTCTTTTCGCAGACCCCACGGACCGAACTCGGCCTGGCTGATGCCCAGAACAAAGACCTCGGCCCCTGTGGGCACGCCGAACACGCCCCAGCCGTCATGCTTGCCGTGCAAAGACCAGCGGATCGCGGCGCGCGGCGGCATCATCGGGTCGTCACGGCCGATCTGATGGTGGATCTTGAATTCGGCACGTGGGAACGCTGCGCGCAGACCCATCCAGAACCTATCAACCGGCCCCCAACTGTGGCCGGTCGTGCCGCCGGGATATTCTGACAGAACAGCGCGGTCGTATTCAGCCTCGATCACCCTCATATCGGCATTCATGATCCGGGTCAGGATATCCGCGTATTTCTGGCCCCATTCACTGTCATTGCCACGGCCTTTATAGGGGCCGGGCCTATCGTTCGCGGGCGTGAGGGGCTGCACGCAGGCGTCTGGCCCACCCTCGCGCACGATCAGATCGCGGGCGTATTCCTTGAGATCCCAGCCCATCTGCTGCACGATCGCGCTCTGGTCGCGGATGAGCCACTCATCGTTGATCTGGTTGTTTATTGCGTGGCAGTCGGCAAGAATGCGGTAGATCAGTTTCTTGCCAGTCGCCTTGCCATAAACACCGTCACCGAGATGGCTCGCGGTGGATAAAAGGCGATGCGACGACAGCATGCCCTCTTCTGGCGTTCCCGACCAGATCACATCCTCGCCCAACAGTGTACGATCAGGGAACTCTGCAAGGGTCGCCATAGTGGCAGCAATGACATTCTGATTTCCGACAACCACCGACCCAGGCGAACGCACGACGATGTCCGGGGCATAATAGTCGTGCAGCGTCGCAATGCCGCGATCTTCCCAGATTTCTTTGGTGATTCCTATTATGTAATCGGGAAAGTCTTTGAATTTGGGATTAAATCCCTTCATGTCTTCCATCCTTCAGGTATGCGGGCGGAGCCTCGAACAATCAGCGGCCCGTCAATCTCGACCCGACGCGGGCCGGCATCGGGGTCCTCAATCTTGCCAAGCAGAATATCGACAGTTTCGGTGACCATGCGATTGGCAGGCTGTCGAATGGTGGTCAGGTTGTAGGCTGGCCATGAGGCGACAGTGACATCGTCGTACCCGATGACCGAAACGTCGCCCGGAACATTCAGCCCTAATTCGAACCGCAGCGTGTCCATCACGGAAATGGCCATGTGATCGTTGGCGACAAACACAGCATCAGGCGGATCGGCTTCGAACATCCTCAGCGTGGCTTGCCGGGCTTCTTCCGTCGAAAAATTTCCTACCTCACGGGCGTGCAGCGTAACCCCGGCTTTCTGCAAGGCGGCAACAAACCCTGTTTCGCGGTCACGCTGGGTCGAAGCTCCTTCCCACCCGGCGATATATCCGATCTTTTGGTGCCCAGCTGCCAACAGGAACTCAGCCGCCTTTCGACCACCGGCAACGTTGTCAGATGTAACTGACGACATCGCCGTGTCGTCTTGTGCCCGATTGAACAATACCATCGGTATACCGGCCGTTCGGCAGCGGTCTGACAAATCTGAGGACAAAGCCACCGAAGCGGCGATGATCCCTTCGACCTGAAAGTCGAGTATTTCTTCGACCACATTGTCGATGTTTCCAGACTCATGCGAAGCCATGAATATCAGCACGTGGTATCCACGTTCCTGTAACGTGTTTGTCAGCTTCTCCAGCGCCTCGGGATAGAACTGGTTGTTCAGATAGGCCACGACAAGCCCGATGATCCGGCTTTTCCCGGACACCACAGCGCGGGCCAGAACGTTCGGGCGATAGCCCAGTTCCTTGGCCGCCTTGCGCACCTTTTCGACGGTTTTTTTCGACGCCGACGCGCCGGGGGTGAACACACGGCTGACCGCAGATTGGCTGACCCCGGCGAGACGGGCAACTTCCAGTGATGTAACTTTTTGTGTCGCCATCAGTCTGCCGTCCAACCTCCGTCAACTATCAATGCCGTGCCCGTCACCAGCGCCGACGCGTCCGAGGCCAGATAAACCACCGCCCCCATGATGTCCTCAATCTCTCCCGGGCGACCCAGTTTTATCTTGTCCAGAATCCAGGCCCGCTTATCCGGATCGTCGAAAGTCGACTTTGTCAGATCCGTCAGAATGAAGGTGGGGCAAATCGTGTTAACCCGGATCTTTGACGGTCCGAACTCAAGCGCCATCGCCTTGGTGAAGCCTTCAACCGCGAATTTCGACGCACAATAAACCGCGCGTTCGCGACCACCAACATGGCCCATCTGGCTAGAGATATTGATCAGTGAACCGGGACGGCCGACGTCGAGCAGGCCTTTGGCAACAGCCTGGGTCAGGAAATATGCACCTTTGACATTGACGCCTATCACCGCATCGAAATCTTCAGGCTGTGTTTCCACGGCCTTGCCGTGTCGGGCAAGCCCGGCTGAGTTCAGCAGAATATCGAACGGCCCATTTTGCGCTACAGATTCAGCGGTTGCCGCCACGTCCGAAACATCCAGTTCCAGAACCCTGGCAGACCATCCCTGCGCCGACATATCTTTTGCAATATCCTGCAGCGCACCAGCACGGCGCGCCGCCAAAGTGACCTCAGCACCATGTTCCGCCAGCGCCACAGCGCAGGCCATGCCTATGCCCGACGAGGCTCCGGCGACCAAAGCTCGCTTGCCGCTCAGGTCGAAACTGGGGGTGCTGGGAAAATGTGGCATATCAGACCTCGCCGACCGGGAATGGGATGGTGCCCGGTACACGCGCCTTATTGAACTCACGCAGTCGGGCAAAAACATCTACGCCCAATTGCCGATACGCGTCCAGCAGATCGACCAACACCCAATTCTCGCGGATCAGCCCACCTTCCAGACGCCAGAAATCAAGTGACTTCAAAGTGATCCGTTTGCCCGAAGGCGCAATCCCCATCCAGCCGTCATGGGTGACGGTCTGGATCATGTTCGGCCAGCCGGTCACAGCGGCATAGTCTCCATCACCAAAAAAGTGAAAGGTAATCTCGTCAGCGTGCTGGCCACGATCGGGCATTCCGTTGAGGAAGGGAATCTGGTGCCAGTTTCGGAATCCCGCGATACCGCGCGCTGTCCCGATCCCGGCGGGGCCGTACCAGTTCATGCGCGGATGCCAGAACCGCTCCATCTCCATCACTTCGGGCCCACCCTGGCTGGGGTGTTTCTCAAGATGTTTCAGCATGTCGACGATATGATTGCACGAGGCCAGAGATTTCACCTCATCCCACGGTCCCGATACAACGCCATCCAGAGACGCCGGGCCGGGAATGCAGAACTCCAGCCCCAGAGACGGGGCCATTGGCCAGGCATTCGCCTGCATCATGACTTCGGGAATATCCCAGAGTGTCTGGATCTCGACAACCTTGCCTTCTTCGAAACGGTAGAATTCGTGGAACCGCATATGGACCAAATGCCCGGTCGGCGGGATGTCCAGCCAGGGGGCGACAAAGGTGCCGAAGTAGTGGCCGCCGCAGCCGACCCAGTCGCTGCCCTGTTCTGTCCGACCACCCATGACGATCCAGTCGCGACGCTCAAGATCGGGTATGGATTTTAGTATCGGCGTATAACAGGTGTCATAGAGTTCCTGCGGGCCGGTCAGATCTCCGAATGGATACATCATGTGGATGGCAGCATCGGGCGCGATTACCGCCTCCAGCGCATCTCGTACCCCGGCTTCGTCGAATTTATACATAGCCTCGCGCAGGGGCGCGATCAGGGCCTTGTGGGTAGAGTGAGTATCCATTGCGAAATCTCGCATCGTGTTAACTTCTTATCCAAAAAATTCTGTAGCGCCACGGTCGATTCCGGGCGCAAGATTCGTCCCGCTTACGAGGACGCCTCGGCCGTCTCGCGATATGGTGCGCCTTCACCATAGGGCACGTTGATGCCCCCGTAACGCCGGAGGCGGATGTTGCATTGTTCGGCATGGCCGACAAAGCCTTCCAGCATGCACAGGCGCGAGCCGTATTCGCCGATCATCGCCGCGGCCTCATCAGTGACAACTTTCTGATAGCTGTGGGTTTTCATGAATTTGCCGACCCAGAGCCCGCCAGTATAGCGCCCGGCCTTCTTGGTCGGCAGTGTATGATTGGTTCCGATCACCTTGTCGCCGTTGGCCACGTTGGTGCGCGGCCCCAGGAACAGCGCGCCATAACAGGTCATGTTTTCCAGAAACCAGTCGTCGCGGTCGGTCATGACCTGAACGTGCTCGGAGGCAATGTCTTCGGCCATTTGCAGCATCTCGTCATAGGTGTCGCAGACGATGACCTCGCCATATTCTTCCCAGCTGACTTTGGCGGTACCTGCGGTGGGCAGGATTCCGAGGATACGGTCGATCTCGCTCAGTGTTTCTTGGGCCAGCTTGTGCGAGTTGGTGACGAGAATGCAGGGGCTGTTATAGCCATGCTCGGCCTGTCCCAGCAAATCGGTCGCACAAAGCTCGGCGTCCGCAGCAGTTTTGTCTGCGATCACCATGGTTTCGGTCGGCCCGGCAAAAAGATCGATACCTACCCGGCCAAACAATTGGCGCTTGGCTTCGGCCACAAAGGCGTTGCCGGGGCCAACCAGCATGTGAACCGGATCAATGGTCTCAGTCCCGATCGCCATGGCGCCGATAGCCTGGATCCCACCCATCACGTAGATCTCGTGGGCACCGCCCAGATGCATCGCTGCGATTACGGCCGCATTGGGTTTGCCCTGAAACGGCGGGGTACATGCGATGATGCGCGGAACACCCGCAACCTTTGCTGTTGCGACCGACATATGCGCCGATGCCACCATCGGGAACTTGCCGCCCGGCACGTAGCAGCCAACCGACTGCACAGGGATGTTCTTGTGACCCAAAATCACTCCTGGCAGAGTTTCAACCTCGATATCCAGCATCGAGTCGCGTTGTGCCTGCGCAAAGTTCGTCACTTGCTTCTGCGCGAATTTGATATCGGCCAGTTCGCGTTCAGTCAGCGAGTTGATCAACTCGTCGATCTGATCCTGGCTCAGGCGGAAGCTTTCCGGCGAGTAGTTGTCGAACTTCTCTGACAGCTCGCGCACAGCGGTATCGCCGCGGGTTTCGATATCCGCCAGCGTTGCTTCGACAACAGCTCGGGTTTTGGCATCGTCTTCCGCCCGATCAGCTTCAGGTTTGCCGCGTTTCAGGTATTCAATAGCCATTGTCTCTATCCTCAGTTTTCGGGCCGGGGTGGAGTTTTTTCTCCCCGGTCAAATGCTTCCCAGCCTTCGCCATTGAACAGATCAACGCCAAGCTGCGCGGCGACATGGGCGAAATCGACGTTCACCCAGTTGTCAACGATCTTGCCATCGACGACTTTCCAGAAATCCATGTACCGGATCTCGACCCGCTTTCCCGTCGGAGCGATGCCCAGGAACTCGCCCGAATGAGTTGCCTCCTGTCGGCCAAAGGCCGCAGCCCATTCGCCCATATAAAGCCGGGCCTCATCAATGCAGGTCTTGTCCGAGAACGCCGCCTGAAACGGGCGTTGCCAGTTTTCCTGAAACTCCTTGAGCCCAGTTTTGGTGCCGCAGCCCCGGTTGCCGATCCAGCGGAACCCTTCTGCGAAGAATTCGCCGATATCGTCGATGCGGTGATCGTTCAAACCATCGACCATCCCCTCGATCACGGCGCGGGTCTCGTCGGTTTTTCTCATGTCCGTGTCACGTGTCAGCACGGCCTGTTCGGGGCGGGAGCCCTTCATGTGTTTTTTCCTTTTATGGTTACCAAGGGGTTTTCTGTGTCGACTGGGAAGGTCAGCCTGCTGTCAGAAAATCCCTTGGCATCCGGTTGAGCGCCGGGTGGCGCGCAATGGCGTTATGTCTGGCAGAACAGCTCATTGGGTCTGTTCAGAAATTTCGGCAAAAAGGTCGTAACCCAGTTGCAACAGCAGATGTGGAATATCGAGCATGCACCAGTTCTCGATGATCTTGCCGTCTGCGCAGCGCCACCAGTCGCAGTCACGCATAAAAACGCGCTTTCCCGTTGGCTCCAGGTCCAGGAAGGGTTTGACGTGGACGCCGGTGATCTGCGGCCAGCCGCACAGGAACGCATAGTCGCCATCCCCGGCCTTGCAATTCGAACCAACGCCGGTGACGCCTGCATCCGTGCCGTCGCCCCAGCCCTCGAACGTGTTTTCGAAAGGGGACTGGAAGCCGGCAAACGCATCCACTGTCGCATAAGAGCCTAGCCCGCCGGGACCGTACCACACCATTCGGTCATCCCAATAAGGTCGCCAGCTTTGGTCTTCGGTCGTCAGCTGTATTAGCATGTCCTCGACCAGATCTGCTGTGGCGCGTGACTGCGCTGGGTCTGATGGCCCAATGACGATGCCGTCATGAGTTGCCGGACCTGGCACGACACCTTCATAGCCCTGTAGGTTCAAAGGCCAGAGGCCGAGTGCGATGATCAGTTCTGCAAAGCCGAGGAAGACATAGGATTCGACGATCTTGCCATCTTCCATTCGGTGGAACTCACCAAACCGCAGAAATGCCAGTTTGCCACTGGGTGGAATACCACAAAGCGGTCGCGTGAAATGACCATGGAAATACCCGGTTGAGGTGACCCACTCGCTTCCCAGGTATTCGCCACCCGTGACCACATAGTTCTGACGGGTGAGCCCCTCGAACGCCTCTGATATCGCAAAGATGACAGAGCTGACGTAGCCGTTGCCATCGGGGGCTGCATTGATCGGATGGCTCGCTTCGGTAGTGGCCGTTGCGGCGAAAATCTCGCTGGCGGCCGTCTCAATGGTCTCGCCGAGGCCCTTATCAAAGCTTTCGAGAAACTGACGATAAAGCTGTTTGTTTTCAAACGTGGTTCCGGTAGCAATACCCATCGCTGGGCGATTTGCGCGCTTGTTCATGGCGCTTTCCTTTTTAGAACGTGTTCCTATTCGCTGTGACGGTGTGCTGGCACGAGGACCTGCGCGCATCAAAGCAAATGGAATTCGTCCCGGCCGACGGGCCCGGCGCGCAGCCAAGTTCAGGCTGGCTGCGTGCGCGTGGGCAGATACGGACTGAGGATGAGTGCGCCCCATTTGTGTCAGCCTTTCACAGCCCCGGCGGTTAGGCCGCCCACGATCTGACGCTGGAAGAACATCACCAGGAGGAACAGTGGAACTGTGGCTGAAACCACCGCCGCAACAGCAAACATCACGTTGCCCTCAGTCTGTGTTGTACCGAGGAAGGCGGCGATGGCAGGCACCATGGTGCGGTTGCTTTCGGACAGCAGCATCGCGCCCACAGCAAAATCGTTATAGGCCAACAGGAAGGAGAACAGCCCGGTGGTAATGACACCCGGCCACATCACCGGAATGATCACGCGTCGGAAAGCCTGAAACTGGTTGCATCCGTCGACCTTAGCACTTTCATCCAACTCGCTTGGGATGTTCTTGAAGAAGGAATGCAGCATCCACAGGGTGAACGGCTGGTTGATTGCCACCAGCACGATAATGGTGGTCGGAAGAATCCCCCAAACATTCCATTCAAAGAAGGGCAGAAGATATCCTGAGACCAGAGTGATTGGCGGCATTGCACGGAAAATCAACGCTGTGATCAAAAGCCAGAATGTGTAGTTGTAAGTAGACCGCGAAAGGGCATAGCCCCCTAAAGTCCCGATAGTCAGTGAGATGGTAACAACAAAGAAACAGACGATCCCGGTGTTCAGAACATTGCGCCAGAACTCTTCCTGAATCCAAGCACCCTCATATCCGGTGGTGGTGAACGGCGAGCCATAAACCGCTTCGGTTCGGGCACCAGTCAGGGCATTGGTCCAGTCAGCGATCGAGAAGAAATCCAGTTCGACCTTGAACGAGCCCCAAACCGTCCAGAGGAACGGAAAGGCGGCCAGGATAAACCATAGGAGCACAAACAGGGATGAGGCGATCCGAAGGCTTGTAGGCATTCTTTGCGCGCGGCTGGCCATATTATCTTGCTCCTTTGAAATCGCGCCAGGTGCGGACAAGCACGGGCGACAGAAGAATGGCGACCCCGAAAATCGTCATCACAGAGGTAGCAGCAGCGGAAGACAGTTGCCGAGTCTCGCCACCGAGATCGTAGAAGATGAAGGTGCTGAGTGATTGCGCATGCGCTTGTGCACTGAAGCCGATGATAGGTTCGAACACCTTGAAATTGTCCATCAACTGGATCAGCGCAACAAATGTGACCAGGGGCATGAGATGGGGAACAACCACGAATTTGACCTGCTGCCAGCGCGTCGCCCCGTCTATCTGTGCGGCCTCAATCTGGTCTTGGGGCAAGGTTTGCAGGCCAGCATAGAACACGACAAAGGCAAAAGGCGCAGCGTGCCAAACACCATAGACCATCAGCGCTACCCACATCAGCCCTGTTGATGCTTTCAGGCTGAAATCCGGATCTCCAGCAAGATATACGAGGGCGTTGCCGATCACCCCGCGACTGTCAATCATCCAAAACAGGATGAGCGAACCGATCAGCGGGGTCACAATCATGGGCAGAAGAGAGAAAAAGATCATCAGACCCTTGAGTTGCCGGTGCAAGGAGTTGACCGCCAACGCAATCAACAGCCCCAATACAATTGTGAGCGGTGTCACGACAGCAACGAAGGTCAGCGTGAATGCCATCGCCCGGTAGAAGGGTAGATTACCAAGCTCGGTGAAGAAGCCGCCCCATGTTTCATTCGCGGCCCAGATTTGACCAATTTCCTGTATCGCCAGATGGCCTCGGTTAAAGTAAATGTCCAATCCCACAAATCGGCCCAGAGGTTTCTCGGCGCGAAGTGCTGCAGTGGCCTCTTGATCAACAGTGGTCTCAGTTGTGCATCCGATAAGCGGGGTGCAGTTTTCGACCTCTAACAGAACGGCCGGGTGGGGCGCGAAGATCGATTGAGTCACCACCGAGACAATTGGCATTGCAATGAACAGCAGCATCGCGAGTCCTGTGGGCAGGAAGAACCAAAGGAATGTCTTATGGCGCATGTTGCAATCCTCGCGTGAGTAGGATTGCGCGGGTGGGTATCAAAGGCACCCGCGCAATGGGCTTCTTATTGCAGATAGCCTTGCTCGATGGCGGCGGCACGATAGGCGGCTTCTACATCAGCCAACGCTTGTTCCGCGCTTTCCTTGCCCTGCATGAAATCAGCAAGTTCGTTGCCAAGTGCGCTGTGCATGAGCCCCATGTAGGGTAGCATCGGATAGGGTGGTGTGCCCATTTTGGCCGCAGCAAACACGCCCTCGGCATCTTTTCCCGGCTGGTAGCCTTCAATCAGCCAGACCGCCAACGGAGTGGTTTCATCGTTCAGCATGTCAGGACGGATGCCATGTTTCATTGCGATGAAGGTGGCCTCGGCCTCTTCATCTGAGATGTTCTTTCCGACTGTCCAACCGTCCCACCACAGGGTCGTTGCAGGGATATCTCCGCCACCAACTGTCAGCGGCGCGCCAATCGCATGGCCGTCGATTACCTCCTGCAACACACCTTCGGTGGTGGTTTGCTGCGATGCGCGCGAACCCCACATATTCATGATTGCAACGTTGCCAGCACGGTATTCGGCATTGGTGGCGTTGGAGTCATGAGTCAGGAAGTCGGGGTTCATGTATTCCGACAAAGCCTTCATCATGTTCAGGGCGTTGACACCGGCCTCAGAATTCACGTTGGGTTCGGCCGTACCGGGTTTAAAATGGCTGCCGCCATAACCAAGGAACATATTGTTGAATTCCTGCGCCAGGTTCCAACCCGATGCATAGGCCCCACCAACCGGGTTTTGCATGATGCCCTGCGCACGAATGGCCTCGGCCACCTCGAGCATTTCCTCATAGGTAGTCGGGACTTCCACACCGGCTTGCTCAAGGATGTCCTTGCGGAACATCAGATGCTGCGCGTTCGCCATAAAGGCGATAGCCATGATGTTGTCGCCAATCTTGATCAGCTGCCCAGGCTGCAGGTCCTGGCCATACTTTTCCACCAGATCATTGAGCGGACGAATAACGTCTTCGTTCATCAGTGCCACAACCGAACTATTGGCGATGATTGCGGTCGTATATTCCGACGGATTGCCCGACAGGCCAGCCACGTTGATGGTCTGGTGCTCGGATGTCAGGTTGGATTCTACCGACGCCCCGGTGCATTCCTTCGCTCCGGCTGCGACGGCCTGGATGGCCGCAAATTCATTGCCGACTATGTTGACACGTGCGCCGATTTCGCAGGCATATCCCGCGCTTGCGGCAAAGGCGGCTACCGAGCCGGCCAATGCAATTTTCTTCAGAAACATCAATATTCCTCCCTAGATGGATGGGTGCATCTTCGAAGTCTGCACCCTAGTTACCCCGTCCCAACGGGTGTTGTTTGCGGTTCTCAGCCTTCCAGGCGAGCCCCGGTTTTCGCATCAAACAGATGGCAGTGATCGGTATGGATATGAATCGAGACCTGATCGTCGATTTCGGCCCGATAGGTTTTGTCGGCCTTGACAGAGACCAGCGCTCCACCGATCCGAACCGAAACCATGGTGCTGTCGCCCAACAGCTCTTGTGTATAGATCAGTGCATTGATCTCGCCGCCGCTTTCTACAACATTGGCGTCCTCGGCGCGAAACCCCAGCGTGATAGGACCGTCCGGCGCGTTCAACCCGTGCACCTCTGTGCTTTGGGCGCGGAACACGCCACCCTGAACCTCGCCATCGACAAGGTTCATTGCCGGGTTGCCGATGAAGCTGGCCACAAATGTATTTGCAGGTTCATCGTAAATATCGGTTGGGGAGCCAACCTGCTGAACCACACCTTGTTTCATGATCACCACCCGATCAGCCAAGGTCATTGCCTCGATCTGGTCGTGGGTCACATAGATCGTGGTGACCGCCAATTCGTGGCTCAGGTTCTTGATCTGCGCGCGGGTGGAAACGCGCAGTTTTGCGTCAAGGTTGGATAGTGGCTCGTCCATCAGGAACACGTTGGGCTCGC
The DNA here is from genome assembly GCF_056536285.1 of Ruegeria sp. AF3. Classification (NCBI taxonomy): domain Bacteria; kingdom Pseudomonadati; phylum Pseudomonadota; class Alphaproteobacteria; order Rhodobacterales; family Roseobacteraceae; genus Ruegeria; species Ruegeria sp. AF3. The sequence continues at coordinate 576,691 of NZ_JBQFJM010000002.1, read as the reverse complement.
GCACAATGGCACGAGCCAGGGCAACCCTCTGACGCTGACCGCCAGACAGTTCCGCCGGTTTGCGGTGCAGGAAATCATCCAGCTCGACCATCGCCGAAGCGCGCCGCACTTTTTCGTCATGGGTAGCAGGGTCAATACCGCGAACTTTCAGCGGGAAGCGAATGTTCTCATATACATTCATATTCGGATAGAGCGCGTATGACTGGAACACCATCGCGACATCGCGGTCTTTGGGCTCCATGTCATTTACTCGGGCGCCATCGATCAGGATATCGCCCTCAGACGCGTCCTCGAGACCAGCAATCATGCGCATTGTCGTGGTCTTTCCGCAACCTGACGGCCCAAGAAGTACCAGAAATTCCTTGTCGGCTATTGTCAGGTCAAAATTGTCAACTCCAACAAACGATCCCCAACGCTTTCCAACATTGCGAAGTTGAATTTCGGCCATTCTGTCCTCCCTGCTGCACGCATCGTGCATACGCTTGCAAAACCATAGACAACAAAAGAAACATCTGGCAAGCTTTTTTTGCATGCGTGTGCAAACGTCGACTTCATCTTCTTCGCAATTCGCCCCATGACAGCGACTAAAGAACTGAAAGAAAGTAATAATGTCCTATGAAATCCCAAAAGCGATCATCTTGGATTACTACTCGGCGCTCAGCAGCGTAAAAGAATCGGATATCGCCAACATGTTGTCTGAGTTCTGCGCAGAAGACTACCTCTGGCGCGGTTTCCACCCGTTTGATGAGCTTCGGGGCACCCATGACGTAGCGCAGGCATTCTGGCATCCCCTGAAGCAAAGCCTAGGGAATATGCAGCGCCGGATGGACGTGTTCATGGCCGGAAAAAACGAGATGGACGGATTCACCTCGGTCTGGGTTGTTTCAATGGGGCACCTTATGGGCCTGTTCGACAATGCGTGGCTGGGCATCGCCCCTACGGGCAAGATGGCGTTTTTGCGCTATTGTGAGTTCAACAGGATCGAGAATGGCAAGATCGCCGAAACGGCGATGTATTTCGACATCCCGCATTTCATGATGCAAGTCGGGTTGCAGCCCTTCCCGCCCCAAACCGCAGCCCACCTGGTGCAACCCGGACCAATGACGCATGACGGGTTGATGTTCAACCCGCAGCCTGCCGAAGAAGGCGAGAAAACTCTCGGCACGATCAATGCTATGATTTCCGATCTCGGCCAATGGAACAGCGGCCTGAGCCTTGAGGAAGAATTGCGCCAGACATGGAGCGAAGACATGATCTGGTGGGGACCCGCCGGGATCGGCGCGACCTATACGATTGAGCGTTATGCAAAGCAGCACTCAGGCCCGTTCCGCGCATCCTTAACGGACCGTTCGAAGACCAAGCACATTTGCCGCTTGGCTGAGGGTCACTATGGTGGCTTTTTCGGCTGGCCGAATTTCACGGCGCGGCCCACCGGCGGGTTCATGGGTATGCCCGCCACCGACAAGGCCGGTGATTTCCGCGTGATCGACATCTATCGTCGCGAGGGTGACAAGCTGGCCGAGAACTGGGTTTTCATCGATCTGCTGCATTTCTGGAAACAACAGGGTGTCGATGTATTGGGGCGCATGGCGAAAGTACCGCGAACATGACCGGCTGGATCGATGCCCATCACCACCTTTGGGACCTTGAAGCTGTAAACTACCCCTGGCTGATGGCGCGCGGGGTGGAAAGGTTCTTTGGCGACCCGACGCCGATTCAACGGAATTATCTACTGCGCGAGTTCCGGTCCGAAGCCGCGCCCTGCGGAGTCGGTGCCTCGATCCATATCCAGGTGGGGGCCAAAAACGGTCTGGACGAAGCCCGGTGGGTTCAAGCTGTCGCCGAAACCAATCCAGACTGGCCAATGGCGCAGGTTGTGTTCTGTGACCTGACCTCGGCTGACCTACACGCCCAGCTTGATACGTTTCAGGCTCTTCCAACTGTACGCGGTGTGCGCCAGATCGTCGGGCGCGCACCCGGAGAGGACGCGCAGACGGGCACCAATTTCCTGCTGGATGATCCGCGGTTTCTGGACGGATTGAAGGAGGCTGGACGGCGTGACCTCAGCTTTGATCTGCAGCTCATTCCTGATTTGATCGTAAAAACCACCAGAATTCTCGCTCAAGCCTCGAATACACGAGTCGCTCTATGCCATGCCGGATCACCATATGACCGCACTCCGGCGGGCCTGAAAAGCTGGGCTCAAAGACTGCGCGCTCTGTCTGATCTGCCGCACGTCTCATGCAAGCTCTCAGGTCTGGGCATGTTCGATCACAACTGGGCGCCTGAGAGTATTCGCCCGATCGTGGAGATTTGCCTTGAACAATTCGGACCAAAGAGGGTCATGTTTGGCTCGAATTTCCCGGTCGACAAACTCTATGGCAATTACACATCGCTGGTACAGGCTTACCGTGATCTGGTTCCGGCTGAGGCCCAATCGGCTGTGTTCAGAGAAACCGCAGAACACTTCTATGATCTCGAGGTGCCCTGAGAATGATATTCATCCTTGAAACAATAAGGTTCTGTCGCAGATTTCTTTGAGAACTGCACAGACGGAGCTGGAGAGGCGATTTTCCCGCCAGTTGTTAGGCCGGTATTCGGCTCTCAGGAGTCATCTCGACTTCCGCCCATCTGACAGCGATGACTTTGACGTTCCGGCACTCAAACGCAACGGGGACAGTCGTTCCGGGGAACCCGTAGGAATGGGGAAGCCTTCCAAAAGATAATGGAGCTCGTTTCGGACCCATGAGGTGTTGGTATTCAAGGCTTGAATTGACAGAATCTTCAACATTGATCCTGTGCAGGTGGGTTCGTCACAGATTAATTGGGTTTGCCCGCGAGGGTCCCAAGGCAAAAAACCCGGAAGAGAGCGTGATACGGAGGTAAAGCAGTGACCCAACAGAACTGGAGCCAGGCAATTCTCGACCGGCTCAAGTCCGAAGGAAGTCGTCTGGCCATACCAGACGGATACCAACTGTTTGCACCGGGCGCTTACGGTGAGGTGTTTTTGATCATTCGTTCGGGCATCGTCCGAGTGGAACAAACCAGCCCGTCAGGGCGGACCGTTGTTCTTTATCGGGTTGGCCCGTACGACAGTTGCGTTATGACGACCTCGTGCATGTTGTCGGACATCCCCTATTCAGGGTTCGGTTATGCCGAGGGGCCGGTGACGGCGCTGGCCATCGGGCGGGACAAGTTCAACACGTTGCTGGCCACAGATGCAGAATTTCGAGGTGCGGTCTTCATGGCGTTTTCACAACGCATTGTTGAACTGTCCGAGGTTATCGATGATCTTCTACTTAACCGGATGGACCTGAAATTGGCGCAGTGGCTTTTCGATCAAGGCGCACATTCGGGCGATATCCACACCACGCACCAGCGCATTGCGGCCGAACTGGGCAGCGCACGCGAAGTCATGTCCCGTATCCTCAAGGATTTTGAACATCGGGGATGGGTCAGGCTTGAGCGAGGTGTGATTTATCTGCAGGATCGCCCAGCCCTGCACCACCATGCCAGAACGGGAGTTGTGTGACCTCGTCACATAACACGGTTTGGAAAACAGCGAATCTTGGACCAGATAATCAAGGAGATTCGACCATGCAATTCACGTCTAATGTTGGTTCTGTCGACCGGGTTCTGCGCCTGATCCTCGGTGGCGTGCTGATCCTTCTGGCACTGACCGGCACCATCGGCCCCTGGGGTTGGCTTGGAGCTGTGTTTGTGGTGACGGCCTTCATGAAATTCTGCCCGATTTATGCGCTTCTGGGTCTGTGCACCAACAAGCAAGCCAAGCCGTAACACGTCCTACCCTTGCCTCGCGCAACACTGGGATTCGTCTGGGTTCCGGCGTTGTGCGGCGGGCGTGGGTCAGGCGCGGCGTTCCTCGGGGCATCCACTGTTGTCCATCCCCCAGCTGACAACCGGCACCAAATTCGAAAGGTGTCAGCATTCGGGCCAGCATGTCGCCTTCTACCCCTAGCGCCAGACCGCTACGCAGTTGCACAACCCGGATGCCCATACCCACGATTGGCGCAGCGGCGCGCTCCCATGTGTCGCACACCTCATGGATGAAGACGGGGTGGTAGGTGTCGTCTTCGGTGAGGATCTCGTCTTGCCGCGGCCCATACCAGCCCACGGCGGAACCGGTGATTAGGCAAGATGGTTTTTGATCCAGCCTGCGGATCAGTGCGACGAAATCTTTCGTCATCACGACCCGAGACTGCAGGATGCGCGCGTTTCCGACGCGTCCAATGCGCGTTTGCCACCAGCTCACCTGCCAGATTGACGATGGCGTCAAAGCGCTCTGTGTTGTCAATTTGCTCGAGTGAGGTGATCAGGCGTACCGGATGGGGCAATGCGTCGGCCTTTTGCAGGTTGCGGGTCAGGACGGTGACGTGGTGGCCACCAGCAACCAGGGCCTCGACCAGACGTTGCCTGATGAAACCGGTGCCACCCGTGATCAGCAGATGTTGTCGGGGCGCGAGTTGCGTGACCAGAGAGGCCGCGTTGACGGCATTCAACCGCGTGCTGCGTGCGGCCGCCAGCAAATCGCGCGCGCTGAACAGCGCCACACCAAACGCGGCAAGGGTAGCCATGATGCTCCAACTGCCGTGATGGACAGCCATTCGCCGTCCAATTCGCCCTTCGTGCCGATGAAAACGATCTGGCTTCCAGGCGCTCGCACCGTCGAACAGATCGAAGGACTTGTGGAAGCTCTCTCGCACGGTGCGTTGCCGGAACCTGTCACGCAGCAGATCGAAGCCCTGATTGCACGTGAACCGGAAGACACGCCGGACAGGGCACGTTGAAAGAAACCCATTGCGGGCAGTGGGCGAACGCCTGATTTGTTTGCAACTGGCCTTTTTGCCTGAGCGCTACCATCTGGCAGTAGGGCATGCGGCGACCAATCTAATTGAAGTTGAGAGTCCTATTTATCCTATGCTGCACTGTCGTCGAAAGCCGATTGCTGAGAAACTCTATAAAAGACGCTTGACCTGAAGTAGCTTCAGGACTGTAGGAGCCTGGGCGAAAGGGTCTGATAGTATGATGATTTCAGAAGTTGCCGGACTCACCGGGCTCAGCATCTCGACAATTCGCTTTCATGAGAAATCGGGGCTATGCCCTTCATCCAACGCGGCTCGGATGGCAAACGCAGGTTCAAGAAGACAGATGTCGATTGGTTGGAGTTATTGGCGTCACTTCGCTCGACAGGAGTGCCTTTGACGAAAATGCGATCTTTTGCAGAGCTCTATGCATCTGGCGACGGCAAGGTCCCTGAGCGCAAAGCTGTCCTGTTGGCGCATAGGCGGCGACTTGACGACCATCTCGCCATGGCTCTGCTTGATTCCGGGTGTCTGTCTCATCTCTACTCCTTGGTGGTTACGATGTGCCAGAAACCCACTCTTATCAAATCAACCTAAACTGTCCCATTAGCGCTGACGTCAGACAATATAGATCACACCCCAGATGCCAAAGCCCACCCCGGGGGTTGATCCGGCCAGATGTCCATGGTGACAGGAAACTGTTCGGGCCGGTAGCCTGCGAATTCATTTGTCATCAACGGAGACGGCGCAAACACAACAGACGCCAGTGCAACTGTCATCGCAAGAATGGGTAGATTTTGTTCATCAGGACAGGTCCTTCTGTTCGGGTCCCATCCCGGTTCAGCGTCGTGCTTCGTGGTCCGGGCGCATGGTCGCGATCAGCTCGGCCACCTTGATGCCGAATTTGCGCATCTCGGATTTGTTCATGATGACGCCGCTTTCGGTTAGGTAAAGCCAGTCGGTTGCTGTCAGCGTGTGACCGCCAGCATCTTCCGGTAGAATGATCTGGTACTCCATCTTGATTGTTGACCCAGAAACGACTCCTCGTGCCTCGCCGACAATGTCGTCGGCGGTGGCGGTGAACGTGTTGCCGTCGCTGAGCTTCAGGAACCATTTGCGACTTTGCTTTCTGCCATTTGAATAGGTGAACTCTTCGCTCAGCGTACCAGTGTCGCCGTCCCATTCACCGACCATTCTGGCAACGAACCTGTTCGTCATCTTTCCGGTTGGGCCATAAATCAGACCTTCGGAGAGGATTTCACCGCTCAGGTGGGTTTTGAGCGAAAAGGCAGGGCTTGTATCGGCATAGTCTGACGGGGTTTGTGCGCGAAAACTGAGAAACATGGACTTTGCCGCCATGACCAGAGCGGCAAGAATGAGCAGGGCAGTAAGGAGTTTCATTGGGTTGGGTTCTCCGTAGGAAGCGCCAGGACAAGCGCCAAGGCGCCGAGTTTCAGGATGCAGGGAAGGACGGCATAAGAGATGTTCAATGTATTCAGGGCCTCAGTGCTGTTTGTCGCGCCGGGTCTAAAGCCACTGCTTTCCAGCACGGGCAGAACCGCGAAAGCGGCCACAGCAAGGCCAAGTTTGCCCGCAAAGGACCAGATGCCAAAAGCTAACGATGCCTTTAGACCCGCCCGGGTCAGCGCCACCGAAAACATAGCCGGAAGGATAACCATATCGGCCCCCAAGGCGGCGCCGGATGCCAGGCAGATCACCGCAAAGCCAACCTGACTGCCGGGTGTTAGGAACGCGGCCCCGACAAAGCCGAGGATTGCCAAGGGCATGGCGACCAACAGCGTGGCCTTCGAGCCCATTCTTTGGCTCAGACGGGCCCATAGCGGCACGCTGAAACCTGCGCTGAGAAAGAACAGGATCAACAAGGGGCCGGCTTTGCCCGGCAGTTGTAAGCGGTCTTCCACGAAAAAAAGAAACAATGTCGAGGTAATGGCAACAGGTAGGCTGTTGACCAGTGCCAACACGAGAAGTCTCAGAGCGCCAGTTTGGCGTAGCCCACCAAGGGACATACGGTCGCCTTCGATGGGTTCGCGACGCCAGATCGGCAGGGTGATCACGGCAACGACAAGGGCCAGCGCTCCAAGAAACAGGCCAAACGCTTCGTATCCCTGACCGGTGGCCCCAAAGGTGACAAGGAAAGCCGGTGCAATGGCAGCAATCACCACGCCAGCCAGCATGCCACCCTCACGAAACGCCGCCAGCGTCATCAGAGAGCGTGGCGTCGGTTTGGCTGCCAAAGTGGCGCTGCGTCCATAGAGCAGGATCATGCCAAGGCTGTAGGCCGAGAAGAGCAGAACAAGGACTGCCACCAGACGTGGCATCGCGTTTGGCCCCGGTTGAGCGGTGAATAGCAATGGAAAGCCGATGGCCAGCCCAAGCGCCGCGGCGCTGGCAAACAGGATTTGTGCCCGTGGCCAGCGGTCGATTGCCCAGCCAATCAGTGGGTCCTGAACAAGATCGACCAGCCGGATGACCAACAGGATCGTGCCAATTGCCCCCAGCCCGATGCCAAGCTCGACCGAAGCAAACCTCGGCAAGTGGATGTAAAGCGGAATGCCAGCCGCGGCCAGCATCAGCGCATAGAGGCTGACACGCGGGTAAAGCATCACTCGCCCTTCAGTTTCCGGGTGAAGGATTCCGAACGTGTGTTTTCGCCAAGAAAGATCGACATGAACCTGTTCTTGATCCTTGGATGGCTTAGCGTGCAAACCCGTTTTCCATTGTGCCAGAATCCGATTTGGTTTGGCCCCTTGGAGATGGCGACATAGCGGTCACCCTTGCGTACATCGTTGAAACACTTTTCCAACTGGCCGCGCACTGGCAGAGTGGCCCCGGTACGGTTCAGTTCGCGCATGGTGGCTTCGACCAGATCAAGTTCTGTCAGGTTGCGGAAGTATTTCAGCTCGAGGCCGAAATCCTTGCTCCAGTCCAGAGGTGCTCCGGACTTGGTGAAGAGCTGAGCTTCGTAGAGCGGGAAGCCTATATAACGAAAAGTTGCCGTGCCGCGCGTTTCGGCATCGGGCAGCACAGATTTGATTGCGGACGCCTGCGTACCCGTGGGCGAAGCGAGCAAGGCAAAAGCAAAGACAAAACTACGCATGGGCCATCTCCACCTGAACGACATTGGTGTGCCCCACGGCAAAGGACGCGGCACAGATCTCGAGATAGTACTGCCAGTTGCGGAAGAAGCTCTCGCCATATCCCAATTCCGAAACGCGACGCTTTTGCGCGGTAAGGTTTTTGGCCCAGTTCCGACAGGTTCGGGCATAATCCCGCCCGAAAGCAAAGCTGTCGCGAACTGCGAACCCAGCGTTACTGGCTTGGGCCTCGATAACACGGTCCGACAGCAGCATGCCGCCAGGGAAAACGTATTGGCGGATGTAATCGGACGAGGACTTGTATGTGTCAAAAAAGCTGTCTTTGACGGTGATCGCTTGCAACAACACGCGCCCACCCTCGGCCAAGCTGCGCTTGAGCATGGCAAAGTAGCTGGGCCAGTAGCGCTCGCCCTCGGGGGTGCGCAGGATCAGCTGCCCGTCATGCAGTCGCTCGCAGGTCGATAGAAAATTCGATTTCAGAGCCTTGTTGATTAAGCGCATTTTCCATTCCTGTGATTAGGTGACGTTCATTCAGGGCGCGCACGACGCGCATTGCACTGGCGATACCGTCCTCGTGAAACCCGTGCCGGTTCCATGCTCCGGCAAACCATGTCCGGTTGCGTCCCTGCATTTCCCGAATGTCGCGCTGTGCCTTGAGCGCTGCCTTGTCAAACATCGGGTGGGCGAAGTTCGCTACGTCATAAACTTTGTCCTGAGGGATCTCGGTCGACGGGTTCAGGGTGACGAACAGGGGATCGGATTCAGGGATATTCTGCAGCCTGTTCATCCAATAAGTGAGGCCGATGTCGCCATCCTGCGACCGGTACGCCCAGCTCGACCAGCAGGCGCGCCGCCGGGGCATCTGATTTTCATCACAATGCAGAACAGCCGTATTGGGTTGATAGCGGATGTTACCAAGAGCGGCGGCTTCGGCGTGTGTCGCGTCTTGCCCCAAGATCTGGAGGGCCTGGTCCGAATGGCAAGCCATGATGATCTCGTCAAAAGAAGCCGATAGGCCCTTGTCAGCAAAGATGCGCACTTCATGCGTGTCGCGCTGGACATGCCGAACCGGTGCATCGGAGCGAATGACACAGCCGCGAGCCAGAAGCGCGGATTCCAACCGGCGGACATATTCGATGCTGCCACCTTTCACCGTCCACCACTGATGTTCGCCAGAGCCGGCTAAAAGTGCGTGGTTGCGGAAGAATTGTACCAGCGATTTCGCCGGGAATTGGTCTATATCTTCAACCGGGGTTGACCAGATCGCTCCGCACATCGGCATCAGGTAGTTGTTGCGGAACCAATCGCCGAGGCCCAGCTCCTCGACCAGTTCACCAATGGTCTTGTTGTCATCCGTAGCGGCAGCCTCGGCACGCTTTCCAAAGCGAATGATGTCCGCAATCATCTTGTAAAACTGCGGTCTCAGCAGGTTGCGTTTTTGCGCAGTGATCGATCCCACGTTGTTCAGACCGTATTCCAGCCAGCCATCATTGATGCTGGCGCCGAAACTCATCACGCTCTTGATCACCGGAACGTCGAGATCACGGAACAGCCGCGTCAGGTAGGGATAGGTTACGTAGTTGAACACGATGAATCCGGTGTCGACCGGTTGGTCGCCGTTCTTGCCCGCCATCACGGTTCGGGCATGCCCGCCTAGACGCGGGGCTGCTTCAAACAGGGTGACGTCATGGTAGGGCGCCAGATAATAGGCGGACGAGAGGCCCGATATACCACCGCCGACAATTGCGATTTTCTTTCTTGGGCCGTGAATCTGATCGAACATGCCGTCCTCATCTTTACAACGTTATGAGGCTGTTACGCGGCGCCGGTCAGATTGGATCAGAAAAGCACGAGAATAGTTTTTAACGCGTTCTGATCCATGAGCCGCGCAGCCGCGTATAGGACACATGATGCTGGAACATATTCAGGCCCAAACCCTGCATGCCCGACGCGGAAAGCTGAAGAACACCTTCAGCTACGGTGTCGATTTTGTGTTGACCGATCTTGGTGTTAAGGCGCCTTGGCTGTTGTCGCGAAACCGGTTCAATCTATGGTCACTGTGGGATCGTCAGCATGGCGGAACACGGGGTGACGGGCGCGGGTTGGCGTGGTTCAAGCAGGTTCTGCAAGAGCGTGGGTTTCGAACCAAGGACGCACAACTTTTGCTTCTGACCCAGCCAAGCTTCCTTTGGTTTCATTTCAACCCGGTCAGCTTTTGGATTGCGCTGCTTGATGGCACCCCGAGGGCCTTTGTTGCCGAGGTTAACAGCACCTTCGGCCAGCGACATTGCTATTTTTGCGCACACGAAGGATTTCGCCCGATCGCACGTAGTGACACTCTGGTTGCCGAGAAACTCATGCACGTGTCTCCGTTTCAGAGAATTGCTGGTCACTACCGGTTCAATTTCGGCTTCAGTGACACACGGATCGACATTCGCATTTCCTTTGAAAATGAAGACCAGGGCGTTCTGGCTACGCTATCCGGAGAGCGGCGTGCGGCAACAAACAGGTCGCTCCTTTGGGCCGCCGTCCGCCGACCCTTGGGTGCGGTGCGGGTTTTGGCGCTGATCCATTGGCAGGCGGCGATCCTGTATCTGAAACGCGCGCCGTTTCTTCGGAAACGCCCTGCGCCCGCGGCTCTTATAAGCGAAAGCCAGCCGTTAGGTGACGTCGGCAAATGACCGATTTCCTAAACAAGACATATTGGCTCATCGGAGCTAGCGAAGGATTGGGGCGAGCCCTTGCGAAGCGACTGGACGCAGAAGGTGCGCACCTGATCTTGTCGGCGCGTAATCGCGAGCGACTGAATGCCCTGAATGCCGAGTTGACCAGTGCAACCGTGCTTGCGCTGGACGTGACCGATGGCGACTCCGTGCGTCGCGCGGCGCAGGCGGTGGGTGATGTGGACGGTGTGATTTATAATGTCGGCGCCTACGAGCCCATGGGCACAACAGAGTGGGACAGCGAAACCGCGTTGACCATGGTGGATGTCAATTTCACCGGGGCGATGCGTGTCCTGGGCGAAGTGGTGCCAAGGATGGTTGCGCAGGATCGGGGCGACATTACCCTGATCGGATCACTGGCGGGATATCGCGGTCTTCCCGCCGCGATCGGGTATGGCGCCAGCAAGGCTGCATTGATCAGCCTTGCCGAAACCATGCGTTTTGATCTTAGAGACAGCGGAGTATTTGTGCGTCTGATCAATCCCGGTTTCATCAAGACCCGCCTGACCCTGAAAAACAAATTCCGTATGCCCATGTTGATGACGCCCGAAGATGCCGCGACCCGTGTGTTGAAGGCCATGACAAGGCGCCGTTTCCGCACGGATTTCCCGGCGCCGTTTTCCTGGGTGATCCGCGCGCTCGCAATTCTGCCGGACTGGCTGGTTTATCGCGGGAAGTAACGCCGTTTCCAACTTGTTCCGAAACGATGGGGCTGCCGAGTTTTCAGCAGCCCCAGATTGTTGGCGGTGCCCTGCCACGACGAACAGGTTATTGTCCTTAGTTCCGGGCTGGTCGCGTGACGGGAAGCGACCGTGTTGCACGGATCGCTCGAATTCCTTCGGCGGCACGTTTTCAGAAAGGCCCGGCCAGAATGCCCTTTTAGTTCAACGATCCTGTTCGGACGGAGTTTGTGACAGAACCAATTACATGCGTCCGGTGAGTATCTTAGCCAGATCAGGTTCAACCTTTTGGGTTTTTTCCAGATCCAGGCTGTTTTTAACGTGAAGAAGGTGGTGTTGGATGCTGTCTACCGCAGATTGCGGGTCACCACTCGCGATCGCATTGATGATCGACGCGTGCTCATCATCGGGGCAAGATGAGTCCTTGTTGGTTCCAAACAGCGCCACGATCAGAGAAGACCGGGTCACCAGTTCCCTGACGACGCGAGTGAGAACTGCGTTGTTGTGGCATTTAGCTAACTCGACATGAAATTCACCAGAGAGCCTGATAATTTCTGTTTGGTCGTTCCTTGCCCTAGCCTCATCTTCTTTTTTGATATGAAGCCGCAACGCTTTGACCCCCGCGTTGCTAATTTCTCGCGTCAAATCCCGAACGATACCGGTTTCGATCATCAAGCGGGCCTCAAACACGTCTCGGGCTTCTTCGGGGCTTGGGCAAGCAATGAATGCACCGCGGTTGGAATGAAGTTCAACAATGCCTTGGCTACTTAACAACAACAATGCGCGGCGGACGCGCATGCGACCAACGCCAAAGGTCTCACATAAGGTTTGTTCACTCAATTTGGTTCGTGGAGCCAGCTTTTGTTCCATTACGGCGGAATAAATTCGATCAACGATCAATTGCTCATCCGGATCAGATTGGACGGTGTCGAGTATTTGTTGTGCGTCTGTCATCTGGTTTCAATTCGACTGGAATTCTTGTGCGTTTTTCTTAGACGCACGGCTTCTGACTGACAATATATTGAGTATTTGTTCACAATATCAACACTGCCATTCATTAAAAAATGTTGACATAGATTGTTAACAATATTGAGTTTGGCAACATCACCGGGATTCGACCTGTGACTCAATGACCTTTGCAAGCGCCCGAAAGAGGCGCCCGAACCTCAATAGGGAGGAAAAAATGAAACGCAGAAATCTGATGAAATCATCGGCGGCCCTGGCGCTGGCCATATCCGTTCTGGGCTCCACCGCCTGGGCGGAAAACCCGGTTCTCAAGATTGGCTTTGTTGGTGTGACTTCAGGTCCGGCAGCGGCCTGGGGCATCTCGAACCAGCGCTCGATGGAAGCACGCGCTGACTGGATCAATGAATCCGGCGGCTACAAGATCGGTGATACCACTTACGATATCGAAATCGTCTCGTTCGATGACCAGAAAGACCCCAAGCGCGCAATCGCGGGCATGGAGAAGATGGCACAGGAAGGCATCCACTATGTGGTTGGTCCGAATGTGGATGACGGCGCTGCTGCCGTGCGCCCTGTGGCCGAGGCTCAAGGGATCATGTATTTCCCATATGCCTTCCCGAAAGAGCTTTATACAGCGCCCGCGTCAAACGCGGTTCTGGGCATGGTCGCGAACTATCAGTCCGGCCCGGCGATTTACGAATACCTGCGCGACGAAAAAGGCGTGAAGACCGTGGCCTTTGTTGCGGCAAACGAGTCCGACCCGCTAAGCCAGCGCGACGGCGGTATCGCGGCAGCAAATGCGCTGGGTCTGGAAGTTGTTTCCGACAACGTAACCTATCAGGTGGACACGACTGATTTTACCCCGGTTCTGACGCCTGTAATGCGCACGCAGCCTGATCTTCTGGTTCTGTCCGGCGTCTCCCCGGCCAATGCACCTCAGTTGATCCGGTCTGCGCGCGAACTGGGGTATCAGGGCATAATCTCGACCGAGACCGCGCAGGATGCGACGGTTCTGCGCGAAGGTGCGGGCGATCTGGCCAACGGGTTCATCTCGGTCGGCGGTGCATCTACACCTGAAATCGCATCGGACGACATGAAGGAATTCGTCAAGCGTTACACCGATATGTTCGGCGAATATAACGATGAATCGAATACCAAGGTCTATGCGCTGGAGTATATTCTGGCGACTTTGAACGCCAACCCGGCGGGTATTGACGACGTCAAGGCGTTTCAGACCACGATGGACACGTTCGAAGCACCGAACCCCTTCATGAAGGGTGACGCCGTGATGCGCTATGTCGGAACAACCTCCTTCGGACAACAGCGTCAGATTGCGGTCCCGCTGGTAGTGAATGTCTACCAGGACGGAGAGTTTGAAACACTCTTTGTCGCTGAAGTAGACTGAGGCGGAACTCCCCAAGACAAGGCGAAAGCCTAACGAGCCACTCAAACTCCCGGGCTGATGATCGGCCCGGGAAACCCGAACCCAACGCGGGACTATCATGGAACAGATACTAGCAAACGGCATCTACCTGGGCGCGCAATATGCGATGATCGCCTTAGGTTTGACGCTGATCTTTGCCCTGATGAACGTACTGAATTTTGCTCATGGACAGATGTACGTTCTCGGCGGCTTTGTGACCTACACCTTCTACGGACAACTTGGCTGGCCTTTCATCCTTGCGCTGCTGGCGTCCTGTATCACTCTGGCCGTACTTGGGGCGCTGATAGAACGGTTTCTGTTCGCCCCAGTCATACGACGATCGTCGCGCGAAGAAAGCACAATGCTGTTGGCAGCGGGACTGGCGTTTCTGTTTGATGCGGTCATCCTGTTGGTCTTTGGAGAAAAACAGCGCGGTGTGCCCAAGATCGTCAACGGAGTCTTCAACTGGGATTTCAAGTTGATCATGCCATATGATCGTATTTTGATCTGCGTGCTGGCTATCCTGTCGATCGTCACTTTCATCCTGTTTATGCAATATTCCAAAACTGGCCGCGCCCTGCGTGCGCTGGCGCAGGACAGAACCGCTGCCCAACTGATGGGCGTCAATGTTGCTCAGTACTCCATGATTGGGTTTGCCTTGGGCGCGATGCTGGCCGGATTGGTCGGAGGATTGCTGGTGACCATCACAGGCGTCAATCTAGGCATGGGCGGGCCAACCTCGATCAAAGCATTCATGATGGTGATGATCGGCGGTGCAGGCGTGATTTCCGGAGCAATCGCGGGCGGAATTATCCTTGGTTTCATGGAAGCCATCGGTCTGGCTGTCCTGTCTCAATATGGCGATATCACTTACCTGTTGATCTTCGTCTCACTGATGATTTTCCTGGCCATCCGCCCGCAGGGCCTGATGGGCAAACCGTGGGGATAACGCAGTGCCAAAACTATCAATGATTCAATGGGCCGGTGTGGCGGTCTTCCTGCTGGCCATCTTCATCGCGGTTCCCGGCTTTGTCGCCGCGTCCGGTCGGTCTGACCTGTACTACACGCTGACATCGGTGGCACTGCTGTCGATCGCCAGTGCCGGTGTCTGGCTGACCTTCTATATCGGCCGCATTAACATCGGGCAGGGTGCCTTTGCCCTGATCGGAGCTTATGTCTCGGCCATTCTGGTGACAAAGACTGGCATTTCGTTCTGGCTGTCCCTACCGCTTGCGGGCCTCTTTGCAGCTGGTGTGGCGGTTCTGATCGGTCTGCCGATCCTGCGGCTGCGGGGTGTGTATTTTGCAATGATCTCGCTGGTGCTGACACAGGTCGTCACCCTGACTGCGCTGGCCCTGCCCGTCACCAATGGTGCCAAGGGCATCACTTCGATCCCGCTTCCGGGTGGGGTGTCGATCCTTGGTATCCCTCTGATACCCGATTTCGGAACGCTGGAGAACCCAAGACTGGCCTTCTACTACACGGCCTGCGTTCTGATGGTCCTGACCTTTGCCGCCATGTACCGGCTGGTGAATTCGCGCCTTGGCCATCTTTGTCGCTCGATGCAGCAGAATGAGGAACTGGCCAGCTCCATCGGTGTGAACATCTCGTATATCCGGGTCATCGTCTTTGCCATCTCGTCCTTTCTGGGCGGCATTGGCGGCGCGATGTTCGGATCGATTGCGCAATCGGTTTATCCGTCCAGCTTTCAGGTCGCCGACAGTGTGAACTTCATGCTGAACTGCTTCCTCGGTGGTCTGGGATATGTGTTTGGCCCGATGCTGGGCACGCTGGTTCTGTATTTTGGCTGGGACCTGTTGTTCGAATTGGGTCGCTTCCAACTGCTGGCCTATTCCAGCTTGCTGATCATCCTGATGCTGTTCCTGCCCAACGGGCTGCTTAGCCTGCGTCTGCCCGGCAAGAAAGGAGAGGACAAATGAGCCATCTTCTGGAAGTCCGCCACGTCACCAAGAAATTTGGTGGCCTAACCGCGAACAGCAACATCTCGTTCAACGTCAATGAGAACGAGATCCTGTCGGTGATCGGACCGAACGGTGCGGGTAAAAGCACGCTGTTCAAGATGATTTCGTCCTTTCTGCCGACCACGACCGGAGAGGTGCTGTTCAAGGGTGAGAGGATTTCAAACCTGAAACCGCACGCAGTGGCGCGTAAAGGCGTTGTCCGTACGTTTCAGGAAACGACGATCTTCAAATCCATGACAGTGCGCGAAAGCATCATCGTCGCGCAGCACTTACGGGCCCGTGCCTCGCTGGCCGGGTATTTCTGGGGCAAAAAAACGGCGCATGAGGATGTCGACAGTTTCGGGCAATATGCCGACGATCTAATCGATTTCCTCGGAATGACCGAGATCGCCAACGAACAGGCCTCAAACCTGCCACAGGGAAACCTGCGGGCGTTGGGGATCGCGATTGGTCTGGCAACAGATCCCAAGGTGTTGCTGCTGGATGAACCCTTCGCCGGGATGAACCATGACGAGACCATGAAAATGGTCAATCTGGTGCGCAAGGTGCGGGATGACCGGGGGGTGACCGTTCTACTGGTAGAACATGACATGCCTGCGGTGATGAATATCTCGGACCGGATCGTCGTGCTGAACTTCGGTGAGATGATCGCCGAGGGCACACCGGTAGAAATCCAGAACAACGAAAAAGTTATCGAAGCCTATCTGGGCAGCGCCGACGACGAGATTGGGATCTGAGCCATGACCAAGATGTTAGATTTCAAGGACGTCGAGCTCTACTACGATCACGTCTATGCCCTTAAAGGGGTATCAATTGATCTTGAGCAAGGCGAAACAGTTGCTCTGATCGGCGCCAATGGGGCAGGCAAAAGCTCGATCCTGCGGGCGATTACCGGGCTGGCGAAAATCAAATCCGGATCGGTGGCGTTTGAAGGTGAAGATATCGCTGGAACCAACCCGGCCGAGATTGTCTCGAAAGGCATCGCAATGGTTCCAGAAGGGCGGCGCGTCTTCCCGTACATGTCGGTAAAAGACAATCTTCTGATGGGGGCGTTTACCCGCTCAGACAAAGCGGATGTTCAACGCACTCTGGATTCGGTTCTGGAACGGTTTCCGCGTCTGAAAGAGCGCTACAGCCAGTCGGCAGGAACCTTGTCGGGTGGCGAGCAGCAGATGATGGTGATCGGGCGCGCTCTGATGGCTAAGCCACGCCTGCTGTTGCTGGATGAGCCGTCGTTGGGAATTGCGCCCAAACTGGTGCAGGACATTGCGCGGTCTATTGTGGCTATCAACCGGGACGAAGGTGTGTCTGTACTGCTGGTGGAACAGAACTCGCGCATGGCGCTGTCGATATCGCACCGCGCCTATGCACTAACCACAGGAAATGTGGTGATCTCCGGCAATTCCAAAGAGCTTTTGACCGATCCACGTATCAAAGCCGCCTATCTAGGCGGGGAAGTGTGAGTATGTTGTGAAACTGCTGGTCGTCAATCCCAACACTACAAGTTCCATGACCCGTAAGATTGCGAAAGCGGCGCACGCTTGTGCACATCCCGAGACCGAGATCATAGCAGTGAACTCGCAAGATGGCCCGGCCAGTATTCAGGGGTATCTGGATGTTTCGACCTGCGTTCCGGGTCTGCTGGATGTGGTGAAGGCACACCCGGACGTGGACGCCATTGTTGTGGCGTGTTTCGACGACACCGGAGTCGACGCTGTGCGCTGTATAACTTCGGCGCCGGTCATCGGCGTCGGGGAAGCGGCCTACCACGCGGCCTCCATGATAAGCCCAAAATTCAGTGTAATTACAACCTTGTCCCGGTCTCTCGCAGGATTGGAAGCAAATTTGCTGCGCTACGGTTTGGATCGCAGATGTGTTCGGGTTCGGGCATCGGATGTACCGGTTCTGAAGCTTGAGGAAAACGATCCGGCGACCATCGACAAAATAAGGGTCGAAATTCGCGCCGCAATTGAGGAGGATAGAGCGGAAGCAATTGTTTTGGGCTGTGCGGGAATGACCGACCTCATGGCGCACCTATCGGAAGAATTCAAACTACCCGTTGTCGATGGCGTTGCCTGTGCCGTTACCTTTGCCGAAGCTTTGGTCAAAGCCAAGCTCACGACTTCGAAACTTTGTTCCTATTCCTAGGTGCTTGTTCCCAGAGTTTGATGGTGTGATAAATTCTTTGGAATCGGATAGGGGCTTTGGGACCACGTCGTCGCTGGAGCGACTTGTCATGCATGCCGTCGAAGCAGAAATACGGTGGTCGCAGGCTTTCAGCACAATACTGTGCTCGGAGCTTGAATTTAAACCAAAGGCGGTCGCGATTTAGAGTAAGCGGCAGACGGTAGGCGACAAGATGCCTTCAACCAATTTTTATCTTGAGGGAGTATGCGATTGTCGTTGTCTTCCAATGGCAACCACTCTTGCCTTTGGATAACACCCCCGATCAGCTTCGCCCACATTTGCAGAATCCGCTCCACAAGATGCCGTGACTAAGCACCAAACCAATCCTTGTAAGATCGCTGAAAAAGTTCGGCTTGCTCAATACTTTGCGACAGTGCCCAATTTAGGGGCCGGAACCCATCGATCCTTTGCGCGTGGAAAGATCAAAGTCAAAGTCTTCGCTATAATTGGCGCTCATGAACATAACAAACCGGTCGTGGAAATGCCTCGTGTGGGCGTGGGCCAGTCTATCGGCCTCCGGCACATCCCTGTCGCGAATTGCGTCAATCATGTCGTAGTGATCCGGGCTCAGAAGATGTTCGGTCGCCGATTCCGCCAGATAATCAAAATGCATGTGCAATATGCGACGTCCTTCCGAAAGAAGCTGACCATAGGCACGTCCGAGGTAGGGGTTTCTACCTGCTGCGGCGATCACCATGTGAAAGTCGTAGTTCGTCGCCGACATCTCTAGATAGTTGTTTTCGGCGCAGGCGCGATCAAAGGCCTGGGCCTTTTTCGTCATATTCTGGATTTCGTCCTCGGTCCGGTTTTGCGCCGCCAGACGCGTGTTGATCCGCTGTAGAAAATCCAGGGCTTCGACATAGCGGGGAAAGCCTTCAAAGTCGATTGGTGCAACCAGGGTTGAGCGGTTCGACAGCATCACTACCAAACCTTCGGCGGACAACCGAACCAGCGCTTCGCGCACGGGTGAGCGCGACATGGCGAATCGTTCCGACAAGCTGGTTTCATCCAGTGGCGATCCCGGCTTTAGCTCGAGTGTCAGAATCTCCCTCTTGAGTTCGCCATAGACAAACTTCGATCCACGACCCTTTGCGTGCCGTTGAGGAAGTTGCTGTGAATCAACCATTTTTTCTTAGTCCCTAATGAAGTGCCTGGGTCAAGTAGTTCGGCTTCGACTAAGTTTTTATTGACATGTCGCCATCGTGTCGACAGAAATCATGCAGACAAAATGTCGACACAGGGAGGTGAAAATGAAATTTGCCAAGGCTATTGCATCATCAGCGGTGGCGGTTGTTGCTGCGTCTCAGATGGCGCATGCGCAGGTCGCTGAAGACAGCCGTCTGAACACAGTCCTCGAACGCGGTTCGCTTCTGTGTAGCGGCCACAACGGTTCGTTTCTTGGATTTGCCGAGGTTGACGATCAGGGGAACTGGCGCGGTGTGGACATCGATTTGTGCAAGGCACTTGCGGCAGGTCTGTTTGGAACGTCCGAAGGTAACCTTGAGATTGTTCCGATAAGCTGGGCCCAGCGTTGGCCGTCTCTGCAATCCGGTGACATTGACGTTGTCATCAAGGTGTCCGGTTGGACCCAAAGCCGGGACACGGAGCTCAACCTGGCCTATAGCCGCCCGTATTTCATTGGTGCGTTTCAGGCAATGACGCGCACGGATCTCGGCGCCAAGACGATAGCGGATCTGGCCGGAGGGTCCATTTGTGTTGCTGCCGGTACTTCGACCGAGCGCGCCACTGCAACTTATCTCGACACGCATCAGATCGACGCCGAATTGCTGACTTTCGAGAATGGCGACGAACTACGCAATTCCTATTATGAGGGCCGCTGCGACAGTATTATCGAATGGGCGCCCAGCCTTGCCGCAGGGCGTGTCGATGCGCCGGACGGCGCGGATGCTCATGTCATCCTGCCGGATGTGATCGCACTGGAGGCGGAAGGCATCATTGTCCCGGAAGGCGACCCGGATTGGCTGGACGTCCAGAACTGGATGCTGTCCTCGCTGTGGTTCGCCGAAATGGAAGGAATCACGTCGGAGAACATCGACGACATGCGCGCCAACCCGCCTTCAGCGACGGTTGGTACATTTCTGGGAGTAAACCCGGGATATGGTGCGCGCCTGGGTCTGTCGGATGACTGGGCGTACAACATGATCAAAGAGGTCGGCAACTTTGCCGAAATCTACGACCGCAACATCGGATCTGGCTCTCCCTATAACCTGCCGCGTGGGATCAACAATCTCTATAACGCGGGCGGTGTCTTCTATCCGATGATCATCGACTAATACGTCGATGCCTACCGGGCGCAGCCTTTGGATTGCGCCCGGCTCAGGTCAGGTTGCCGCTTGGGGGATAAGCCGATGCAATCACTCATCAAAAGCAGAAAGTTCCGGGATACCGGACTGCAATTCGCATTTGTAGGCGGAATTGCGTCAATGCTGATTGTCATGGTGCTGGTTGGCCGCGCCAATCTCGAGGCGCAGGGAATGACTTCGGGGTTCGGGTTTCTTGAACGGGCCACAGGCTGGCGTATCAGCTTTTCTCTGATCGACTACAGCACGAACTCGACCTATGCGCGGGCAATTCTGGTCGGAATCCTCAATTCCCTGTTCCTTGGCGCTATTGCCCTGCCGATCGCCACGATCATGGGTGTCGCGGTAGGGGTCATGCGGACATCGGGCAACGGAATGGCCGAGCTGGTCGGCACCACATTTGTCGAGCTGTTCCGTAATGCGCCCCTAATCCTGCAGCTGTTGTTCTGGTACACGCTGCTTTTGTCTCTGCCCAGCCCCCGAAATGCAGAACCGATGCTGGGCGGTATCGCCCTGACAGGGCGCGGCATCTATATTCCGGGGCTCAATGTAACCGGTGCTTCTGTTTTTGTCTCCGTTCTGGTCATCGTCGCCGCGTTTGCGGCAGCGCTGTGGCTGGGGGCCAAGCGCTGGCCGGATTTGCATTTGCGAAAAGCCAGCAAGGAGAGAAAACTGTTGTGGTCTGCGGCTCTGGTTGCGGCCATTACAGCGATGTGGCTAGGGCGCATTCCCGAGACGCCCTTGGTAAGTGTTCCCGAAGCAGCCGGTTTGAATTTCCGCGGTGGAATCCGCGTTTCACCGGAACTGATGGCCTGTCTCATTGCCATCGCGATTTACGGCGCAGCCTACATTGCTGAAATCGTTCGGGCCGGCTTCAATGCCATTCCGAAAGGTCAGTCCGAGGCTGGACGCGCCCTAGGTCTGTCCTCGTGGTACATCTTCAGTCGCATTCGCCTTCCGTTGGCCATCCGCATCGTGATGCCAACGCTGATCAACCAGTATGTCTGGCTGTTCAAGGCGACTACGATTGGTATCGCTATCAGCTTCACCGACTTCTTCATGGTGATAAGCACTGCGATCAATCAGTCGGGGCAGACGCTGGAACTGATCGCGATACTGATGGGTGGTTTTCTGATCATCAACTATTCGATGGCCTGGGTTCTGAATCGCGTGAATGATGCGATCAAGCTCAAGGGCACGCAGCTGAGGATCTGAATGATGACCGATCTTTCAATTCCAAACACGCCTGCGTTCGGCAAGATCAAGAAACACTATTTTGCGACCCCACTGAATAGCGCGATCACCGTTCTTCTTGCAGCATTCACGGCCTGGGTTTTGTGGAACCTTTTCAACTGGGCGGTTCTCGAGGCGATCTGGGGCTATGGCAAGAACGAGGAGTGCCGCGCGCACGAGCATGGGGCCTGCTGGTCCTTTGTTGCGACGCGCTGGCGGATCGTGCTGTTCGGCCTCTACCCGTTCGAGGAACAGTGGCGCTCGGCGCTTGCCTGTATCGTCATGCTGGTAGTCGCGATCCTGTCCTGTGTTCCGGTGTTCTGGAATGCAATGCGCCTGCCGATTTTGTGGGTCGCCGGGTTCGGAGCCTTTTACATTTTGATGCGCGGTGGTGTCTTTGGCCTGACACCCGTGGTCGAGCGTGACTGGGGCGGGCTATCCCTGACGGTGTTCATATTTTCCGCCGTCTGCTTGATGGGCATGCCGTTGTCGATTGTTTTTGCCCTGCTGCGTAGGTCTGAACTGCCTTGGATCGCCAAAACCATGGCGCTGGTGATCGACGTCATCCGGTCCTTGCCGCTGCTGTCGATCATGTTCACCTTCGCCATCGTCTTGCCATTCGTGCTGCCGGGCTGGGCGATCGGTGACAAGCTGTACCGCGTGATCATTGGCTACGCGATTTTCTTTGCTTGCTATCAGGCCGAGATCATACGTGGCGGCATGCAGGCTATTCCGGCTGGTCAGGAAGAGGCCGCCAAGGCGCTTGGCATGGGCTACTGGCACCGGATCGGGTACATCGTGCTGCCGCAGGCCTTTCGCAACGCATTGCCGCCGACGATCAACCAGTTCGTCATCACGTTCAAGGAAACCTCGCTGGTCACCATTATCGGCTTCTTCGATATCTTGGCCTCGGGCCGTGCCGCCGCTGGTACCGCCGACTGGAGCTTTGCGACGATCGAAATGTACGTGTTTGTCGGCCTCATCTTCTTTGTCTTCGTGTTCTCACTGTCCCGCTATGGCGCCTATCTGGAACGCCGCATGAGCGTTGGCAGCCGTTGAGGAGGAAATCACATGTCTGAGCAAGCCATCTCGATCCGTGCCATGAACAAGTTCTATGGCGGCTTTCACGCGCTGAAGGACATCGATCTTGACGTTGGTCGGGGTGAGAAAGTGGTCATTTGCGGCCCGTCGGGGTCGGGAAAATCCACCCTGATCCGCTGCATCAACCGGCTTGAAGAATATCAGGCTGGAACCATAGAAGTTAACGGCATTCCGTTGGATGACAATGTCGACAACATCGACGAAATCCGGCGCGAGGCGGGAATGGTATTTCAGAACTTCAATCTGTTCCCGCACATGACCATTCTTGAAAACTGCACGCTGGCTCCGACGCTTGTGCGCAAAAAGTCCCGCGAAGAGGCCGAGCAAATTGCCATGTCCTATCTGGAGCGGGTCAAGATCCCAGAACAGGCGCACAAATATCCCGGCGAGCTTTCGGGTGGCCAGCAGCAGCGCGTGGCCATCGCCCGCGCCCTGTGCATGGCGCCAGAGATCATGCTGTTCGACGAGCCGACTTCGGCGCTGGATCCCGAGATGATTTCCGAGGTGCTGGATGTGATGGTCGGACTGGCCGAGGAGGGCATGACCATGGTCTGCGTGACGCATGAGATGGGATTCGCACGTCAGGTGGCGGATCGGGTGATCTTCATGGCGGAGGGCGAAATCATCGAACAGGCCCCGCCCGGCGAGTTTTTCGAGAACCCAAAAAGCGAACGCACCAAAACCTTTCTTGGTCAGGTCCTCGGTCACTGATCATGGCGATGGATTCTCACGACATATCCACCCATGACGCCGAAGTGGACGCACGCAATGACGCGCTTCTGATCTACGTAAACGGCGAGCTTGTGCGCAAGGAAGAGGCCAGTGTCTCAGTTTATGACAGCGGCTTCATGTTGGGCGATGGCATGTGGGAAGGTTTGCGATTGTATGATGGCGAATGGGCCTTTTTCGACGAACATATGGACCGACTCTTCAATTCACTCAAATCGGTCTCGATCGATATCGGCATGGGCCCCGAGGACATACGGGGCATTCTGGATCAGACGGCAGCGGCCAATGGCATGATCTCCGACGCCCATTGCCGTCTGATGATCACACGCGGTCGCAAGGCGAAACCGTTTCAGCATCCGGGCCTCAGCAGGTTCGGCCCAACGATTGTTGCGATTATTGAACACTCCAAACCCGCTGAGGGTCTGCAATCGCAGGGTATCCGGCTGGCCACCGTGCCGCAGGTCCGGGGGTTGCCGACCAGCCAGGACCCGAAGTTCAATAGCCATTCCAAGCTCAACTGCGTGATCGCCTGTCTTCAGGCGGAGCAGGCCGGCGCGGATGAGGGTCTGATGCTGGACCCGCATGGGTTTGTGAACACCACCAACGCCTGCAATTTCTTTATCGTCCGGCGAGGCGAAGTTTGGACATCGACCGGGGACTACTGCATGAACGGTGTAACCCGCGCCAAGGTCATCTCGCTGTGCCGCCAGAATGACATTCCGGTCTTTGAAAGAAACTTCTCGGTATACGAGGCCTATGGCGCGGATGAGGCGTTTCTGACCGGCACGTTCGGGGCGCAGACGCCTGTAGCCTCAATCGATGGCAAAACGATTGGTGATGAAGGCGGCGCAGGTCCGGTCACTCGGCAAATCCGAGAACTCTACAAAGATCTAGTCGCCAATAACGTGGCAACCCAGAAATCCCAGCGCGGACGATCGTCATGAAACCAAACATCATCCTGTTCATGGTCGACCAATTGACCTCGTTCGTGCTGAATGCCTATGGGGGAACGGTCTGCAAAACGCCCAATATCGACGCGCTTGCCGCGCGTGGCAAGGTTTTTGAGAACGCCTATTGCCCCTATCCCTTATGTGCACCGTCGCGTTTCGGCATGATGGCCGGACGGCTGCCGTCGCGCATCGGGGCCTATGATAATGGGGCCGAATTCACCGCGTCCACACCGACCTTGGCCCACTATCTGCGGCTGAACGGCTACTATACCTGCATCTCGGGCAAGATGCATTTCGTGGGCCCGGACCAGTATCACGGGTTCGAGGAACGGTTGACCACCGAGATTTACCCAGCCGACATGTCCTGGACGCCGGATGCGGATTTCCGCGATTTCAACAAGGATGAAGAACGCGCCTATACTTTTGGCGTCTCGACCATCGACACAGTGCGCGACGCAGGCCCGGTCGCCCGTTCGATGCAGATCGACTACGACGAGGATGTTGTTCACCACGCGGTGCGAGAGCTTTACACCCGAGCCCGCAGCGACGATGACCGCCCGTTCATGATGACGGTTTCACTGACTCATCCGCACGATCCTTATGTGATTACCCGAGACTATTGGGACAGGTACGATGACGCACACATCGACGCGCCACGCGTGCCACATATCCCAGTCGATCAGCGCGACGCGCACAGCCAATCGCTCTACTACCACTATGGTCAGGACAAGTGCGAACTGAGCGATGCCGATTATCGCAATGCCCGGCGCGGGTATTACGGCATGATCTCATATGTGGATGATCTGTTCGGTCGGCTGATGCAGGCGCTGGAGGACAGTGGCTACGCCGACAACACAGTTGTAATGTTCGCCTCGGATCACGGCGACATGATCGGCGAGCGCGGGATGTGGTTTAAGAAAACCCTGTTCAACCCCGCGATTCAGGTACCGTTGATCATTGCCCATCCCGAACACGCTCCGGGTCGCGTTTCTGCCCCGGTATCGCTGTTGGATATCTTTCCAACCCTCCTCGATATCAGTGGCGTGCCCGCCAAGGATATACGGACACCGCTTGACGGGCGCAGCCTGTTGCCAGCGCTGCGCGGAGAGCCCCAGTGCGGTCCGGTTTTTTCCGAACATATCGACGGCGGCACGTCAGCCCCGCGTGTCTGCATCCGCGACGGTGAGAAAAAACTGATACTCTCGCGCGCCTATCCGCCACAATTCTATGACCTGTCCAACGACCCGCTGGAACAGACAAACATCGCGGGGCAGGGCGATCCTGACGAGGCACGCCTAACCCAACTGGCCGAGGAGACCTGGCCGCTGGACACTTTGCTGGACGACGTCGTGGCCAGCCAGGTGGCCCGCAAGCTGATCGACACTGCACTGTCTACAGGGCGTGAGGAAATTTGGGATTTTACACCGCGTCCCCTGACCCAGAACACTAACTATGTCCGTCGGGGCGACGCGTTTCCAACCGTCGAGCGGCGTGGATACCTCTACTACAACAAATCACAGGACTCTGACCAATGAGCTACAACGTGAAACTCTCTGGCATCATGCCAGCCCTGGTGACGCCGTTTGGCGACGATAGCAAGATCGATTTCGGCGCGTTCGAAAAGCTGCTGTCGCATCTCCGCGAGGCTGGCGTCACAGGGTGGGTCCCAAATGGTTCAACTGGTGAGTACTTTTCGCAGAGTAATGAAGAACGCCGAGCCGTCCTGCAATTCGTCAAAGACTTTGCCAACGACGGCGAAATCCTGATCGCAGGAACAAATGCCCCTGCAACGCGTGAGGTGATCGCGCAAACGGCGATGGCCAAGGAAATCGGCTATGACACCGTGCTGCTTGCGCCGCCATTCTATACACGCCCGACGCAGGACGAACTGATCCGGCATTATGAAACCGTACTGGAGGAGGTGGATGTCAATCTGGTTCTCTACAGCTATCCGGCAAAGGATGGCGCTGATATCAGCTTCGAGCTCATGGATCATTTCGCCGACAATCCACGCGTGATCGGCATCAAGGAGAGTTCGGGCGTGCTGCAACGCGCCGTCGACATTGCCAGCCGGTATGAGGGCAAAATTCAGCTGATCTCAGGTTCGGACGACATTGCTCTAGACTTCATGTTCTGGGGCGCGGACAGCTGGATCTGCGGACCGTCGAACTGCATGGCCCGGGCTTGCTGCGATTTGGACCGTGCCTATCGGGCAGGAGATTTGGACAAGGCGCGCGAGATGATGAAGAAACTCTATCGCGCCATGAATATCCTGGAATCCGGCAAGTTCGTTCAAAAAATTAAATACGGCTGCGAACTTCAGGGCCTGTCGTTGGGCGAATGTCGCGCACCGTGGGGGCCGCTGACGGATGAAGAAAAGGCAGACATGCGCGCGGCGATGGAGCCAATCCTGAACTGGTAGTCCCACCCAGGGTACGCTTGGCTACATGCCGTTCGCGCCCGGTCGTCCTTCAAGTTTGCGAACTGCGATGCCCCAGACCGAACATCAGTTTGACACAGCCATCATCGGCGCCGGTATCATCGGTGCTGCGCTTGGCCATGAGCTTCAGAAACGGGGACACAGGGTGGCCCTCATTGATCGTGGGACGCCCGGAAACGGTGCGTCTTTCGGCAATATGGCCTCGATCGCCGTGACCGAATTTATGCCGGTGTCGCGCCCTTCTGTCTGGATGCAAACGCCGCGTTGGCTATTGGACCCCGAAGGACCCATACGCGTGGCTCCGGCTTATGCTCCACGTCTTGTCCCGTGGTTCCTACGGTTCTTCAGGGCTGGTTTGCCATCGCGGCTGCGGCAGTTGGAGGCGAACGGAGCGGCGCTGTGTGAACGTGCATTGCCGGACATGCAGGCCCTGATGGCTGAGATAGGCCTTGCGGATGATGTCAGCGAAACGGGGTGCTTGTCGCTTTATGCCAACGATCAGGAGTTCGAGGCGGATCGCGAGCGGCTGGACATGCTCGACCGGTACGGCTTCGATTATGAAGTGATCGGCGGCAATCGGTTGCGCGAACTGGAGCCAGACATTGCTCCGGTCATTCAAAAAGCGGTCCTGTTGCCGGATAACCGGACTGTTCGAAATCCGTTCGACATCGTGTCCCGGCTTGCTGAGATTATTGCAGCCAGGGGCGGACAGATCGTTCGGGGCGATGTCATCGGGTTTGAGGCAACGGGCGAAGAAAAGACCGTGTGTCTTGGTGACGGCGCTCGTTTGCGTGCGAAACATGTGGTCATCTGTGCTGGGGCTTTTTCGGCCCGTCTGTCCAAAATGCTGGGTGAACCGCTGCCATTGGAGACAGAGCGTGGCTATCACACGCAGATCATGTCTCCGGGGGTCACACTGGGCCATTCGATCATCTGGCCTGCCAAGGCGTTCATGGTGAGCCCGACTGCCAGTGGAATTCGTATTGGCGGAACCGTCGAGATGGCGGGTCTTGAGGCCGCGCCCAATTATAGCCGCGCCAGGATCACTGTCGCGCGGGCACGTCTGGCGCTACCGGGGCTATCTCTTGATGAAACATCCGAATGGATGGGACACCGGCCGGCCTTGCCGGATACGATCCCGGTGATGTCAACCTCAGGCAAGATGCCGGGGGTGTTCTATTCCACGGGACATGGACATCTGGGTCTGACCTATGCTGCGACTGCGGCCCGGTTGATGGGGCAGCTCATTTCCGGAGAGATACCCGATGTCGATCTGCACCCCTATAGGGTCGACCGATTTTAATTTGAAAACAGGAGCGGACCATGACCGAAAAGATATGTCTTATCATTGGTGGTGGGCGCGGAATGGGCGCAGCCACGGCGCGCGAAATGCACGCGCGGGGATACAATCTGGCGCTGATGTCACCATCGGAGTCCTGCGAGTTACTGGCTCAGGAGCTAGGCAGCGTTGCCCACCGAGGTAAGGCCGAAAACGCAGAGGATACGCAGGCGGTCTTTGACCTTGCCATGGCCACCTTTGGGCGCATCGACGCTTGCCTGATCCATGTGGGTGGCCCTCCTAAAGGAGATCTGCTTGAAATCCCGGAAGAGGACTGGGATCGCGCCCATGAGATGGTTCTGAAACCGGTCATCCGCATGGCGAAGCTGCTGGCGCCGGTGATGGAGGCGCAGGGTGGTGGCTCAATCGTCAACATCACAACCTTTTCAGCATTTGAGCCATCTCTGACCTTTCCGACCTCCAGCGTCTACCGCGTTGGTGTCTCCAGCTTTACCAAGCAATTCTCGGACCGGTATGGCCCGGCCAATATCCGCATGAACTGCCTGCTGCCCGGTTTCACCGACAGCCTCGACTTGCCGCATAAATTCGCCGAGATGTCGGACCTTGGCCGTCTGGCTCGGGCCGAGGAACAGGCCAAAGCGGCTGCGTTTCTGCTGAGTGACGACAGCAGCTACATCACCGGTCAATCTCTGCGCGTCGACGGCGGCGTCACCCGGAATATGTAAAGGAAACGCCATGCGGGACAAACTGTTTATCAACAACGAATGGGTTGCTGCCGCCTCTGGCGAGGTGTTCGACGTGGTGGACCCATCGAACAATGAGGTCGTGCACAAAGTCGCCAAAGGTGGTCCAGCCGATGTCGACGCGGCGGTCAAAGCGGCCCGTACGGCTTTTGACACCGGCCCCTGGCCAAAACTTTGCGGTGCCGAGCGCGCCACTGTTTTGCGCAAGATGGGCGACGAAATCTCTGCGCGCACGGATGAGCTGGCCCGGATGGAGGTGATGGATAACGGCAAACCCCTACCCGAGGCGGTGTGGGATATCGAAGACACGGCCGGAGTCTTTCACATCTATGCGGATCTGGCGGAACGTCTGGACAATAATGCCGAAGAACAAATTCCTTTGGGCATGGAGGGGTTCACCTCAAAGGCTGTGAAGGAACCTGTTGGGGTGGCGGGTGCGATCATCCCGTGGAATTTTCCGATGCTGATGGCCTCGTGGAAAGTGGCCCCAGCGTTGGCCGCAGGGTGTACGGTTGTGCTTAAACCCTCGGAGATCACACCGCTGACAGCGCTTGAGCTTGGGGATATTGCACTTAAGGCAGGTCTGCCTGCCGGAGCATTGAACATCGTCACCGGTTTCGGCCCGGATGCAGGCGCGCGGCTGGCTGAACACCCGGATGTGGACAAGCTTGCTTTTACCGGATCGGTGCCAACCGGATCGCGCATCATGGCGGCAGCGGCGCAGAATGTGAAAACCATCTCATTGGAACTGGGCGGCAAATCGCCTTTGGTTGTGTTTGCAGATACGCCCATCGAAGAAGCCGTCGAGTGGATCATGTTTGGTATCTTCTGGAACCAGGGTGAGGTGTGCTCGGCCACCTCGCGTGTGCTGGTCGAGGCTCCGATCTATGATGCGGTGATGTCCCGGCTGGTTGAAGAGGCTGGCAAGATCAAGATTGGCCATGGGCTGGAGGATGGCGTGTTGCTAGGCCCGCAGGTCAACAAGGTGCAGCAAGGGAAAATTCTGGCCGCGATCGAGAAGGGCAAGGCCGAGGGTGCCCGGCTGGTCTGTGGCGGTGGCGTTCCAGAAGGCTTTGAGCAGGGCTGCTATGTTGAACCCACTATCTTTGCCGATGCACCGCTGGATGGTTTTGTCTGGAACGAAGAGATATTTGGACCAGTGGTCTGTGTCCGCTCCTTCACCACAGAAACAGAAGCGGTCGCGCTTGCCAACGCATCGGAATTTGGTCTGGCTGCAGCCGTCATGTCCGCCGATACCGACCGCGCTGAGCGTGTTGCCCGGGCCTTTCAGGCTGGCATTGTCTGGATCAACTGCTCGCAACCGACCTTCACTGAAGCGCCTTGGGGCGGATACAAAAAATCGGGCATCGGGCGGGAACTGGGAGTTTGGGGCCTGAACAACTACCTCGAAACCAAACAAATCACGTATTATGACCGCTCTAAACCCTGGGGTTGGTATATCAAGGAGTAGGGATGCGACTTGGCTTCATCGGAACTGGCGTCATAACCGAAGCGGTGGTGACCGGATTGCTGGCGTCAGATGTTGATGTCACTGCAATCTACGTCACCGAACGCAATCGCACCATCTCGGCGCGGTTGGCAGCGGTGAGTGAAAAGGTGCAGGTCTGCACAGACGCGCAGGCCGTTGTTGATGGGTCCGATCTGGTGTTTCTAGCTATCCGCCCGCAGGACGCGCAGGCGGTGCTATCGTCCTTTCGATTTGCCGAGGGGCAGCATGTTTGCAGCCTGATCGCTACGGTGACCCACGAGGCTCTGCAAGACTGGATCGGCACGTCTGTGCGCCTGTTCCGTGCAATTCCTTTGCCCTCGGTCGCCCATCATCGTGGCGTGACGGTTCTGTTTCCGCATGACCCGGTTGGCGAAGCGCTGTTTGGCCCGCTGGGGGCCGTGGTCAGCGCCCGAACAGTGGAAGAGTTTGATGCTTTCGCCGCTGCAAGTGCTGTGATGGGAACGTATTTTGGTTTTCTGGGTGCTGTCTCAGACTGGATGCAATCCAATGGGATTGGGCGGGTGGATGCGCAACACTATCTGAGCGGAGTTTTTTCCGGATTGGCGCATACGGCAATGGAAGATCGCGACAAACCTTATGAATTGCTGCGGGTCGAACACTCGACGCCCGCAGGACTGAATGCGCAACTGTTCGAGGTTTTTGCAAATGCAGGTGGCCCCGAGGCCTTGAAAGCGGGGCTCGACATCGTATTGCTACGGCTGAGCAATGCGCGCCAAGCGACCGAGGGAGGGGCGGATTGACTCGTTCTCTGCAAGATAAAACCGTTCTGTTGACAGGGGCCACCGGGTCCATTGGCCAGGCTATCGCACGCGAATTGGCAACAGTGGGTGCACGTGTTTTGCTGCACTATCACAGCAACGCGGCCCGTGCCGAGGCGTTGGCAACAGAGATTGGGCAAGGGGCGAGTGCACTTGCCGCTGATCTGTCCGACCCTTTGGGGCCAAATGCGCTGTGGGAAGCCGCCGAAACCCAAGCAGGCCGGATAGATGCGCTAATCAATAACGCGGGCATTCTAACGGCTTCATCCGTGGATGATCCTTTAGAGTCTTGGCATCGGGTCTGGCATGGCGATCTTCAGGTCAACCTGATGGCCACCGCTGATCTGAGCCGCGCGGCCATTCGGCATTTCCGGGCGCAAGGCGGCGGGCGGATCATCAACATGGCGTCGCGCGCAGGGCAGGGCGGATATCGGGCCGAGGCGATGTCTTATGGCGCGACCAAAGCGGCCCTGATCAACCTGACCCAAAGCATCGCGCGAGGCTTCGGCGCCGACGGGATTACGGCGGTGGCTATTGCGCCGGGATGGGTGCGGTCCGAGATGTCCGAGGATTTCATCCACACGCATGGCGAAGCTGCTGCCCTTTCGGGCATCCCGCTGGGTCAGATGGCCAAGCCGGAGGAAATTGCCGAACTAGTAGCCTTTGTTCTTCGGCCCTCGCAGGCTTCGCTTACAGGTGCGGTTCTGGATATAAATGGCGCAAGTCAGATGAGGTCATGATGCAGCGTTTTGAAGGAAAATCTGTTGTCGTCACCGGTGGAGCAGGGGGTATTGGCACCGCGATCTGTCAGCGGTTTGCAGATGAAGGGGCTTTGGTTTGTGTCGCCGATGCAAATTTGACCAGGGCGGAAACCGTCGCCGGGAACATACGGGCGGCTGGAGGTCAGGCGGAAGCCCAAGCGTTTGACCTAACCGATCCTGCAAAGATTCGGGGCTTTGTCCGGGACTGGACTTGCGCAGGGCGCAGGATAGACGTGTTGTGCAACAATGCCGGGCTGATGCGGCGGGGCGCTTTGATGGAACTGTCTGCTGAAGACTGGCAACAAACCTTCGCCGTCAATGTCGATGCACTATTTCATGTGTGTCAGGCCGTCATCCCGGTGATGCAGGGTCAGGGTGGTGGGGCTATCGTCAATACGGCATCGCAATGGGGGATTCACCCGGCGCCAGGCCACATCGCCTATAACACTGCCAAGGCGGCTGTTGTTGCTTTCACCCAGAACCTTGCTCGCGACTATGCGCCGGACAATATTCGCGTGAATGGCGTTGCCCCGGGCGAAGTCCGGACGCCGATGCTGGAAAGCAATCTGGCACGCTCAGGGCGCAGTCTTGCCGATCTGAATGCACTTGTGCCGTTTGGCCGGATTGGA
The DNA here is from genome assembly GCF_056536285.1 of Ruegeria sp. AF3. Taxonomy (NCBI): domain Bacteria; kingdom Pseudomonadati; phylum Pseudomonadota; class Alphaproteobacteria; order Rhodobacterales; family Roseobacteraceae; genus Ruegeria; species Ruegeria sp. AF3. The sequence continues at coordinate 544,295 of NZ_JBQFJM010000002.1, read as the reverse complement.
GAGCCAGATGAGATTGCCGCCCTCATCGCTTTTCTGGCCTCGGACGAGGCGCAATACCTCTGTGGCTCGGTGGTGGAAATCACCGGTGCGCAGGCTGTGGCTTAGAAAACGGAAAGGACAAACTCATGCGCTGGTCCCGAATTCTACAAACGGTCGACGTGCATTGCGCCGGCGAAATCGGCCGTGTCGTGACCGGAGGAGTGCTGGACATTCCCGGGGCAACCATGGCCGATAAGCTGGATCATTTGAACAAGGTCGATGACAGCCTGCGCCAGCTCTTGTGCTCGGAACCGCGTTCGGCCCCGGCCGGGTCTTTTTGTTTGCTGGTCCCGCCTTGCGACCCTGCGGCAGACATTGGGTTCATCGTGCTGCAACCTGATCAGGCCCATGCGATGTCGGGATCCAATGCAATGTGTGCGGTCACGGCCCTGCTTGAAACGGGCATGATCCCTATGGTCGAGCCCGAAACAACCGTGACGCTGGATACCGCTGCTGGTCTGGTGCGCGCGGTGGCCCGTTGTTCCAACGGGAAGGTGACCAAAGTGTCGCTGGATATGCCGCCTTCATTTGTTGCCAAGAAGGACAGTGAAATCGATACCCCGGACTGGGGGAAGATCCGCTATGATCTGTGTTTTGGAGGAGTGTTCTATGCACTGGTGGATGTGGACCAGATCGGGTTGTCGATCACTCCGGGCAACGCCCGCGAGCTTGCCACGCGCGGAGTCGCCCTACGTGATATGATCGCCGAAACCGAAGATGCGCCGCATCCGACCACTCCGGCTCTGAACGGTCTGGCCTATGTCATGTTCCGGTCAACGGACTCGGATGGTGCGGTGCGGACCTGCACAACGCTGCGCCCTGGGCGCGCTGACCGATCGCCTTGCGGCACTGGATCGAACGCCAACATGGCGGTGCGTCATGCGGCAGGATTGGCATCACCGGGCGACATTGTGGTGTCGCGTTCGATCATCGGAGGCGAGTTCACCACCGAGCTTTTGGACATCACCAACGTGGGATCATATGCGGCGATCCGGAACCGAGTGTCGGGGCAGTGCTGGATCTACGGGTTAACCCAGATCGGCTTGGATCCGACCGACCCTTTCCCTCAGGGTTTTCGTCTATCAGACACTTGGGGCGGTTAGATTGGAAGTTGCAAGGAACTTTCGGACTTCAAGCAGCTTGAGTGGCAGCATTCCAGACGTCAAGTGCCTCGAGGCGGTGACATCGGATTGTTAAGGCGGAGCGGCGGCGAGAGGGAATACAGAAATAATCCCGAATGGCTGAATGGGTTGCTATGAACCTCGGTAAACCTCCTGAAGAGCGATGGGCTTGCATCGTCCGTTCCCTCTTTCGGAAAGGGAGGTGGCTGTTCTCGGCTCGATTGTTCAAGCCTTTGAGCGACCAGTGATCCAACTCCTGCGCCAGCTCGCGCTTGGCGGTACCATATGAACGCAGTTTGTCAGTGATTATCTGCTTGGGAAGGAAACCAAGACGCTTAATAAGGCGGCGCAACATCCGAATGGCCGCCCGTTTGCCCTATTTCGGCTGGAGGACTTCGTCCAACACGAGGCCATGCTGATCGACTGCGCGCCAAAGCCGATACTTGCGATCTGAGATTCTCACCTCAACTTCATCCAGATGCCAGATCTCACCTGAACGCTTCTGTCTCTGCCGCAGGTTTCGAGCTACCGCCGGCCCAAACTTGATGATCCAATGCAGGACCGTCTCGTATGATGCACTGATTCCGCTCTGCAGCAGCATCGCTTTAACTTCCCGGAAGCTCAGGTTGAAGCGAACGTACAGCCATACCGCGTGCGCGAATATCAGGTGGAAACTGGTGGCGCTTGTAACTGATCGACGATGACTTCATCGACGTCACCTACGTCCAACTGCGGGCAAGAGCAACAAAACACAGTTAACGTGACAACACCCCCCGTACCGTCCGGCGCCATCGGGTAGTCAGAAGTCGGGTGACCTAAAAACAGCAGTGGTCTTTGTCGTGGACACCACGATATCCACGGAGCGGTATATCCGCGCTACCCGTGCAGCACTGCAGGAGGTTTATCGAGAGGCCGCGGGATCAGCGGGGCAGCAGACGCGATCAGTTTCGGGCTTGTCGGCTATCGTGACCGCCTCGAGGCAGCTCCGGGCCTTGGGTATGACCTTCGGACTTTCGCGGACCTTCAGCAGGGCCTTGACGTTGACAACTTCCTGAGTGGCATCGATCAGATGCAAGAAGCGGAATCCAGCAGCAAGAATTTTCGCGAAGACAGCTATCGCGGTATTGAATACGCATTGGAAGACATGGACTGGAGCGACTTTGGGCGTCGGCTTATCGTACTGGTTACAGATGCAGGTCCTCGCGAATTCGATGATCAGTATTCTACCACGGGGCTGAGCGCCGAAAGTCTGAACTGGATTATCCGTGAGCGCATAACCTGGAAGAAGCATTGCAGATGATTGTCGACCAGGCCGAGCGGAACGTCGTGAACCCTGATCATTTCTTTGCACAGGTTCTTGGAGATGCCGCAGAGCTGATCAGGTATCACGCCAATCAGACCCAAGCTTTGCCGAAGTTGTGGCGTTGGACGAATACCTGCCTGACCTGTCCTATAAGTCTCAGATCATGATTATCACTGAAGATGATTGGGTGCGCTTTCCGATTTCAGAACAGCAAACCATCGTGAACGGGCTGTATGACAAGATCGAACGGTACCGGTGGTACAACGAGTCGACCGATCAATAGGTTGATTACCTCTGGGCCGGGCCGCAGGCAGGAAACTTGCTGTACCCGATGTTGTTGGATGAGCTGCCATAGTCCCAGAGGTTTTGCCGCGAAGTTTTTGCTCGAGCGAAACCCTCCAAAGCGGTTTCTAGATCATTTGACCATGCACCTAGCGGGCGATGGGTTCCTTTTCTGGCCAAACGATTTGAAAGAAGTGCTTTGCCGCACCGCGCAGATCGAAAAGGGCCAAGCTCAATCCGGCAACCCAGCTTTCCGAAGATCTCCGACAAACCTGTCAAGATTGCTTTGTTGCAGGTTTTCGAATGCCAGACAGACACGGGAACAGGTCATGTCAGGGCGTTTTTCTTGGCTCTGTCCAATTATTCGTCTCGCCTCGTCTGTGGCTTTCTGCCGTATCAGTATCGCCGCCAGCACATAACGGCCGAATGGATCAACCGATTTGCCCTCCAATGCCGTTCTCGCACAAGTTTCGGCCTGGCTAAAGCGGTCGAGAAAGTAAAGGCAAAAGGCCTTAGCCAACAATTTCACCTTGAAATAAGGACCCGATGGTCCAAACCGGGTTGCGGTCTCGAAATGCGATAGCGCTAGCTTTGCTTGCCCGTTTGCGAGATGCGCATATCCAAGAACCAAGTGAGCGTTTGCCGCGCTTGGGTTGAGGCTGACGGCAAGCTGTGCCTCCGCAATAGCGGCATCGTGTTTGTTGAACTGCGTGTAGGCACGGGCAAGACTGGCATGCGCAAAACTGCTTTGTTCATCCAATGCCACGGCGTGCTCTGCGTGATAAAGCGCGCGTTCTCTGGCCTCATTTCGATTATCGACCTGTACGAAGAACAGTTTCCGAAGCTCGGCATTTGCCATCACCGCGTGCGCAAGTGCATAGTCTGGTGCGATATCTATTGTTCTGTTTAGAATATCCCTTGCCTTCTGAGTATCTTCATCTGTGAATTTGAACAGATGCCACAGTGCTTTTTGAACGCTGTCCCATACGTTGACTTCGCCACGTTTTAGCCGCGCTTGCTCACGCACTTCGAACCGCAACTCCCAATCTATGTGCCCCACAACGGCTGATGCGATCTCCTCCTGCAAGGAAAAGACATCTTCTGTCTTGTGATCCAGGCGATCGGCCCAAAGATCATGCCCGGTCGATGTATCTACCAGATGGGCAGTTACGCGAACGCGCTGATCGTCATAACGGACGGTGCCCTCAACCAAATAGTGAGCCCCGAGACGTTGCGCGATCTCTTCTCCGAGCAAAGAAGCATCCTTGAGGAGCTTGGTGGAGGAAGGTGAGACGACCGACAACCAATCCACTTTGGCAAGTTCGGTCACGAGTTCATGGTTGATGCCAGCCACAAATCCGTTGGTGTCGCTTTGTCCACTAATGCAGTCAAACGGCAGCACTGCAATGACCGGCTTCTGTGGCGTTGGTAGCTGGGTAACCATCTGATCATACAGTCGGTCTTTTTCGGCGGGAGGTTTGGTTATTGGTGCAAGTGTTTCGGCCTCAGGTCGAGGTTCGGTCAAAGGTTCCAGCGTTGTTGGAAAACGGAACACAGGTCCGTGCCTGGGCCATTCAACATTGTTGAGCGTCATGTAGTCTTTGAGATTGTGAGCTGCATACAAGAATGCGTGGCTGCGCGCACCGACGCTGAGGTTCTTATGTGCGAAATTCAGTCCCACTGCGACACGGGCCAGCAAGTATTGGCTTTCCATAAAGCTGAGCCGGTGGCTTTCGTGGCGCTCAACCCAACTCATAGCGCCTCGCCGCAGAGTTCTGACAAACTCGACGATGCCGACGTCATCCTGCCAAAGCCCTAATGTGTGGTGTTTTGAATGAAAGAGGCCAAGGTCATCAAGGATAGCATCCCATTGGGCAGGTACACAATTTCCGCGCCGCGCCAAGAGGTATGCCAACTCGAAATAGGCATGATCATAAAATAAGAACTGCTTGTCTTCGTACAGTGCCAAATCGATTAGAAAATAATCTGGATCGCGGCTTTTGTGCGCTTGAACCAGTACATTGTAGCCATGCAGATCCCCGTGCACTCGACCTTTTGCTGCTCTTACGCTCAACCGGCTTGGAAGATGCTCGTCACAGGCAAAAGCCAGTGGGTTCGGGTACCAATGTCCTTCAAACATCAGACAACGTTCATTCGGGTCATGACCGCAAATACCCGAAAGAAAGTGATGAAGCCGACCTAGCTTAGGATCCAATCTATAGCCGAGCCATCCCGAAAGCAGATCCCGAGGCGATTGCAAACCAGGCGCCATGCTGTAATCAACGTTCCAGTCATCAAGCAGGCTTGTCGACAGCCGCTCAAGTACGTTCAAGGCCAGTTCGTAGCCGCAATCGTTCCAGGGAAGTGAGTATTCAAGCCCTTGAGCCACAACGGTGGAAAGTATCGCAATCTTACCGTCGTATTCCAAAGAGTGGACGATGCGCGCCAAATGCCTTGATCCAAACGCGGGAACTGCTTCGAACGCCTCCCGATGCCTTTGGTTTTCGGCCTTTTCATTCCATTCCGGATCGGGAAGAGCGTCAAACTTAAGAATGGCCTGGCCGCTGAACGCGTCGCATGTAATGTCGACAATATAAACAAGGGCTCCGGACTTACCGGCACTTAGCTGACGGTGAAAATAAATTTCATCCTCTACTGACCACTTGTCAGCAACCAGTGGCAAAAGCTCGATAAACGCTTCAGGCCATGAGAGATCATTATTGGCGGGCACTAACTACACTCCGCAGAAGTGTGGCCAAGGGTTGTGTAAATCTTTAAAGCGGCACCGTTTTGTGACATGATACACAAACAATTGTGTGAACCAAGGCGCTAAAGCTGACCGGTCAGAGCGTTCTGCGCGACGGATGACCTTGCCAATTGAGCCCGAAGGGCTGCAACACACATGAAAGTCCGCCTTGCGAAGAAACATCGATGCGCATTTGAACGCGATCCATGTCTGCTCTTGGCCGTCCGTGTCCTTCGCCCTCAAGCGGATTGGGTGGAAGGATTAAGGACCGCCTAGGACGATGCGCCACTGTACCGGTGTCCTTGATGAATGTCTCTTGCCCGAGCGCTCAGTTTCTCTTTGAAGGCTTGCGGAAAGGCCTTGCTTCTCCGCCCTTGCCGTTTTTGCTTTTTGAACGCGGCGCTTTCTGGTCTTTGGTGTCGGTCTTGAAACGCGCCTTTTGTGCTTTCAGAGATTTGGATGTGTCAGAAGCGTTCTTATCTTGCTTTTGTCGCTTCTTATCCGTTGCGACGGGCTGTGGTTTGGCATTTCCGCGCTCACGCGTCGGTCGCGCTTGCGGAGCCGAGTCCCGTTTTTTCTTGTCTTCGCTTGCTTGTTTGTTCGACGTGCGTGCCGCAGATTTTCCTTTGCTCTTAGGGCGCTCGGATTCAGTCCGGACATCTTGGTCAGAACGCTCGAAGCCAGGCGCAGCTTTCGACGGCTTGCCTGAATCAAGCCCTCGGGATTTGGCGGGCTCGTCCGATGATTGTGGGGCTGCAGGCGGGCCTTTGGGCGAGGCATCGAAATCTGGCGTGCCCACCAGCTCGGTCAACGTCGCACCTTGTTCTATGATGAGATCAGCGCCCAGTTCTTGTTTCATTGCGGGCACAGCATCATTGGCGATCTCGACAAAGGTCTCTTGATACTGAACGCGGATTGCGCCGATAGCGTCTTTGGACAAACCCGCGTTGCGGCACAGCATTGGCAGCAACCAACGCGGCTCCGCACGCTGTTTGCGTCCCAAAGAAAGTGAGAACCATGTGCTTGGCCCAAACGCCACGCGCCGATCAGTGTCGCGTTTTCCAGACTCTGGTGCCGTTCCAAGGATCTCGGGTGCCGAGTGGCGCTCTCGGTAGAGGCGCATATAGGCTGCGGCGATCTGCTCGGGAGTTCTTCCGCTGAGCAGCCGCTCGGCAAAAGCCGTTTCCTCAGCACTTGGCGGCTCATCCAGGGCGGGATTGGAAATGATGCGTTCCTCTTCCCGTTTAAACACCTCATCGGCTGAGGGTGGTGCGCCCCATTCGGCCTCCAGCTTGGCGGTTTTCAGCAATCGTTGTGCCTTTGAACGCTGCCGAGCCGGCACGATCAGAATGGATGTTCCCTTGCGTCCGGCACGGCCTGTCCGTCCAGAGCGATGCAACAAAGTTTCCGCATTTGAGGGCAGATCCGCATGGATCACCAACTCCAACCCTGGAAGATCGATGCCGCGGGCGGCCACGTCGGTCGCAACGCAAACCTGCGCGCGCCCGTCACGCAGGGCTTGCATCGCGTTGGTGCGCTCTGCCTGACTGAGTTCCCCTGACAGTGAGACGACAGAAAACCCCCGATTGGAAAGTTTCGCGGTCAGGCGCGCCACCATAGACCGGGTGTTGGCGAACACAATCGTGGTTTGAACGTCGTGATAACACAGCAAATTGATGATCGCTTTTTCAATATCCGACGGAGCTACGTTCAAGGCACTATAGGTTATATCCGAATGCTGGACATCTGCGCTTCCGACCTTGATCCGCTGCGCACCCTCTTTCTGGTAGGTCTGGGCAAGCCTGGCAATGCCTCGTGGAACAGTGGCAGAGAACATCAGGGTGCGCCGGTTTTCGGGCGTTTGATCAAGGATGTATTCAAGATCTTCGGCGAACCCCATGTCCAGCATTTCATCGGCTTCGTCGAGGACGACGGTCCGCAGATCGCTCAGGTCGATCACCCCACGTGTGATATGATCGCGCAGCCGCCCAGGTGTGGCGACTACGACATGTGCGCCGCGTTCAAGCGCCCTGCGCTCTGTGCGCGCATCCATACCACCGACAGCCGATGCAGTAACGATCCCGGCTTCGGCAAACAGCCAGTCGAATTCTCTCCGCACTTGCAGAGCCAGTTCGCGCGTGGGTGCGATGATCACGGCCAAAGGCGCTGCTGGTCGGTCAAAACGGCCGTGCTTGTCGAGAAGTTCTTCTGCCATCGCCAGCCCGAAGCCCACGGTCTTGCCGGAACCGGTTTGCGCAGAGACAAGCAGATCTTTTCCTGCCAGCGCTTCATCTGACACAGCCTCTTGTACAGGCGTCAAGTTGCTATAGCCTTTTTGGGACAGAGCTGCGGACAGGGTTTTCGGGAGGGCAGAGAAATCATTCATGGGTCACCAATTGCCGGGAAAGATCTGGCGATAGTGGTTTTTGGTTCAGATGTATAGCCCGTAACGCGCGCCCGAATGCGTCAAGGATATGTCGCAAGCTTTTGTGTCTGGATTGACGATCATGCAGATTCCGGCTTGGACCTGTTACAGTCGTTAAGCGATTGACGCTCGTGCCGCCACCTATCACAGATTTGGGTCGACACCATTAGTGCCGCGGCCTTGTTGACCGCCGAATGATAGTGGTTGAGCGATGACGCGAGGCGAGAATAGGTACTTAACACGATTTCACGCACCTTTTTTGCCCGGGCGACAGACGGGTAGTAGGCCTGATTATCTTTGCTTTGCGGGAAATAGCCTGTGCTTTGCCACCTGTTTTTTCAGTGGCTTGTGTTTCCACCGGCCAATCTAGGTTCTGGACCCATTAAATCGGTTGCCAGGACTTAGACTGCTTGGTTCATGTCCCAGATTTTTTGGGGCGTGTAACAAGCAATCTATTCTAGATGAATGACGAACAGTGGGAGCGTCTGAAGCCTTACGCTCCGAAGAGTATGGCAAGCCGAGGGTTGAAGACCGACGTGTCCTGAGTGGTATTATCTTTATTAACAGCAATGGGTTGCAGTGACCTGATGCCCCTCGCGAATATGGACCGCCCAAGGCGCTGTACCACCGTTGAAAGCGGCGGAGCGACATGGGAGTTTGCTCGGATCATGGCCGGGGCGGCAGCGGAGGGGCCGATCACAAGACCATCGCGATTGACGCGACCTAACTCAAAGCGCTCCGCACGGCCTCAAGCCTGCAACTGAAAAAGGGGGGCGTGGCATACTGATCGGACGAACCAAGGACAGTATGAATACAAAGTTGCATGCCATTACCGATGCTCTCGGACGCCCGATACGCTTCTTCATATCCGCTGGCCAGGTGAGCAATTACACAGGCGCCAGGGCTCTGGTGTACAGCCTGCCATTGGATGATTGGTTACTTGGTGATTGCGGTTTTGAAGCGGATTGGTTTCGTGAAGCCCTGATAGACAAAGGCGGAATGCCCTGCATCCCGGGCCGCAAGACACGCGACAAGCCTGCCCGGCACGACAAGCGCCGCGACAAACGAAGAAATAGAACTGAAATCATGTTCGGTCGCGTGAAGGACTGGCCCGTTTGGCCACCCGTTGCGACAGATGCCTAAAGGCCTTCCTCCCGGACATCGCGCTCGTAGCCACCGTCTTGTTCCGGCTGTAAATAAATGAGTCTGAAGCCTAGGGCAGGATTTCACCCCAGCCGCAACCGACCCCGAGTTGGCCGAAAACACGCCTCGTGCTTCCCTTAGTTGTTCTTGCGCATTTACACAATTCTGTTCTCGGATACCGGGTCGAACACGACGGCCTTTTCCATATTGAAAGCAAACTCGGCCTGTTGGCCGGGCGCAACCTCAGCATCCGCGCGCATGCGGGCGACACATTCGGCGCCTCCGATCGTTGTGGCCACAAATGTGTCCGAGCCTGCGGGTTCTGTCACAGTCACCGTGTTTCGGATCGACACAATGTGCGTTGACCGGTGATCAGCGCCTTCCACATCGGTAAGCGCTTCGGGGCGGATGCCCAATATCACATCTTTACCTTCGTATGTCTTTATCGCGCCCGAAGGCGCGCAAAGGGCGAGTCGCACTTCGTCGCCGCGATCATCAAATGTAACTGCATAGACCGAGCCCCCTTCGACCCGTACGGATGCCTTGATCAGGTTCATTGACGGTGAGCCCATGAATGTAGCGACGAACAGGTTTGCCGGAGTATCGTAAATCTCTTTCGGTGTGCCCAGTTGCTGTACATATCCGCCATTCATCACGGCAATCCGGGTCGAAAGTGTCATTGCCTCGATCTGGTCATGGGTTACGTAGACTATGGTGGTGCCAAGGTTCTGGTGCAGCTTCTTGATTTCGGTGCGCATATCGACCCGCAGCTTGGCGTCGAGATTAGACAAGGGCTCGTCGAACAGAAAAACGTCGGGGTTGCGCACCAGCGCCCGACCCATGGCAACCCGCTGACGCTGACCGCCCGACAACTGGCCCGGTTTTCGGTCAAGCAGTTGTTCGATCTGCAGCAACTTGGCGACATCCGCCATCGCCTTTTCACGTTCGGGCTTGGGAACACCATGCATTTCCAGACCAAAGGTAATGTTCTGGCCGACAGTCATGTTCGGATAGAGGGCGTAGGACTGGAATACCATCGCGATATTGCGATTGGACGGGTGTACCCAGTTCATGCGGGCATCCTTGATCCGGATTTCGCCCGACGTGATGTCCTCTAGGCCTGCAATCATGTTCAACAGTGTGGATTTTCCGCAACCAGAGGGCCCAACAAGCACCAGAAACTCGCCTTCTTCCACTGCAATATTTACTTTATGCAGAACCTCGACAGAGCCGTAGGACTTGGTGACGTTGTCGATATCGAGAAAACCCATCGGTTACCCCTTAACAGAGCCCGCCATCAAGCCGCGCACGAAATAGCGTCCGGCAACGATGTAGACGAGCAGGGTTGGCATTGCGGCTAGGATCGCGCCGGCAAAATGGACGTTGTATTCCTTCACGCCGGTCGAGCTTTGCACAAGGTTGTTCAGGGCGACTGTCATCGGGGCGCCATCGCCCGAGGCGAACGAGGCACCAAACAGGAAGTCGTTCCAGATGTTGGTGAACTGCCAGATCACGCAAACTACGATAATCGGGCCCGAGGATGGCAGAAGGATGCGCCAGAAGATCTGAAAGAACCCTGCACCATCGATTTGAGCGGCCCGAACCAATTCGGTCGGGAACGCTGCGTAGTAGTTCCGGAAGTACAGGGTCGAAAAACCGACGCCATAAACCACATGGACCAGAACCAGTCCGGCGGTCTTGCCGGACAGGCCAAGAACGCCGAGGATCGCAGCCATGGGGATCAGGACGATCTGGAACGGGATGAAGCAGGAAAACAGCATCAACCCAAACAGGATCGTGTCGCCACGGAACCTCCATTTGGTCAGAATGTATCCATTCAGCGCCCCTAGTACCGTTGAAATTGCAACGGCCGGGACGACCATCAAAATTGAGTTCCAGAAATAGGGTCTGAGACCTGTCGGCTCAACCCCGACCTGCGCAGTGGACCACGCCTTTACCCAGGGTTCCAGCGTGAAGGCGTTTGGAAGGGACATCATCCCTCCGCCGGTGATTTCGGACAGTGGTTTCACTGAATTCACCAGCATGACATAAAGCGGAAGCATGTAGAACAACACGAACAGGATCAGCACGACGTAGATCAGCGTGCGAGTGTATCGGCCTGTTCGGATAGCGGTGTCAGAGCTTGCGACGGCCATCACTTCTTCTCCTTCAGCTCAGCATAGAGATAAGGGATCATGATTGCGGCAATCGTCATCAGCATAATGACGGCTGAGGATGCACCGATACCCATCTGATTTCGGCTGAACGTGTAGGAATACATGAAAGTCGCAGGCAATTCCGTTGCCCTGCCGGGGCCACCTCCGGTCATCGCGATGACAAGATCGAAGGTTTTGATTGCCAGATGCGCAAGGATCACGAAGGCTGACAGGAATGCAGGTCGCAGTTGTGGGATAATGATACGGCGATACAGGTTCCAGTTCGATGCGCCGTCCATCTGAGCAGCCTTGAGGATTTCGTTGTCGATGCCGCGCAAACCGGCCAGAAACATTGCCATGACAAACCCGGAGGTTTGCCAGACGGCCGCCAGAACGACTGTATAGATTGCGAAGTCCCGGTTCTTGATCCAGTCGAACTCGAAGCTCTGCCATCCCCAGGACTGCACAATGTTTTCCAGTCCGATGCCGGGATCCAGAAACCATTTCCAGGCGGTGCCGGTTACAATGAAACTCAACGCCATTGGGTAGAGGTAAAGCGGGCGCAAAAATCCCTCGCCGCGGATTTTCTGGTCCAGCAAAATGGCCAGTGTCAGGCCGATAAATGTGCAGACTACGATATACAGACCGGCAAAGACGGCCATGTTGGTCAATGCGATCTCCCAATGGGAAAGCTTGAACAGCTTTTCGTAGTTCGACAGCCCGATCAGGTCGAATGTCCGCTGCCCGTCCTTGTCGACGAACGGCAAAATGCGGCTGTCGGTAAACGATACGTAGATCGTGAACAGAATGAACCCGTAGACAAAAATCAGGACCATAGCCAGTGACGGCGATAGGACGAGCTTGGGAATCCAGTTTTGCAGACGGGTCTTGAAATCTGCCTCGGCAACCGTGGCCATGGCAACTCTCCTGAGAACGGGTTACGTGGATTTCAAAGCCGTGAGGGGCGATCCCTAGGAACCGCCCCACGCAGGTTGATCACTTTGCGATGGAAACCGCGTCGACCAGTTCCTGGACAGCGGTTTCGCTGTCATACTCGCCGTTGAAATGCGCGGTGACCACATCATAAACCGCATTCTTCACCGAAGCCGGAGCAGCATGACCATGCGCCATCGAGCCGAACAAGTTGCCCGAGGATGCCGCTGCTGCAAGGTCCTTCATGCCCTGCTGGCCGCAGGCATCCAATTCGCTTCCATCCACGTCGGTGCGGGCAGGGACAGACCCTTTCACCTTGTTGAAGGCGATCTGAAAGGACGGGGACAGGATGGCGCTGGCCAAAGCGGCCTGTTCCGTCGAAACGGTGCCGCCCTGATCAAACATCATGAACTGGTCTGCATTGAATGTGACCTGATCCTGAGTGCCGGGGAAGCGGAAGCACAGGAAATCTTCGCCCGGGACCTTGCCTGCATTCAGGAACTCGCCCTTCGCCCAGTCGCCCATCATTTGAAAGCCGGCTTCGCCATTGATGACCATCGCCGTCGCCAGATTCCAATCGCGGCCCGAGAAGTTGTCATCGACGTTTTCGCGAATGAACACCATCCGGTCGAATGCCTCTTTCATGGTCTCCGAACCCAGAGCTTCCTCATCAAGATCAACGAAGGCGGCCTTGTAGAAATCTGGCCCACCCGTTGACATGGACACCGCATCGAACACTGTTGCGTCCTGCCAGGCCTGGCCGCCATGCGCGATCGGCGTAATGCCCGCCGCTTTCAGAGTTTCAACCGCAGCTACGAAATCCTCCCAAGACTCGGGCACGGCAATACCATTGGCATCAAGCACGGATTTGTTGGCCCAGACCCAGTTTGTTGAATGCACATTCACAGGTGCTGAAATCCACTTGCCATCAACTTTGGCAAAAAACTGCAGCGCTTCGGGAACAACTTCATCCCATCCTTCCTGGGCGGCAAGTTCATTCAGGTTGGCAAGCGCCCCCTGATTTCCCCAGTCCAGAATGTCAAAACCAAGCGCCTGAACTGCCGTGGGCGGATCACCTGCAGTGACACGGGCACGCAATACAGTCATAGCCTCGGTTCCACCTCCACCGGCAACGGGCATATCCTGCCAACCGATGCCCTGGCTTTCCAGATCCTGTTTGAGCACGTTCAGCGCCGCAGCTTCGCCGCCTGATGTCCACCAGTGCAGAACTTCCACATCTTCGGCCTGAGCAGCTGTCACGGATAGGGCAGCAACTGCCGTCGTAAAGTGCAGTATCGTGGCAATCTTTTTCATGATGTCCTCCCTGATTGTACTTTTGTAACTGGTCGGTTACTTTTTCTATAGTGACGCAAGTGTTCACCAAGTCAAGAAAACTTATTCGGTACCTGGCGTGGGCACTAAGTAACGTCGCGGCCACGCAGGAAAGGATTTCTTAGATCATCCAACTGTCAGCATTACTCGATGCTTTTGTTTCACTACATCTAAGGCTGCTCCTTTCGAACGATCCGCAGAATGCTGTCGACATTGAAGTCCAAGCGCTCGTTCAAGGCTTGTTCGTCCATCATATCCCGTTGAAACAGAAATGAGCCAGTAAACCTGTTGGTCAGGTAGTAATACCCGATGGCGGCAATTGTGATGTTCAGCTGGGTGGCGTCTATACCCGAACGAAACTCGCCACTTTCTTCGCCTCGCTTCAGAATTTCTTCCACCATCTCAACGAGACCTTTAGTTGTTTCCGGAAGACTCGAAAGCGATTTTATGTGGCGCGCACGGTGCAGGTTCTCACTATTGACGAGTGTAATGAACTCTGGGTTCCTGAGGTAGTATTTCCAGGTGAATCTCACCAGGGATTCTAGGGCATCGGACGGTGACAGGCTTTCCAGGTTTAGCTTGCGTTCCGCGGTTCGGATGTCGAGATAGGCCGCTTCCAGAACGGTTCGGAACAGATCTTCTTTGCTTCCGAAATAGTGGTAGAGCATCCGCTTGTTCGCATCCGCGCGCTCGGCAATTTCATCCACGCGCGCGCCACCCAAACCATGTTTGGCAAACTCTTTCTTCGCGGCGTGAAGTATCCGTGCCTTTGTCGCCTCAGCATCTCTTTTCTTTTTGTTTTTTGTTTTTTCGACCACTACGAACTTCCTTTCTTCCGGGCTTCTTGCACGGTGAAAATGGCCAACGCGGTCCTATTGCCTGACCTTCCGATTTAAATTGCACGCTACTGCGTGCCGCCCACCTTCGTTTCTACCTCATTCTTAACGCTTGACATAGCGTTTCGTAAAGAAGTAACTGGTTAGTGCATTAATGGTGCAAGTTGCCGTTATGCGAGATATGTGTCGGGGAGGGGCCGACATGGGAAGTACCTGTGGTCCCAAGTGCTGATCGAAAGGGAGGACATTATGTCATTCATCAAAAAATACATCGAGCAGGAGACGATAACCCGTCGTAGCTTCCTGCTCGCATCCGCCTATGGTGTGGGCGGCGCAGCAGTATCGAGTATGCTGGGCGGCATGGCGCGCGCGGCGATCACAGACCCGACGGTTGCATGGTCGTACCGCAACCGGACCAATCCGTACTGGAACGAGATTGTTTCGGGTGGTGAGGCTTTCGTTGAAAGTCTCGGCAAGCCCAAGGATTTCCTAACGCATCTGATCAATGAAGGCTCGTCAGAGAAGTCGCTGGCAGATGTTAAGGCGCTGCTGTCCAAAACCAATGGTGAGCTGGCGTTGGCTATCGACACCAATGACGCGCCAAACGCGCGCCCGGTGGTGGAATCCTGTGTGGAAGCCGGCGCCTATGTTTCGACGCTTTGGAACAAAACTGACGATCTGCATCCCTGGGATTTCGGGGACAACTATGTCAGCCATATGAGCTGGTCTGACGAGGGGCCCGCCGAGCAGACCGCGCGCATCCTGCTGGATGCGATGGGCGGTTCAGGCGGCGTTGTCCATCTAGGTGGCATCGCGTCGAATAACCCTGCGATTGAACGTTTAGCAGGTCTGAAGAACGCACTGAAAGACTATCCGAACGCCGAGCTGTTGGCCGCTGAGCCTGCCGACTGGGATACTCAGAAAGCCAATCAGGTCATGAGTGCCTTCCTGACCCGTTATGGTGATGAGATCAAAGGGGTTCATTGTGCCAACGACACAATCGCCTATGGTGTGCTCGAAGCGCTGCGCGCCGAAGGTATCGAGGACATGCCAATCGTATCTTATGACGGCAACCCGCAGGCAGTCCAACTGGTGGGCGAAGGCAAAATCCTGGCTACCGTCTTTACCAACCCGCATTGGGGCGGCGGCATAACGGCGGCGTTGGCCTACTATGCGGCGACCGGCCATTTCAAGCCTTCGGAAGAGCCCAATGAACATCGCGAGTTCTATGGTCCGACCATCATGGTCCGGCCCGAAGATGCGCTGGCGTTCAAGGCAGAATATCTGGACGATGTTCCCACCTATGACTGGAAAGACTTTTGGTCCACGTCAAACGGCCAGATTCAGTACAAGTAGTGGCCTAGGCGGACCGGGTTATAGCCCGGTCTGCCACTTCATGTCTGGCTAAGAAGTTCAAGGGCAGTCAGCCCGAATAATTTACTCAGTGGGAGGAAGCACATGCGTAATGTGCTGGCACGGGATGTTCTGATCAAATGGGCCCCTCTGATCGTCCTTATCGTCCTGGTTTTGTTCTTTACGGCGATTGAGCCCCGTTTCTTCTCGCTGCGCAACTTCGCACGGATCGGTATCTCGTCCACGCCTGCGCTGATGGTCGCTATCGGTGTGACATTCATCATCATCATGGGATCGATTGACCTGTCGATGGAAGGTACGGTTTCGGTCTGTGCTGTAGTCTTCGCCTTTGCCTTTATTGGTATGGGGGGCACATTGTCATCCTGGGCGTGGCTGGCCCTTCCACTGGCAGGGCTGGTCGGCGCCGCAATCGGGCTGGTGAACGGGCTTGTCCATGTCATTCTCAGGGTTCCTTCCTTCATGGCCTCTTTGGCCATGGGCTTTGTAGGTACCGGGTTTGCATTGCTATTAACCGGGGGTGATCGGATCCGGGTCGAAGATGAGCTGTTCCGTTCGCTCCTGACCGAGCGTTGGTTTGGGTTTCCGATTATGTGCTATGTGGCCCTGTTTCTTCTGTTGATTGCCTGGTTTATCCAATCGCGTACGACCTTGGGGCGGAATTTCTACGCCGTTGGCGGGGGTGAAGAGCTGGCCCATGCATCTGGCCTGAACGTCAAACGCGTGCGGATCATGGGATTTGCGCTGGCTGGGGTTTTCTACGCGGTTGGCGCGCTGCTTGCGGTTGGACGGATCGGGATTGCTGAAACCGCGACCGGGTCGAACTTCATGTTTGTGTCAATAACATCGGTCGTCGTGGGCGGCACCGCACTCTGGGGTGGAATTGGCGGTGTTTGGAACACGCTGATCGGCGTTCTGATCGTAAATGTCATTAACAACGGCATGGTTGTGATCGGACTGCCGGGCTACGTGCAGGACGGCGTTCTGGGCGTTCTGGTCATTGCCGCGGTGGTTCTGTCGACCGACCGAAAATCCGTAACCTTCGTGAAATAGGGGCGGGCAGATGTACGAACTTATAAACGTTGACAAAAAATTCCCCGGCGTTCACGCGCTGAAATCCGTCAACTTCAAGATTGAACGAGGCGAGATCGTTGGCCTTGTGGGTGAAAACGGCGCGGGAAAGTCGACCCTGATGAAGGTCATCTATGGCGCTTACCAACCCGATGGCGGCGACATCACGATCGACGGTATCAAAGTTCGATTTCAGAACCCGCGCCAGGCGATGGATCATGGGATCGGCATGGTGTTTCAGGAGCAATCCCTGATCACGAACCTGACTGTGATGGAAAACATCTTTCTGGGGTTCGAGCAGCAATTCGTCAGTTTTGGCGTCATCAACTGGAACGCTATGGCCGAGGCCGCGCGCAAGCAACTGGCCAAGGTTAAACTGGATATCGAGCCCAGAATAATCACGTCAAAGCTGTCCTTTGCACAACGGCAACTGGTGGAGTTGGCCAAGGTTTTGACGTTGGAAGAACGGATCGACGGTGATCTGGTTATCCTGCTCGATGAGCCGACATCGGTTCTGGCTACAGAAGAGGTCGAGCTTTTGTTCGGCCTAGTGCGCGAACTGACCAACCGTGCGTCGTTCATCTTTGTCAGCCACCGTATGGATGAGGTCCTGGAGCTTTCCGACCGCATCTACGTGATGAAGGATGGTGAGGTTGTGGATGTCGTTGCCCACGATGATGCCGATGTCAGCTCCATCCAGCACAAGATGGTCGGTCGTGACGTCGACAAAGAATATTACCGCGAGCAGAAGCAGAACCCCTACCAGTCCGCTGCGCATCCCCTTGTCGCGTTCAGCGACGTGTCGGTCAGCGGCAAATACACAGACATCTCGTTCCAACTGCATCCTGGCGAGGTTCTGTGTCTTGTTGGCACCGAAGGGTCCGGGAGAGAGGCCATCCTGCGAACGATTTTTGGCTTGGAAACCCCGTCCTCGGGTATGGTGATACTCAAGGGGAAAGCCGTCAGCAGATTTACCGCGCAGGCCGGTGTCGTGGGCGGGGTGGGCTACGTCCCCCGCGAACGCAAGGTCGAAGGCATCGTAGCCGGGATGAACGTCTACGAGAACATGACGCTCAGTCAGATGGGGAACTATGCCAACTCGGGCGTGCTGCGCATTGCCGAGGAAAAGGCGCTGGCCCGCAAATGGATAGATCGCCTCGCGATCAAGACACCGGATGTCTACAAGGATTGCGGCGGGCTGTCGGGGGGTAACCAGCAGAAAGTCGTATTGGCCAAATGGCGGTCAGCCGGATCCGACATCATCCTGCTCGACCATCCGACACGCGGTCTGGATATCGGTGCGAAAGAGGATGTCTATGACATGGTGCGCGAGATGTCGGATGACGGTGTCGGCATCATTCTGGTCGCAGATACTCTGGAAGAAGCCATCGGCCTCAGCCACACAATCATCGTTCTCAAGGATGGTGTCGCACAGAAACGTTTCGATTGCAGCCCGGGAGACAAGCCGTCGCTGTACGACCTTGTCCACCATATGATCTGAGGCACGCGCCATGAGTTTCGAACGCATCAAACCCCATCTGCCCTGGATCACCTTGCTGGCGCTTGTGCTGGTGGTTGGCCTCGCGGATTCAAATTTCCTGCGACCCGCGAACCTGATATCGATGGTGGCCGACATCGTGCCATTGTTCATCATGGCCCTTGGCATGACGTTTGCCATCTATATCGGCGGTATCGACCTGTCGGCCCAATCAATTGCAAATATGACAACTGTTGTAGCCACCATCGCGCTGCCAACCTTCGGCATTGGTGCGGGGCTGATCTGCATTCTGTCAGGCGTCGTTCTGGGCAGTATCTCGGGTTACGTAACAACGCGACTGTTCGTGCCGTCGTTCATCTCGACCCTGGCGGTTGGCGGTATCGCGTTTTCGACGGCGCAATACCTTTCGGGTCAGCGCGCCTTGTTCATGGACGCGGCGTTGCGGGATGCGACGTTCGGCTGGATGACCAGGTCAATTTTCGGTCTGCCAAGCGAGTTGATCATTGCGGCTGTTCTGGTTCTGGGTGCGTGGTTCCTGCAGTCGCGGACGATCTTCGGGCGTGCGCTCAAGGCGGTGGGCGCGGGGGAACCTGCGGCGGTCGCCTCGGGTCTGAATGTCAACCGGATCAAGATTATGGCATTCGCGCTGTCCGGCGGGCTGGCGGCGATTGCGGGCCTGCTGTTCTCGGTCAAGCTGTCCGGTGGTTCTCCCACACTGGCGAACGGGTTCCTGCTGCCTGCAATCGTCGCGGTTCTGGTTGGCGGCACCCCGCTGACCGGTGGCGTCGGCGGCGTCATCAACACGTTGATAGGTACACTTATCGTGGCGGTGATCCGGTCCTCGATGCTGTATTTCGAAGTGGACGCCACGAAGCAACAGATGGTTTTTGGCATCATCCTGATCGTGGCGATTGCTCTGACCATCGATCGATCAAAGCTCAGGGTCGTGAAATGACCGGGACCATGAAAGCCGCTGTCCTGACCAGGCCGGGACAGTTCGAGGTTCGGGATGTGCCGCGCCCTGATCCTGGTTGGGGCGAGGTGCTGGTTCGCATATCGCGGGTCGGCATCTGTGGCACGGACATTCATATCTTCAAAGGCCACTATTCGGTGGAAAAACTACCGATGATTCCGGGTCACGAATTTACCGGAACAATTGCAGCTTTAGGCGAGGGTGTGACCGGCCTGAGTTTGGGTGCTCCGGTTGTGGTTGATATGAATATTGGCTGCGGCACCTGTTATTGGTGCCTCCGGAACGAGATACTGAACTGCCCTGAGATGCAGCAGTTGGGTATCACCATGGACGGAGCTTTCGCAGAATATATTTCGGTTCCCGCCAGGCTGGTGATCCCGGCCCCGGACGACGTTCCCGCCGAGGTTCTGACCCTGACCGAACCTTTGGCCTGTGTAGTGCGCTGCGCGCGCAAGGCCAATATCACCTTCGGTCAATCCGTAGTGGTCTTGGGCGCAGGGCCCATCGGCAATCTGCATGTGCAGCTGCTTCGTACTATCGGTGCCGCTCCGGTCATCGTGGCGGATCTGTCCGAGGATCGGGTCAGCATGGCACTTGAGGCGGGGGCCGACATCGGTGTTACCGACGCGGCCATGCTGGAACAAACCGTCCTGAAACACACGGGCGGGCGCGGCGCGGATGTGGTGATTGAAAGTGTTGGTCTGCCGGCGTTGTACCGGCAGGCGATGCAACTGATCCGCAAGGGCGGCCACATAGCGGCCTTTGGCTTGACCGGTGCTGGGAAGACATTGCCGGTCGATATCTTGCAGACCATCCTGCAGGAGAACTCGATCAAAGGGTCCGTCGCAGGCATGGGTCAGGATATGCACGATGCCCTGACTTTGCTGACGCATGGCCGGATCAAGACCGGTCTCTTTACCCAAGCCACTTACACGCTGGATCGCATTCAGGAGGCGTTTGACAGCTTCCGGGACCGGCCAAAGGACCTGAAAACCCAGATTGTCATAGCGCATCATCCAACCGGGGAGGAGCTGTAATTGACTGTTGAAATCTACAAATCGAAACCCGAAGGTATGATCCCCAACAGCCGCTTTCCGCTGCTGGTCCATCGAGGAGCAATTCCCGGTGGTGGAGTGGATGCGGTCAAGTCGCGGTTTCGTTCAAATGGGTGGGGGAACAACTGGGAATACCCTGGCATTTACGAATACCCTCATTTCCACTCGACCTCACATGAATGCCTGGGCTGTGCCGCAGGCTGGATGGAATTCAACCTGTCTGTGGAAGGCTGGACCAGAGTGCGGATTGAAATCGGCGACGTGATCGTCATGCCCGCAGGTGTCAGCCATGAGATGGTCGGGTGCTCGGACGACATCATGATGTGCGGTGGTTATGCCGGAGGCCGCGACTGGGACAATATTCAGGAAGCTTTCCTGACGCCCGAGTTGTTTCAAGCAGCAGCCAAGCGGATCATGATGCTACCGATCCCAGACAATGACCCGGCGACCGGAGAGATGTTGCACCAATGGCATGATGCGCCGTCTTCGGTTGATGGTGGCTGGAACGATTTCCGCGACAGGCTGGACGCGTCGGCCTGAGTCGAAACGCAACGATGGAGCACATCAAATGGATCAAAAGAGCCACATTCTGACACCGCCGTCTGAGCCGCGGGAGTTTGGCTTTTTTCTGGATGGGCAATGGGTGCCTGCCGGAGACCGTGAGGTATTCGAACGATCCTCACCAGGTCACGGCGTTCCGGTGACCCGCATTCCCCGCTGCACCGAGGACGATCTGAACGCGATTGTCGCCTCGGCCAGAAATGCGTTTGATGATCGTCGCTGGTGTGGTCTGTCCGGCGCTGATCGCGCCGCGGTACTATTGAAGGCGGCAGAGCTGATCCACACTCGCACAGATGAGATTGCCTATTGGGAAACGCTGGAAAACGGCAAGCCAATCAGTCAGGCGCGGGTCGAAGTTAAGGGCTGTGTCGGGATGTTCGAGTTTGCCTCAGGCCTTGCGCGCGCGTTGCATGGTGACAGCTTCAACAACAGCGGCGACAGGGCAATGGGTATCGTCACCCGTGAACCCGTGGGTGTCGTCGGACTTATCACGCCCTGGAATTTTCCGTTTCTGATCCTTTGCGAGAGGGTGCCGTATATCCTTGCCTCTGGCTGTACGATTGTCGCCAAGCCTTCCGAGGTGACCAGCGCAACAACCCTGCTTCTTGCGGAAATTCTCAGTGAGGCCGGGTTGCCTGACGGGGTTTTTAATGTCGTCACCGGCGCGGGCAGTGTGATTGGCCAGAAACTGGCCGAGCATATGGATGTCGACATGCTGTCTTTCACCGGCTCGACTGCCGTCGGCCGGTCGGTGGTTGCGGCGTCTGGCCAGAGCAACTTCAAGAAGTTGGGGCTGGAACTTGGCGGCAAAAACCCGCAAATCGTGTTTGCGGATGCCGATCTGGAGGATGCCGCCGACGGCGTTGCCTTTGGTATCGCGTTCAATACCGGGCAATGCTGCGTATCCGGTGCCCGCCTTCTGGTCGAACGATCGGTCGCGGAGGAGTTTTCAAACCAAGTGGCAGACAAGCTACGGAAGGTACGTGTTGGCGATCCACTGGATGAAAACACTCAGGCCGGAGCAATTACTACGGATGCGCAGAACCGCACTATCCTGTCTTACATCACAAAAGGCCAGGAAGAAGGGGCGACGCTGCTGACAGGCGGAACCACGCCCGAGATTTCCGGTGGCCAGTATATCGACCCGGCTGTCTTCACCAATGTCACGATGGACATGGCGATTGCCCAGGAAGAGATTTTCGGCCCCGTCCTGTGCGTGATTCCGTTCGATACGATTGACGACGCAATCGCGATTGCCAACGATACGGAATATGGGCTGGCCGCGAGTGTCTGGACCAAGAATATCGACACGGCACTGACCGTCTCGCGTCGGGTTCAGGCGGGCCGGTTTTGGGTTAACACCACTTTGGCCGGGGGACCGGAACTGCCGATTGGAGGTTTCAAGGCGTCCGGCTGGGGGCGTGAGGCCGGAATGCACGGGGTCGAGGAATATACGCAGGTCAAATCGATCCATATCGAGATCGGCAAGCGGACGCATTGGGTGGAGTGATGGCTGAAACTGGATATGACTATGTTATCGTCGGCGGTGGCTCGGCCGGATGCGTTCTGGCGAACCGCCTGACCGAAGACAGCGCGGCCAGGGTTCTGCTACTGGAGGCTGGCGGCAAGGACAGCCATCCGCTGATCCACATGCCTGTGGGTTTTGCCAAGATGACTGACGGTCCCCACACATGGGGTTTCACTACAGTTCCGCAGGTCAACGCCAACAACCGCGAGATTCCTTATGCTCAAGGTCGGGTGATCGGCGGTGGCAGCTCAATCAATGCCGAGGTGTTCACCCGAGGCAACCCCATCGACTATGATCGCTGGGCCAAGGAAGAAGGCTGCGAGGGCTGGTCGTTCAAGGGAATCCAGAAGTATTTTGTCCGCTCGGAACGCAATGCAATTCTTTCTGGTGACTGGCACGGGACCGAAGGTCCATTGGGCGTATCGAATATCGCTTCGCCACAGGAAATGACGCGTGCCTTTGTGCGTTCCTGTCAGGAGGCGGGCATTCCCTATAATCCTGACTTCAATGGCGCGGTTCAGGAAGGGGCGGGTGTCTATCAGACCACGATATGGAACGCGAAACGCTGTTCGGCGGCGGTGGGTTACCTGAAACCGGCGCTATCACGACCAAACCTGTCCGTTGAAACCGGCTGCCAGGTGCATCGCATTTTGATCGAAGGTGGGCGTGCGACCGGTGTTGAATACGACAAGAGTGGACAGATGCGGCGGGTGGCGGTCGATCAGGAGGTTCTGGTGACGTCTGGTGCGATCGGCACACCCAAACTGATGATGCTGTCAGGCCTTGGTCCGGCCGCGCATCTGCGCGCGCATGGGATCGAGGTCAAACAAGATCTGCCGGGAGTAGGTGAAAACCTGAATGACCATTTCGGCATTGATATCGTGGCAGAGTTGAATGGGCATCAAAGCCTCGACAAATACAACAAACCGCACTGGGCGATGTGGGCCGGGATTCAATATTACTTGTTCGGGTCAGGGCCGGTGGCATCGAACGTGGTGGAAGGTGGCGCATTCTGGTACGGTGACAGGTCCGAAAGTCAGCCTGATTTGCAGTTTCATTTCCTGGCCGGCGCCGGTGCCGAGGCCGGTGTGCCAAGTGTTCCCAAAGGCAGCTCGGGTATCACACTGAACTCCTACACCTTGCGTCCCAAGGCACGAGGTACTGTGCGGCTGCGCTCAAACCGGGTCGAGGACATGCCGCTCGTTGACCCCAACTTCCTTGGGCATCCCGATGACCTGAAAACCTCGATCGAGGGAGTGAAACACAGTGTCGAGATCTTCCGGCAGAAAAGCCTGCAGAGATATATCCGCAAGATCCGGTTCCCGGATGACAGTGTCAGGACACACGCCGAGTTCGAAGCTTATGCACGGCAATACGGGCGTACATCCTATCACCCCACATGCACCTGTAAGATGGGCGTGGATGAGATGGCGGTGGTCGATCCGCGGATGCGCGTGCATGGGATTGAAGGGTTGCGAATTTGCGACAGCTCGGCAATGCCCAGCCTGATCGGATCAAACACCAATGCCCCGACAATAATGATGGCAGAGAAAGCTTCTGACATGATCAGGGGTAATTGCTAAGCTATTCCGCTCTCAAAGGCTTGGATAACTCCCCGAACTGGCGGTGCCTAATAGCGGCACCGCCGTTTTTTTTGTTTAGTCCCATTCAGGCGCCCAAGGCACCAGATCTTCGCTGACAATCCGGTAGCCGGCCCGGGTCATGGCATCAACCCGATCCATGTCAATGCTGGAAAGCGTAAAGTCCATTACTTCGAAATTAGCCTGAATATTGGCGCGTTTGGTGGACATCGTGTTGATCGAGACGCCTTTTTGCAGAATCCACCGCAACACTACCTGACCTGCGGTCTTTCCATAACCTTCACCGATTTCGGCAAAGATCGGATGTTTGAAGACTTCGCCACGCGCAACCGAGCAATAAGAGGAAAGTGGAATCCCGGTTTCACTGGCCGCTGCAAGCAGGATATCCTGATTCAGCAACGGATGGAACTCGACCTGGTTCGTTACCAACGGCGTATCGATGATTTTGGTTGCGTCCCGCATCATCTGCGCCGTGTAATTCGAAACACCGATATTCCTGGCCAGCCCATTTGCATGTGCTAGTTCCAACTGTTTGAGGGATGGCGCGATGTCGCCGCCGATTGGAGGCCAGTGCAAAAGCAAAACGTCGACGTAATCCAGTCGCAGTTTCTTCAGGCTCTCCTTAACGGACGGTAGAAACGCCGCTGCGCCGAAATTGTCGGGATGGACTTTTGTGGTGACGCAAACCTCGTTGCGGGCAAGACCAAGCTCAGCCAGCGCGTCTCCAGTTTCTTTTTCGTTTTCATACATTTGTGCTGTGTCGAACGAGCGATATCCGACCTCTGCCGCGATTATCATGGCGTCCCGAAGTTCGTTTCCGGTTAGTGGGAATGTGCCAAAAGTACGCTGATTGGTGTTTTGAAAGTAGATATTCATAGCGGTTCTCCCTGATCTCAAGTTAGTAAGTAACTTATTGGTTACTTGTTGTTAGGTCAATTCTGCTGTGTGATTAATTCTGGTTGATTTTGGAAGCCTGCCAAGGCATACATATAACCAGTTAGTTACCTTCGTGAGGATCGCATGACAAAGCAGATGACGGCACGCGAAGCAGCAAACCTTGTTCCTGACGGGGCGACAGTGGCAATAAACTCGTCAAGCGGACTGTGCTGCCCCGATGCGGTTCTCAAAGGTCTGGGCGAACGCTTTGACGAGGAAGGTGCGCCAAGTAGCCTGACGACGATCCATCCTATCGCGGCTGGGGATATGTTTGGCACCAAAGGCGTGGATCACATCGCAAAACCCGGTCTGTTGACCCGGATCATTGGCGGCTCGTACCCTTCAGGTCCCAGCAAGGCCGAACCTCCGCTTATCTGGCAAATGATCACAGGCGAACAGGTGCGCGCCTATAATGTCCCGTCGGGCATCATCTTTGACATGTTGCGTGAAGCAGCGGCCAAGCGGCCTGGTGTTTTGACCAAGGTAGGGATGGACACATTTGTGGACCCCGACATCGAAGGTTGCGCCATGAACGATGCAGCCCGTGCCGAACCAATCGTCAAACGTATGGAGTTCGAAGGTGAGGATTGGCTGTATTTCAAATCCATGGCCCCAAACGTGGCGATAATTCGCGCCACCACCGCTGATGAAAAGGGCAATCTGAGTTTCGAGCACGAAGGCGCATATTTGGGGGCAATGGAAATGGCGCTGGCTGCGCGGAACAACGGCGGTGTCGTGATCGCCCAGGCCAAGCGCATCGCTGCCGCCAGCAGCATTCGGCCCCACGATGTCCATGTGCCGGGCATTCTGGTTGACGCGATTGTCGAGGCCCCAGATCAATTGCAGACGACGGCGACAGAATACGACCCGGCAATTTCAGGTGAACTGACGCGTCCCATCGAAAGTTTCCGCACGGCGGAATTCAACGTCGGGAAGGTCATCGCACGCCGGGTTGCGAAAGAGCTGAAAAATGGTTGGGCCGTGAATATCGGTTTTGGTATCTCGGCCAATGTCCCTCGCATTCTCGTCGAAGAGGGGCTGCACGGGTCGGTTACCTGGATGATCGAACAGGGTGCGGTCGGCGGCGTGCCATTGCTGGATTTCAAGTTCGGTTGTTCTGCCAATGCCGAGGCATTCGTCCCGTCGCCTCATCAGTTCTGCTATTTTCAGGCGGGTGGGTTTGACGCCTCGCTCCTGTCGTTCCTTGAAGTTGACAGGACCGGCTCTGTCAATGTTTCACGTCTGTCCGCCATTCCGCACAGAACGGCCGGGGCGGGTGGTTTTGTTGATATAACAGCGCGGGCCCGGAAGATCGTTTTCTCGGGCAATTTCAATGCAGGGGCAAGAATGACTGTTGAAGATGGGCAATTGAAAATCTTGCAAGAGGGTAAGGTTGCAAAATTTGTTCACGAGGTCGATCAGATTTCATTTTCCGGCATTCGCGCAAATGCGCAGGGGCAGGACGTGACCTACGTGACCGAGCGCTGTGTAATCAAACTCACGGAACGTGGCCTGATGGTGACCGAAATCGCGCCAGGCGTGGACCTGAAGCAAGACGTTCTGGATCAGGCGGCCACCCCGTTGTTGGTTTCGGATGACTTGGTAACAATGGATGCAGACCTGTTTGATCCGGCCCCGATGGGTCTGCAACTGCAGGCGACTTGATGGAGCACTTTCTGCTGAACATCGAGGACGGTGTCGCACGGCTGACCATTAACCGGCCTGACCGGTTGAATGCGATCGATGAAACCATGATGGATGATCTTTTGATCCTCTGCCGACAGATCGAACATGCCGGCGATGTGCATGTTGTTGTCCTGACTGGCGCGGGCAAGGGGTTTTGTGCGGGCGGCGACATTGACGCATGGGCAAGCCGACCTCCGGACGGGTTTAGTCGACATTGGTTACGGGATGGGCATCAGGCGCTGGACGCGCTTGCACGCCTGCGGCAACCGTTGATTGCTGTGCTGAACGGCCATGTTTTGGGCGGCGGACTTGAGCTGGCGGCATGCGCAGACTATCGCATCGCAGAATCCCACATACGGATCGGTCAACCCGAGCCCGCGCTTGGTATAATCCCCGGCTGGTCCGGAACTCAGCGGGCGGTGCGCCGGTTTGGTGCTCAGCTTGTGCGGCGCATGGCTATCTTCGGTGAAGAGTTTTCGGCGGAAGCGGCGCTGGAGACAGGGATCGTCGATCGGGTGGTTGAAAAGGGCGAGGGTCTGGCGACCGCCGTCACCTTGGCCAAAAGCATGCGCCATCGTGGACCAGTTGCAACTGAGTTGGTGAAGATGCTGATCAATGCCGCCGAAGGAGAAGAGCGCGAGCGTGTCTTTGAGGCGCTCGCCGGTCGTATTGCTGCCGCACAACCCGAGCTGCAAACCGGTCTGTCCGCCTACAAGGGCCGTGAAAAAGCTAAATTCTGGTAACACCTCGCTGAAAGGGAAACTCAAAATGATACGTCACCTTGTTCACCTGCGTTTTGAAGTCGACGTGTCAGACGATCGGAAAACAGCTCTGTATCAGGACCTTGAGAGCCTTAAGGATCGAATTGACGGTGTTTTGGATTTCCAAAGTCGCAAGAATGTCTCGGTCGAGACGGACTTGGTTCGCGGGTTCAATGATATGTTCTGGTTTGATTTTCGCGACGCTATTGTCCGGGATGCCTATTTGGTTGATCCGACGCATCAGGAAATCGGAAGCCGTATTGTGGCAAAAGTCGCCGGAGGTCTAGACGGCGTCTTTGTATGTGACATTAAACTGTAATGTGGGATACTGCTTTTTTTTAACGTAGTGGCGATGAACCGAACGGGCTCGCGGGCAGTTTTACTCTCAGCAACAGCTTCGAAAACGATCAACGATTGTGTCCAGAACTTCGTTTGGGTCGCGCTTCCACCAGTTGTTAGCCGAAAAAACCTCGACTTCGCACAGTCCGTTATACCCGGCGGCTTCGACCGCACTACGCAGCGCGGGCAGATCGGCTACCCCGTCACCCATCATGCCCCGGTCCAATAGTACATCTGTTGTATCTGCCAGCCAATCACACAGGTGATATCCCAGAATGCGACCCTTCGCGCGAGTCGCCAGCGTGTCAGCCAGCGTCGTGTCCCACCAGACGTGATAGACATCAATTGCGACACCTACATTGCCTTCCGCAACCGCGTCGCAGACATTCAGCGCATCGGCAGCGGTCATCAGACAAGTGCGATTACCTGCAGTTGCAGGGTTGAGCGGCTCCAGCGCCAGTTGGACCCCGCGCTCTGCCGCATAAGGGGCTGCGCGGGCAACGCGGTCGGCCAGGATTTTCTGGCTTTCCAGAACACCCTTGGTGCCCGGTTCTGGGCCACCGGCGACAACGGTCAGCACCGAGGTTCCCAAGGCCGCAGCCTGATCAATGGACAGGTGGAAATCATCCATGATCTGCTGATCGGTTGGCAACGCCAAAGGGCCGGTCAGAAAAGGTGTTCGGCACAGACCCGCGACCTGCATTCCCGCATCGCGAACACGCTGCCCGAACTCGGCTTCACGTCCGCCCAGTTCGCGCCGCCAGAATGTGATGCCGCCATATCCCCGCTCGGCACAGGCATGGATGACACGTTCGGGCGGCCATCCGGCGCCATGGCCGTCAAGATTGTGGCCAAGGGTCGCCGTGTTCAGGGCCAGCGCGGAATGATCCTGCGAGAAGTCACGCATCCCCTCAGGCTCCGTATAAGTTCAGCAAGTTGCCCATCCGCTCGACGGCCAGATCCGGGTTGCGCAACAAACCACACGCATCCGCCATTTTGAAGCAATCAGTGAAATAGGGCAGAGACCGCGTTGCCTGCGCGCCGTTCAACATGATGAAATGGTCCTGAAAACCGTTGAGCCAGGCCAGAAAGACAACACCGGTTTTGTAGTATTGCGTTGGGGCGCGGAAGATATGACGCGCCAGTGGCACGGTGGGATCAAGCGTGGCACGGAAGGTTTTGGCGTCACCCTCGCTGAGTTTGCTGACTGCATAGGCCGCCGCCGGGGCCAGCGGGTCAAAGATACCCAGCAAGGCGTGGGAATGGCCTTGTTCGTCGCCTTCGATTAACTCGGGATAGCTAAAATCATCGCCCGTATACATCTTCACGCCGTTGGGCAGAAGACGGCGCATGACGATCTCTTTCTCTGCGTCAAGTAGCGAGATCTTGATGCCCTCAACCTTGTCCACATTGCCGCTAATAACGTTCAGAGCGGTTTCAAGTGCGGTATCGAATCTGTCGGTGCCCCAATACCCGGCCAGCTGGGGGTCGAACATCTCGCCCAGCCAGTGCAGGATTACGGGATGGTCGCAGGCGGACAGCACGTCATTATATACCGAGACATAGTCTTCGGGTCCGTTGGCAACCTTCGCCAAGGCGCGCGACGCCATCAGGATGATGCGGCCGTCGAGTTTCTGAATTGCATCGACTTGTTCCAGATAAGCGCGGCGCACATCGTCCAGACAGCGCGTTTCGGCAGGATCCAGATGATCAGTGCCGCAGCCATTGGCGACCAGCGCATCCGGCAGTTCTTCCCTGGTGCGGCGGATCAGTTCCAGCGCGCCCTTCCAGTCCAGACCCATGCCGCGCTGGGCGGTATCCATCGCCTCGGCAATA
Organism: Ruegeria sp. AF3; assembly: GCF_056536285.1. Classification (NCBI taxonomy): domain Bacteria; kingdom Pseudomonadati; phylum Pseudomonadota; class Alphaproteobacteria; order Rhodobacterales; family Roseobacteraceae; genus Ruegeria; species Ruegeria sp. AF3. The sequence continues at coordinate 514,763 of NZ_JBQFJM010000002.1, read as the reverse complement.
CCCATACCCATACCGGCAAGATAGTGACGGAACTCCATCGTCTTGTCCCAGTCCACATGGGCTGGGCCTGTCGGGTCGTGATCGCCAAACGGGTCGGCCACCACATGCGCGGCAGAATACAATACCCGGGCCGAATTGGGTGTCAGTTTCGAGGGCGCGACGGGTGTTCCGACTAATGCGTAGTCAAGCAATTTGCCAGTTGTGTCGGGAAGCCTGATCTTCATCGGGTGACCTCAGTAACGGGGAACAAGCATCCCGGCATCCGCCGAGATTACCTGTCCGGTTGTATAAGGAAGTTTGCCGCTGGCCAGAGAGGCGATGATCTTACCCATCTCATCTGGGTGACCCACCCTGGGGAACAAAGTCAGCCCGTCCTTGGCGCGCTGGTCGTACTGCTCGATCACCGGGGCTGTCATGTCGGTGGCGATCAGGCCGGGCTGGACGTCGTAAACCGCGATGTTTTCGGGCCCGAGCCGCACTGCGAAGGTCTTGGAAATCATGGCGGCAGCAGCCTTCGAGGCGCAATATTCTGCCCGCGGGGCCGCAACAGCCACCGCGTTCGAGGAGGTCACGTTGACGATGCTGTGAAATGTCTCCGTGTCCCGATCCCGCGCCAAAAGGCGTCTGGCAAAGGCTTGCGACAGAAAGAACATCGCCTTCGTGTTCACGGACATGCAGCGATCATAGCTTTCTTCAGAGACGTCCAGCAGATCGCCTCTTTGCATCACGCCGACGCCAGCATTGTTAACAAGTGTCGTTAGAGGGCCGATTGCTGCCTCTACGGCTGCCAACTGCTCATCGTGGATTGCGGTGTTCGAAACGTCAAAAGCGGCGGTTACAACCGGAACGCCAATTGCGCGGATCCTGTCCACGGCGGCGCTCAGTTCATCGTCTATTTGGGGGCCGTTGACGGCGATGGCAAAACCTTCGCGCGCCAAAGCTACGGCTGCCGCAAGGCCGATCCCCCGGGAGGACCCGGTTACAAGTGCTGCGTGCGCGCTCATGTTGCTGCCCCTTTTGTCAGCAACTCCCGAGCTATGATCATACGCTGAATCTGGTTTGTGCCCTCATAAATCTGGGTGATTTTTGCATCGCGATACAGGCGTTCCACCTCAAATCCACGGATATACCCGGACCCGCCAAATACCTGCACAGCATCCGATGAGCGCTGAACAGCCATATCCCCGGCAAAGCACTTGGCCATTGAACAGGCCTTGGTTGCATCTTGGCCTGTGTCGATTTTGTAGGCGGCCGAGTGAACCAGAAGCCGGGCCGCTTCGACATCCTTGGCGATGTCAGCCAGCAACCACTGAACGCCCTGAAAATCCGAGATGGGTTTGTTGAATTGTTTGCGCTGCTGCGCGTAATCGGTGGCGGCTTCCAGACCTGCCTGACCTATTCCGACGGCTAGCGCCGCGATGCCGACCCGGCCCTTGTCGAGCACGCTCATCATCATATGAAAGCCGCGCCCTTCGGTACCCAACAAAGCATCAGCGGGCAGACGTACATTGTCGAATGACAAAGGCCCTACCTGACTGGCGCGTTGCCCCATTTTGAGTTCTTTCGAACCTCGCGAAACGCCGTCTGCGTGCAGGTCGACCACAAAGATGGACATGCCGCGATGTCCCGCCTCGGGATCTGTTCGGGCCAGAACAAAGCCCAAATCCGCAACAGGTGCGTTGTGAATCCAGATTTTGCCGCCGTTCAAAACCCATCCTTCACCATCGCGTACCGCAGTGGTGCGGATACCCGACACGTCAGTGCCCGCCTCGGGTTCGGTGATGCAATAGGCTGGCCGCAATTTGGCGGCCAGCAGATTGCCCAGCCATTTCTGCTGCTGTTCCGCCGTTCCGTGACGCACCAGCAAGGTTGTAACCAGCTCAAGCAGGCCGCACTGATCTGCGATCGATGCGTAGCCGCGGGACAGCTCCTCCATCACCAGCGCGTAGGTTACGGTGTCAAAGCCAGGCCCGCCCAGCTCTTCGGGAACACCAATGCCAAACAGGCCAAGTTCGGCCATCTGATCATAAATTTCCGCCGGAAAGCGAGAGTCCCGATCCAGTTCTTCCGCCACGGGGCGGATTACATCCTCTGCGAACTGCCGGGTCATATCACGGACTTGAATGTGGGTTTCCGTCAGAAACATAGCTGTGCCCCAAGATGTAACTAATCGGTTACTAATACGTTGCCGGACCCGCCTTCGTCAAGTGGCTTGATCGGGTTGAAAAATTAGGATAAATAACCAAACAGTTACTTAATAAACAATAGAGATACGCAACCCGGTCGTTTTCCTGGTTCCGGTTTGCCAATGGGAGGCTCGCATGAACCCGAATGCAAAAAACAAATTTGGTAGGGTCGATCTAGAGGTGACCGCCTTTGGATTTGGCACAGCGCCAATCGGTAACATCTTTCGTGAAATCGACGAAGAAACATCGGATTCGATGATCCAGCATGCCTGGGGCAAGGGTGTTCGGTATTTTGACACGGCACCGATGTACGGCCACGGCCTTTCGGAAATGCGGACCGGTTATAGTTTGCGATGGAAGAACCGTGGCGACTTCATCCTGTCGTCCAAAGTGGGGCGCGTGCTGAAGCCTGCCCGACGTCAGGATATCGATTTCGCTCCGTGGACTAACGCTGCGCCGTTCACGATGCATTTTGATTACACTTACGACGGCGTCATGCGGTCGTTTGAAGACAGCTTGCAGCGGATGGCTTTGGAGCGGATGGATATCTGTTTCATTCACGATATCGATGTCTTCACGCGCGGTGACGAACAGCCCGAAGTGTTCAGACAAGCTATGGATGGTGCGTGGAAAGCGCTGGAAAGCCTGCGCGACCAAGGCGTTGTTAAAGCAATCGGTGTTGGTGTGAACGAGTGGGAAGTCTGCCACGCCGCGCTTGAGCAGCGTGACTTCGACTGCTTCCTGCTGGCGGGTCGCTACACCTTGCTGGAACAGGATGCGCTGGATAAATTCCTGCCACTTTGCGAGGAGCGCGGCGCGGCGGTGGTTGTTGGCGGTGGCTTCAATTCCGGCATTCTGGCGACTGGTGCCAAGGAGGGGGCCAAGTACAACTACGCCCCAGCACCAGCCGAGATCATGGGAAAAGTCGCCAAGATCGAAGCTGTTTGCGCGGAATACAACGTGCCCTTGCCCGCAGCCGCACTGCAATTTGTTGTGGCGCACCCGGCAGTCCCCAGTTTTCTGGCCGGGACCCGCACGGTCGAGCAGCTGGACCAGAACCTCAACTGGTTCAGCCACGACACTCCCGCAGAGTTTTGGTCTGACCTCAAGGCAAAGGGGCTTCTTCGAGAAGACGCCCCAGTCCCGGAATGAAGCGAACTGCGCTGCCGGCAGGAAGATATGGCTATCACGATCTAACGGTCGGGGATGTCATGAAAACGGGGTCCGCAGAGATTTCTGCGGATCGCATTGCCGCTTTTGCCGCGCTGACCAGAGATGAATATGAGCTTCATCTCGACGATGACGCAGCCCGGCGGCGGGGGTTCAAAGCCCGCGTTGCGCATGGCCTTCTTGTGCTGTCAGTGGTTGATGGGCTCAAGTTTCAGTCTCAAGCAAAACCCGATGGCCTGGCGTCGCTCGGGTGGAACTGGCGGTTCGAGAAACCCGTCTTCGCAGGTGACACGATCCGGGCTGATCTGATCGTCGTCTCAAAACGCATTACGACATCGGGAAAACGCGGGATCATTGAATTTCAGTTTGATGTTTTCAATCAAGATGATCTGAGAGTTCAGCAGGGAACCAATGAGTTGATCTTTGATCTGCACCTTCATCAAGATTGATGTGCGGACATGTCGACATCACGGATGTGTCAAACTTTTTGAGCGGCCAGAAGCAGCGACTTACCGGGCACACCTATCCCGCAATCTCGGCAAATAGCCGAAAGCCAGACCTCGTGGTACAAAAAAAGCCGCTTCGCGATTATTCTGGCGACCGCGATCCCGTTGGTTGTGCAGATCTCGATCAGTGGCGCGATGACTGCCGTAGGTGTTTCTTCCATGAAGAGCTTGGTTGAGCGCTTCAGTTGGGCCATTACTCTGAGAGGACGGTGATCAGGAACGCGGTACACCATCTCAATGACCGAGAGCCGAACAGAGCGGTCATGTATTCATTGTCCAGGCCGTGTCCCATGTGTGAAGCGACGTTGGATTTCACCAAATATTCTACGGCCGGGAAATCAGGGTCTGTAAGGGTCAATCCGTTCGCAAGATATGTATCCAAGCCACAACAGAAATGGCTAACCAGACACCCGCGCGAAGGGTCATCGCACCAACCGTGCGCATCTCGTAGGCGTTGCCTTGCAACACATGAACGCCGAAGGCCAGGAAAACCAGAACGGTGGCAACCAGAATGCCTGTTGATATCCAGGCCGCTGACCGGTGCCGAAGAAACAGCCCAATACCGGCCACGACATAGGCGAACCCCGCCAGAAAGTTGAACCACAGCACGAAGGGCACCGCATCGCCAACGGCGGTGCGTGCTTCCTCGCCACCAAACAAGGCCCACCCGCCTGAGAATACGGTCAACGCGCCGAAAACTAATGCTACGCTTGACGCTACTTTCAGGGCGCGGTTGCCAAGGGTCGCATTTCTCATGTCACGCCCCCTTCCGTTCCATCAAGTAGGCCGTCGCGCAGGTGGAACAGCTTGTCGAACCGGTCATAAATCTTTTCATCATGTGTCACAGCGATGATGCAGGCGTCTTGCTCAGCCGCGAGCTTGCGCATCAAGTCCATCACGATCCCGGCCCGCTGGCTGTCAAGCGCCGCAGTTGGTTCATCTGCCAGAATGATGCGCGGGCTGTTGGCAAGGGCGCGTGCGATGGCCACACGCTGCGCCTCACCTCCGGACAGAAGCGCGGGCATCGCATCCCTGCGGTGACCGACCTCCAGATAGTCCAGCAGTTCGATAGCGCGCCTTTGCGCTTCGATCGTCGATTTTCCAGCCAGTTTCAGCACTAGGGCAACGTTATCTTTGGCATCGAGAAATGGCAGAAGATTATGGAACTGAAAGATAAACCCGATCTTGTCGAGCCGTAGCTTGCGCAGATCGTTTCGCAGCCATTGCTTGTCGTAAACCACCTCATTGTCCAGCGTAACCTTCCCCGTACTCGGAGCAATGATGCAGCCAATGACATTCAGAAGCGTCGTTTTACCCGATCCAGACGGGCCGAGTAGTGCCACGACTTCGCCTGCCTGGACTGACAGATCAACACCCTTCAATGCGTCGACGCGAGCATCACCTTCGCCAAAGTGCTTGGAGACATTGGTAACATCTACAATCACGCGGCGCGGATCATTGAGCATGACGTCACCCTCCGATTGCCGTGGCCGGATCGACCTTGAGTGCGGCACGAACGCCAAGGCCGCTGGCGACGATGCAGACAACGAGGATGATCCCTGCCAAAGCGACGGCGTTGATCGGCTCCAACACAACCCGGCGGGGGAAGTAGTCCTTGACTAGCAGGATAAGGATCAGGCCGAAACTCCAGCCAACCGCACCAAGTGCAATGGATTGCTGCACGATCAGCCCGATGATCGTGTGGTCGGGGGCGCCGATCAGTTTGAGTGTGGCGATCTGCTTTAGCTTTTCCATGGTCATCGTGTAGATAATTAGCGCGATTACAACGGCTGAAACGGACAATAGAATGCCCAGAAACAAACCTATCTGCCGCTTTGCTCGATCCACCACAGACATTAGCAAGATAGACTCCTGATCGGCTTGTGTCAGGGCCCCAAGATGTTTCCATTGGCGCACCGACTGCGCCACTTCTTGCGGGTCTGCAAGCGGTTCAAGCCGCGCGATCACAGCCGCAACGCTGTCCTGACTTTCGAGCAACCCCGCGCCTCGCGCCTGCTGGACGCGTTGAGCCGACGGGGCCAGTTGCGTCTGTAGCACTTGCGCATCGCGCAAGGTGATAAACGCCGCCGGATCACCGGCGGAATTCATCGTATCCTCGACCAACCCGACCACAGTGAAAGGATCGCGGCCCAGTCGGATCACATCGCCGACGGACAGTCCGGATTTGGCATCTGCCACGATTTCGAAATGGGACTGGCTGATCCCACGCCCTACCGAGATTGCTTCGGGTCCACCGGGGTGACCTGGCTCGTATCCGATCACGTACAGGCGTAGCGTTTCGCCGCGAAAGGGCGCTTCGACAGTCTGGTATGTGATGCTGCCCGCTTCGGCCACACCGTGCAATCGCCCCACGGCATCACGGGTTCCGTCGGGAATTTTTGAGGCTTCTGCAAATGGCCCGCGTGTACCAGTTTCAACAATCCAAAGATCTGCTCGCGGTGCTTTGACAATATTCAGCGCGTCTGCAACCAGCCCATTGTAAATACCAATCATTGCCAGCACGACCGCCATCAGAAGGCTGAGGCCGAGGCAAGTCAGAACGAAGCGGAACAGATTGTGACGCACATCGCGGTAGGCGAGGTTCATGGCGCATTCCTCTCGACGACTCGAACCATGCGCCCTTCAGACAGCCCTTTAACGGGCGCCAAGATGACCTGCGAGCCATTGGGAATACCACTAACCAGCTCGACCCGCGCATCTTCGGTCCGGTGCCCGAAAACTGCCGACACCTGATGCGCACGCCCATCCTGCGCGACCCAGATACGACCTTCATGCCCGTCAAAACCGGTTATTGCGATCTCTGGAACCAACATCGCTTCGACCAGCTCTGTCACTGTGATCCAAACTTCGGCCTGTTCGCCGAGAAAAACCTGTTCCGGGCACCGATTGCATGCAATCCAGACTCGGCGTTCTTCGTTCACCCGGTCGCTTTCTATACCGATCCGCGCGATCTTGCCGGTGAAGACCTTGTGCGGCAAAGACCGCAACCTCACTTCGGCAACTTGTCCGAGTTGCAGGGGCCCGGCCCGCTCTTCATCAATATAGGCCAATGCCCAGACAGTGTTCGGGTCCACAAGGGTAAAGATAGGTTCACCAGCGACAACAACAGTACCTGCTTCGACATGACGCTCAACAACGACCGCGTCAAACGGTGCCCGCAAAACATGATGATCAAGCAGTACACGCTCGTATTGCAGAACTGCCTTGGCGTCATTGTGCATGGATTGGGCAACCTCAACATCACTTTCTGCGACGGCCAGATCAGCGGCTGCAACATCGACATCCCGCTGCGCTTCTTCCGCAGCCTGAGTCGAGACGGCGTTGCGCCCGGCAAGTTCCTGCTGGCGCGCATTTGTCGACTGCCGCTGCGCAAGAATGGCACGCGCGCGTATCACATTTGCCTCAGCCTTGCCCAAGGTAGCCTCTGCGGCGGCAACCCCCGCTTTGGCGCGCGCGACTTTTGCTTGTTGTTCCGTCGGATGAAGCCGGGCAAGGACCTGCTCCGCTTTGATCGTATCACCACTGTCGACCGAAAGTTCTGTCAGCGTGGCACCAACTTCAAATCCAACATCTGAGACGATCCGGGCCTCGACCGTACCCAGCCCATAAACACGTACAGGGACATTCTGTTCAATTGCGGCCGCGGAAACACTGATCGGGCGCTCTGTAAGGACAAACCTGCCAAAGACTGCGAGGACGACAACAAGGCTGACACCCAGGATGATACGGCGGTTCATGGCGAAACCTCTGTACTTGCTATTCGGAATAGCCGCATCTGAGCATCGAGCAATCGGCTTCCTTCGGATTCCAATGCGAAACCGCGTTTCCCCAAAGTCCAGCGGATCGCCAACCCTTGCACCAGCGAGACCAACAGTAGCGCTCCGTCTTCAGGCGGCAGGTCTGTGTCGAACAGGCCCGTTTTTTGCCCGTTGGTCAGCTCGATGGACAGCAATCCGACCAATTCAGTCATCAGCGTAAGAACAGATTGCCGGAGATCGTCGTTTTCGACCTGTAGCTCGCGCGAGAACAGAATGGACGGGATGGCAGGCATAGTCTCGATCTGGTGCAATTGTGCCAAGATCAACGCTTTGATCCGCTCTGCCGGATCGGCGGATGTCCTAAGCGCGTCACCCCATGCGGTTCGGAGGCGTTCAGAAATCTCTGCTGCCACCGCCAACCATAAATCCTGTTTGGTCGCGAAATGCCGAAAGATTGCGGGCTGCGTCAGCCCGACTGTATCAGCAACCGACTGCGTGGTCAGGCGATCTGGGCCCAACTCGTCCGCGAGACGCAGCATTGCCTGTACGATCTCGGTCTTGCGTTCATCTGCGGGCTTGCGTGCAGGCATTGGATATCATTTTGTTAGTGATTAATAACTAACTATCTAAGACGAGATACACTTGCCGTCAAGCGCACCTGCATTTGATTTCGGCATCGGGGGCGGAAAGGGTCGCTTGGCACCTTTTAGGAGCGATATGATCGACAGGAAAATAGCGGAAAGCACTCAATAACCGCGGGGCACCTAAAGACAAACTTCGTGAAAAACACGACATCAAGCCGCTTGGGATCGTCGCAAATAGGCCGCATAATCAAACCAGTCAGATGCGCCGGACCCTCTCTTAGATCAGATAGCCATCTGTACCAAAATCCCTGACGACGGACAACAGGTGGGGGTGAAGTTTGCGACAGATCCCGGCAGCAGTCAGTGTTTTAACAGAACACTGGACGCCGCGTTTGGCGGCATCAATCTGAAATCTCGACCAAATCGACCCAGCGGCTTTCTCGGGCGGATTTGAGAACGGCCTCGCAGAAACGCATTTCATAGTGACCGTCTTCAAATGTCGCCCACGTGCTGCCTTGCCCGTGCGTGCATGTGCAAATGTCCAGATAAACGCTGTTAAAAAAGTTAAAAAAACTGTCCGCGAACCCTTCGACATGGCCCGGCGGTAAAGACGCGGCACGGGTCCCGGCTGCATTCATCAGGGTAAAATCACGCATCAATACCTGATTGGCGGCGTCGCGATGACCTATGAACAGATGATCCGGCTTTTCGCTGTCCCATGCCGCACTGGATTTGCTTCCGGCTATGTCCCAGACTAGGGAGTTCTTGCGTCCGAAATTGATCTGCGACGTCGTCATGACCCCCTTGGCGCCGCCCTCATACCGTATCAGGATTGCTGCGCTGTCGTCTGTATCAATCGCCACGGTCTCGGTTGCGCCACCTGCGTTTGAGAATGTTCCAACTGGCCCCATCGGGCGCTGCCGCTCCGGTAGAAATGTCGTCAAATCCGCGAAAACGGATTTTGCCTTTAATCCTGTAATAAAGCCCGTCAAATCGACCCAGTGCGTGCCAATATCGCCAACCGAACGCAGAACTCCTCCTGACTGGGCCTGCAATCGCCAATTCCAGTCCGTTTGTTTCGCAAGCCAATCCTGATGGTAGTGGCCTGTGACAAGGCGGATATCGCCCAAATCACCTTGGTTGACCATTTCGTGTGCGTGCTGGTTCAGAGGATAAAACCGGATATTGTAGCACACCGCGCAAATCTTACCGGACGCTGCTGACATTTTGACCATTTCAGCCGATTGCTGGCTGGTCATTGCCAGTGGTTTTTCGCAGATCACGTGTTTTCCAGCTCTGAGGATGGCCATGACCTGCGGATAATGCGCCTGGTTCGGGGAAGTAACGTGAACCACATCCACGCTATTATCGGCCAGCAACTCCTCCAAGGACGAGTATGCCTGTGCCACACCGAGTTCTGCGGCGCCGGCTGCGCCTCTTTCCGGAGATGAGCCAAGAACGCCAGCTATCTGCACACCCAAGCGGCGCAAGGTCTGCACGTGAACCGTTCCGATAAAACCCGTTCCAATGACTGCCGCACGAACCCCTGATAGGTTAGCCATGTAGCTCTCCTTTTGAATACCGAACACCGTTCACTGACCGGCATACGCGGAGTTAAGATATTCTCAACCAACAAAAAAGTTCTTGCCACTTGGTGCGGTTCACCGCAACAGACACCGGTAACTTCGGACTGCTTTTTGCTGTAAACTTGCGGGTTTCGCAAAGCTTCTGCGCGAATGAAGCCGCTCAAAGCAGTCTCTAGATCATTTGACCATGCGCCAAGCGGGCGATGTGTTCCATCGGGTCGCGCTGCTGGTCTCCGACCAACGTATACTGCCAGGGTCCGTCCTGCCAGAAGACGACAAGATACCCGTCCTCTTGTCGAAACCGAAATGATTGAGTTTGAGTTGTGTCGCCATGCGTGGCCATCAAACTTAACCGATCACCCTCTGCATTCTCGTACATAAATAAAGCTGAGGCTCGGTCTCCTGCGGGCAAAAGGCGTCCTCCAATCAGGGAGAACCCGGTTTCCCCAAGTTGCGGCGCGATAATGGCAGAGCCCAGACGATTGGAGAGCCAGGTTTGCAAGTGGTCTTTTTCCGCAGCGGCGACTTCTACAGGGTGAAGAACCTCAACGGCGAATAGAGAATGCGCCGCCTTTGCGTGTTGCGAAAACAATGCCAGATCGTCGGTTGTTCCACTGTTCCAAGGTTGCAAATAAGATCCCAAGCCGAATCCGACTGTAAAAACCGCGACCGAAGCAACCAGCCTCAAAGAGACTGGCGAGGGTGGCGTGGCCTGTTTCCGCAGACTTCGAAGATGTGCCGCAGAAGGTACAGGGACCGCCTTGTTTATCAGATCAGATTGACGCTGCATTGCACGAACGCGCGCTGCATCGTCCGGGTGACGGGCAAGGTGACGGTCAAGGCGTTCGCTCTCTTCCGGTGACAACTCACCGTCTATGCTACGCTGAACCAGGTCTTCGATGGATGGGGTGTGCGTCATTTCACGCTCCTGATCTTCACGGCGGTCGAAGCGTCCATTTCAGATTTGATTTTAGTACGCGCGCGCGAGATCCGCGACATCAGCGTACCCTTTGGAATGGACAAAGTTGTGGCCGCTTCGTCATAGCTTAACCCACCAATCACAACAGAAAGAAGGGCTTCTCGCTGATCTTGAGGAACAGAATCCAGCGCCTTCCAGACAGCCTTGAGTTCCAACCGTTCTTCGGCCGTGCTTGTCGTAGCTGCCAGCGTCGAAATGTTGTCGAGATCGACAGTGTTGAATTTGGTCTCTCGACGCCACCTGTCCCGGTAGAGGTTCAACAATATTTTAGTGAGCCATGGTTTCAACGGCCGTCCCGGAAGCCATAGCAATCGTTTGCGAAGGGCGCGTTCAACACAATCCTGCACCAGATCATCCGCCGCATCCCGGTCACGGGTCAGCGACCAGGCATAACGCCAAAGATCGGGGAGGCAGTTTTCAAGCTGGTTTTCAAATGACTGAAGCATGTACGTAAGCCGGGGGAGGAAACTTTCCCCCGGCACCAAGGTTCAGGGGCGTGCGATATGCCAAACACCTTTTACACCGTCCCCTGTCATGTCCCCAGGGTTTTCGTCTTTGAACCATAGGTAAAGCGGCTTTCCTTTGTAGGCGACCTGAACGCTGCCATCCTTGCGTTCAATCAGGCTGTAGCCTTTTTTCAGTTCCATGTTGGCATCACCCATCAGCGGCGGCCATTTGGCGGCACAGTCATCATAGCAATTCGAAACGCCTGTCTCGTCCTTGTCAAAGGTATAGAGCGTCATCTTGTGCGCATCCATCAGGAAGGTTTCTCCGTTGAGCTGGCCAGTTACGGCTGGCGCACCGGTTTGACCATCCGCAAATGAACCGGTTGCAGTCGCAACCAGCGCGACACCGGCAAAAGTGAGGGATTTTAGGGACATTGGATTCTCCGACTTTTTCAGGTCTGCCGGATGGCAGACAATACAACTACGAAGGCGCCTGGAAAAAATTCCCCAAAGTGAAACTTTTTTTGTGGCGTGTAGGCATTGTTGTGGTGGCTAAGCCAAAATCCGAGCCTACAGGAAAGGTCACCCATGTACGGTTTGGGTACGAATAACCTGTATCTGTCGACAAGTGGACAAGCGCCTTAGGCCCGTGGGGCAGGGGGCTTCGTCACCTGACAGTGTCCCAAGTTTGGGTATGTAAGTAATGGCACGGCAGTCGCAGTTGTTTCAAAACGAAAGCACAGACGAGCTGATTGTATGCGCCCGGAACAATTTTCTCTCAGAAACTTCTGTCTCCGAGTTATCCAACTTGAACTAGAACACCGCCAAGGCTTAAACCTAGAATTTTCCAGGGAAAAGTCCGCATAAAAACCTTCGAACAAGGTTGACAGAGCGGCGGCGTGAAAATCCCTGCATATCGGTTAGGTAATTCACCCACATCCCTTCCAGCAAGGCGAGCGTTCCGCTGGTTGCGTCATCTACTAGGTTCGGGTCACGTCCGTTTTTAGGGGCTATCTCTTTGAACGCGGACCGCAAGGTTTCGACAAGTTTGTCATCCTGAGTGCTGCTGTAACGGGCGATACCTGGATGAGAGCTTGCGATACCCCGAAACGCATGCCAGATTTTCGTACTGCGCGGATTGAGCAGTGCTTCTGACAGGTCGGCCTCAATTACTGCCATAACACGGTCTTCGGGCGTTGCGCTCGCGCCCAGATCCGTCCTTCTGTCCATCTCGGCATAATACTCGGTGCTGAAATGCCGGGCGGCTGCGGTCAGCAAATTGTCCTTACCCCCGAAATGCAAATGGATCATTCCGCGCGACAGGCCGGAGCGCTCGCAGATTCGGCTGACCGAGGTATCGGTAACTCCAATATCGGCAATTGTGTCCAGAGTCGCGTCGATCAGTAGCTGTTTGTTGGCTTCCGGATCCCGCTTTGAACCGCGTTTTTGTTCCTTGGTGCTTTGCACTTTGTTCAATGTTACCAACCGTTTGTGAATGCCTCATAGAGGTAGATCAAAGGAATATTGACACGAAAGGCCTTTCTGGCGCAACATTTAATGGACGATCGTCCATTAGTAATTCGTGAATTTCGGGAAGGGAGGTTGGGTGATCTTTCGCAGCGAAGCGTCCCGGGGATATACCCTCAGCGCGCCAGCCACGGCTTACGTTGGGTTTCTGGTCGCGGCGCCATTGTTGATCCTGATTGCCTATTCATTCTGGACCCAAACCTATGTGACGCTCGACAAGACACCGACGCTGAAGAATTACAGCGAAGCGTTTGCGGATCCGCTGGTCCGTCACCTGATGCTTCGGTCGATCTGGATTGCCGGAGCGGTGACCGTAGTCACCGTCGCACTGGCCTATCCCATCGCGTATTTTATCGCGATGAAGGCCCAGAAAAAGACCATCTGGCTTCTGCTCATCACCATTCCATTTTGGTCCAGCTATTTGCTGCGCGTATTTGCCTGGAAACTCATTTTGGGTTTCAACGGCGTTATGAACTCTGCGCTTCTGGCGCTGGGTCTGATCAGCGAGCCTCTCGACTTCCTGCTCTACAACGAATTCGCAGTCGTGCTGACGCTCGCTCATGCCTGGGCGCCATTTGCGATCCTGCCGATCTATGTCTCATTGCAGAAAATCGATCCCAGTCTGCTTGAGGCTGCAACAGATCTTGGGAACAGTCCCTTTCAACGTTTTATGCGGGTGACGCTGCCGCTGACGATCCCAGGTATCATTGCCGCTTGCCTGATCATCTTCATCCCTACAGTTGGTGATTATGTGACCCCGGCTCTGGTTGGTGGTTCAGATGGGAAGATGATCGCCAATCTTATTCAGGTGCAGTTCGGGGCCGCCAACAACTGGCCCCTTGGGGCTACGCTATCGCTGATCGCAATGCTGTCGGTGGGTTTTGTGGCCATCGTGTTTATCATGTCCGCAACGCGGCTGGGGAGGCGGATCAGATGAGACGTCCTTCGACCCTGACAGCCTATGCGTTCCTGTATCTGCTGTTTCTGTACCTGCCGGTTCTGTTCCTGCCTCTGTTCTCGTTCAATAGCGGCACAATCGTTGCGTTCCCGATCAAGGGCTGGACACTGGACTGGTATCGTAAGCTAGGCGAGCAGGACACGTTGATCCAGGCGCTTTGGAACTCGCTTGCCGTCGGAACTGTTGTTGCCCTTCTGTCGACCGCCATGGGGCTGTTCGCCGCCCGTGCCTTTGTTCGGTACCGTTTTCGGGGTCAACGCGCGGCAGAAGGTCTGGTGATGCTGCCTTTGGTGATCCCAGGTATTATCGTCGCCTCTTCAATGCTGGTCCTGTTTCTGTTTCTTGGTCTCAGGCCGTCATTGCTGACTGTCATTCTGGGCCACACGTTTCTCGCGCTGCCGTTCTCTGTCTCGATCTTGAAATCCGCCTTTGATGACTTCGACGCATCACTGGAGGAAGCATCTTACGATCTGGGCGTTGGTGTGTTCGAAACCTTCCGCCGCGTGACGCTGCCGGTCGTCGCCCCCGGTATCGTAGCCAGTGTTTTGGTCACATTCACCGTCAGTTTCGATGAATTCGTCCTTGCCTTTTTCCTGTCCGGCAACCAGCCAACCCTGCCGGTTTACATCTGGAGCCAGATCCGTTTCCCCGCCAAGCTTCCAAATGTGTTGGCGCTGGGGTCGATCCTGTTGCTAACCTCGGTTCTGCTTCTGGTTCTGGCTGAATACTTCCGCCGCCGTTCATCCGCATCTGAGGTCCGATGACAACCAGAAACATCATAGAGCTCAGGGATGTCGAAAAGCGCTACGGCACATTTGTGGCCGCGAGCGGCATAAACCTTGACCTCAGAGAGGGCGAGTTCTTTTCGCTCCTCGGTCCCTCAGGGTGTGGCAAGACCACGGTTTTACGCATGATCGCGGGCTTTCAGGAACCCACCAGAGGGAAAGTGCTGATTGACGGTCAGGATATGGAAGGAGTGCCCGCCAACAAACGCCCGACGAACATGGTTTTCCAAAGCTACGCAATCTTTCCGCACCTCAATGTCGGGAATAACGTAGCCTACGGGTTGCGGGGCAAAGCGCCTAAGGCCGAGATCGATCAGCGCGTCGCCGAAGCCTTGGAAATGGTCGAACTGGGTGGTCTTCAGGATCGCGGCGCAAGCGAATTATCGGGCGGGCAACGTCAAAGGGTGGCGCTTGCCCGCGCGCTGATCATGCGACCCAAGGTGTTGCTTTTGGATGAACCCTTGTCAGCGCTTGACAAGAAGCTGCGCGAACAGATGCAGTTTGAAATGCGCAATCTGCAACAGTCGCTTGGCATTACCTTTGTGATGGTCACGCATGACCAGTACGAGGCGATGACCATGTCCGACCGTATCGGCGTGATGTTCAACGGGCAACTCAAGCAGGTGGACACGCCAACAACGCTTTATGCCCGTCCCTGTGATCAGCAAGTGGCTCGCTTCATCGGTGAGATGAACATATTGCCGGCCCGGTTGCTTGGCGAAAGCGGTGGCACGTTGTCAATCGATGCGGCTGCCTTCGGGCGGATGGAAATCGAGAGAAATCCCAATGTGGCGATCAGCGCCAGAAACATGAATATCGGTATTCGACCGGAACAGCTGGAGATTGCTGCGGATCGGCCTGAAGACTACCTATCAACGGTTCAAGGCACCGTCAGCAACGTCGCCTTCTACGGTGAAAATATTCACTACCACATTCAGGTGGCAGGGGCCGAAAAACCAATCTCGGTCTCGGTTCCAAACTATTTTCACACGGTCGATTTCAATCGTGGCGACTCCGTTTGGCTGGGGCTTCAGGCGGCGAGTGTGATCGATCTTGGTACGAATTCGGAATAAAACAGAGGGAGGATAGAATGAAACTTCAGGGAATTGCGGCCTTCGCATGTGCGACGGCGTTAACGACAGGCAGTGCCAGTGCAGGTGGCGCTGATCTGACGGTTTTTGACTGGTCGGGATATGAAGATCCCGGGTTCTTTGCCAGCTACATGGAAAAATACGGGGATGAAGCGCCAAGCTATTCCTATTTCGGAAGCCAGGAAGAAGCCTTTACCAAGCTGAGTTCCGGTTTTACCGCTGATCTGGCACATCCTTGTTCCGACGCTGTCAGAAAATGGGTCGCAGCTGATCTGATTCAGCCTTTGGACGAAAGCAAGCTGACCAATTGGACGGATGTGCTGCCCGAGATCAAAGAGGTCGACGCCATCGTTCTGGACGGCCAGCTTTACATGCTGCCATTTGAATGGGGGAACACGGGCCTGATCTATCGCACCGACAAGATCTCGGGGGATGACATCTCGCTGCAACTGATGGCGGACCCGGCCTTTGCGGGCAAAATCGCCATCCCGGATGCCGCATCGTCTGCTTATGCCCTGGCCGCGCTGGCCACCGGAAACGCGGATGACTACACCAACCTGAGCGATGAGCAATTCAAGGAAGCATCGGATTTCCTGCGCTCGATCCATCCAAACATGCGCTTTTACTGGTCCGATGCGGGTCAGTTTGACCAGGCCATGACCAGTGGCGAGATCGAAATGGGTTGGGCCTGGAACCAGTCCGAACTGAACCTGATCTGGAACGAAGTGCCCGCGGCCATGATGCGCAACGTGGACAAGGGCATCGCGACCTGGGCGTGTGGCTATGTGCATCTGAAATCGTCCACGACACCGGTCGATCAGGTCTATGACCTTTTGAACGCGCTTACGGACCCTGCCAGTGGTCAGTACATCATCGACAACTGGGGCTACCCGCATTCCAACGCAAAAGCGTTTGAAATCGCCGATCAGGCCAATATCGAAGCCTATGGTTTTTCCGATCCCAAAAGCTTCTTCGAAGGCAGCTTGTTCTTTGATGCTGTGAACCCCGAGCTTGAGGCGAAGATGCTGGCCGAATTCGAGCGGATCAAAGCCGGCTTCTAACACAACCCATCATCCGGGGCCTAAGGGCTCCGGAACCCAACTACAGGAAAACGCGTGATTATGTCGAACGCGAACCCATATGCTCTGCTTTTTGAACCGATCCAGATCGGGCCGGTGACAGCCAGAAACCGCTTTTATCAGGTGCCGCATTGCACCGGGATGGGGCATCTCAGGCCGCGGGCGGACGCTGCCGTGCGGGGAATGAAAGCAGAAGGTGGCTGGGCCGTGGTGTCTAATCAGGAAACCGAGATTCATCCGACCTCGGATTTGTCCCCGTTCCCTGAAGGGCGATTGTGGGATGCACGCGATGTGCCTGCGCTGCGGCTGATGACCGATGCAGTGCATGCACATGGCGCGCTGGCGGCCATCCAACTGGTTCATAACGGCAACCATGCGCAGAATCTACTGACCCGCGCTCCGGTTCTTGCACCTTCCGAAATGTCTGTGGATACGACGCATCCAAAGCATGCGCAGGCCATGGACAAGGCTGATATTAGGGAACTTCGCCGCTGGCACCGCGACGCGGCCCTGCGCGCGAAAGAGGCCGGGTTTGACATCGTTTATGTCTATGCCGGGCACAACATGACATTGGCACAGCATTTCATGCTGCCCCATATGAACCAGCGCAGCGATGAATATGGGGGGTCGCTTGAAAATCGAGTGCGGCTGACCCGTGAACTGCTGGAAGACACCCACGATGCCATAGGCGACAGCTGTGCCGTGGCGTTCCGCTTTGCCATTGACGAGATGATGGGCGCCGACGGTATGCAGGCGGCAGAAGAAGGCCGCGCCATTGTCGAGCTATTGGCCGATCTTCCCGACCTGTGGGACGTGAATGTGGCGGATTGGTCCAATGACAGCGCAACGACCCGTTTCCAGCCCGAAGATGGTTATCAGAACGCGTTTCTGTCTCACGTCAAACAGATCACCCGAAAACCTGTTGTTGGCGTTGGCCGACTGACGTCCCCGGACATGATGCTGTCGGTGGTCAATAAGGGAATTGTCGACCTTATCGGTGCCGCGCGGCCATCCATTGCGGACCCTTTCATACCAAAAAAGATCGAGGAAGGCAGGATCGACGAAATCCGCGAATGCATCGGCTGCAATATCTGCGTGTCGTCGGACAATCTGGGTGTTCCGATCCGCTGCACACAAAACCCAACGATGGGCGAGGAATGGCGCCGCGGCTGGCACCCCGAGATCATTGAGCCGAAAAAAAGCGAGGCAGAAGTGCTGGTCATCGGTGGCGGACCTGCGGGGCTGGAATGCACCATGCAATTGGCACGGCGCGGGTATCAGGTGACACTGGCCGAGGCCTCGACCGAATTTGGTGGACGGGTTGGCAGGGAAAGCAGACTTCCCGGCCTCGCCGCCTGGTCGCGGGTGGTTGACTATCGCCTGAACGATCTGAAGCAGCGGGCCAACGTACAGTTGTTCACGGACAGCAAGCTCGAAGCCGGACAAGTCTCCGAGCTTGGCATCGAACATGTCTTTGTCGCAACCGGCAGCTATTGGCGCGCAGATGGCGTGGGTCGCAACACGCAGCGCCGCCTGCCCACGGTCATGCCGGATGCCAATGTGTTGACGCCTGATGAGATCATGAATGGGGTTCTGCCCCCGGGCGGCCCGGTGATGATCTATGATGATGACCACATCTATCTGGCGGGAGTGATTGCCGAGAAACTGGCGACTGCCGGATATCAGGTCATTTTTGCCACGCCAGAGAGTTTGGTTTCGGCCTACGCCGTTCATACTTTGGAACAGTCCCGCATCCAGGCCCGTATGATTGAATTGGGCGTCGATATCCGTTGCAATCAGGTGCTTACGGCGGTTCAGGGCGGCGCGGTGCGGATCGGCTGTGTCTTTACCGGCCGCGAAATTGAAATCCCGTGCGCCTCAACGGTTCTGGTGACCGAGCGCTGGCGTGAAACCGCCCTTTTCGACAGCCTGAAGGGGGCCGGTTTGAAAACCCTTGACCTCATTGGTGATGCCGCGTCGCCGGGATTGATCGCAGACGCGGTTTTTGCCGGCCATCGCGCCGCCCGCGATTTCGAGCGCCCAAAGGCCGATGCAGACAAAGACTGGTTTCGCCGTGAGATTATTGATTTGGCAGAGGATGCGACATGAACAGCACCAATGAAACAACCCGTTCACGTCGTCGCGGGGGCGGCGGGCGCGCAGCGCGTCTGAAGGTACAACAGACGACCACGGGTAACGAAGCCGTACGCGGGGGTCTGAGCGGCGGACGCTATAGACCTCTGACTCAAATCGATATGGAGAACATCCATCATGCAGCCCTGACCGTTCTGGAACAAACCGGTATTACCGACCATTTCCCGGAGTTGCTTGAGCTGGTGCTTCCCAAAGGTGCAATGTTGAGTGA
The DNA here is from genome assembly GCF_056536285.1 of Ruegeria sp. AF3. Taxonomy (NCBI): domain Bacteria; kingdom Pseudomonadati; phylum Pseudomonadota; class Alphaproteobacteria; order Rhodobacterales; family Roseobacteraceae; genus Ruegeria; species Ruegeria sp. AF3. The sequence continues at coordinate 495,722 of NZ_JBQFJM010000002.1, read as the reverse complement.
CCTCAATCGGCTGTGCTTTCCACGCGCCCTGATGGAAGACATCCTGGCTGGTGCTGCCAAGGAGTTTTATGTCTATGCCCGCGGAGAGCGTGAAGGCAAAGACGACATGCATTGTTCGGCAGAGAGCGTTTACTTCGCCAACTCTGGAACCGCCGTGACAACATTCGATGCCAAAACCAAAACCTATCGTCCGTCGGTTCTGCGTGATGTTTATGATTTCACCCGCCTGGTAGACCGATTGGAAAACATTCACATGCTGGGCGACACGGTTCTGGCGACGGATGTGACCGATGATTTCACCCATGACATGAACACCATTTACGCCATGCTTGCAGGCAGCCAAAAACCCGCCTGCCTGACATTCCGCGACCGCAGCCACATTCAACATGCCATCCGCATGTTTGACCTGGCTCAGGGCGGCGAGGGGGCTTTCCTGAAAAAGCCAAGCGTCATATTCGGCGGCTGCCCCATTGTTTCCCCTCTGCGGATCGGCAAGGAAAACATGGAAATCTTGATCGATACTGCCAAGCTGGGCCTGACTGTTGATCTGGCCGTGCCGCCTCAAGCCGGGGCCACGGCTCCGGCGACGCTTGCGGGAACACTGGTTCAAACCGTCGCCGAAACACTTGCCTGCGTCGCCATCGTCAACCTGATCACGCCGGGTTGCCCTATCTGCTTTGCGGCCTGGCCCTTCATTACGGACCTGCGCAGCGGGTCTTTCACTGGCGGCAGCGGCGAACAGGCGCTGATCGGTGCCGCAGCAATTCAGATGGGCAACTTTTACGGCCTTCCCACTTCGGTGGGTGCAGGTATGACCGATGCAAAAATACCCGATGCACAATACGGGTTGGAAAAGGCGCTGACCTTTACCCTTGCAGCGCATGCCGGCGCCAATCGCCTGTGCGAGTTTGGTGGTATGATCGGTAGTCTTATGGGATGCAGCTTTGAAAGCATGGTCATCGATGACGAAGCGGGCGGCATGATCCTGCGATCGTTGCGCGGGATAGAGGTTACCGATGAAACCATGGCGGTGGATGTGATTCACCAATGTGCCATAGATCCGGGTCATTTCCTCGGCAATCCGCACACGCTGAGCTATATGAACAGCGAATTCGTCTACCCTCAGCTTATGGACCGCGAGCGTACGGACACTTGGGAGAATGAGGGGAAAACGGATCTTCTGGACCGCGCCCGCGACAAGGCGAATTCCATCCTCGACAGCCATTTTCCTAATTATTTTGGCGCTTTGGACGCTCGGGTACGCGAAGAATTTCCCATTGTGTTAAGCGCGGAAAGCATGGCGCGCCATGGATAGTTCCAACGTAAAGCAATGGGACAACGACCACTTCCTGCACCCGTGGGAAGGGATGGAGGCTTTGGGTGAAAACGACCGCACCTTTATCGAAGGTGCCAGCGGCATTCATCTGATAAACGAAAAAGGTGCACGCCTGATCGACGGACCGGGGGGCATGTGGTGCACCCAGATTGGGTATGGACGCGCGGAAATGGCCGAAGCAATGGCCGAGCAAGCCCGGAACCTTGCCTATTTCTCGCCCTTCAACAACACAAACTCGACTGCGGCACAGTTTGCCCGCGAAATCGCCAAACGTGCGCCGGGTGACCTGAATAATGTCTTCTTTACAACCGGCGGTTCCACTGCGGTTGATACTGCCATCCGGTTTGTCCATTTCCGCAACAACCTAATGGGTTGGCCAGAGAAAAAGAAAATCATTTCAAGGCAAAAAGCCTATCACGGAAGCACATATCTGGCGGCCAGCGTCAGTGGGAAGGAACGTGACAGGCTCTGGCTCGACAAGGCCGACGACCTGGCGCATTTCCTGCCGGACGTGAACCCGCTTTACCGCGCGCCCGGTCAAAGCGATGAAAGCTTTCTGAACGAGAAAGTTGCCGATCTCGAAAACGCCATTGTGGCACTTGGCCCGGAAAATGTTGCCGCTTTTATCGCCGAACCGGTTTTGGCCTCGGGCGGCGTCATCGTACCACCAATTGGGTATCACGCACGCTGCCTGAACATCTGCAGGAAGTATGATGTATTGTATATTTCCGACGAGGTCGTGACGGCTTTCGGTCGTTTGGGTCATTGGTTCGCCTCCGAGGCTGTCTTTGGCATTCAGCCTGACATAATCACCTGTGCCAAAGGAATGACATCCGGGTATGCGCCGATGGGGGCCGCGATTATTTCTGACAGGTTGATTGCGGATGTTGCGGGAAAAGATGCCACCTTTTCGAATGGCTATACCTATTCGGGCCATCCGGTCAGCGCGGCTGCCGGGTTGAAAAACATCGAGATTATCGAGCGGGAAAGGATACTCGAACACGTTCGAAAAGTCGGCCCAGTATTTCAGGATCAGTTACAGCAGTTGCGCCAGATTGACATCGTGGCCGATGCGCGTGGGATGGGATTGATGGGGTGTGTTCAGTGCTCAGTCGATGGCGATCCCCAGAGCGAGCTGGGGCGCGACTATGAGATTGGCAGCCGTATCGATATGGAATGCCAGAAACGCGGTCTGCTTGTTCGACCCGTGATCAACATGTGTGTTCTTTCGCCGCCCCTCATCATTACACAAGGCGAAATCGAGCATATGTTTACTATCCTGCGGCAAGGGCTAGAAGCGACATCCGAATGGCTCGGCAGAATCAGTGGCCGGTGACTGGTGTGGGCTGTTTCTGCAATAATCTGGAGATCGGGTAATATAGCGGCATTTCGATCTTAGGGATTGCCAAGTTCATTTTTCGCTAAGGATTTGGCGTATTCGCTCTGTCTGAACGACTATGGCATCTACGCATTGGGTCCAGAGATGGAGTGTTTCTGACCTTTGGTTCTGTCGTGCATGTCATTTCAGGACCGGCCATTTTCGTCCAGAGAGATCCCAAACAAGGCCAGTGGAAGAATGGTGAATTCGCAGTACGTCAAGACAGTGGATGCAGGTTCAACCTCGGGACAGCGTAATCAAGAGAATTCCCAGTGCGATCAGGCTGGCCCAGCCGATACGGTGCAGAAAGCGGGATTCCTTGAGGATGATCGCTGCGAGGGTCACCGAAACCGGGATTGATGCTTGCCGGACCGCGCTGACTGTGGCGGCCTCAGCCCCAAGCTGAAAAGCGGTCAGGATGAACAGGTAGGACAGATAGGACACGATCCCGGCAAATGCGATCCGCACCGGTGCCTGTGCCCAGCCCCGCACGACCCCCAGGAACGGGGCTGACAAGTGGCGATCTTCCCAGGCCCTGATGCCAGCAAGCAGCGGTGTCACAAGAATATAGGTGAAAAACAGGAAAGGTGCCGGATTGGTCAGCTTCATCGCTTGGGCATCGCTTAACGAATAGGCAGCCGACCCCAGCATCGCCATACTTGCCAGCGCGAATGCTCTGTGATCGTGCAGTAGGCCGCCGGGCGACTTCTGGATCATCAGGCTGCCTAAAAGGACCAGCGCGATTCCCACCAATGTGAACCACGAATAATGCTGATCAAGGGCCAGCCAGCTGAAAGCGACAATGGCAATCGGCGACGAACGGATGATCGGATAATAGACCGAAAGGTTTCCACGTCTCAGGGCCGACAACGTGCCGTAGTAATAGAAGGCAAGCCCAAGGGCCGAAATCGCGACAAAGGGCCAGACCTCATAAGGCAGGCTCAGATCATGTCCCATGGCCAGCGTTTGAACCGCCGCCAGGATCACCCAGGTCAGGGACACCCCGACATAGCACGACACCGGATGCGCAACCCCTTTCAGCGTAAGGTCGCGCAATGGGTGGGTTGCCGCCGAAACGAGAACCAATGCGATCCAGTAGGATTCCATGCCTCAGGTCTGATGCAATGGGTTGCGTTGCAGGAAAGTGTTGAAATGCACCGTCAGCTGATCCTCGGCAATCTGTACCACACCGTAGGCCGGAGGTTCGTCGCAGAACTCGCCATCGACGCTGGTCGCATTCAACGGGACCTGGTGGTTGAGGCTGGGCAGGCTGGTAAATGGAAAGCCGCGCCAATTCACGTAGGTCATGCGGTGTACATGACCGTAAAATACATGCCGAATATTGCGTCCGAGTTTGAGGGCATCAGCAAAGGCGTCCGCCTCGACCAGCCTGATATCGTCCACAAGGGGAATGCCAAGGTCAAAGGGTGGGTGGTGCAAAAACACATAGGTGGGCTTGTCCTCGGCTTCGGTCAGTTGCTGCCTGAGCCAGTCCAGCCGGGCAGGGCAAAGCTGCCCTTCATGCACATCGCGCCCGTCTTTGGTTGAATCGAGAAACAAGAAAACACCCTCGTCCATTTCGAACCGATGCTGGACAAACCCATTGGCATCCTTTGGATGATCCGGGAAGACCGATTGGAAAACGGCTCGGTCGTCGTGATTTCCAATCAGCAGAAATGAGCGAAGAGGAAATGCGGCCAGTCTCGCCTTGAGAGCCCGATAGGCCTCCTCCTCGGCAAATTCAGCCAAGTCGCCAGAGATGACACAGAACGCCGCATCGGAATGCCACTGAAGGATATCGTCCAAGCAGGCGTCCAACCGTTGGGACGGAAAACCGCCATTGAGCGGTCCGGAGTCGCGGACGAGGTGTATATCAGTGATGTGAATGAACTTCATCCGCCATTTCCCCCGAGTAATGCAAGAAACAAGGTATCGACGAAGCTTGCCGATCGCACGGATTTAGTAAGAATTTCACTGGCATCACTCGCTCATACACGACAAGGTTGGCAGCCGAACACGACAGAGTTTGCGAAACTTGCCTCGACCGGTGTGAAACCGTATTCCAGATGATCCGGCCTTATTGCTATCGCGGTATTCAAATCTGAAACGGGCGTGGTGCCTGGCCGAAACGATCATGTGAAACCAGGGCAGACCTGCACAGTTAAGAAAAGGGTGAACCCAAGTAGCACAAACCGAGAATGGGAAGTGCGCCTTGGTTTGTCTTCTCTACACTTCCGTTTTACACAGCGCAGCCAGTGTCATCACACCGGCTGGCCTGACTGGGGTGCCGACTTGCGTCCTCAGCAGCAGCCTTACGGGCAAGCAGGCTGCCAATCTCTGCACCCACTTGCAGCTCTGAGACCTGGCCAAAGTGATGTGCTGCAATCCGTCCTGACTGATCCAACAGAACAAGGCTGGGCGTGCCGCGCATTCCGTATGCCGCCATGGTTTCCGGCAACGGCCCGGTGCCCTGTTTGTCGACCGCCACAGGAAATTTGATACGGTATTCGTGAAGAAAGGCTTTCAGTGATACCGGGGTCATCGCGTCATGATGTTCGAAAACGGTGTGCAAACCGATTACGGCGACGTGTTCGCTGGAAAAATGCTCCCGCACAGCTTGTGCCAGAGGAATGCCATGGAGGATGCAGCCTGGGCACAGCATCTGGAAAGCCTCAATCAGGACAACCTTACCCTGGAAATCCGAAAGCTTTAAATTCTTGTCAGTGTTGAACCATTCACTGACCTGTAGTTCAGGTGCTTGCATATTGGTCTCTCTTGTTCAGGGGCCGGACGCCTGCGTGAAGCGACCGGCTGATACCGTTACTGAAGCTTGCCCGGCAGGCTCAGGTCGCCCGACGCAATGTCGAAAACATCCGTGACGCACAACAGCGGAGCGTGAATGTTGGCGTTTACCCGCAGGGCAGAGGTCACGCCATCATAAGCGATGCCCTCAAGCTGAACGTCGCTGGAAAACCCAGCATTAACCTGAATTTCCGGGCCATCGAACAGCGGTGTGAACCCAGGGCTGTCCAGAAAGATTGGGAACCCAGGCCAGGTCGCAGGAAGCTTTGGCGTCGACCCTTCGGGAATATCGCGCACTGCAAGGGCGCCCGGGCCGCAAGCTTCGGTCGGGGTGAGTACAACCCAGTGGCTGTGCCACTCGATGCCATCATTGGCTGGATTGCCATCGCCGTTTTCATCAAAAAGAGGCGTGTCGTCAAAATCCGGGTGGCTGGCTGCTGCCATTGCCAGGATGCCGGTGCCGCCTTCGAAACCCACTGCGGACGGATCCAGAGATGTAGGCCACACATAGGACCAGACGTCTGACCCGCCCACTGCCCCGGTTGCCGCTGGAACCGAAGCCCCGGCAGTGCCGCTGGTGGTCATGTGAAACGTAACAGTATTGCCGTTGCGATGCGCATGCGCTGCAAGGATGTCGAAGTCAGCCGCCATGCTGGCATCAGCGGGAGAGATAACAGCCCCCTCCTGATGAAGGGCGTGAGTGCCGTCTGCGATGGCAGGTGAAGCTCCGATCACAATGGCAGCAAGTGATTTCCAAGTAAGTGTCATTTCTCATCTCCGGTCAAGTAATAGCGACTCGCTATAATAAGAAGAAACACATTGCAACTTTAATTTCGACTCGCTACTTGATGTAGCATGAGAAACGATCACAATATTCGTATCCTTATCAACCGCCTTGCCAGGATAGATTCCGCTGCGGGCTGGGCGGGCGACCTGAATCCGACGCAAAGAGCCGCGCTGGAGTACCTGTCCGAGGCAAATCAGTTTTCCCGTTCACCGTCACATGTCGCAGAATACCTTGGGACAACACGCGGAACGATGTCCCAGACCCTGAAGGCGCTTGTGCGCAAGGGATACGCCGCCGAACACCGGCAAAAATCTGACCAGCGGTCGATCTCGTATGAGTTGAACGAGGCTGGTCGCGCCGTTTTGGCAGAGGCCAATCCGATTGCAGACGCCATTGGCAATCTGCCCGCCAGCGTTCAGGTGTCCCTCAAGGAGGGTCTTCTTCAGAGCTTGAGGTTGGCATTGGCAGCGAACGGTGGCCACTCGTTCGGGAAATGCATGACCTGCGCCTATCATGAGACAGGCGTGGGAAATGACTTTTGCACTTTGCTGAACCTTAGCCTCGAGCGCGGCGAAGAAGAAAAGATATGCATCGAACACAAAGAAGCCTGAATGTTCCTTCCTGAACTATCCTCAGAAATCGGTAGCATTTTCCTGGGTCGTGTCACGAACCGCTGGGAAGCAAGGCCGCCCTCTGCCATTCAAAAGGACCGGGTGTCTGGCCGTCAGGTCATTTCTCTTACTGGTTTTTCTGACGATGCACAGGCGGACCTGACCGTGCATGGCGGTGCAGAGAAAGCCATTCACCATTATGCGCAGGATCACTATGCGGATTGGCAGAGAGAAGGGCAGCTGCCTCCCGGCGCAGTGCCCGCTGCTTTTGGTGAAAACATCTCAACAACCGGTTTGACCGAGGAAAATCTGTGCATTGGCGACATCCTGAGGCTGGGCACGGCAATCGTTCAAATCAGCCAGGGCCGTCAGCCCTGCTGGAAACTGGGACTGCACACTGGAAATGAAAGGATGCCCTACCTGTTTCAGAAAACGGGTCGCACAGGGTGGTACTACCGTGTTCTGGAAACCGGTGAGGTCGAAGCAGGAGATCGAATAACGTTGATTGAAAGGCGCAATCCGGACTGGAGCGTGTTGTACGTGACCCGCGCCCGTCTAACACGACGAGTTTCCCGTGAAGATGCCGAAGCCCTCGCAAATCTGTCAGACCTCGTCCCAGGCTGGCGGCAAGCCTTCGCGCGCATGGCCATGGGCGATGTAAAAGAAGATACGCGTGCAAGATTGGGGAGCATGCCGAATACGTCGTCCGAGGGGTCCACTGGGTGACGTCGGTATGATGGGCGGACGACTTGGGCAGGTACCCCGCTCCCTGCCGATAAGCTAAGCAAAGACGCACAAACCCAGGCCTCGATCAAACTGTCCGAAGGGTTTTGTCGGGATGTTTTGGTTTACCGGAACCTCAACAACTTCGCGTGGTATATTGGCGATACCTATGTTCAGCACGCCACCGCGTGTGGCGAGGGGCCGGTTGAGTTGATCGAGGCTGTTGCCGGTGAACTGGCCGCCGATCGTGATGTGCAGGTCGATCTGTACCGCGTGCTTGCCGAGGGTCTCTATGCTGCAATCCCGGCAATGTGCACAGGCGAGGATTTCTAAACAGGATGGCCTGAGGTTTGACTGCCGCCGCCAGTACAGCGATGATCGCGGATATGCTGGGTACGCGGGCTTACGCCAGCGCGGTTGATGGGAAGGGGGTTTCGAACCTCAGAAAAGGAGTCTTTGGCGTGAAAAGCAGTGAAGCCCCCGTGTCAATCGGCCGTGTGGCACTGATTGTGAACGATCTGGACGCTGTTGGGACCTTTTACCAACAAGTGCTCGGCCTTGAGGAATTGGCGCGGGATGGCGAAACCCTGAAACTGGGCGCTGGAAACAACGTTCTGCTCGAGTTGCGCCAAGACCGTACCGCGCGTCGCTATCCGCATGCGGCGGGCCTTTTCCATACAGCTTTTCTAATGCCGGACCGCGATTACCTGGGACGCTGGCTGATCTATGCTGCACAAAACCGCATCCCGTTGACCGGGGCGGCGGATCACGACGTCAGCGAGGCGTTGTATCTCAACGATCCAGAAGACAATGGGATCGAAATCTACGCCGACCGGCCTGTTGATACATGGCAGATGGATGGAAAGTATACCCGCATGGGCTCGCATCATCTGGATCTGGGGGCCATTGCAGGTGCAGCACGGACAGACTGGTCCGGGGCTCCGGAAAATATGGTGGTCGGACATGTCCACCTTCAGGTCGGGGATATCAATTCGGTCGACGAATTTATGACGCGACATCTAGCGCAGGACTGCATGCTGCACGAAGGTTCAGCAGGGTTCTACAGTTCGGGCGGGTACCACCATCACTTTGCAGGCAATATCTGGAACAGCAATGGTGCAAAAGCTCGTCCAACTGACAGCAGCGGCTTGGACGAGATCGTGCTGTTGACGGATGGGACTGTATTGCAACCGCAAGAGCTGACGGACCCTTGGGGAACGCGGTTCTCTGTCGAAAGGAAGTGAACCTGCATGATTGGCTAAGGACAAAGGCGTATCTTGCAGGTGGGACAGAGGTAAACTCCGGCGGCCTGGCCGGAAGGTGGAAGCCGGGCGCGGCTTCCACCAAGGGGGAATACCAAGCGGGGTCATTTCCGCATGTCAGTTGCTATCATTCATGATCCGGTTGAAAACATGCGGATCTGTGACGCCCTCTGACCCGATTAACATCACTCTGGATTTTGGTGTAATTTGAAATTGTTGTCGCAGGTCGGTGCGCAATGACGCGCAGATCAAGCCAATCAGACCGGCTACGGCGCTTTCGCCAGCCTCGATTGGCTCATCTCCGAAAGCGCCGTTTGCCAATAGGCGGACGGCCGGTGCCACAAGCTGATCAGGGATCGTCATAAAACCGCTGGCGGCCTCTCCCAAAACGTTCCATGCCAATTCGGACGGCGCGCCGCAGGATAACCCAGCCATTATGGTTTCTTCGCCTACTTCGACGGCTGTAGGCCGATTTGCCTGGGCGCTTGCAAAAAGGCAGGGGGCCAATTCAGGCTCGACCACGATGACGCGCGGAGCATTCTGCCCCCAATCCTGGAGGAATACCGCGGTGACGGCAGCCGCCAAGCCTCCAACGCCGCCTTGCAGGAAGACATGAGTGGGTGGCAAAGCTAAGTCCTGCACGATCTCACGCGCCATGACCCCATAGCCAGCCATGACATCAAGCGGTGCCTGAGTGTAACCGGGCCAGGAAGTATCCGAAACGATCAACCAGCCGTGTTCTGCTGCATCAATGCGGGTCTTTGCTACGGAAGCGTCGTAATCTCCATCAACTCGGATCACTTCGGCCCCCAGCTGGCGCATTGCGTCGGCGCGAAATTCGCTTACTTCTTTGTGAATGTAAATTCGGCAAGGCGCGCCGAAGCGCTGGGCACCCCAAGCCACTGAACGCCCGTGATTGCCATCTGTTGCGGAGATGACGGTTATGTCTGCAATTCCGGCAGCATGGGTGCCGTTTCGAATCTCATCAGCGGTGACTTCCCGGCCTGCCTTTTCGGTCAATTCACGCTGTAATACCCGCAGAACCGCATAAGCGCCGCCAAGTGCTTTGAAACTGCCCAAGCCAAATCTTAACCCTTCATGCTTGTAACAGACTGTGCCCAGATTCAGCGCATCGGCTAGACCTTGAAGGGATAGCATTGGGGCTCTTTCATATCCATTCCAGCTTTGAATTTCCCGCTGCGCGAGGTCAAAACCCTCGCGGGGTAAAGTGGTTGCGGCGGCATGGCCAAAGCGTGGCTTGGCTGCATGGCTTTCAATTCCGACAGTCTCAAAGTTTGCGAGCATTTTGTGGTCCTTCCATTGATGGTGCAAAAATAAATCAATGGCGGTGATGTTTTTGCTCTAAGTTGCAGGTAAAATTGAAACAAACTTGCATGAGGTTGCCGTGAAGCAAAAATTTTCATCAGGAAGTCTGGATAGCTTCGATCTCGCGATTCTTAGGGTGTTGCAGCAGGACAATACGGTGCCGCACCGTCAAATCGGTGAAAGCGTGAATCTGTCTGCGCCCAGCGTACAGCGAAGGATCAAACGCATGGAGGCGGAAGGGATCATTGCCGCGCAATCAGCGCATATTGATCCGGCAGCCGTGGGATTGCCGCTGACCATTTTCGTCGAAGTCGAACTAAAAACCGAGACAGGCGGAAAAATCGATGAAATCAAGAACAGCTTCTTTGGTGCCCCTGAGGTTCAGCAATGTTACTATGTTACTGGTGAAGTGGATTTTGTTCTGATCGTTATCGTTCGAGATATGTCGGAATATGAAAAGCTTACCCAACGGTTATTCTTCTCGAACAAGAACATCCGAAAGTTCAGGACATTCGTTGCAATGGACCGAACAAAGTCATCCATGCAGTTGAACATCTGACTTGTGCCCCACCAGCGCAGGTAGTGCGGCGGGGTATTTGACGTTGCGCGGCGAGAACAGGAAACAAAGTGCTTGTGCATTCCAAATCTGCCGGCAACCTGGTGATCTGGACAGTAAATCCTGCCGGGACACCTCTTGGTTTAACTGGAAAATGAACACCTTTCCCGAGGTAATGAGGTTGGGACACATTTGCCCCAACCTCATCCAAGCTACAGGGGTTTGTGTTACGATTTGATACGGTCCATTTTGGGATCGTAAAGCGGTTGAAGTGTAACGTCGCAGGGGACACGTTGGGTCGCAACCTCCAACTCATATGTGCCGGACGTAACAAATTCCGCATCGACACCACCCTGGTTTCGGACATAGCCGTAACCGATGGATTTGCCGGTCGTGTAACCATAGCCACCCGACGTTAGCCAACCCACACGTTCTCCATCCCGGTATATCGTTTCGCGGCCCAACAGCACCACATCAGGGTCGACGGTAAAGCAGGCCAGCATCTTTTTGACGCCCTCGGCCTTTTGCTTTTCGCTTGCCGCGCGGCCCTTGAAGTTTATGTTTTTGCGCAGTTTCACAGCCCATCCCAGACCGCTTTCAAACGGCGTGTGATCGGGCCCGATGTCAGATCCCCAGGCGCGGTAACTCTTTTCTAACCGAAGAGATTCAATTGCGCGGTAGCCTGCATTAACCAACCCGTGTGGCTGCCCTACTTCCATCAGCGCAGTGTAGACTGTTTGTGCATATTCAACAGGCAAGTGCAGTTCCCAGCCAAGCTCGCCCACATATGTCACCCGCAGTGCCCTGACAGGGCAACCGGCGATACCGATTGTCCGGATCGTACCAAACTTGAACCCGTCATTCGACACATCGTCGCGGGTAACCGCCGCCAGAATGTCTCGCGATTTCGGCCCCATCAGCGACAATACTGCGTTTGAGGAGGTGATATCGAACAGCTGGCAGTTCAGCCCGTCCGGAATATTGCGGCTGATCCAGTCGAAATCGTGGGTGGCAAAGCCTGTGCCGGTGACAATGTAGAACTCATCATGCGCTACACGGCCCACGGTCAGGTCGCATTCAATTCCGCCCTTGTCATTCAGCATCTGGGTATAGACCAGAGCGCCCACCGGTTTGTCCACATCATTGGCACATATCCAGTTCATCGCAGCCAGGGCGTCGGGGCCTTTCAGCGCGAATTTGGCGAACGATGTTTGATCGAACAGCACGGCCGCCTCCCGGGCCGCTTTGTGTTCGCGACCAACGGCAGCGAACCAGTTCTGGCGACCAAAGCTGTATTCGTCCTTGGGCGTTTCACCCAGCGATGCGTCGGCAAACCAGTTCGGACGCTCCCAACCCAGTTTTTCGCCAAAGCAAGCGCCCTGATCCATAAGCGTATCGTACAGCGGTGACTTGCGGCAGGGGCGGCCGGACTCGTGTTCTTCATGAGGCCAAGCCATAGTGTAGTGTTTGCCATATGCTTCGACTGTTCGGGTGCGAACCCAATCGGTGTCGAAATGCGGGCGGCCAAAACGGCGAATGTCGGCGGACCACAGGTCAAAGGGCGGCTCGCCCTTGGCGGCCCATTCTGCCAGCACCATTCCGGCGCCACCGCCAGAAGCAATGCCAAAGGCGTTGAAACCAGCACCAACAAAGAAATTCTTTAGCTCTGGTGCTTCACCTACAATGAAGTTGCCATCCGGAGTGAAGCTTTCGGGACCATTGGTCAGGGTCTTGATCCCCGCGGTCTCCAACGCTGGCACCCGGCCCAGCGACAGCTCCATGATCTGTTCGAAATGGTCGAAGTTACTGTCGAGCAAGGTGTAGTGGAAATCTTTAGGTATGCCATTCACCGCCCACGGGATCGGGTTCGGCTCATAACCGCCCATGACGAGCCCACCAACTTCTTCCTTGTAATAGGTCAGCCGATCGGGATCCCGCAGGGTAGGCAGATCACCGGGTACACCAAATGGTTCTGTGACCATGTACTGATGTTCCATTGGCACCAGCGGCACATTCACACCGAACTTGGCGGCAAAATCGCGCGTCCACTGACCGGCACACACGATCACCTTTTCACATTCGATACGGCCATGTTCAGTGATTACGGCGCGGATCTTGCCGTTCTCGATTTCAAGATCGGTGGCCTTGGTATCCTCGAATATCTTCGCGCCTGCCATGCGCGCTCCCTTGGCCAGCGCCTGGGTAATGTCCGAGGGGTTTGCTTGCCCATCGGTGGGCAGGAACGCCGCGCCGATGACGTCACCGATATCCATCAGCGGCCAAAGATCCTGCGCTTCCTTCGGGGTTAGCAGCTGCATGTCCAGACCAAAGGAATGGGCTGTGGTGGCCTGCCGTTTGACCTCGGTCCAGCGTTCCTCGTTGCAGGCAAGGCGCAAACCACCATTCATTTTCCAACCCGTTCCCAGACCGGTTTCTTCTTCAATCTTGTTGTACAGATCGACTGAATATCCCAGCAGCTGAGTGATATTGGCGTTCGAACGCAGCTGCCCCACCAGACCCGCAGCATGGAATGTGGTGCCCGAAGTCAGCTTTTTGCGCTCCAGCAGCACCGTGTCGGTCCAACCGAGCTTGGCAAGGTGATAGGCGGTCGAGCAGCCGATGATGCCGCCGCCGATGATGACGGCTTTGGCTGTATTTGGAAGGTCGGTCATATCTGTCCTCAGGTGTTTTTGTAATCGGTCAGGGCCGTGCGAAACCGTGCGAGATTTTCGCTTGTGTAGGCTGCGTAGTCGAAGTCGATATCCGAGGTGATCTCGGACACCATGCTCCACATGGTTTCACGAAGCAGCGAGGCGCATTTCATCGCCGTATAGCGATGACGCAATTGGTTGGTGACGGGTGCCTGAAAGTAGGTTTCCAGAACCCAGTCCTCTTGTTCATTGGAAAGAGAGTTGTTCGAGGCCAGCCCACCCAAATCAAACAATGGCGAGTTGAAGCCCGCGTAGTCGAAATCGATCAGCCACAGGCGGGTGCCATCGTCCAGAAAGTTGCCGCAAAGCAGGTCGTTATGGCCAAACACGATGTCGTACGGCCCGGCCTCGGCTTCCAGATCATTTCCAATTTGCACAAGTTCAGGGATCAGGCCTTTATGCGAACTTCCACGATCGGTGAGGGTGGCGGCATAGTCGCGGATGACATGAAAGACCCAGAACACCAGTGAGGGGCCGCGCAGGTGCTTGGGCACCTCAAGGTGGCAAGCTTTCACGAGCTCCAGCACTCGAGGCAGCATACTGGGGTCGCGTACGTGTTCTTCGGTCAGAGTGCGGCTTTCGACGAATTCCAGGACTGTTAATTCGTTGGACGAAAACACTACAGCGGGTGACAGACCTGCAGCATGGGCGGCCTTACTGGCGGCCAGTTCGTTAAAGCGCATCACCTGGTGCAAAGGGATGTCGTCACCGACACGCACCACGTAGGATCCACTGCTGTCAGTAACCTTGTAGTTCACATTTGTGATCCCACCCGTCAAAGGGGTGGCTTTGATCTCGCCCTGCCAGATCGGTAGCTTGCGAATGCGGGTCATCAGATCGGATTGGGTCATATCAACTCTCCATTCCAAAGCGGATGCGTGCCTGACGAGCGCTTGCGTTGATCAGCCTATCAGCGATGATGGCAATGAATGCGATGGACAGCCCTGCCACCAGACCCCGGCCAGTGTCAGCCTTTGTCAGGGCAATGTAGACCTCTTGCCCCAAATCCCGGGTGCCAACGAGGGCCGTGATAACCAGCATGGACAGCGCCAGCATGATGGTCTGGTTAATACCCAAAAGGATTTCGGGCAGGGCCATGGGCAAGCGAATATGGCGCAGGAGTTGCGTGCCTGTGCAGCCAGAAACCAATCCAGCCTCGATCAATTCCTCACTGACCGATCGCACGCCGTGGGCCGCGTAACGCACGGCCGGGGCCAGTGCGTAAAGGACTATGGCAATCAGAGCAGTGAAATCGCCGACACGGAACAGCATCACTACCGGGATCAGATAGACAAAGCTGGGTAATGTCTGCAGCGTATCAATAAACAGGTTGATCACTGTCCCGGCGCGTTTGTTAAGTGCGGCCACAACACCCAGCGGAACCCCGATCAGAGTCGCAAGAAACACAGAGGCTCCGCAGAGATAAACTGTCACCATTGCCTTGGCCCACAGTCCTGAAATGAGGATCAGAGACGCCAGTCCTCCGCACAGCAGTGCCAGCCGCCAGCCCCCTGCATGCCAACCCAGCAAGGTCAGCATGGCAATGGCCCAAGGCCATGGAATTCCCAGCAAGACCGTTTTGATCGGGATCATGAACCACGTCAGGAAGAAGATCTTAATCGCCTCGAACGTGTCGAAATAGTTGATGTTCAGGTATTTGACCGTGTCATCCCAGAACCCGCCAGTGGTTATCGTTTGACTTTCAGGATACTCCAGCAGCAGGGGTGAGAACTGCCCCAGAACCCAGGTCAAAATTAGCAGGATCAATACCAGAATTGTCCGGCGATGGCGGGTAACCCACGAGCCGGGGAGCTCGTGATGGACCTGCCCCATACGCTCGGCGAAAGCCTGACTTAGGCGATCAACCGCAATGGCCAGAACGACAATGGCAATACCGGCCTCGAACCCTGCACCGATATCCAGTCTGCGCAGCGCGGCAAGGACGTCGAACCCCAATCCTCCGGCCCCGATCATCGAGGCGATGATGACCATGTTCAGCGTCAGCATGATCACCTGATTGACACCCACCATCAGACTGTGGCTGGCGGAAGGAACCAAAACGCGCCACATCAACTGTTTTTGCGTCGTGCCTGCCATGCGCCCGAAGTCCAAAATCTCGGGGTCGACGGCTCTCAAGGCAAGCGTGGTGATCCGCACCATAGGCGGCGTCGCATAGATGATCGTGGCGACCAGCGCCGAAATCGGTCCAAAGCCGAACATGAACAGAATTGGTACCAGATAGGCGAAGATCGGGATTGTCTGCATCAAGTCCAGAATGGGCGAGATGATGCGGTCGAAAGTCAGGTGGCGATAGGCCAATATCCCCAACAACAGCCCACCGCCCGCGCCAATGGGCACCGCAATCAGGACCGAGGCAAGCGTAACCATCGCGCTGTCCCACTGGCCAAAGACGGCCAGATAGGTAAAGCAGCCGCCGACCAATGCCGCGAGCCCCCAGTCCCGGCAATACTGTCCCAAAGCTACTACGGCGGTGATCACTACAATCCAGCTGATCGCAGGTAGAATGACTTGCGCATCATTGCCTTGCCCGGTGACAAAACCTTCGGCCAGCAGGGACAATACAAGGTCATAGGGCTGTTCGATCAACCAAGCGGCAGCGCGGGTAACGTCGGTGAACGAAACTGGGCCGATTGCTGCATCCTCGATCAACCAGGACATCGCAGATGAAATATAAGTTTTGAACGGGACGACCCAAGCCGACGGGAATTTGGTGATCCAGCGCGCATCCAGCGCTTTTCCCAGGTTACTGCCGAAATACCCCAGCAGGATTGTCAGTCCGACAAGCAGCAGAATGACAAGCTGGCTGCGGGACAGGCGGCTCATACCGCGTCCCCTTCACCGAATAGCACATAGGCCACAGCCTTGCGATCAATGGCGCCAATAACCAGACCATTGCTGTCTGTCACGGGAATTGGTGCATCTGCGGTGATGATCCGTTCCGCCACGGCCGAGACGCGGGTTGATTGCACAATGGGCTCACCTTTACCCG
The DNA here is from genome assembly GCF_056536285.1 of Ruegeria sp. AF3. NCBI lineage: Bacteria > Pseudomonadati > Pseudomonadota > Alphaproteobacteria > Rhodobacterales > Roseobacteraceae > Ruegeria > Ruegeria sp. AF3. Next base: position 479,220 of record NZ_JBQFJM010000002.1, on the reverse strand, counting down.
CAGCGCCGACCGTCATTACACCACCAACCGTCAAAACCTTGGAGCGCGGAATATGCCGCGTGAATTCAGCCACATAATCTGTCGCTGGATTCATCACCAGCTCCTCTGGGGTGGCAATCTGGATGACTTCACCATCCTTCATAATGGCGATGCGGTCGGCCAAGCGAACGGCTTCTTCAAAGTCGTGCGTGATAAAGACAATAGTCTTATGCAACCGTTCCTGTAGTCGCAGAAATTCGTCCTGCATTTCGCGACGGATCAGCGGATCGAGGGCCGAAAAAGGTTCGTCCAGGAACCACAAATCGGGCTCTGTCACCAATGATCGGGCAATGCCCACACGCTGTTGCTGACCACCCGAGAGCTCTCGTGGATAGTAGTCTTCACGCCCCTTCAGACCGACCAGTTCCACCACGTCTCTCGCCTTTGCTTCGGCCTCGTGTTTGGGCGTAGCCTGAATGGTCAGGGGGAACATCACATTCTGCAACACAGTCAGGTGCGGCAGCAGGGCAAAATGCTGAAACACCATGCCCATCTTGTGCCGGCGAATTTCAATCATTTCTTTTTCGCCGGCGCGCAGCAGGTCGGCGTCGTCGAACAGAACCTCTCCGCTCGTGGGTTCGATCAACCTGGACAGACAACGAACCAGGGTTGATTTGCCTGAACCGGACAGGCCCATGATGATGAAGATTTCACCTTCGACGATTTCAATATTGGCGTTGCGTACCGCTCCGATAACACCCGCATTTCGAATTTCATCTGCCGATGGGTTCGGATTTTGCGCCAGAAGGGTCTCGGCGTTTGAACCGTAAAGCTTCCAAACGTTTCGGCAGGACAGTTTTGTTGTGGGGGTCATCTGTGATGTCCGGTACTAAAACGGAAGAAGACCGAAGCGGTAGAGGAGAGCGGGGTAACCGCTTCGGCCAAGCAGATTATTTAGAGATCCAGCCAGACCAACGGTCTTTGTTCGTCTCCATCCAATCCGCGACAACTGCATCAATATCCACACCGTCCAGATCGGCTTTGCCGACCATGGCGCTCATCTCGTCGTTATTGATGTTATAGGCTTCGATGATGTCATACGCGCCCGGCCACTTCTCTTGCAGACCAGCCCAAGCAGCCTTCCAGATCGGACCACGCGGTTTTCCGCAGTCATAGGCCAAATCCGGGTTCACACCAACTGACGGGTCGCTGTAGCACTCGGGCGAATATGGCGGAAACTCCACGAATTCGCCGTCATATTTGGCCGGGGCCCAGTGTGGAACATAGACCCAAAGCATGATCGGATCTTCACGCTGATATGCAGATTCCAGTTCTGCAAAAAGCGCTGCATCCGTGCCTGCGTGGACAACTTCAAACTCTAGCTCTAATGCTTCGACGCGCTCGTCGTCGAAACCGCCCCAGGTCACAGGTCCACCGACATAGCGCCCATTTGGCGAGGTTTCAGCGGTGGCAAATTCCCCTGCGCAGTCTTTCAAAGCTTCCCAGTTTGGCAGGCCTGGGCAGCGGTCTTTCATGTAAGCTGGGTACCACCATTCTTCGATCGCCATCAGACCGGTTTCACCAACGTTCACCACGTTGCCAGAGGCGGTGGCTTCGTCCAGCGCTTCACGCCCGGTGGTTTCCCAGATTTCCATTGCCAGATGTAGATCACCTGTCTTCAGGCCCGCAAACTGAGCGATATAGTCCGCCTGAACATATTCAACGTTGTACCCTGCCTCTTGAAGAATTGCTCCCATTATCTTGGTGTTGATCAGCTGTCCTGACCAATCATGCAGCGTCAGTTTGATAGGGTCCGTCGATTCGACGGCCCAAGAAGCCGAAGCAGTTACGCCAGCGACTAATGCTATTGCGTGTAGTGTATTGAATTTCCTGATCATGTTGTGCTCCCTGAATGTGGCTTTTTGAGTGTTTTTCGTTTATTACACTTCCATGCTGCGCCAATCTGACAACTACGTCAATAAAAACCACATTTCTCCACGATAATTCGTTATAATTCGCATAAAAAGCCCCGAATGGCACCGTATTGGGCGCAATATTGTTTTATTGGGATGACTGCCGTATCCCCCTTTCAGGAGGTCGCATGTTAAAGCCACGAAAAACCACAAATCAGCGCGAAGAAGAAATCCTTCGAGAGCTGCAACATGCGGGCGGGTCGTGCAGGGTCAGCCTCTTGGCTCAAAAACTGAATGTTTCCAATGAAACGATCCGGCGTAACGTCAAGGCACTGGAAGAGCGCAAGATCGTGAGGAAGGTTCATGGCGGCGTACATCTTAGCGAAGACGCAATTGAACCACCTTTTGAAAACCGCTTGGGAACGCAAGCGCATGCGAAAGAAGCAATAGCCCGGGCAGTCGCAAATACAATTAGCGACGGGGACTCCTTATTTCTGGATATCGGTTCGACAACCGCCTACGTCGCGCTTGCGTTGCGGAAACATAAAGACCTGTTTGTGGTTACCAATTCGGTTTTCGTCGCTTACACGTTGTCAAAGCACAACAACAACCGGGTGTTTCTGGCCGGTGGAGAATTGCGCGCCCATGATGGGGGTGCTTTCGGTGCAGAGGCATTGGATCTTGTGAAGCGTTTCAACGTACAGTTGGCAGTGTTTTCGGTTGGAGCCGTGAATGGAGATTTGGGCTTTATGCTGCATGATCTCGAAGAAGCCAATATCGCACGTGCTGCGGCTGAAAATGCGCAAGTGCGCATCGTCGTTGCCGACAGCGGAAAATTCAACAAGCGGGCTCCGATATCTCTTCACAACATGGCCGGAATTGATGTGTTTTTTACCGACCGCCGTCCTCCTGCCAATATCCAGGACATGCTCGATAAAAATGATATCGAAGTAGTTATCGCAGGGTCGGACTAGGCGCTCTGTCTCATCAGGGCAGATCAGGTCACGTGATATTTCGGGCAAGCCGGTGTGAAGGAACCCTCCGATGCTCCACCTGTTTCATTGCAAAAGAAAGATTGACTACTGAGAGCACATCGTCCCAGCGTCGCGATGTCAAGATCATACGGGCGTTTATGGACTTTGCGGAGCGGGTTCTTGGGGAGAAGGAAACCGCCGGAGATATGTGACCGGCGGGTTCTTGAGTTTTTTTGTGGATTACCTGCTGCGCCAGGCCTGTGTGCGGGCCAGGATGCCTTTTGATGCCATCAGGTGGAAGATCCGGGCGGCGGCGTTGGTGTAGAAGATCATCATGCCCATTGCGGCTGCGGGTGCGATGTCCCCGGCATCATCCATGTTCAGCACCGCGATGGACGCGAGTGTGGTTTTGGGTGAATAGAGGAACACAACCGCCGACACGGTCGTCATTGCGTTGACGAACAGATAGATCGAGATATCCAGCACCGCAGGCAGGCAGACCGGCACCGTCACGCGGGCAAACAGCTTCATTGTTGGCTGTTTGAGAGAGGCTGACACCGACTCGAACTCTTTATCCATCTGCTTGAGAGCGGTGACCGCCGTCAGGTGCGATACGGTATAGAAATGCGTCACCGTGCAAACCACCAGGATTGCCATGGTGCCGTAGATCGCATTGAACGGATTGGACGGGTTGTTGAAGAAGAAGATATAGGACAGCCCCAGAACCATGCCCGGGATGGCCATCGGCAGCATGGCGAACATCTGAAAGATCGACCGTCCGGTTTTGAAGCCGTTCGATTTTTCCACCAGATACGCCCCGAAGAAGACAACCGTCGTGCCGATCACCGCCGTCAGGAAGGCCAGTTTGATCGAGTTGAAATACGACCCCCAGCCGCCGCCATCCATCTTGTCGAACTGGTAGTTCTTGAGGCTCAGGCTCAGATCGTAGGGCCAGAACTTGATCAGCGCCGCAAACTGACACACGGCCAGAAGACCAATGATGAACAGGCCGACCAAGCTGCAGTAGATCAGGAATATGCGATCAGCCTTTGGGTTTGGTGTTGCCTGATATGGAACCGAGCGCGCAGAAAGCAGCGCCACCTGCTTGGACTGAACCATCCGGTCGATGGCAAAAGCCAGAATTGCGGGGATGACCAGAACCACCGAGACCACGGCGCCCATCTCAAAGTTCTGCTGGCCGATCACCTGTTTGTAGATATCCACGGCAAGCACGTTGAACTGGCCGCCGATCACCTTTGGCAGGCCGAAATCGGTGATCACCAGATTGAACACGACAAAGGCTGCGGAAATCAGGCCATAGCGCGCGCCGGGTATGGTAACGGTCCAGAATGTCCGCCAGGGGGTAGAGCGCAAGCTGACAGCGGCCTCGTACAACCGCGCATCCGATATCGCGAGCGCAGTCGATATGATCAGGAACGCGTGTGGAAAGGTAAAGAAGACCGATCCGATCACGATGCCTATGGGGCCGTAGATACTGGCACCGAACAACAACTCCTTGATCATCCCCTGATTGCCGAACAGGTAGACCAGCGCGATGCCCGGCAGCAGCGAGGGAACCAGAATCGGCGCCATCGCGATCAGGCGAAAGACCCCCTTGAACCGCATGCAGCTTCGGTTCAGCGCATAGGCAAACCAGAACGCCAGCGTCACCGTAACGATTGTGCTGACAACCGAAATCCAAAGGGAATTCTTGATCGAGTTGAACAGGGCTGGTGTCGAGAAGTAGTTGATGAAGTTGCCCAGACCCCGCGCTTGAACCGGCCGCATCTGCACCCGGCGGAACGTGTTGGAATCAAGCTCGACCCAATCGGTGCCTTCGTTCAAAGTCGACCCGACCAGAAAGCGCCCGGCCTCCGTCGTGTTCCGCATCTGGTACATGACCGGGCTGCGAAAGCTGAAATCCGGAAAGAACCCGGTCACCGGCAAACGCCCGTCCGAGCCGGTTGTCAGATCGGTGTCGGAATACACCCCCAATTGCCTGTTCAGTTCGTCAGCCGTCAGGATCGTTCCGTCGAACACACCCGCTTCATCACTGACCTGAAACTCATACTGGGACAGCTCGACCCGGTAGGTCGAGAAGGACTTGGAAAGCATCGTGTAAAGCGGCAGTGCCAGTGTCACGATCAGATAGAGCGCGATCACCATCATGCTTCCGCGCATCAGGATGTCATCGCGGCTGAGCCTGGGCCTGATATCCGGCCCGACAGGCAATGTGTCCTGATTGGTCGACATCGTGCTCATGCCGCAGCCTCCGGAAGGTCAAACGCCATCAGGCGGTTCTCGGGAAGCTCAATCACCATGCTGCACCCCTCTTCCAGCTCAAGACGACGCACGGCGTTGATCGAAAAATCCGCGATCAGTTCCGAAGATCCGAACCGCTCGTTGTTCAGGCGGCAGCGCCAGAACGAGCCCAGAAACTCCATTTCATCGAGCGTGACCTCGATGCAGTTCCGATTGCCGCCCGTGTCAAGATAACCAGCTTCATGAGGGATGATGTCTTCGGGACGAATGGCCGCAATGACAGGGGTTCCATCATTGAACGTGTGGCTGAGGCAGGCAAAGGTCTTTTCCCCGACGCTCAACCGCCCGCCTTTCGTAACCTGAGACTGGATCTGGTTCATTTCACCGATAAAGTCAGCCACGAACAGGTTGGCCGGTTCGCGGTAGATCTCCGTGGGCGATCCAACTTGTTCGATCACCCCGTGGTTCATCACCACGATGCGGTCGGCCATGGCCAGCGCTTCTTCCTGATCGTGCGTCACCATCACGGTGGTCACACCCAGCTTGCGCTGCAATTCCTTGATCTCATGCCGCAGGTGAACGCGCACCTTGGCGTCCAGCGCCGACAGGGGTTCGTCCAGCAGCAGCAGACCGGGATTGGTTGCAATGGCGCGGGCCAGCGCAATCCTCTGCTGCTGGCCACCGGACAATTGCGCCGGGTATTTCCTGCCCTGATCCGGCAGACCAACAAGGTTCAGCAGCTCGCTCACCCGAACCGCGATATCCGACTTGCTGCGGCCCGTGTTTTCAAGGCCAAATGCGATGTTCTTTTCGATCGTCAGGTTCGGGAACAGCGCATAGGACTGGAACACAATCCCGAAATCGCGCTCGGACGGGGGCAGGTTGGAGACGTCCTTGCCATCCTGCATAACCGTACCCTTGGTCTGCAGATCCAGCCCTGCAATCGCCCGCAACAAGGTGGTCTTGCCGCAGCCGGACGGGCCGAGGAAACAAATGAATTCACCTTCTTTGATTTCAAGAGAGATGTCCTTGAGTGCCAGAAAGCTGCCGAACGCTTTCCACAAATTCTGGATGCTGAGATACAGTTCACCGGGTGGTGTTTTCTGAAGCACGGGAGAGGTCCTCACATCTGCACCTCGGGCACGACCGATCCTGGCCGGTGCGCGCCGGGTGAGTTGGTTGTGTTGGTGGGAACAAGAGAGTGGCGGGCAGGAGAGGCACAAAAGCCCCTCCTGCCAATGGAATTACTTCGCTTCAGACTTTCCGTCATAGCGAGACTGCCATTCCTTCAGGATTGCCGCGCGATTGTTGGCGGCATATTCGAAATCATTGTTGATCATCGCATCCAGAAGACCCTCTGGGAAGTGTTCAACCGGTTTTGCAACGCCGGGATACGCCACGACCGCATAGCCGGTATTGTACATCTCGTTGGCCTCTTTGGTGACGGTGAAGTCCACCAGCTTCTGCGCGGCTTCCAGATTTGCAGTGCCGGCCACAATCGCGGTTGCTTCCATGTCCCAGCCGACGCCTTCCGAAGGCACAATGATTTCCAGCGGTGCGCCATCAGCTTTGGATTTCGCCCCACGGAACGCAAAAGAAATACCAATCGGGATCTCGCCCGCCGCCGCCAGTTTGCAAGGTTTCGAGCCGGAATGGGTGTAGCGCGCAATATTCTCGTGCAGCGCATCCATGTATTCCCAGCCACCTTCTTCGCCAAACATTTGAAGCCAGCTGGACACATCAAGGAACCCCGTGCCAGAGGAATTCGGGTTCGGCATGATAACCTGATCCTTGTACATCGGATCAGTCAGGTCCTTCCACGAGGTCGGCGGCTTCAGCCCGGCCTTTTCCGCCTCAACCGTGTTGTAGCAAATCGAGGCAACCCAGGCGTCCATGCCAACCCAGGCAGGCGGGTTGTCACCATCGACGAATTTCGCATCCAGCTTGTCTACGCCAGCCGGCGCATAAGGCTCCAGCATCCCTTCGGATTTCAACAGCAGCAGAGAGGTCGCAGCCAACCCCCAGACCACATCCGCCTGTGGGTTGTCCCGTTCAGCCAGCAGTTTCGCGGTGATGATCCCCGTCGAGTCCCGGACCCAGTTGATCTTGATATCCGGATTGCTCTGATTGAACGTCTCCGCATACCGCGCAAGATCCTCAGCCTCAACAGCAGTGTATACTGTCAATTCCGTTTCCGATGCCGCAGCCGTCGCCGTCAGTAAACCGAACGCCAAAACCGCATAAATTGATCTCTTCTGTTTCATGGTTGTCCTCTGTTGGTTGATCTTCGTTTTTGGGCGCCTTCATTTGCGAGGCGCTTTGGGTCATTTGCATCCAGTGCCCGGTGGTTCGAAAGATTTGGACCCTCAAGATGCGCTGTTCACATGCGAAGTGTCGGGGCTATACCTTTCCATATCAGGTTGCCAAAACCAGCCCGCACAGGAATTCCAGTTTAGCATTGCCGCCGCTTTGAAACCATCCTTGGACCGAAGTGAAACCTCTTTCCCAAGGATCGCGGTGAACAAACAAAACGGTCTAAATTCGTGTTAATTTGTGCTCCATTTAGGTCTTTGTCGTGAAAAATGTATCAAATTGATTAGCTGGTCAAGAAAAACCAACAAAAAGCCACACAATTGCGAGCTGCTTCTACTTTGGGACAAAGGTAATGCCCTGAATGAGTTTCACCCAATCGAAATCCCACTGAATCACGCCATGTTTCCCAGAGGCTTCGACCCCAGAGTTGGGCAAGGCCAGGGTGAGAAAACAACAAGCAAGCTTTCTTCTGAAACACAGGATAGTGCGGTTTGAGCTGGACAGCCAAGAGCGTCACAGCTGCGTTGCGAATCTCTTCACGGCTGGAGACAATCGTGCTTTGTCACAAATGCCCTTCACCTTGATGTGCATCTTACCCATTGCACAGCGGGCTTGGCATGGTCCTTTGCGCCCGTGCGCCGTTTCATTTTGCAAAAGACCTATCAAGAAGCCGGCCGCCGCAATCGGCGGCCGATTGTTAATGCAGCGGATTATTCGAACTCTTCAAAGGTTTCCCTCACAGCATCGTCCACTGCCCCGGCCAGCAACCTGCCACCGTCGTTGTCGCAGGCGTCTTCAAGCTCTTCGACGAACTCGATCTTGAGGTCGCCCAGATATTCTTCCGGGACGGTAGCCACGACATCGATCTGACGGTTGTAGAGCGACACCATCGCCATGAGACGCACGATCTGGCTTACCTGATCGGGGTCATCCTCGTGCTCTGCAAGAACACTGGCGCAGCTAAGATGCATGAACGGTGCAGCTGCGGCGATGATTTCGTCCATCTCCGCATCGGCAGTGGCAGTGCTCGCCAGCGCTGTAATGCACATCCCGAAAATTGCCGTTAGGGGAACTCGTTTCATGTGATCTACCTCATTTCTTCAATAGCGTGCGGCACGTGCAGCGTGGCCTTAACGCTTTTTACGATAGCCTGCGATGGCACCGACGACGGCTCCGGCTTTTGCGCCGTCACTGCCGGATACGAGGTACCCCACCCCAGCCCCCACGACGGCACCGCCAACCGTGTTCTTCGTTCGTTGCGACTGGGCCTCGGCTGGCAGCGGCAAGGCCAGGATTGCGGCCATCAGCAGGGCGAGTGCGGTGGCCTGTGACTTTGTCGAAAACTGCATATCTCGGTCTCCTTATCGGTTCAGTTGATCCGTTCAGCCGATGGAAAGGTCCAGCTTCCATCCAGAATTTCGGCGCGCGGCTGGTACAGGCGGACGGTGTAATTCCAGTTTGGCGGGGTCGGGATACAGTTAATCCGGCCATCGTCACATGCACCGAAGTGGATAGTGTATGACCCGTCCTCGTTGGGCTTGGCAGAAACGTTGTTGTAACTGTTGCGGCCAAGCTCGTTCGGCTCAAGATAGCCGTTGGCATTGTAAACGGTGATCGACCAAAACGCGTCGACCGGGACGTCGTTGACCGTGATTGCATGGGGCGTCTCGCCATCATTTGCATCGACACTGGCGATCACGGCCGAGGCTGTGGTCGCCGGTTGCCCTGCCCAACCAGCGATGGCGCCGACCAGGTGATCGATCGGGTCGACCTCGTCCTTGCGGCCAAAGGCATTGGCCGCATCAAAGCCGACCGCGCTTGCCAGATCGTTCACCGCCTTGCGCGCCTCGGCCAGGCTTTCCATATCCCAGTCCGGCGCTTCGAACGGGCCGTTGCCACCGCCGCTGAGCTCGATCCCGTCCTGCGCCGCATGCGCTCTGGCCAGATCTTCGGCATCCGTGGCATCGGCGAATGTACGGAACAGGACAAAGGCAAAGCGCGTGCCGACATTGTCCTCGGTCAGGTCATAGGTGCCCGGCGTCGCCTCGACAAAGGCGTAGTGATCCTGGCTGATAGCCAGCATCGACTGAAAACGGCCATCGCCGTCGGGCAAAGTGATCTGGACCGGCTGGGACAGGTCGAGGATCACGGCGGAATAAAGCGTGTCCTGATTTGCGCGGATGATCGGCTGCGGAGCATCCGCCGAAACCAGCGTACGCTCGTGAACGATTTCGCCCACGCCCACCCCATTGGCGGCAAGATTTGCCCGGATCATCGTGTCAGATTCCGCCCGCACAAGGTTGTGGATGCGCACCTCCTCTGACGCGGCAATCGAGGGCACACACAGCGCAAGGGCAAAAAGAAGACGTCGCATGAGAAATCCTTTCCGTTAATTCAAAAGGCGAACTGGGGGGAAGCTCCACGTCCCATCGAGAACCTCGGGCCCGGGCTGATACATCCGCACGGTATAGTTCCAGCCCTCCATGATCGGCAGGCAGTTGACCCGCCCATCCATACACCCGCTCAGGTGAATGGTCATTGATCCATCACCATTGCGCGCACCTGTCACTGAATTGACGTTATAGGCACCTTGCGCGTTGGGCTGGAAAAAGCCCCTGGCGTTATAAAGGCTGACAGACCAGAACGCCCCGACCGGCACCTCGGCGGGAACATCGATGCGATACTCGGCCACTGGCAGATTTGGTTCTACACTGACGTAATAGGCCTCATGCTCGGGCAACCCACCCCAACCGCCGGCGGTGCCGATCAGATGCCGGACCGCCTGAACCTGATCACGCGCGCCGAACATATGGGAACTGTCCGGCACATAGGGGCCGAGGGCCAGAATGCTCTGTAACAGCCCCTCAAAACTGGCTTCGTCATAATTGGGAAGGATGAACGGACGGGCCGACCCGGCCTCGACCAGCATCTGGTCCTGCAACGCGTTGACGGTGGCCACATCCGAAGGATCGGCGGCATCGACCAACACGCGCATGAAGACGACAACATAGGGCGTGCCAAAAGTCTCGACATCCAGCGCATAGGTGCCACCACCGTGAAACACCTCTTCGATGTAATGATCCTGATTGAGAACCATTGCGGTCATATAGCGGCCATCTGCATTTGGCAGCGTCAGGGTTGCGCCTTCGCTGATGTCGATAACAGCGGTGCTGTACAGCGTGTCGCGGTTCATCCGGATAGTTGGTTGATCATCTACCGGGGTCGGTTCGCGAAAGTGAAAGAACCTGTTCACTCCTCCGGCCAGTGACACATATTTGCCCAGCTCAAGATCAGTCGCGGCGCGGATGAAATTGTCGATGGTAACCGGGATCTCGCGGCTGTCACTTAAACTGTCGACGGTTGTGTCCATATCCTGCGCATACGCCGCCTGAGCCCAGATCGTGGCCAGCAACGTCAGCGATTGACTGAGAGAGAGGGGGAAAGACTTACTCACGAACATGTCCCTTAAGAAATCACAGGTTTCGTCGGTGATGACGGGTTGAGGGAACGGCGGTGTAACCCGTTGTCGCAGGGCGATTGTGCAGCGCCTTGACGGGTTGTGTCACCGGACAATTCCCGACAAACTAACCCAATGCGTCGAAACATGGTTACAATTCGCGAGTTGGCCCATGTCGTGGAACTGCTTGAAGATTTCGCCGGAGCGAGCACCGTTGCGGACGCCCTTCAAGCGGTCGGCCTGGACCGTTCTGTTCTATCGCTGAAAGCGGGTTTTGCACCCTACGCATCAGAGGGCATTCTGGTTGAAACGGTGGCCCGTGCGATGGGCGACAGGCTTCTTGGTGCCCGGATTGGCCGCAAATTCGATTACGCGCGTTACGGAGCGTATTCAAATTTTGTGCTGAGCGCGCCTGACCTGGCTACCGCGCTGGCGCGCGGGGCACGGGCGTTCTTGCTGATACACCCAGGTTCAGAGATCGTATTTCGTCAGACCGAGACCCATGTCGTGGTCGGGCGCAGTGCAGTCGGGCTGACGGTCATGGGTCACAAACATCTGGACGAAGGCTCGGTGTTTGTCCTCGCTACCGTTATCCGCCACTTTCTGGGCGAAGGCTGGCACCCGGACTGGATTGAACTGCCACATGAGGCGCGAGTCGATGTCCCGCAAATAGAAGAGATGATTGGCGCCCCCGTGCGTCTTCGGGACAGCCCGCCCGGTATTGCCATCCGACTGGGCGATTTGCAAACGCGCAACCCTTCGCCCCGCAGTCTAGACGCGAACATTGATCTTGATGATCTGGCGGCGTTGATGGGCGTTAATCCTGTGCAGACCATTGGGGATGCAGTGGAACAGATATTGCAGATCACTGTCGCAAACGCGGATATGTCAGAGGATACCGTGGCAAGCCATCTTGCAATAGGGCCGCGAACCCTGCAGCGCGCGCTGCGTCAGGAAGGCACGTCCTTCAACGCCGTCCAAACCCGCTTTGCAAAAAGCAAGGCACAGCATTTGCTGACCCAGACCGACAGGTCTATTGACCAGATCGCCAGTACGCTTGGCTATAAAGATCCCCGCAGCTTCCGACGCGCCTTCAACCGCTGGACAGGCGTTTCGCCCTCTCTCTACCGAACCCAGCAACGCGCAGGATCTGACCCGGTTTTGGCAGACTAGACCCATCGAGGTCGTGCCCGGTGCGGGCGCCGGGCATCGAAACCGCACCCAATTTGCGGCTGATACTTATGGTCGCGCGTGGCAATAAACGATTGCCAATGTCGGACTATTTGCAAAAGAAATGTGTGAAATCTTGTGCCGCAAATTCACAAAGCGGCCGGAATATGACGGAGCGTTAAGGGTCTGATGCGTAGGTTTTGGTGGCTATTGATCTGTGTCGCCCTGACTGGGTGTGCAGCGAAAACCTACAATGAAATTGACATTATGCCTTCGCCAACGGTCTTTGCTGATGGCACGCTTGATCCATTCGAGGATGTGACCGAGGGCAATTTCGAGTCGCGGGCGCGACTGTTTTACGCAACAGACCGCCAGCCCGCAGGACCGGACGACCCACAGAAAAGCTACAATAACGCACGGGGGCAAGTGCTGCGGGCGGGTGTCGCGCAGGTTGCGTCGGACCCGCCGCTTGAAAGCTGGGAAAATGCACGGCGCATAACACTCGCCGCGGCGCGGGATCAGGACTATAGGCTGCGTGTGGTGGGCGTGGCCGAGACCGGTATCTTGCCGTTCAGCGCAATCAAATACATGGATACCCCACCCAGCCGTGTCGAAGTTGAAGCCGCCGGTCGCCGTTTTGCGTCACAAATCAATGCGCAATTGGCGCAATCGGCCAACAAGGACATTTTCATCTACATCCACGGCTATAATGTGGACTTCGACTATTCCACCCTAGTCTCAAGCCAGTTTCAGCATTTTCTGGGCTATCAGGGCGCTTTCATCAGTTACAACTGGACAGCAACCCCAAATACGCTGGCCTATTTCCGTGATCAGGAATCGGCGCTGGCCTCGCGACGTTATCTGCGCGAGTTGATTGCCTTTCTCTCGACCCATACCAATGCCCGTCGCATCCACCTGATCGGCTACAGCGCCGGGACAAGGCTGGCCTTTGACGCCGCCTATCAAATCGCGTTGGGGGCCGATGGAAACGCGCGGTTGGGCAAACTCATCCTGATCGGCAGCGATCTAGACCGTGCTTATTTCATTCATGCTATCGAGGACGGTCTACTCGATGCGGTTACGGACCTGACGATCTATCAGTCGCAAACGGATTCCGCCCTGGCGATGTCTAGGCTCGTTTTTGGCCGCAAGCGCGTCGGAGAGACCTCGCCCCCCGGCGAAGCAGTGCCTGCGGTGCAAGCGGAACTGGCCCGGACGCCAAGGCTGCATGTCATCGACGTGACGGATGCCGAAGAGGCGGGCATTGGCAACGGACATTGGTATTTCCGGTCTTCACCATGGGCCAGCAGCGATCTTTTCCTATCATTGCTGACCAACAAAGACCCCGCCGCGCGCGGTCTGGTGCGCGCACCCGGAGAGATCATCTGGCGTTTTCCAGATGATTATCCGCAAAGGATCAGGGAACTGGGGCGTTTTTACTGAAGGAAAGGAACCGTTAGGTTTTCCCCGTCTGTTCGCTATTCTGGCCAGCTTCCCACACGAAGCTTCGTCTGATCATTTCGAATCTCATAAGTAAGTTTATCCATAGGTCAGGCTTATGACTTTGAAGGTATAATCGATTTTTCTTGGCATATTAATCTGTCAAGATGCGAATGCTCAAATGTGAATTTAACGCCGCGCAAGAATGGCGAACCTGTCAAACAATTCACCAACAGAGGACAACCATGAAACAGAAGAGATCAATTTATGCGGTTTTGGCGTTCGGTTTACTGACGGCGACGGCTGCGGCATCGGAAACGGAATTGACAGTATACACTGCTGTTGAGGCTGAGGATCTTGCGCGGTATGCGGAGACGTTCAATCAGAGCAATCCGGATATCAAGATCAACTGGGTCCGGGACTCGACGGGGATCATCACCGCGAAACTGCTGGCTGAACGGGACAACCCACAGGCGGATGTGGTCTGGGGGTTGGCTGCGACCTCTCTGCTGCTGTTGAAATCCGAAGGGATGCTGGAGCCTTATGCGCCGGCTGGCGTAGACAAGCTGGATGCGAAATTCGTCGATGGTGACAACCCGCCTGCCTGGGTTGGCATGGACGCCTGGGTTGCCTCGATTTGCTACAACACGGTTGAGGCGGAAAAGGCCGGGCTGAAGCCGCCGACCTCGTGGAAGGACCTGACTGATCCGATGTACAAGGATCAGGTTATCATGCCGAACCCGAATTCCTCTGGCACGGGGTTCCTTGATGTGTCCAGCTGGCTTCAAATGTTTGGCGAAGAAGGTGGCTGGGAATACATGGATGCGCTGCACGAGAATATTGCGCGCTACACCCATTCCGGCTCGAAACCTTGCAAACTGGCGGCGGCGGGCGAGATCCCGATTGGTATTTCTTTTGCGTTCCGTGGGGCGAAATCCAAAGCTGATGGCGCACCGCTGGAAATCATTGTGCCTTCGGAAGGCGTCGGCTGGGACATGGAAGCAACCGCGATTGTGGCCGGCACTGCAAATCTGGAAGCCGCGCAGAAGCTGGTGGACTTCACCGTCACCAAAGAGGCCAACGAGATGTACAATACCGGCTATGCGGTCGTGGCGTATCCCGGCGTTGCAAAACCGGTTGAACACTTCCCAGAGGGTCTTCTGGATGCGATGATCAACAATGATTTCGAATATGCCGCCAACAATCGCGCGGCAATCCTGAAGGAATGGCAGTCTCGCTATGACGGAAAGTCTGAAGCGAAGTAATTCCATTGGCAGGAGGGGCTTTTGTGCCTCTCCTGCCCGCCACTCTCTTGTTCCCACCAACACAACCAACTCACCCGGCGCGCACCGGCCAGGATCGGTCGTGCCCGAGGTGCAGATGTGAGGACCTCTCCCGTGCTTCAGAAAACACCACCCGGTGAACTGTATCTCAGCATCCAGAATTTGTGGAAAGCGTTCGGCAGCTTTCTGGCACTCAAGGACATCTCTCTTGAAATCAAAGAAGGTGAATTCATTTGTTTCCTCGGCCCGTCCGGCTGCGGCAAGACCACCTTGTTGCGGGCGATTGCAGGGCTGGATCTGCAGACCAAGGGTACGGTTATGCAGGATGGCAAGGACGTCTCCAACCTGCCCCCGTCCGAGCGCGATTTCGGGATTGTGTTCCAGTCCTATGCGCTGTTCCCGAACCTGACGATCGAAAAGAACATCGCATTTGGCCTTGAAAACACGGGCCGCAGCAAGTCGGATATCGCGGTTCGGGTGAGCGAGCTGCTGAACCTTGTTGGTCTGCCGGATCAGGGCAGGAAATACCCGGCGCAATTGTCCGGTGGCCAGCAGCAGAGGATTGCGCTGGCCCGCGCCATTGCAACCAATCCCGGTCTGCTGCTGCTGGACGAACCCCTGTCGGCGCTGGACGCCAAGGTGCGCGTTCACCTGCGGCATGAGATCAAGGAATTGCAGCGCAAGCTGGGTGTGACCACCGTGATGGTGACGCACGATCAGGAAGAAGCGCTGGCCATGGCCGACCGCATCGTGGTGATGAACCACGGGGTGATCGAACAAGTTGGATCGCCCACGGAGATCTACCGCGAACCGGCCAACCTGTTCGTGGCTGACTTTATCGGTGAAATGAACCAGATCCAGTCTCAGGTTACGAAAGGCGGGCGGTTGAGCGTCGGGGAAAAGACCTTTGCCTGCCTCAGCCACACGTTCAATGATGGAACCCCTGTCATTGCGGCCATTCGTCCCGAAGACATCATCCCTCATGAAGCTGGTTATCTTGACACGGGCGGCAATCGGAACTGCATCGAGGTCACGCTCGATGAAATGGAGTTTCTGGGCTCGTTCTGGCGCTGCCGCCTGAACAACGAGCGGTTCGGATCTTCGGAACTGATCGCGGATTTTTCGATCAACGCCGTGCGTCGTCTTGAGCTGGAAGAGGGGTGCAGCATGGTGATTGAGCTTCCCGAGAACCGCCTGATGGCGTTTGACCTTCCGGAGGCTGCGGCATGAGCACGATGTCGACCAATCAGGACACATTGCCTGTCGGGCCGGATATCAGGCCCAGGCTCAGCCGCGATGACATCCTGATGCGCGGAAGCATGATGGTGATCGCGCTCTATCTGATCGTGACACTGGCACTGCCGCTTTACACGATGCTTTCCAAGTCCTTCTCGACCTACCGGGTCGAGCTGTCCCAGTATGAGTTTCAGGTCAGTGATGAAGCGGGTGTGTTCGACGGAACGATCCTGACGGCTGACGAACTGAACAGGCAATTGGGGGTGTATTCCGACACCGATCTGACAACCGGCTCGGACGGGCGTTTGCCGGTGACCGGGTTCTTTCCGGATTTCAGCTTTCGCAGCCCGGTCATGTACCAGATGCGGAACACGACGGAGGCCGGGCGCTTTCTGGTCGGGTCGACTTTGAACGAAGGCACCGATTGGGTCGAGCTTGATTCCAACACGTTCCGCCGGGTGCAGATGCGGCCGGTTCAAGCGCGGGGTCTGGGCAACTTCATCAACTACTTCTCGACACCAGCCCTGTTCAACTCGATCAAGAATTCCCTTTGGATTTCGGTTGTCAGCACAATCGTTACGGTGACGCTGGCGTTCTGGTTTGCCTATGCGCTGAACCGAAGCTGCATGCGGTTCAAGGGGGTCTTTCGCCTGATCGCGATGGCGCCGATTCTGGTTCCCTCGCTGCTGCCGGGCATCGCGCTGGTCTACCTGTTCGGCAATCAGGGGATGATCAAGGAGTTGTTGTTCGGTGCCAGTATCTACGGCCCCATAGGCATCGTGATCGGATCGGTCTTCTTTACCTTTCCACACGCGTTCCTGATCATATCGACTGCGCTCGCGATATCGGATGCGCGGTTGTACGAGGCCGCTGTCAGCTTGCGCTCTACCCCCTGGCGGACATTCTGGACCGTTACCATACCCGGCGCGCTATGGCCTGATTTCCGCAGCCTTTGTCGTGTTCAATCTGGTGATCACCGATTTCGGCCTGCCAAAGGTGATCGGCGGCCAGTTCAACGTGCTTGCCGTGGATATCTACAAACAGGTGATCGGCCAGCAGAACTTTGAGATGGGCGCCGTGGTCTCGGTGGTTCTGGTCATCCCCGCAATTCTGGCTTTTGCCATCGACCGGATGGTTCAGTCCAAGCAGGTGGCGCTGCTTTCTGCGCGCTCGGTTCCATATCAGGCAACACCAAACCCAAAGGCTGATCGCATATTCCTGATCTACTGCAGCTTGGTCGGCCTGTTCATCATTGGTCTTCTGGCCGTGTGTCAGTTTGCGGCGCTGATCAAGTTCTGGCCCTACGATCTGAGCCTGAGCCTCAAGAACTACCAGTTCGACAAGATGGATGGCGGCGGCTGGGGTCGTATTTCAACTCGATCAAACTGGCCTTCCTGACGGCGGTGATCGGCACGACGGTTGTCTTCTTCGGGGCGTATCTGGTGGAAAAATCGAACGGCTTCAAAACCGGACGGTCGATCTTTCAGATGTTCGCCATGCTGCCGATGGCCATCCCGGGCATGGTTCTGGGGCTGTCCTATATCTTCTTCTTCAACAACCCGTCCAATCCGTTCAATGCGATCTACGGCACCATGGCAATCCTGGTGGTTTGCACGGTGACGCATTTCTATACCGTATCGCACCTGACGGCGGTCACCGCTCTCAAGCAGATGGATAAAGAGTTCGAGTCGGTGTCAGCCTCTCTCAAACAGCCAACAATGAAGCTGTTTGCCCGCGTGACGGTGCCGGTCTGCCTGCCTGCGGTGCTGGATATCTCGATCTATCTGTTCGTCAACGCAATGACGACCGTGTCGGCGGTTGTGTTCCTCTATTCACCCAAAACCACACTCGCGTCCATCGCGGTGCTGAACATGGATGATGCCGGGGACATCGCACCCGCAGCCGCAATGGGCATGATGATCTTCTACACCAACGCCGCCGCCCGGATCTTCCACCTGATGGCATCAAAAGGCATCCTGGCCCGCACACAGGCCTGGCGCAGCAGGTAATCCACAAAAAAACTCAAGAACCCGCCGGTCACATATCTCCGGCGGTTTCCTTCTCCCCAAGAACCCGCTCCGCAAAGTCCATAAACGCCCGTATGATCTTGACATCGCGACGCTGGGAAAGTGAGATCATGCTTTCACCCATTTGCAAATTCACACCCTTCAATTTGATTTGCCGCAGTCGATCATCGTGCCCATATTCCGCCTGAGATACAAAACCGATACCTGCACCCGAGGCAACAAGTTCGCGAACGGCTTCTCGGCCTTCAGCTACAATCGCCGGGTTTAACCTGATACCTTGTTTCTCGGCTGCTTCTTCCAGTTTCTCGCGTGTTTTTGACCCGTGCTCTCTGAAAATCAGGGGCAACTCGGCCAGCTCCTTCAGGGTCAGGGTGGGTTTTGATGCCAAAAGCACGCCCTGGCCAGCAAAGGCCACGATTTCAGTGGACCCCAAATTCAATACGTCCATGTCCTTGCCAGGAGACAGGCTGCCAACAACACCGATCTCTGCATTGTAAGACCGAAGCTCTTCCAGGATTTCTTCGGTGTTGCCGGATCGCACAGTGATCGTGATTTTAGGGTATTTCTTTTGGAACGGCGCCAGAAAAGATGTCATGTGATGCGCTGAATCGGCAATGATCCTTAATTCTCCATCGATCGCGGCTTTGGTTTCAGAGAGGTAATCCTCAATCTGATCTTCGATCTCGAAATACTGTTTGGTGAATCGGTAAAGCTGTTCGCCTTCGGGCGTTAGGTTCACGCGTTTTCGTTCACGCTGGAACAACAACAGGTCGTGATCCTGTTCCAGTTTTCGGACCTGCTCTGAAATCGCTGGCTGGGTCAGATACAAAGCCTCTGCCGCACGGGAAAATCCCCCATGTTTGGCCACGTAATGAAAGGCTTTCAACTGGCTGTGTCGCATTACAGTTCCCTGAAGATGAATGCATAGGCTGCGCCTATGATTAGATTGATAATTGCAATTTCACATATAGCAAGCGTTGCTGCAATTGTGTTCCTGAAAACGCTGTTCTGGAGCCTGGTAATGACGCCATCCAAACCAAAATTAGAGCAACCGCGCCTCGGCGAACCCTACCTTTTGACCCCCGGTCCTTTGACAACCTCCTATGCGGTCAAAGAGGCCATGCTGCGCGATTGGGGTAGCTGGGACGATGATTTCCGCGCCATGACGCGAGAGGTGCGGTCAAGCCTGCTGAACCTGCTTGGCGAGGGTGCCGACGAGTTTGATTGCGTGCCGATGCAAGGCAGCGGATCGTTTTCTGTCGAAGCGATGCTGGCATCCTTTATTCCGCGGGACGGAAAAGCGCTGGTATTGGCAAATGGTGCCTACGGGCAGCGTTCGGCACAGACGTTGCAGTACCTGGGTCGTGATCATGTCGTGTTGGACAAGGGCGATTACCTGCCGCCGAGGGGTGACGAAGTGGCGCGCATTCTTGCGGATGACCCGGACATCACGCACGTCGTCGCCATTCACTGCGAAACCAGCTCGGGTATCCTGAACCCGGTCGAAGAGATATCGGAAGTCACATATGCCGCCGGGCGCAAGCTTTTGATCGACTCGATGTCCGCATTTGGAGCGATTGAGCTCAAACCCACTGAAATCCGTTACGAGGCCATGGTGTCTTCGGCGAACAAATGCATCGAGGGCGTTCCGGGTTTTGGGTTCATTGTGGCCCGCAAGACCGAGCTTGAAGCCGCAAAAGGCAACAGTCATTCGCTGTCTCTGGATGTGTATGCGCAGTGGTCGCATATGAATAAAACGGGCCAGTGGCGGTTTACCCCACCGACGCATGTGGTCGCTGCCTTCATCGAGGCGCTTCGGGCGCACACTGCCGAAGGAGGTGTTGCAGGTCGCGGTGCCCGCTATACCCGCAACCGGGACGTCATGGTCGCGGGCATGCGTGAACTGGGTTTCGAAACACTGCTGGATAATCGTTGGCTGAGCCCCATCATCGTTACCTTCTTCTGCCCGGCTGATGAGAAATTCGTCTTCGATCAGTTCTATAACCGGATGAAGGAAAAAGGGTTCATTATCTATCCGGGCAAACTTACTGTCGTCGACAGTTTCCGCGTTGGTTGCATCGGTCAGATGGACGAAGATGTCATGCGTAAAGTTGTGATCGCCGCAAAAGAATCTCTGGAAGAAATGGGCGTGACAAGCGCTGCGCCTCCTCTCCGGGCACTGGAAGAACGCGCCAAGTTGGCCGCATAAAAATCAAGGAAAAACAGATGACCATTCAAACCCCTGTCGAAGCAAATGAGCGCGTCTACCCGACGCCCAAAGTGCCCGCAATTGCCATCTGCCTTGATGGATGTGAACCAGAATACCTCGACGTGGCGATTGCCAAAGGGCTGATGCCCAACCTCAAACGGATGCGGGAGGAAGGTACGGACCGTCTGGCGCATTCTGTTATCCCGTCGTTCACCAACCCCAACAATCTTTCGATTGCCACCGGGCGCCCGCCGATCGTGCATGGAATCTGCGGCAACTACCTTATCGATCCCGATACTGGTGAAGAGGTGATGATGAACGACGTCCGCTTCCTGCGTGCGCCGACCATCTTCTCGCAGTTCTATGATGCAGGTTTCCGCGTGGCGATGGTAACCGCCAAGGACAAGCTTCGCGCGCTGCTTGGTGCCGGGCTGAAGTTTGACGAGGGCAGGGCGGTTGCATTCTCTTCTGAGCGTTCGGGCGAAACGACGCTTGAGGAACACGGCATCGACAATGCCAGCAAGTGGTTGGGCATGGACGTGCCCGAGGTTTACTCGGCCGAACTGTCCGAGTTCGTTTTTGCTGCTGGCGTCAAGCTGCTGAAAGAGTTCAAGCCCGACGTCATGTATTTGTCGACCACCGACTATATCCAGCACAAGTTTGCACCCGATCAAAAGGGCGCACTGGATTTCTACGCCATGTTCGACCGCTATCTGGGCGAATTGGATGCATTGGGGGCCGCCATCGTGGTGACGGCTGATCACGGCATGAAGCCAAAGCACTTGGCAGATGGATCCCCTTCGGTCGTCTATGTGCAGGACCTGATGGACGAATGGCTGGGCAAGGATGCGGCGCGGGTCATCCTTCCGATCACTGACCCGTATGTCGTGCATCATGGTGCACTGGGCTCGTTCGCGACCGCATATCTGCCGGATGGCGCGGATCAGGGCGACATCATTGCCAAACTCAAGGCGACCGATGGGATCACCCATGTGCTGACCAAGGCTCAGGCCATTGAACGGTTCGAATTGCCCGGTGACCGGATTGGCGACATTGTAATGGTTTCTGGCGAAAACATTTGCATCGGAACGTCCGAGCATCGCCATGATCTGGCAGCGCTCAAAGAGCCCCTGCGCAGCCATGGTGGTTTGACGGAACAAGAAGTTCCCTTCATCGTGAATCGTGTCATCGACCTGCCAAACCAACCCGTGCTGCGCAACTTTGATGCCTTCTTCTACGCAACTACAGCGGCGGCACAGTAAGCCATGAAAGACCAGACCATGTCGAAAATCGAAGTACGTAACGAAGGAATGCGGATCGGTGGCGAAATCGTTTTTACCGATGAAACCATTCCGGTTCTCTACCCGTACACAAACGAAGTTGTGGGTCATGTTCCCGCTGGCACCGCAGAACACGCACGCAGGGCTTTCGAAATTGCGGCGAATTACAAACCAAAACTGACCCGGTACGAGCGCAGCCAGATTTTGCAGCGCGCAGGCGAGCTGATCGGTGAAAAACGTGATTATCTTGCGAAATGGCTGACGTTAGAGCTGGGCATCTGCCACCAGCATGCGATCTACGAAACCAAACGTGCACAGGATGTTTATCAGTTTGCGGCGGCTGAGGCGCTAAAGGACGATGGCGAGATATTTTCCTGCGATCTGACCCACAATGGCAAAGCCCGCAAGATTTTCACCACCCGAGAGCCGGTGAAAGCAATCAGTGCGATTACCCCGTTCAATCACCCTTTGAATATGGTAAGCCACAAAATCGCGCCATCTATTGCAACCAACAATTGTATGGTTTGTAAACCCACGGAACTGACTCCCCTGACCGCGCTGACATTGGCCGACATACTTTACGAGGCAGGCCTGCCGCACGAGATGTTCCAGGTGGTGACCGGTTGGCCTGCTGACATTGGCGATGAGATGATCACCAATGAACATATCGATATTATCACCTTCACCGGGGGTGTGCCGGTGGGCAAGTTGATCGCTGAAAAAGGCGTCTACAAGCGTCAGGCGCTGGAACTTGGGGGCAATGATCCTCTGATCGTTCTGAATGACCTCAGCGATGCGGATTTGGACAAAGCCGCAACAATCGCAGTGGCGGGTGCGACCGGAAACTCCGGTCAGCGGTGCACGGCGGTCAAGCGCATCCTCGTGCAGGAAAGTGTGGCCGACAAGTTTGTACCCCTGGTTCTGGAGAAGGCCAAGAAGATCAAATTTGGCGATCCGCAAGACCCTGAAACCGAGCTGGGGTGCGTGATCCACGACAAAGCCGCGGAGATATTCGAAAACCGCGTTCTTCAGGCTGAAAAAGAGGGTGCAGAAATCCTGTATCACCCGGGCCGTCAGGGCGCATTGCTGCCGCCTATCGTCGTCGACAAGGTTCCCCATGACAGCGAGCTGGTGATGGAAGAAACTTTCGGTCCTATCGTGCCGATCGTGCGCGTGCCGGACAACGACGAAGAGGTGATGGCGATCTCAAATTCGACCGAGTTCGGCCTGTCTTCTGGGGTCTGCACTAATGACCTGAACAGGGCCATCGCCTTTATCAACGGATTGAATGTCGGCACATGCAACATCTGGGAACAACCGGGTTACCGCATTGAAATGTCACCCTTTGGCGGCATCAAGGACAGCGGAAACGGCGTGAAGGAGGGTGTTATCGAGGCGATGAAGTTTTTCACCAACGTCAAAACCTATTCGCTGCCTTGGCCCAACTAAACCTTGCGTCCTTTCCCCACAGGCGGGAAGGGCGCCTCATATCCTCCCTGATACTGGCGGGCCTTTAGGGGCCCGCATCTTTTGATGACAGAAACGAGGAGCGGACATGCCACAGATTGTCCACACGGAAGGGGAATCAAACACATCCGAGGCGCGCAAGGCGTGGTTGAGAAAGTCCATGGGACCAAAGTCGACACCTCTGCTCAAACGCGATGCGGATGTATTCCTGCATCAATCTCTGTCATCACCCTGCGTCAGCACCATTGCAAAGGCCAAGGGGATCTGGATCGAGGATATGGAGGGTCGCCGGTACATGGATTTCCATGGCAACTCGGTGCACCACATAGGCTACGGGCACCCGCGTCTGGTTGCCGCAATCAAGGCGCAGCTTGACGATCTTCCTTTCGCGCCCCGCCGCTTTACCAATGATCCGGCAGTGGACTTGGCGGAAAAACTGGCAGATATCGTATCTGGCGATCTGGGGAAAATGCTCTTTACCACAGGCGGCTCTGACGCCAACGAGGTTGCCCTCAAGATCGCGCGCGCCGCGACCGGTCGGTTCAAAACGATCAGCTTCTGGGATGCCTTCCATGGCGCGGGCTTTGGCGCCGCAAGCGTCGGTGGCGAGGCGACGTTCCGCAGTCATATCGCGGGCCCCCTCTTGTCGGGCACTGAACACGTCGCGCCTTTCGCCTGCTACCGTTGCCCATACAATCACACGGGGCCGGAAACCTGCGGGTTGGCCTGCGCGAAAATGGTCGAATATGTTCTGGAGCGTGAAGGAGATGTGGCGGCGGTCATAGCCGAACCGATGCGTGCGGTGCCCTATGTACCACCGCCGGGGTTTTGGAAATCCGTGCGCGAGGCGTGCAATCGTCACGGCGCGCTTTTGATCATGGATGAAATCCCGACAGGCCTTGGCAAAACCGGCAGGATGTTTGCCTTTGAACATGACGAGATCATCCCCGACATTGTGACGCTTGGAAAAGCGCTTGGCGGGGGCATCCTGCCCATTGCCGCTTGTGTTGCCCGCAAACAATTGGATGTCTGCGGAGATTTTGCCATTGGTCATTACACACACGAAAAGAACCCGGTTACCGCGCGGGCCGCTTTGACAACGCTTCAAATCATCGAAGATGAGGGGTTGGTTCATCGATCGGCCACGTTGGGTGAGCACGCAATTGGCCGTCTTATGGACGAACTTCAGAACGTACCTACCGTCGGAGACATTCGGGGACGGGGTTTGATGTTCGGGGTCGAAATCGTCGATGATCGCGCCGACAAAACGCCGGGTAATGCGCGTGCCGAACGGATTTACTACGCCTGTCTGGAGGCCGGTTTGAGCTATAAGATCAGTCAGGGATGCGTTCTGACATTGTCGCCGCCGCTGACCATCTCGCAATCGGATCTGGACCACGCAATCGACATTGTGGTTGCTGCGATCAAGGCCGAGAGTTGACACGTCGGATCAGTCAAAATTCGGCAGTTGGTAAAATGGGGCTAGCCGGGACAGCAACGAAGACCCTAAAGCGCGACGTAAGACAACGAGTTCGATGGCGCACGGCGTAAAAAAAAATTTGGATCTAGCCGAAGGCGTTGTAGTATCCAACTGCACTCAGGCTTCAAGCGCTGACGAAAGTGACGGGAAAGGCAAAATCTTCAATTCGGCCTCTAGTACAAATGAGACTGAATAAACTGACGGGATTACAGGAACTCAATATCAACAGAGCGGGGTCTTTCATGGTATCGAATGTAATTCAGAAGCTGAAAGACCTGTTGTCGCTGTGCTCTACAGATCGCAGCCCGTCGTCTTTGCCAAATGGTGGAAAAAAAGATTCAGTTCAGCAGGCGACTACTTTTTACCTGCCATAGGGTATTCAAACTCCCTTTGCCGCGAGATCCTTGAATACAGATTTCACCAACTTGCCCATGCCTTCATCCGTTTCAGGCGGTTTATCTATTTGCCCATCTTCGCAAACACTGATCAGATCAATGGTCTGATCGGCATTACTTCTGTGTGTCATGATTCATCCTTGCAAGGGTGGATGATCAACACCGCGATAGTCTGATTTAAGGGTCTGGGTCACCCGTTCAGCTTTTATTGAAAGGGCTGGGAGCGCAGAAGCTCAGTTGGCAATCCAACGGTTCGCTGAGTTCTATGACCTGCCCTCTCGACGCATGTAGGGAACGCCGATTGAAAATGTAGCATCTTCCGCCGCCGGGGCAGATGGCATCGAATTGTACAGGTCTTCAGCACAAACCCGCCACCGAGTTATCAAAGTGGCGGGTCAGGTTATCGTTGTGACAAATTGGTCGGATCAGAGCTTGATGCGGAAGGCTGCGAAACCGTCTGCGCCTTCCCCGGCGTCCTCGATTGCTACTCCTTTGACATCGCCCATATAGTCGCGGGCTTTTGGACCGGTCTCGAACAACACCGTGGTGTCCGCCAGCGGCGAAAACGACCAGTTGGCATCCGCTTTGGGATCGATTGTGCCCTGTTCTACTATGTAGCGCACAATGACGTCGCGGTTGGTGTCCGGTGCTTCGAACACGATTGTGTCGCCCATTGCGCCCGGGAACGCGCCACCACCGGATGCGCGGTAATTGTTGGTGGCAATGATGAACTCCATGTCATCCGTAACAGGCGAGCCATTGAAGGCAAGGTTCACGATCCGTGCTGCGTCGGGGTTTACCTCTTCGCCCTTTGGCCCAAAGCGCGACGGTTGCGACAGGTCGATCTGATAGGTCACGCCGTCCATCACGTCGAAATTGTACGACGGGAATTCAGGGTTCAGAAGGATCGCATCCTTGGATCCAGCTTCGACCTGATTGAACATACCGGCCGAGCGTTCCAACCAGCCACGCACCTGCGCCCCGTTCACGCGAACCGCACGGACCGTATTCGGATAGAGATACAGATCGGCCACGTTCTTTATGGCAACGTCCCCGACCGGGACATCGGTGTAATACTCTGGACCGCCTCGGCCTCCGGCTTTGAACGGTGCCGCCGCAGACAGGATCGGCAACCCTTCATGCTCGGTGCCTTTCAGCATGTCTTCGACGTACCATTTCTGCGCGATCGAGACGATCTGCACAGACGGATCATCCGCGACCAACGCAAAATAGCTGTGCAGCGGGGCCGAGGTTTTGCCGACCGCGCGCCGAACATAGGCCAGCGTTTCGTCATGAGCTTTCGCAACCGACTCCAGAACCTTCTGATCATCTTCGACCAGAGCGGTGATCGAGCGGTCTTCGTTGCGTTTGGAAATCGGTCGCGCCTCTGACGTCGTGGTAACGACGCGCCATTCCTTGCCGTCCCGTTCCAAAAGTAGGTCTAGTAGGCCAAGATGCGACCCCCAGAAACCGCCCATGACGGCAGGTTTGCCCATCAGCGTGCCTTTTTCCACATCGATCCCTGGGCGGTCAGCAAATGTCGGTGACGGGAAAACCAGGTGATTGTGGCCGGTGACCAGCGCGTCGATCCCGTCGACACCTGCCAGAACCACGGATGCGTTTTCCATGCCGTCCTCATAATCGGCACCCCCGATCCCCGAATGCGACAGGGCGATGATCAAGTCACATCCCTGTTCCTTCATCTCGGGCACATAGGCCTGAGCAGTCTCGACAATATCGCGGGCCTGGACATTGCCCTCCAGATGCCTGCGGTCCCAGTTCACGATTTGTGGCGGGGTAAAGCCGATGACACCGATCCTGATCGGATGATTGGTGCCGTCGCCCATCGCGATTTCACGGTCGAGAATGGCATAAGCCTGTACTAGGGTCTTGTCGTCACGCGGGTTCGTACCTTTTTCCTTGGCGACATTGGCCAGAACAACAGGGAACTCGGCACCGGCCAAAGCCTTGTCCAAGAACTCCAGACCGTAGTTGAACTCGTGATTGCCCAGCGTCGCGGCATCATACCCGACCGTATTGAAGGCCGTGATGATGGGATGGCTGTCGCCGTCCTTCATGCCGCGCTCGTAAGCGATGTAGTCGCCCATCGGATTGCCCTGCAGGAAATCGCCGTTATCCACCAAGAGCGAGTTTGTCGCCTCAGACCGGATTTCGTTGATGATCGACGCTGTGCGGGACAGGCCTACTGTGTCGCGGGGTTTGTCCGCATAATAATCATAAGGGAAAACATGAACATGGATGTCGGTGGTTTCCATGATGCGCAGATGCGCCTGATTACTGGCCGCTGCCACCGAAAACGGGTGCAGGGTAATTGCCGCTGCACCAGCGGTTGTCGTGGCAAGGAAACGGCGTCGCGAAATTGTAGAACGGCTGGAGAAAGACATAGGTCACCTTTCAGGTTTGTGGTCAACGCGTCTTTTTGCCTGTAACTCACAACAACCATATGAAACGGGGTGCCGGCGCTTTAGACGCGTCATGTGTAGGCGCAATGCTAGGTACAATAGCCCAACTTCCTGTACTTGATAAGACATGGCAAAAGGGGAACCCGTGCCCTGCGATTGCCAAAACAATGCCTCGCAATCAGTGCTTTGCGACATATCTAACCCGCGTCATGTGGGCATCCGACCACTGATCGCCAACCGTGTGGCTGGGACAGCCCGGTTATCGACGTACTGCCCCCAGGACAACACGCTCTTTCGGGAAGCTGGTCAGTGATTGGCACCCGTCTTCTGTGACCAAGACGTCATCTTCAATACGAATACCAAAACTGCCCAGGTCATACAGACCCGGTTCGTTGGTCCAGACCATTCCTGCGCGCATTACCTGGTTGTTTCCGCGCATGATATAAGGAGCCTCGTGCAAATCCCGACCCAAACCATGGCCTGTCTTGGTGCGTATGCGATTGGCGAAAGGGGATGCTTCAAGAACGCCGATGACTGCATCATCGATATCATGGGCGGTCACACCGGGGCGACACACGTTCAGACCCATCTGGTTTGCTCGCAATACAGTTTCGTAGACGGCCTTGCCCTCATCTGAAACTTCGCCAACGAAAAAGGTTCGCGTAATATCCAAGACAAGTCCATCCTTGCGCGCGCCAAAGTCAAAGAGTAGCGCATCGCCAGTTTGAAGCCGATAATCCATACGCGCTTTCCCGCGCGGTCGGGTCGAGTTGTCGGCTGCGACCACAATCGGTGTGAAGGCCTGTGAATCGGCGCCTTCGGCAAACATTGCCTGGATCAAAGCCTATTCGATCTGTTTCTCGGTCTGGCCTGCACGTACAGTCCCGATAACCTGCTCAAGCGCACGTTCCGAGATGGTGATCGCAGCTTGCAGGGAGGCCACATCCTTGCTGGACTTGATCAGGCGCAGTTTCGAGACTTGGTGCTCTGCATCAATTATCTTTAACCCAGGCATAGCTTCGGTCAGTGCATCAGAGATAAAAACACGCATGACCTGTCCATCAACTGTAAGGGACATGATGCTCAGGTGGTCCGCCAAAGCGGCGAAAGCCCCTTTGTAACCGGCCTCATCCCGCCAATCGAATACCGCTCCTTCGAACCTTAATTGATCCCACGAGCCAAGTTCCAGATTTGGAACAATGGCGGCGGGTTCTCCTGAAGCGGGTATCACAACCACGATGGGGCGTTCGTTGGTCATGAAAGACTTGCCCATGGCACGGTCGAAATTTGGACCCGGCACCAATGCCACGGCATCGACAGAGATTTCACGGGCCAATTGGCGATATTCTGATAAATCTGGTAATCTTACCAACCCTTAATGTGACCAAAACCACCCGCTTCGGCGATCCCGGCACATCTTATTGTTCTTACTCCACGCGCGAGCCGTTATCGGCTTGGTATTCTGACGGTTGGAAACGTCGCCACTCGTTTCGCCGCACAGCAGCATACAGCCCGGCCAAAAGTTCGTTTCGTGTTTCAGATTGCAGTCGTCACTTTTGTCAGCCACCCTTTTGCGGGATCACTCAATCGCGGTGAAAGCATCTGTCTGATTTGTCGATGATATTGATTTAACCAGTGCCGCTCGGGCATAGTCAGGTTTTGAACAATCAACATGTCAGTCTGAATTGGCACAAACGTCATATTGCGGAAGGCAAGGAAACCGTTGTCTTCTGTGACGACCTCAAAGACGTTTTCTATGCGGATGCCGAAGCTGGCGGCCTTGTAAAACCCCGGTTCAATCGACATGACCATGCCCGGTTCCAGATCAATCGGGTTATAGGGTTTTCCTATTCTCTGCGGGTGTTCGTGCACTGACAGTCGATGGCCGATGCCGTGACCGGTCCCATGGTCATAGTCCAGCCCGAGATCCCACAAAGGGCGGCGGCAGATCCCGTCGATATGGTGCCCTTGGGTACCAGGCGGGAATCGCAAGGTGGCCAAGGCACAGAAGGCCTTGAAGACTGCCGTGTATGCCTCATCATACCCGTCAGGCCGTGCTCCAAAAGCATAGCACCGGGTGGTATCGGTCGTTCCCGTCTCGTATTGTCCGCCGCTGTCCATCAGATAGGTTTGATCCGGTTGGATAGGATCATTCCGATCCGCGGTCGCGCTATAGTGGCACATCGCCGCGTTCCCGCCTGCCGCTGAGATCGCATGAAAACTGTCACCTAGGAAACCTTGCTGTGCGCAGCGCAGCGCCTTCAATTTTTGCTCTGCTTCACGCTCGGTCAGGGGGTCACCACTTTCGGCGCGAACGGGAACCGTGTCTGCAAGCCAGGCACCAAATTCTGCCCACGCGATTCCGTCGGTGAAATGGCAGGTTCGAAGACCCTCCAGTTCGATCGTGTTTTTCAATGCCTTAGTCCGGGTAATCACACTGCGTTCAGAACCAAGTTTCGCACCGGCTTCTTCGATGGTTTGTCTTACGGCGACAGGTGAGAAATCCGGATCAGCCAATACCAGCTGATTTGGCCGAAATCTGGCCTTGAGCGTGGGCAAAAACTCTACCTGTGGAACTATCTGAAGATTTGAGGGCAATGCACTCTCTACGAAATCATCCAGCTTTTGCGGATCGACAAACCAAATCAGCGTCCCGTCCCGATGTGCCAGAAGAAAGGAGTTAACTACCGGATTATAGCCAACATCCGCGCCGCGGATGTTCAGTAACCAGGCGATATTGTCAGGTTGTGTTTCGACAACAAAGTCGGCCTGTCGCTGAACCAGATAGTTCGCCAGATCAGAGCATTTTTCTGCACAGTTTTTCCCGGCAATCTGCGACGGTAAAACTGTCACACGACCACAGGGTGGCGCTGGTTGATCTGTCCAAACCGCGTCGACCGGATTGACTTGTTGCGGCACCATCATTGCGCCCACATCCTTGCAAGCTGCGTCAAACCGGTCAAACCACGACGGGGGTATGTGCATCGGGTCATATCCGAGGCGCCAACCTGTACGCATCTCTTTTCTCAGCCACTCTTCGGGCGTCTCGCCATGAAGATGATGATGAGAGAACAACGCGCCTTTGCACTCTTGCGTAGCCTGCAAGCTGTATCGACCATCGACAAAAAGGGCGACGGTCTCAGGTGTTACAAAGGCAAGTCCGGCAGATCCGGTGAACCCGGTCAGATACGCCAGACGTTCGTCATGCGGTGCGACGTATTCGCCTTGATGGGCATCAAATCGTGGTAGTACAAAGGCATCCAGGTCCTGCACGCTCATTTGGTCGCGGAACAGCGAAATTCTTTCGCTCGGACATAAATGAAACCTATCCAGCATGTGCTTTGATCTCTTCCGCGTGGTGGCAGGCGACCTCTCCAAACTCCCTAAATTGTCTGAGTGCGGGAACGTCGCGTTGACAAAGACTTGTGGCAAAACGACAGCGCACGTGGAACGGGCATCCGGGCGGTACGTTCATTGGTGACGGCAACTCACCCTCCAGTCGGATGACGTTGCCCTTGTCATCCGGATCAAGCGAAGGCGCAGCGCTGAGCAGAGCTTGGGAGTAGGGATGTGAGGGATCGGAGAACAAGGTTTCGCTATCGCCGATCTCCACAATCCGGCCCAGATAAATTACGGCCACCCGGTTCGAGACGTGACGTACAAGTCGCAAGTCGTGTGCGACGAACAGAATTGTGAGGTTCAGTTTGTCCTGCAATTCAAGCAGAAGATTGACCACTTGTGCCTGTACTGAAACGTCCAGCGCTGAAACCAGTTCGTCGGCAATCAAAACTTCCGGCTCGACTGCCAGCGCACGTGCGATAGCAATTCGCTGCCTCTGCCCCCCTGAAAACTCGTGTGGAAATTTGTGTGCGGTGTCCTGTGGCAGGCGGACCAGATCCAACAGTTCCATAACGCGCGAAGGAATTTCACTCTCGGGACGCATCTTGTGAACACTAAGAGCCTCGGACAGAATCTGACCAGTCGTCATCCGGGGGTTCAGGGACGAATAAGGATCCTGAAACATCATTTGAACGCGACGGTTGTAGTCGCGCTCATTACGAAATTTCGGGTCAAAGATATCTTTTCCTGCGAAACGGATACTGCCGGCCTGAGGCTGGTGAAGCCGAACGATGCAACGCGCGAGCGTGGACTTGCCACACCCAGACTCGCCGACAACGCCCAGTGTTTCTCCTCGCTTGAGCTCGAGGCTGACACCGTTCAGCGCGTTGACAACCCGCCCGGGTCGCTGGCGGATCAGATCAAGAACCGATCGTGACAAATGAAATTGAAGACCCACATCGTTTATCTCCATGACCGTATCTGTCATGCGACGTCTCCCTGAGCTGCAGGCACATGATTGAAGCACGCCACATGACGGCCCTCGGATATTGCCGACAAGGGTGGGCGCGCGTTCAGGCACGCGTCGACTGTGCTGTGGCACCGTGGGGCAAAGGCGCATCCGACAGGCAATCTCTCGAGGCTCGGAGGCGTGCCCGGCACCGAATAGAGCGGTGTGCGCGGCGGCACATTCTGAGGAACAGACCGCATCAGTCCAACAGTATAAGGGTGACGTGGTGCATTCAAAACCTGACGCACTGCCCCCTGTTCAACCACCCGTCCGGCATACATGACAGCCAAGGATTCACAGGTTTGAGCGACCACACCTAGATCATGCGTGACAAGAACCACGCCCATCTGAAGCTCATCGGCCAAGGACAGGATCAAATCAAGAATCTGCGCCTGAATCGTAACGTCCAATGCGGTGGTTGGTTCATCCGCGAGCAACAGTTTCGGGTTAGCTGCCAGAGCAATCGCGATCATAACGCGCTGCCGCATACCACCTGAAAACTGATGTGGGTATTCGTTCAAACGTGACGCGGCAGATGGAATCCCTACATGATCCAGCATCTCAACCGCCCGGTCACGGCGCGCCGCGCGATTGAGGTCGGTATGCGCCTTCAACGTCTCGGTCAGTTGCATACCAACCGTCAACAATGGGTTAAGCGATGTCATCGGCTCCTGAAAGATCATCGCAATTTCGCCACCGCGAATGCGCCTCAGTTTTCGTTCGGAAAGCGGAACAAGGTTTTGCCCCTGCCAATTCACAACTCCTGTGACTTCGCCATAGCGCCGCGATAGCCCCAGAACCGAGCGCAAAGTGACGCTCTTGCCAGAACCGCTTTCACCGACCAGTCCCAGGACTTCGCCACGTCGAACGGAAAAACTCACGTCTCGCACGGCTGGCAAAGGGGTCCCTTCTTTCCAGAAGGTTGTACTAAGGTTTTTCACTTCGAGGATAGGTTGCTGATTGCCTGTCATTGCCAACTCCTTACCCGCGTGGCCTGAGCAGGTCTGCCAACCCATCGCCAATAAGGGAAAATCCAAGACCTGTGATAACGATCGCGATCCCGGGCATCAGGTTCAACCACCAGGCCGTTGTGATAAAATTGCGTCCTTCCGCGATCAGGACGCCCCATTCCGCCTGCGGTGGCTGTGCGCCAAGACCCAGATACCCAAGTGACGAACCCAGCAGAATTGCCAGCGCCATATCCGTCATCCAGTAGACGATAACCGGCGTAATCGCATTCGGCAGAAGGTGGCGAAAGATAATGCGCCTGTCGGAGTATCCCATGACGATGCCAGCAGCGGCATAGTCGTTTCCCATCTGCGCAATGATCTCGGCTCGCATTAACCGGGCATAGTAGACCCAACCAACAACCGTTATCGCAATGTACATATTGACCAAGCCCGGCCCAAGTACGGCGACGACTGCAATGACCAGAACCAGAAATGGGAACGTGATGATCGCGTCCACGACACGCCCGAAGATCATATCAGCGATCCCGCGGTAGTAGCCGACAAGCGCGCCAACCACGACGCCAATGATCAGGGCAAAGACTGTGGCAAGGACTGCCATCTGCATGTTTACCGAATAGGCTGAAATAACGCGGCTCAGACTGTCGCGCCCCAGCAGGTCGGTGCCGAAGGGATGGGCCCAGCTTGGTGGCTGTCGGACCGCGGTGTAATCGATGAAGTTTGGATCATACGGGGCAAACGCATTTGGCATGATCGCAAGCAAAGTCGACATTCCAATGATGCAGAGGCCTATTATGAAACCCGGTTTTCGTAGCGCCGCTGGTATGCGCGTCTTTGGCGGTACGCCCGCCCCACCAGGAGAAGTGGCAGTGTCGGTCATGTCAAACGCATCCTCGGGTCCAACGAGCTTTGAAACAGGTCCGTAAGCAGGAATACGACCGAGACCAGAACCGCAAATGTCAGCGTCAATCCCTGGATGAGCGGGTAGTCGCGCGCGAAAATCGCCTCAAGCATCAAGCGTCCGACACCGGGTACGGCGAAAACTGTTTCGGTAACCAGCGTTCCACTCATGAGGTTGCCGATAGACAGACCCAAAAGTGTAACGGTCGAAATCAGTGCGTTACGTAAGACGTGGCGCCCCAAGATCAGCCTATCGGGCAAACCCTTGGCTCGGGCAAACTGAACGTATTCGGCATCAAGGACCTCGATGATGGCGGCGCGCAGGTTTCGCATGATGATCGCCGACGTGTACAACGCCACCGCTACGGCAGGCAGGAACAGATGATACAGCCTGTCCATAAAGGTGTCGCCATAGCCGCCAACCGGAAACCACCGCAGTTGGGCGGCAAGAAAAGTCAGCAAGATCAGACCGATGTAAAACACAGGCATCGATAACCCTATCTGGAACACTGTACGGATCACTGCGTCGGGCCACCGTCCGCGGTTCAGAGCTGCAACAAACGCCAGTGGTCCTGCAATCAACAAAGACATGAGAACTGCATAGATCGTCAGAAAAGCCGTGGTCGGCAGGCGGTTGATGATGACTTCAGTAACCGGTGCGCGCATCAGGATAGACCGGCCCAAATCGCCTTGCATCGTATTTGTCAGAAACAGCCAAAACTGCACCAACAGCGGCTCGTTCAGTCCCAACCTCTCGCGGATAGCAGCAAGATCGGCATCCGAAGCCCGGTCTCCTGCGATGGCGATGGCCGGATCCCCCGGTAGAAGACGAACCAGAACAAAGATGATGATCATCACGAGGATGAATGTGGGGATCATCAACAACAAGCGTTTGAATGTGTATTGAAGGGTTGCCATCAAGGCCTCCGTCAAATGTACCGCCGGCAGGTACTGCCGGCGGCATTTAAGCGATCAGCGGCTGACGGTCGCCTGATCGAAGACGTTATTTCCCAGTGGTGTCTGAATGTATCCGTCCACGCTGGTCGATACTGCCACCGCAAAGGGCGTCTCATACATGAAAAGCAAAGGGGCTGCATCTGCATATATTTCCTGCATTTCAGCATACTGGGCCGCTCTTTTTTCAGCGTCTATTTCTGTTGCCGAAGCCTCAAACAGAGCATTGAATTTCGCGTTTTCCCAACCAGTGCCGACCGCATTGGCTGTAGGTGTATAACCTAACCAGCCGACGACCTGGCTGGGGTCGTTTACGTCATTCACCCAGCCATAGGTGTGGATGTCAAATTCGCCCGAGCGGTTCTTGGCGCCACGTGTCGGCCCATCCACCTGTTCGACTGACAGATTGATCCCCAACGGAGCCCACATCTGCTGAAGGGCCGCAAATATGGTGCTGTCATCCGCAGAGCCGGCCAAAGTCGTAAAGGTGATTTGGGTTCCCGGCGCTACGCCTGCCTCGGCGATCAGAGCTTTGGCCTTGTCAAGGTCGTAGGCATATAACGGGCCAAGATCTGCGGAAAGCTGGGTCGCCGCTGCCATCAGTGGTGACGTCATTGGCTTGCCAGCGCCTTGCAGCACAAGCCCGATCAGTGCCTCTTTGTTGGTGGCATAGTTGAGTGCCTGCCGAACCCGAGCGTCTGACAACGGGTTAGGCGATCCGTCAGCACGGGTTTCACGCGTGTTGATCGGCGAATATATGATCCGTGTTGACGGATAGAGGTTCATGTTGATCGCTTGGTCTGCTTCAAGCTCCGGCACACGTGAAAACGGAATGAATTCAGCAGCATCCACTTCACCAGCCTGAAGCTTCAGAATCCGGGTTGCGTCATCAGGTATGACCTCGAAATGCACGCCGTCCAGGTAAGGCAGCGCTTTGCCGTCGGACCCTTTGCGCCAATAATTCTTGTTGGCACAGAACTCCATGGAGGTTCCCTGCTCAAATCCACACAGATAGAAGGGGCCGGACCCGACACCGGGGCCTTTGGCTGCAAAGATTGCGGCGGACTTTTCCTGGTCAGTGGAACCTTCGGCCGCCTCAAAGACGGCTTTGGAGACAATGCCGGTTGTGAAAGTGGCAAGCATAGAGAGGATTGTCGGGTCAGCCGCTTTCAGGCTGATCGAGATGACGTTTCGTTCCGCGCTTACATTGTCGATGGATCCGAGAAGCCCAGCCCATGGGCTCAGATCGGGATTGCGGGCGCGATCCAGCGAAAAGACAACGTCTTCTCCGGTCAAAGGTGTTCCATCCGAAAACGAGACGCCGCTGCGCAAGGTAAGCGATACAGACTGTCCATCGTCGGAGATACTGTATTCTTCGGCCAGTCCTGGGATGACAGAGTTCCCATCTTCACTGGGGCGCAAAAGCGTGTCGAAAATGCTGCCAACCATCCAGATGTCAGGGTTTCGATCGGCATAAATAGGGTCAATCAGGTTTGATCCGTCATATCTGGCGAAATTCAGAATGCCACCACGCTCTTGTGCAAACAAAGGTAGGGCCATTGCAGTGGCCACGACGGCAGTCGCTGCCATCAAATTACGTTTCATTGATGAGTTCCTCCCAAAGCGATTCTCCATCGCGTGAAGGTGTTATACATTAATTTCATTACAGCTAAAATTTTTTTTAGTATTGCGTAAATTGCATATTGCGCTCACAGGAGCATTGATTGAGAATTTCAGGGCACGCCACGACGTTCGGGGCGGCACTTTCAAGTGCGGCCCCGCGATAGAATTCGGAGAACTTTCGGTGAGCTGTTCAGCCGGTGCGATTACTTGGACGTATTTTTGATCGGCGTCGTATCCACCCACAATTCAACCGCTTCGGTATCTCCTAGAACGATCGAATAATGCGGCTTGGACGCGTCGTGATGTATCGTGTCACCGCTCGACATGATGTGGACTTCATCGCCCAGATGATATTCCAACTGACCCGAAATCAAATAACAAAAGGTCTCGCCTTCGTGACACATCTTCTCGGACATGTGACCCGCAGGGCGATGAACAATACAAGGATACAAAAGCGCGCCCGAAAACCCCGGACCCAACTTTTCATAGAACCGCCCGTTGACTCCCAAAGCATAGGTTTGACGTCGATCTTTGCGAACGTATTCGGTGTACTCCTCGGGAACGCTGACTAGCTGTTCAATGCTGGTCTTCAAAGATGCAGCAATTGCCATAAGCGAAGACAGGGACGGGGCACTGATGCCGCGTTCAACCTGCGATATGAACCCTGTCGTCAAATCAGCTTCATCCGCAACTTCGACAAGTGTTTTGCCAAGCGCTTTCCGGCGGCGTCGAATTGCTTTCCCCAGTTGAGACGGGTGATTTTTCTGATCCATCATTTCTTCTCTAGTGGTAGAGCTCGACAGCTCTCAGAGGCCTTGTTTCAGCAAATCCTGTACCAGTGTCCGAAGGGGACAGCGATTCGCTTACCTAGGCGAACTTCATAACCGGTACGGTTATCATTGGCTAAGTTTCTACTAAAAGCGTTTTTGACCCTGAAAAGCAAATTTGGTTCGGACCTTCGTGTCGCTACAAGTTTCTGAATGAGAGGCGTTGTCTTGGCGAACACGTGTGAGGAACCTAGCCAAATCAGCCCGCCGCTATGACAGACTCAGATCTGACAGGGGACCTTGTTGCAGTCGACTTACTTCACCGCGTGCACAGAAGGAAATCAGTGATTTTGACGCCTTCATTCAAGAATGGATGTAGAAACGCCCGCGTACCTGTTGCGTTGATATACGTTTCGCCCAAGCGCCAGGAATTCTGCACTTAGCGTTCCTTCAAATGTGCCCCGTGCGAAGACCAACGGTGAATAATCGCAACCCGTGTGTTGAGGTCGCCAAATCAACTCTCGGACGGCATTCAGCTATGATATCTGTTCGATCACGACAGGAAACTGTGCCTCAGGTAGAACAGCACAGCATTTTAACCGCCGTTTTGGGGACGTTGCGGCCCCTCAAAGAGCCTACCGTGAAACCTGTTCGAATCCCATTTGTCCGAACCATTTTTCATTTCCACATGCCAGTCATTCATCAAGAGAATGCAACTTATCCATCTGCACTATTCGTTCGCAACTGCCTGAACATGCGCCGCGAAAGCAGGATTGAACATCAGTGCCTTGCACCTGTCGAACCGACCCGTGGCATAGGCCCAGAAATCTTCGGCCGGGTTATCATCGGCATGTTGGATCAAGCCCCAGAGTGTCCACAGAAGATCGCACATCGCCTTGTAGATCACCATTCGCCCGAATTGAGCCGCTGTTGGTGCCGCGCCAAAATAGGACGTCAGCATTTCGATTTCCTGCTTCTCGGTCAGCCCAGCTTCGACTGACAAATCGCCGAGGTCCCAAAGAGCATCATTCATCCCGGAATATTCGAAATCCACGATCCACATACGGTCACCGTTGTCGAGAAAGTTCTCGCAAAGCGGATCGCAATGGCTGGGAACCAGCGCGCCCGGCTTGTCCTGCAGCAGCTGTTTGATCGGCGCCGCTTCGGCGACGATTTCAGTATAGCCTTCGGGCAGGGAAATATCCTTTGTTGCCAGGACTTTCAGATATTCATCGATCATCGAAAAAAGTTCGAACCGGAACTCGAAAGAGCGGGGTGACTCGTGTAGTTGCCGCAGGGCATGTCCGGCACGCGCGGCCGCTCCGGTGCGCGTTGCGAAAAGCTCGGGTGTCATGGTGACGATATCGTCAATGCAGTCACTGATCATCACACCGGTATCTGCATCCGCCCAAAGCACAGCGGGACCGATACCAGCTTCGGCTGCGACCTTGGCATTGTGAATCTCAACGCCACGATCGATATAATCCGCGGTGCCGTCTCCGGGGATGCGAACGATCATGGTGTGTCCGCAGGTTTCCACTCTGTAGACCAGGTTGGTCAACCCACCCAGCCGCTTGATTTCGCTGTTTTGTGCTGAGGTGTCCTCAAAGCCTTTCAGGTTGCGAAGTTCATTCAGGACACGGTCAGTGTTTCCGTCAGTCATTTTCTGCCCTCCCCCTCAGGCTTTTAGCCGTTCATTGGCCGGGTCGAACAGAGGCCCGTCCACCCGGCAGATTTGTTTGCGGTCACCGAACAGTTCGAGTTCGAATTCCGTCTGGTCCGTCATCGCCACCGCAAGATAGCCGTAGATGATCGTTTTCCCGACATGGTACCCATAACCACCGCTGCTGGCGCGCGAAACGGTGACGCCATTGTGCAGGATGGTTTCCCCCCCGGTCATCGGCAGTTTTTCTTCGGTCACGAAGGTACAGAGTATCTGTGCCGTGCCATTGGATTTCTGGTCCTCCAGCACATCGCGCCCTATGAAACTTTCCTTCGATTTCAGGTGGACGCGAGAGCTCAGGCCCGCTTCTACAGGTGTATAGTCCGGGGTGATATCGGTGCTCCAGTAAAGATACCCCTTTTCCAGGCGCAGCGAGTCTATGGTCCGGTAGCCAATGTCGCGGATGCCATAGGCCTGTCCGGCCTTCCAAAGCTGATCATAGACATGAAGTGCAAATTCGGTTGGGATGTGCAGTTCCCAGCCCAATTCGCCGGTATAGCCGATGCGCACCGCACGCACTTTTGCTGCTCCGACCGTAATGTCGCGCGCTGTTGCAAAGGGAAACGCAGCGTTTGAGATATCCTCTTCGGTTACCGCCTGCAGGACGTCGCGCGCTTTTGGTCCGCAGATATTGATCACCGCCCGGGATGAGGTAACCTCGATCAGATGTGCCGATCCGTCTTGCGGCAGATGGCGTCGGATCCAGTCAGAATCGTGCGCCCCGAATCCGGCGCCGGTCACGATATAGAAATGGTCGCGCCTCAGGCGGGTGATGGTGACATCCGCCTCGACTCCTCCTTTGTCGTTACAAAGCTGGGTATAGATTACGCTGCCATCCGGCTTGTCCATGTTTGAGACCGCTAGGTGTTGCAACACACCCAACGCGCCAGAGCCGATCAGTTCGAACTTGGAAAAGCTCGACTGGTCGATCAGAACGACACCTTCGCGCGCAGCGCGGTGTTCTTCGGCCGCGAAGACATGCCAACCGGGATTGAGAAAATCGAGTTGATCCACTGGGGTGACCCCAGCTGGGGCGAACCACAAGGGCCGCTCCCACCCGTTCTTTGACCCATAGACCGCCCCGTGTTCTTTCAATCGGTTGTATAGCGGAGACAGTCGCAAATTGCGTGCGGTCTCGGCCTCCTGGCCCGGATAGCGCATCTTGTAGTGATGCGCATAATGCTCGACAGCTCGGGGATACATAAAGGCCTTGGTCGCATGATGTGGGCTGAACCGCCGCACGTCCAATGGCCAAAGATCCAGGCTTGGACGCCCGTTCAGAATCCATTCCGCGATCATTTCCCCCGCGCCCCCGCCAGCCGCAATACCATAGAGGAACCCGGTCGAGAGCATCAGGTTTTTAACCTCAGGGGCCCAGCCCATGACAAAATCACCATCGGCGGAGTAGGGGATTGGTCCATTGATGATTTGCCGGATGCCGACCTGGTTCACGACAGGCGTGACGACACCGGCAAGTTCAGCCAGCGGCGCGAAACGGTCAAGATTGTCCGGTAGCAACTGGCGCACGAACTCTCCGGGAATGCCCCGTTCTCCAAATGGCAATGTGTCGTCTTCGTAACCTCCGATGACCAGACGCCCGCCAGCATCGGGCTTGTAATAGACCAGACGCTCAGGGTCGCGCAGCGTGGGCAGGCCCTTGACCAATTCCGGCTCTGGCAACGGTTCTGTTACGACATATTGGTGCTCGACAGCGCAGGCTGGCACCACGACGCCCAGTCTTGCGGCCAGTTCACGGCTCCACATGCCCGAGGCCAGCACAACGGTTTCCGCCTCATAGTCGCCGTTGGTTGTCATCACTTTGGTTATGCGGCCATTGCGGATTTCGAAATCCTTGACCTTCACCCCCTGCCTGATCTGTGCGCCGTGGCTCCGCGCACCGGCTGCAATCGCCAGACACAGGCCAGCGGGGTCAACGTGGCCATCCGATGGAATAAAGGCAGCCCCCTCTAACCCGTCGGCATCAATATAGGGAAACAGGGCTTTCGCTTCGGCTGGTGAGATGATTTCCATCTCCAGGTCAAAACTGCGTGCCATTGTCGCCAGACGTTTTGCCTCCAGCAGCCGTTCCTTGGTTGCCGCCAGCCGCAAGCTGCCGACTTTCTTCCAGTCGAACTCCATACCGGTCTCGTCGGCTAGCCGGTCATAGAGCGCGACCGATCGTTTCAGCATCCGGGTCGTATTTCGGGAAGACCGCAGTTGCCCAACCAGCCCGGCAGCGTGCCATGTTGCACCCTCTGTCAGAGATGCCTTTTCCAGAAGGACGACATCCGTCTCACCTGCCCGGGCCAGATGATAGGCGATTGAGCATCCGATGATGCCGCCGCCAATAATAAGGTGTTTTGCAGAATGGGTTGTCATGGCCTCGCCCCTGTCGACAAATTTGATGCCAGATCATCGTATCGACCAACAGAAATCAACAAAAATTAAAAAAGAGTGTTGAAATATGTTGATTTAAGGAGGTATCAACAATTCATCCTGTTAGAATCCAACATCCGAGTGGCTGAATGTCGAAATACGAAAAGGACATACTGAGCGCGGTTAACATTCATGGCCGAATCTCGGTCATGGATCTGGCGCAGAGGCTTAACGTTTCCGATCAGACAATCCGTCGAATTGTGAAGCCGTTGGTAGATGCGGGGCAAATCGACAAGGTTCACGGCGCGTTAGTCAGCACCCAAAAGGTTCTGGATCCCCCTTTCATCGCGCGTATGACAACCAATCGCGCGGCGAAAGTCGCTATTGCAAAGTCAATTTTAAACCTTGTGCCTGATAACGCGTCCATTGCTATTGATACTGGATCTACGTCGGGTTTTGTGGCTCAGGCTCTCAAGGCGCGCAGAGATCTTACCGTGGTGACGAATTCAGCGTTCATTGCAACAACTCTGGCGATGGGGAACAGCAACCGGGTATTTATGGCGGGCACACAGCTTAGAAATCATGACGGCGCAGCGTTCGACCGCGCGGCCTTTGACGTTATTGCAAATATGTCGGTGGAATACTCGATCCTGTCGGCGTCGCGTGTGCATCCGAAACAGGGTTTTTTGGTGTTCGAACAATGCGAAGTCGATATTGCGGTCGCAATGAAGGCGATCAGCGAACGATGTTTCATGGCAGTGGACTCGACCAAGTTCCAGGCATCCGAACCCAAACCGGCCTTGCGTCTTCCAGCTCTTTCGGCAAGTGACTTCCTGATAACCGAGCGGAAGCCTGCGCCAAAATTTGAAGGCGTTATAGGTCGCGCAAAGACAGTAATCGCCGCAGATTAGTTTCAAGCTTTTGACGAATGAGCGGCTAAGAAAGGACGCGGCCCACCTGCACGCCGCGTTCAGTCATGTTCTGGACAGAGTGTACCGGGGTTATAAGTTAACAGCGTGCAAGACTGTATCCTTGGGGAAGTGACAGGGCTTCAATGTGATCAAGTTGCGAACTGTTAACGAACTGTTTTATGGGAACAAACGTCAGATCACCTATGCTCCCCAACTGTATTTCAAAGTTGGCAACATAGTCTTCGTCCGCAAATGCGCGGCGTACGTCGCTCCGCCGCGCGTGTTTTCGGGCATCTAGGTCCGGATTAGAAGATAAATTGGCCAGCTGTAGACATCCGGATCTGCTTCAGTGGCTGAGAATCTTGAACAGGAAATCCTGAGCACGCGGGCTTCGCGGGGAACCAAAAAACTCGGCCGAGGGCGCGTCTTCGACGATTTCGCCATGGTCCATGAAGACCACGCGGTCGGCCACCTTTTTGGCAATCCCCATCTCATGCGTGACGACCATCATCGTCATGCCTTCCTTGGCCAGTTCCACCATGACGTCCAGAACCTGGTTGATCGTCTCTGGGTCGAGCGCCGATGTCGGTTCGTCAAAGAGCATTGCCATCGGCTCCATCGCAAGGCCGCGGGCAATCGCCACCCGCTGCTGCTGGCCGCCGGACAACTGCGAGGGGTATTTCTGCGCATGTTCCGTCAGGCCCACGCGCTCAAGAAGTGCGAGCGCCTTTTCCTCCGCCTCTTTCGGATCACGCCCCAGCACCTTGATCTGGCCGATATTGATGTTCTCGGTCACGCTCATATGGGGAAACAGCTCAAAATTCTGAAAGACCATGCCGATCCGGGCGCGCATCTTGTCGAGATTGGTTGATTTCGCGGTGATCGAGGTGCCCGCGACGGCGATCTCGCCATCATTGATCGGCTCAAGCCCGTTCACCGTTTTGATCAGCGTGGACTTGCCCGAGCCGGAGGGCCCGCAGACCACGCTCACCTCACCTTTGGCGACGCTGAGGGTACAGTTCTTCAGAACCTGAAAGGTCTTGCCGTACCATTTGTTGACATTCTTCATCTCGATCATGTGGTAAGCCTTTTTTGCAGATACCGGACGCCCATGGAGGCGAGGAAACAGAGGGTGAAGTAGACCGCAGCGACGAAGAGGAACATTTCCACCAGCTTCTGGTCACGGTTTGCAACGATCTCGGCACTGACAAGGAAATCGCGCAGGCCGACGACATAGACGAGCGATGTGTCCTGAAAGAGGATGATCACCTGTCTCAGCAGGATCGGAGTCATCGCCCGGAAGGCCCGAGGCAGCACGATATAGCGCATCGACTGGCTGTAGGTGAGGCCGATGGCGCGCGCCGGCCAGTTGTCCGGGGCGGACAAAGTTGATGCCGGCCCGGATGATCTCGGAATAATAGGCGGCCTCAAACAGGATAAATGCCACGAGAACCGAGGAGAAGGCGCCGACAGGTCGCCCGAAGATAAGCGGCATAAGGAAGAAGAGCCAGAAGATCACGAGGATCAGCGGCAGCGAGCGGAAGAAGTTGACATAGGCCGCAGCGAACTGGCCCAGAACCGGTACCTTTGCGATGCGCAGAAGGGCAAGGACCGTGCCAAGGACGATACCCCCTGCCACTGCGAGGCCCGTCAGTAGAAAGGTCATTTTCATGCCGTCCCACAACAGTTCGCCATTGACGGGAATGACGGAGAAATCGAGTGTCATTACGCAGCCCCTTTTGCGAAGGTGCCGGGCAGGGCGGTCATCCTGTCGACCCGCCGCATAACCGCCATCACCGTGAAGGTGACAAGGCTGTAGACCACAGTTGCTGCGGTGAAGGCTTCAAACCCCTGGAACGTATACTCCTCGATCTGTCGTGTCATCGCCGTCAGTTCGACGACACCGATGGTCAGCGCCAGCGAGGAATTCTTGAAGATCGTCAAAAACTCGCTTGTCAGCGGCGGGATGATGATGCGGTAGGCATTGGGCAGAAGAATATATCGATGAACCTGCACCTCGGTCATGCCGATGGCGCGGCCTGCCTGGCGCTGGCCACGGTCCACGGCCTCGATTCCCGAACGGACCTGTTCGCAGACACGCGAGGCGGTATAAAGGCCGATAGCGACAATGGCGGTGGTCAGTGCCGGGAAGGGCATGTCGCGCTTGACCCAGCGCGACCAGTCATCCGGCAGGACTTCGGGGAAAACGAAGTACCACAGGAACAGCTGTACCAGCAGCGGAACATTGCGGAAGATCTCTACATAGGTGGTGCCAACGGCCCTGAGGACCGGGCTGGATGAGGTGCGGAAGACACCGAGCGCTGAGCCCACCGAAAAAGCGATTGTCCTGGCCAGAAGCGAGATAACTATGGTCCAGCCGAAATAGGGCTCGCGGAACAGAATGCCCCCAGTCCCAATTATAGATCATGTCATCCCCCTGCCGCAGCTGGGGAGGGGCGGATGTACCCGCCCCTTCTTTTGTTGCTTATTCTGGCAGTGCCTGAATTTCGAACGCGGTCGCCAGTGTATCGGAAAGCGGCATGTCGATGTTTGTCGGGCCCGGCTCGAACCAATTGGCGTAAATCTCCTTGATCTCACCAGAGCGCATCAGACCGGCCATGACCGTACGTCCAAGACGTTCGAACGTGAAGTCGTTGCGCTGCACCATCAGGGCATAGGGATCGAAGGA
Organism: Ruegeria sp. AF3; assembly: GCF_056536285.1. Lineage (NCBI taxonomy): Bacteria > Pseudomonadati > Pseudomonadota > Alphaproteobacteria > Rhodobacterales > Roseobacteraceae > Ruegeria > Ruegeria sp. AF3. Next base: position 434,653 of record NZ_JBQFJM010000002.1, on the reverse strand, counting down.
CAGGTACCGCCCGGTGACCTGATAGCCAGTCGGATCGGACGCCTTTGAGATCAGGCCATAGAGCGGAACATCGTCCGAGCCATAGGCGTCGATGCGGTCCGTTTCCAGCGCCAGCCAGCCCTGGCTGTGATCTTTGACCGGTACGATCTCGACGTTCAGGCCCTTTTCTTCGATGATGGCCTTGATCGCCTTTTCGTTGGTCGTGCCCGCAGACAGGCCAATGACCTTTCCTTCCTGATCCTCGATCTCGGTGATGCCCGACCCGGTTTTAGAGGCAATCTTGGTGCCGGTGAGGAAGGTCGTGGGCGGATATTCCACCTGCAACTGGCGGGTCAGGTTGTTGGTGGTGGAATCGCATTCCATGTCGATCGTGCCATTGGCATCAGTGAGATGCAGGTCTGGCCGGTGACCGGCACATAGTGGACCTCCAGATTGTCTACGCCAAGCTCCGCCTTGATCGCATCGACAATCTTCAGGCACAGGTCGATCGAATAACCGATCGGCTTATTAACAGGGCCGATACAGGAGAAAGGGATCTAGGTTTCCCTGTGGCCGATACTGACTACGCCGCGTTCCTGAATGCGCTGCAATACCGGGCTGTCGCCGGCATCGGCAAAGGCCGGACCCGCAAGTGCAAGTATCGCCGTGACGGTCACTTATGCAAGCATGTGCTTCATTTTCGTCTCCTCCCATAAGTCTGTCTCTATTTGGCTATAGCTTTCCCATGGTGCAGTTTCCGCGACCATCTTTGATCCGCCGGGGCTGCACCCTAGCCCCATCCATCACGCCGAATACCGCGCACCACCCCGACGGACTTGCATTATCATTACTCAATACATGCGCTATCTGAAATTTATATCGCTAATTGGGCAAGTTTATATGCAGAAGCTGCATGCTAATGTGTCGCCAAGGACAAAGAATCAATACTCGATCTGCTCGCGCTGATCCGCGCCGAAAGCGTTTCGCTTGCCGCGCATAGCCGCATTTCTTCGCAATCCGCCTATTCCAGGCGACTTCAGGCCCTTTAGCATCTGTTTGACACTGAACTGTTGGACCGGTCGCGACGACCGTCAGGCCCGACCTATCAGCTCAGGTCCCTACAGGTGGAGCTTGAAGCAGCACTCGTCGGCCTCAACCGGCTTTCCGACGCTTTTGCGATCACGTCCGCTGAACCCATTGCGGATAGCCGCATTGCATTCGATCTCGGCCAATATCCTGCCTCGGGCGCTTGCTGCGTTCGGTGACGCGCTGTCATCTCACGACTTGCGGCTGCGGTCGGCCAATCAGGAAACCTGCTTTCAGATGCTGATGACCGAAGAGGTCATGGTTGCCTTCTCCTACGAGGCTGAAACCCGCAGGCTAAACCCGCCAAAGGATCTCGTGCATCGCGCACTTGTCGGCAAGGACGGGTTCGTTCCCGTGGCAGCCGCGGGGAAGTTGCAGGAGTTTCAGGCGCGTAGCGAGCGGGACGAGGCGTTGCCGATCATCTGCTATCCATCCAACGTCTTTATGGGTGATCTCACCCGCTCGGTGCTGTTGCCGCAAATTCCGCAAAGGGTCTCGTTAAAGATCGTTTCGGGCCTGACCCAGACGATCGCCAAGTGCATTGAGCACGGGCTGGGTGTCGGATGGCTGCCACGAAGTTCCATCGAAGACCAGTTGGCGAATGGAACGCTGGTCGAGCTTTCCGATCTCGGCTTTCCGACCGCCTTGATCGACCTGAGCATGATGCGGCTCAAGACGCGCAGCTTTTCCCAGCACGAAAAAGTGGTTGAGGCGATCTCTGCTGAAATATCGGCAATCTTGTCGCGGCAGGCCTGACGCCTGTTCGTTGCCGTCGGCGGTTTCGGCGGCCTTGTCGAAATCCGTCCGTTTCAGCAGTTCGCCCAACTGTCAGTGTAGTCAAGACGCCAGCTCCACTGATGCTGACATATATAAGTTACTGCGGCAAAACCGGTGACGCCAAGTCGACGCACCGCCTGAGTAACGTCGGGCTCAGAGGCCAGTGCAGTCACTCCACGATGCCTATCCGTTCGATCTGTTGCACTAACGTACCACAGCTGATCAGGGCCTGCCCCGTTGCCAGGATCATCTGGGGCAGGATCATCCATTCTAGCGTCCAGGCAACGCCGGAACGTTCCTGCTCGTGCACCAGCGCCTGATGCATGCCCGACAGTTGGGTTGCGTTGAAACGAGCCAGTGCGACCAGCAGTTCCGCACGGACCGGGTTGCGCTTGTGAGGCATCGCCGAAGATCCGCCGCCACCTGTCAGCGAAACCTCGTCCACCCCTTGCTGGACCATGAGCGACACGTCCTGACCAATCTTCCCCAGCGACCCGGTTATCAATGAAAGCCATGAGGCAAGTTCTGCAAGATTGTCCCGGCGGGTATGCCAGTTTGCATTGCAGCTGGCCAGGCCAAGCCTGTCGGCCATATGATCTGCGATTGCCTGTCCGGATCCGAGCATCCCAACGCGGTCGCCAACGGCGCCGCCAAGTTGCAGCACAAGCAATCTGGGCTGCAATTCGGTCAGGCGTTTCTGGTGATCGGCCAATGGCAACCGCCAGTTTCGCAGGCGCGTGGCAACCGAAATCTGCAATGCCGCCTGCATTCGGGTTCGCCCCATCATCACGTGTTCGCCATATGCCTGCTCCAGCGCCAAAAGCGCATCTACCAGGTCTGAAAGACGGGCCGAAAACACCTCCAGAATGTCTTTGATTGACAAAACCAGAGCGGTGTCGACAACATCCTGCGACGTCATCCCCTTATGCAGCGCGACGTGGCAATGATCGGGCAATGCCGCTTTGAGTGACCGCACCAGCGAGGGCACCACCACGCCATCCAATGACGTCCCGTCGCGCAGCGCCCGCATGTCGGGACGGTGTTGTCGGATAAGTTTAGCCGCGGTATCCGCCACCTCTGGTGGTACCTTGCCGACCGCGGCCAAAACCTCAGAATATGCGGCCTCGACGGACAGCATGTGTCTTAGCTGAGTCTCTGCGCCCAGCATCTCTGAGGTCTGCGGGTCCTCAAACAGCCCGCTGAGCCAGGGATGAGTGGAAAGCTGTTCCATCCTATATGTGGCCTTTGAATTGAAGCGGGCGGATATCAATCGTCATGGCGCCATTCCTCCCTGCGCTCAAAGAGCCAAAATCTCGCGGGCCTGTTGCCAGGTGGCGACCGGACGTTCGTGCTTTGCGCATAGCTCGGTCACGCGATTGACCAGCGCAGCATTCGAAGGCGCTAGTGTATTCCGATCCAGCCGGACATTGTCTTCCAAACCTGTTCGCGTGTGCCCACCCGCAGCAATGGCCCATTCATTTACCACAATCTGGTCTGGACCGATCCCGGCGGCACACCATTCGGCATCCGGTGCGCGATCCTGCATGGATTTCACGTAAAAGTCGAATACGGCCCTGTCGACCGGCATCGCGTTTTTGACACCCATGACAAATTGAACATACAGCTTGCCATACAGCTTGCCTTCCTTGTGCAATCTGATCGCTTGCAGGATGTGGGACAGGTCAAACGCTTCGATCTCGGGCGTGACTTTGTATTTTTGCATTTCGGCTGACAGCCAGTCCACCAGGTCGGGTGGATTTTCGTACACCCGGGTGGGAAAGTTGTTCGATCCAACCGACAGCGAAGCCATATCAGGTGACAGGGGCAGCATTCCGCCTCTGGCCTGACCGGCGCCTGACCGCCCACCGGTGGAAAACTGGATGATCATTCCGGGGCAGTGTTTTTGCAAACCCTCTTTCAGGAGAGCGAATTTGTCGGGGTCGCTGCTGGGCGTCTGATCATCGTTGCGAACATGGGCGTGGACGATGCTGGCCCCGGCCTCGAACGCCTCTTGCGTGCTTTCGACCTGTTCCGCAACCGAGATCGGCACCGCTGGGTTGTTGTTTTTGGTAGGCAGGGAACCGGTGATGGCCACGCAGATGATGCAGGGTTTGGTCATGGTGACTTCCTGAAATGAGTGCCGCCTTGGCAAGGCAGCACCAAGTAATCAGATATCAAAAAAGACGGTCTCATCTTCGCCTTGTATCTTGATATCGAAGCGATAGACAATTTGACCGTCCCTATTGGTGCGTCTGGCCAGCAGCGTTGCGCGGCGGCGTTCCCATTCGATGAGATTAAGGACCGGGTCCTTGCTGTTGGCCTCTTCCTCATCCTCGAAATAGATACGCGTATTCAGGCCGACATTGATACCCCGGGCTACAACCCAAAGGTTTATGTGAGGCGCTTGCTGGCCCACGTTTCGTCCCGGTGTCGGGCCGGGTTTGACAGTGTCGAACGCCCATTCGCCGGTTTCAAAATTGGTGATGACGCGTCCCCAGCCGCGAAAGCCGTCTTCGACATCGCCGCCGCCCTCAGGATGGGCATAGACGCCCCTGGCATTTGCCTGCCATGCCTCAAGCAGAACATCCTTGATGGGAGATCCTGCCCCGTCCACGACCAGTCCTTCGATCCGAATACGCTCACCCTCGGCATTTGGTCCGGCGATGTCCCAGCCCAACTCCTGCCTGTAGATTTCAAATCCGGCAGCCCCAGGCGCCAGACCGATATGGACGTAAGGCCCGGCTGTTTGCGAGGGGGTTTCCTTCAGATAATTCAGCTGTTGCACCTTCAGTTCCCCTCCAAACGGTTTTCAAACAGGGTCGAACGCCGACCGCGCAAGACCACGTCGAACTTATAGGCGATGGTATCCAGAGGGATCGTTGAATTCATATCGAGCCGCGAAATCAGGCGGCTGATCGCATCGGCATCAGGAATAGTTTTCACGATCGGACACCTGTCGATCAGCGGGTCACCTTCGAAATAGCATTGTGTGATCAGGCGTTGTGCAAAACCTGTTCCAAATATCGACATGTGGATATGGGCGGGACGCCAGCTGTTCACCCAATTGCGCCAGGGGTAGGCACCGGGTTTCACGGTGCGGAAGAAATAATACCCGTTTTCATCTGTCAGGGTGCGGCCGCAACCACCGAAATTGGGATCAATCGGTGCCAGATAGGTATCCTTCTTGTGGCGATAGCGCCCACCCGCATTCGCCTGCCAGATTTCCACCAACGTGTTTGGCACCGGACGTCCGTTTTCATCCTGCACCCTGCCGTGCAGAATAATTCGCTCGCCAATCGGGCTTTCACCGGGCTGCGCATAGTTCGAGATCAGGTCCTTATCCAGAGGATCAACATCGTTGTGGCCAAAAACCGGGCCGGTGACCTCACTGATCGAGTTTTGCAGCGAAATCAGCGAATATTGCGGTGAACGGGTCACGCTGGTCTTGTAGTCGGGCGTCAGTGCAGGTGGGTGCCACTCGCGGTCACGCTGGTAGAATTCACCTTGTTTCAACATTGTCGGATCACACTTCCTTTTTGTCTAACTGGGGTTTCTGCGCGTTTCCCATTCAGTCCTGTTCCATTTCGTCATACGTTTGTTTTGCCAGCCTGAGGGCCTGATTGGCGCGTGGTACGCCCGCGTAAATCGCGACGTGCTGAAACGCTTCAAGTACATCCTGCTTGCTGGCGCCGGTACGGGCTGTGGCGCGGATATGCATCGGGATTTCTTCGAAATTGCCCAACGCAGCCAGCAAAGCCAGCGTCAGCATGGATCTCTCACGGTCGCTGATCCCGTCCGAAGCCCAGACAGTGCCCCACGCGCCTTCGGTGATAAGCGTCTGAAATGGACCGTCCAGATCAGATTTGGCGGCTTCGGCACGATCCACATGGGCATCGCCCAGAATTCTGCGCCGCACTCGCATACCGGACGCGTATTTGTCACTCATTGCGGTTCTCCATCAGGAATGCGGACAAGTGTTCAGCATAGGTGGCGGGGGCTTCCACGCATGGCAGGTGCCCGGTGTTGGGTATTTCGGCATAGCGCGCCGGGGATCATAGCACAGGTCTGCCGGACCAGTTCGGGCGGGCAGGCGCGGTCATCTGATCCGGCGATGGCCAGAACTGGCAATCGCAGCGCCCAGGTCATGGATTCAAGATCAACATTTGAAATCGCGTTGCAGCATCCCAGGTACCCAGAAACAGGGGTACGCACCAGCATGTTGCGCCAAAGCAGCACGTTATCGGTTGCCCTGAAACCCGCTGCAAACCAACGGTCCAGAATTGCGTCAGCCACAGACTCGATGCCGGACGATCGGATTGCGCCCATCCGGTCACGCCACATCTGGGCTGTCCCCATTTTTGCGGCGGTGTTGGAAAGAACAAGGGCGCGGATCAGGTCTGGTCGGCGCGAAGCCAGCGCCTGACCGATCATGCCGCCAATCGACAGGCCGACAAACACCGTGTCGCGAACCCCGATATGTTCAAGCAACGCCTCGGCGTCATCTGTCAGCTCAGCCAAGCTGTAAAGTGCCTGAGGGCATTCCGACAGGCCGTGACCACGCAGATCGAACCGGATCAGGCGCAGCCCCTTGGGCAGCAAGGGCAAAACTTTGTCCCAAAGGCGCAGGTCAGTTCCCAGCGAGTTGGCAAACACCACAGGCGTGCCATCTGGATCGCCATCCTCACGCCAATGCAGGTGAATGTTATCCAGCGCCGCAATCTGCATCAGTAGGGCAGCCCGACGTAGTTTTGTGCAAACACCGATTGGGCCTCTTTGTTTTCGCGCAGGAAATCAATGTCAGCCTTCTGTATTTTCAGGTCAAAGCCGTTCTGTTCCGGAAAACGGTGCAACAGGTTGGTCGTGGACCAACTGAACCGCTCGGCTTTCCAAATTCGGGCCAACGCTTTTTCGGAATAGCGGTCGATGCCTTCGCTGTCGTGGTCTTTATAGAATTGCAGCAGGGCGTTGTGCAGATAGTGGATGTCGCTTGCCGCCGTGTTAAGCCCCTTGGCCCCGGTGGGGGGCACGATATGCGCGGCATCACCACACAGGAACAAACGGCCCCAGCGCATTGGTTCAGTCACGAAAGACCGCAGCGCCGCAATTGATTTTTCGACAGATGGCCCGGTGATCAGTGTCTCAGCATATTGCGCGGGAATCCTGCGTTTCAGCTCCTGCCAGAAGGCTTGATCAGTCCAGTCATCGGCACTGTCAGACAGCGAGCATTGAATGTAGTAACGGCTGAGGTTCTCATTGCGCATGGAACAAAGCGCAAAACCGCGTTCCGACCCGGCATAGATCAGTTCGTCATGGACCGGGGGAGTTTCGGACAAAACGCCCAGCCAGCCAAACGGATAGACCTTTTCATATTCCCGGCGCACGGTCAGCGGGATGGTTTGACGCGACACCCCATGAAACCCGTCGCACCCGGCGACAAAATCGCAATCAATCCGGTGTCCGGTCCCATCCGCTTGATACGTCACATAAGGTGCATCGCTGTCAGCCCCATGAATCTGAAGATAATCGACGTTAAAAGCAATCTTGCCGCCCATCGCATCGCGTACATCATACAGGTCGCGGGTTACTTCCGTTTGTCCGTAAACAACCACATGTTTGCCCGTCAGCTCTTTAAAGTTGATGCCGAATTCGATATCGCCATACGAGATCACTGTGCCGTCATGGACAAAACACTCCTTGTCCATCCGATCTGCTACACCGGCTTCGCGCATCAGCTCCACAAAACCGGTTTCCAGAATGCCAGCGCGAATGCGACCCAGAACATATTCCCTGGTTTTGCGCTCTAACACGATGGTGTCTATGCCGTTGCGGTGCAACAACTGGCTGAGCAAAAGACCTGAAGGTCCACCGCCGATGATCGCGACCTGAACGCGCATGTTGGCTCTCCTGATTTCGCGTGTCTAATAATTGAACGTCATTTCTCGATATGTAAAATGAGTTCTACTTGGACTTAGTTGCTATAATTGGAAAGTAATGATAGATCGCCGCATCAAAGTTAGGCATATTCAATGTTTTATTGAGATATGTCGCGAGAAAAGCCTGAAAGTTGCGGCAGAGAAGCTGTTTCTCACGCAACCGGCGATATCCAAGACGCTTAAGGAGCTTGAGGATATTCTGGGCACTGTGCTGTTGTCCCGTAACCGGTCGGGTGTTTCTCTGACACGGCAGGGCGAAGTGTTTCTGCATTTCGCCGAAATGTCGCTGGCCGCTTTGCAGCAGGGCTTTTCTGGTGTGGAGCAGATCGAAGCGCGCGGCAGGGCCAGTCTTCGGGTCGGGGTGCTGCCTTCGGTTGCGGCCCGTTTGATGCCAGCCGTTGCCACCGAGTTTTCCGAACTTGCGGGCAATGCCCGACTGAGCGTTTTCGACGGTCCACATGGCCATTTGATGGAGCGTCTTCGTCTGGGCGACCTGGAGCTTGTTATCGGGCGTTTGGGTCGCCCTGAAACCATGCAGGGCATTTCCTTTACCCAGCTTTACGAGGAGAAGGTCGTCTTTGTCGTGCGCGCGGATCACCCACTGCTGAAAGCCCCCGATCTCAGGCGGATTACCGAGTGGCAAGTGCTTTACCCGCCTGAAGGATCGGCAATTCGGCCCTTGGTGGATCGCCTCATGATCGCGCATGGGATTGGTGAAATCGAAGATCGTCTGGAAACTGTCTCGGGTGCTTTCGGACGGGTGTATACCCGACAGACCGATGCGATCTGGATTATCTCGGCAGGGGTGGTCGCCAATGAAATCAGCGATGGCCACCTTGTAGCGCTGCCTTTTGATACGTCGATAACGCGCGGTCCCGTTGGGCTGATGCGTCGGCCAGACCAGGTCCTGTCACCTCAGGCGCAAGTTTTCGGGTTGGTTTTGGACAATGCAATTGCAAGGTTGGGCTTGTCGCCTGATGGTGCGACCTCTGATAACTAAAGCTGGTCCATTCTGCCGGGGTGGCGCGAGGACAGGAGCACAAGATGGATGACAAGGAACGCGGAATCCGTGAGGCGATTATCGAGAAATGCCTTTTTCTGAATTCCAGTGGTCTTAGCCAAGGCACATCCGGCAATATCTCGGCCCGATACGAGAACCGGATGCTGATCACACCTTCGGCGACGCCATATGACATGCTAACCCCCGAGATGATCGTCTCAATGCCATTTGATGGAGAGTATGGGATCTGGGATGGCCCGCTCAAACCTTCGACCGAATGGCGGTTCCACTTCGACATCCTCAAGACCCGCCCCGATATGGGCGCTGTTGTCCATGCACATCCGACCTATTGCACGGCGCTGGCGATTGCACACAAAGAGATCCCGGCAGCGCATTACATGGTCGCGGCCTTCGGTGGTACTAATGTTCGCTGCGCACCCTATGCGCGCTTTGGAACGCCCGAGCTGTCGGAGCTGGCGATCGAAGCGCTGCAAGACCGAACCGCCTGTTTGCTTGGCAATCATGGGTCCATTGCCATGGGTGAGGACCTGGACAAGGCCATGTGGCGCGCGGTTGAGCTGGAAACCATTGCCCGGCAATATTACCTTTCCTTGGCCCTCGGTCCGGTAATCCTGACCGATGAACAGATTTCTGAAACGCTATCCGGTTTCGCTTCTTACGGCATTCATGACGACTACAAGGACGTCGCAGAAGGTACTGCCGGGAAGCAAAATGAGCCTGAACAGACCTGACGACCAAGGTGGTTGCGCTGGGGGTCGATATATTGGGCTCAAGTCCAAAACGCCGCGACTTGATCAGGAGGTTTTCGGCTGTTCGGCGTTGGCGTCACGCGTCTTACCGTTCGCGCGGATACGGCAGCCTATTGATTTATTGCCGCGCGTAAAGAAAATGTAAGGTCAAAGCAAAAGAATTCCGTAAGCGGGTAGGTATGGCAAAAATAAGAAATATGGAGGAGTTTGCGGCCCTCAGCGGGATTTCTCGGCCAACGGTTTCCAAATATTTCCACGACCCGGAAAGCGTTCGTTCCTCTACGCGGGCGCGTATCGAAGAAGCTTTGGAAAAGTTCGATTACCGCCCAAACATCTATGCGGTGAACCAGAACCGAAAGCTGACCAAGAATATCGGCATCGTTGTTCCCTATCTAGCCGATCCATTTTTTGCCGAGATGGCCAGATACCTTGAGCAGAGCTGTATTGCTGCCGGGTATCGTCCATCTCTTTTCAGCTCGCATGGTGAACAGAAGCTGGAGAATGAAATTCTCGATAGTTTGCGCTCTCTGAAACCGGCGGGAGTGCTGTTTGCCCCATTAGGGCGTGCCTCAGACCGCGCTTACATCGAGAAGTTTTGCGCCGAGGTGCCTACTGTTCTGTTTGACAGCAACCTTGAAGGGTTGGGCGCCGCATTTATTGGATCGGACAATTTCAGTTTTGTGTCCCAAACCGTGGAATACATGACCCGGACGGGTGAACCTCCGTCTTTCTTTGAAATGCGCACGCCAGCAAACCCAAACGCCAACAAGCGACGCAAGGCATATATAGAGGTTATGGAACGTCTGGGGTTCGAGCCCGATGTCATTAAAATTGATGGCGAAGGCTGGGCGTTTGAAGAGATTGGGCATCAAGGTGCTTTGAGAGTGTTGGAGAAAGGTGCTCTCAGGACGAACTCGGTTTTGTGCAGCAATGACCGCCTTGCGATCGGATTTCTGGCAGCCTGTTATGAGCAGGGGATTCGGGTTGGGCGAAAAGAAGATTGCTCACTCCGCGTCGCATCAAATGACGACCACCCCTTTGCAAAATTTACGTGCCCATCGCTGACAACAGCTGCGCATGATTATGACAACGTGGCTGGGCGCAGTGTGGATACCTTGTTTGAACTCATTGAAAGCGGGGGAAAATTTGACGATCGGACGGAAACTCTGTTTCCGGCACGGCTTGTCTTGAGGGAATCTGCATGAACTAAAAGTTAACGCGCGTAAAGTTTATATTGACGCCGCGACAATTTATAAACTAGGGTCTCTGTATAGCATCCAAGCTCAGGGAGGACAGGGATGTATTTGAAGAACGCACTTCGTGCGGCGACTGCGTTGACTTTCGTCGTTACGGCAGCAGCCCAAGCGGAAACCATCACGATCGCGACCGTCAACAATGGTGACATGATCCGGATGCAGGGCTACACAGACAACTTCACCAATGCGACAGGCATTGATGTCGAATGGGTGACGTTGGAAGAAAACGTTTTGCGTCAGCGCGTTACGACCGACATCACCACCAAAGGCGGTCAGTTCGACATCATGACCATCGGCATGTACGAAACCCCGATCTGGGGTGCGAACGGCTGGCTGGTACCGCTGGACGGTTTGTCCGATGAATATGATGTTGGTGATCTGCTACCTGCGATGGCAGGCGGGTTGAGCCATGATGGCACGCTTTACGCTGCGCCGTTTTATGGCGAAAGCTCGATGATCATGTACCGCACCGACCTGATGGAAAAGGCCGGTCTGGAAATGCCCGAAGCACCTACATGGCAATTCATCCGTGAAGCCGCGGCTGCCATGACTGATCGCGACAACGACATCAACGGCATCTGCCTGCGCGGTAAGGCGGGTTGGGGTGAAGGTGGTGCCTTTATCACCGTAACCGGCAATTCCTTCGGTGCGCGCTGGTTTGATGAAAACTGGAAGCCCCAGTTCGATCAGCCCGAGTGGAAAGAGGCGCTGACGTTCTTCGTCGACATGATGAGTGAATCCGGCCCGGCTGGCTATGCCACTAACGGTTTCAACGAGAACCTGTCTTTGTTCCAGCAAGGCAAGTGCGGCATGTGGATTGACGCCACCGTTGCCGCGTCTTTTGTGACAAATCCGGAAGACTCAACCGTAGCTGACAAAGTTGGCTTCGCACTTGCACCAAATTCGGAAGGCGTCGACAAGCACGCCAATTGGCTTTGGGCTTGGGCGCTGGCGATCCCGGCGGGAACTCAGCGGGAAGATGCGGCCAAGCAGTTCATCGAATGGGCAACCTCGAAAGACTACATCGAGCTGGTGGCTGAAAACGAAGGGTGGGCCAATGTGCCTCCGGGCGCGCGGACCTCGCTTTATGAGAATGACAACTACAAGGCAGTCCCATTCGCAAAAATGACTCTGGAATCGATCCTGAAGGCTGACCCGCAGAATTGCTGTGTGCAGCCGACGCCCTATACCGGTGTCCAGTTCGTGGCCATTCCGGAATTTGCAGGGATTGCCACACAGGTAAGTCAGGAATTCTCGGCCGTTTATGCCGGGCAGCAAACAGTGGACGAGGCGCTTGCCAAAGCGCAGGCCTTCACAGCAGAAGAGATGGAAGCCGCAGGGTACTGAGGCAACCTTCCCAGCGGGGGGCAGATCTTCTGTCCCCTGCTCCCACTTCCACAATTCGTGTTTTTCTCGCAGGCTGTCTTACGCCTGAACAGAGAGGTCTTGCGCAATGGCAACTCAACATTCCAGATCAGTTGCACGCCTGATGATGGCACCCGCAGTGGTGCTGCTGCTTGGCTGGATGCTCGTGCCGCTGACGATGACCCTGTATTTTTCCTTCAAGAAATATCTTCCCTTGCGGGGCGGTGATCTCGGATGGGTGGGTTTCGACAACTATATCCGATTTGTTTCGTCCAGTTCGTTCTGGCCCGCCGTTCAGGCAACGCTTGTCATTGTTCTCGGCGTGTTGGCGATTACGGTCATTCTGGGCATCCTGCTGGCGATGCTATTAGATCAACCGATGTGGGGCCAGGGGGTGGTGCGCATCCTTGTCATTGCGCCATTCTTCGTTATGCCGACCGTTTCGGCTCTGGTCTGGAAAAACATGTTCATGGACCCGGTCAACGGGTTGCTGGCCCATCTGTGGCGCTTTTTTGGGGCTGAACCGGTCTCGTGGTTGTCCGAAGCTTCAATGACCTCGATAGTCATGATCGTGTCGTGGCAATGGCTGCCATTTGCGACACTGATCCTTTTGACCGCAATCCAGTCGCTGGACAGTGAGCAACTGGAAGCTGCTGAAATGGACGGTGCGCCGCCGCTCAAGCGGTTCTACCACATCATTCTGCCGCACCTGAGCCGTGCAATCACAATCGTAATCCTGATCCAGACAATCTTTCTGCTTTCGATCTTTGCCGAGATTTTCGTCACCACAGGTGGCGCGTTCGGCACCCGTACACTCACCTACCTGATCTTCCAGCGCGTTTTGGAAAGCCAGAATATCGGTCTCGGATCAGCCGGAGGTGTCTATGCAATCATTCTCGCCAATATCGTTGCGGTCTTCCTGATGCGCATTGTCGGCAAGAACCTGGACGCGTGAGGAGATAAAACCATGGCCCGCTCCGTCACAATCCAACGCAAGTCGCTGAACACAGCCCTGGCTTGGGCCGTCGGTCTGCTGATCTTTTTCCCGATCCTCTGGACGATCCTGACCAGCTTCAAAACCGAAGCGCAGGCCATTGCGAGCCCGCCACTGTTCCTGAACTTTGACTGGACGCTTGAGAACTATGCTGTCGTACAGGAACGCTCGAATTACATGCGTTTCCTTTGGAACTCGGTCATCATTGCAGGTGGGTCAACCCTGTTGGGTGTGATCATTGCCGTACCGGCAGCATGGGCAATGGCGTTCGTTCCTTCGAAACGTACAAAGGACATTCTGCTTTGGATGCTCTCTACCAAGATGTTGCCGGCAGTCGGTGTCCTTTACCCGATCTACCTGCTGTTCATCCGTCTGGGGCTGCTTGATACACGAGGTGGATTGGTCGTCGTGTTGATGCTGATCAACTTGCCGATCATCGTCTGGATGCTCTACACCTACTTCCGTGAAATTCCCGGTGAAATCCTTGAAGCCGCACGGATGGACGGGGCGACACTGAAAGAGGAAATCCTGCACATCCTGACACCCATGGCTGTTCCGGGCATCGCTTCGACTGTTTTGCTGAACTTCATTCTTGCCTGGAACGAGGCGTTCTGGACCCTCAACCTGACAGCCGTTGACGCGGCCCCGCTGACCGCATTTATCGCCAGCTATTCCAGCCCCGAGGGCCTGTTCTTTGCCAAGCTCAGCGCGGCTTCGACAATGGCGATTGCACCGATCCTGATCCTTGGCTGGTTTAGCCAGAAACAACTTGTCCGCGGCCTGACTTTTGGCGCTGTGAAATAAGGAAAACTTATCATGGGACGTATTCAACTCAGGTCCGTGACCAAAAGCTTTGGCGACGTACAGGTTATCCCGCCACTGGATCTGACCATCGAAGACGGAGAGTTCACGGTGTTCGTCGGGCCATCGGGTTGCGGCAAGTCCACTTTGCTGCGTCTGATTGCGGGGTTGGAGGACATCACGTCAGGTTCCATCGACATTGACGGGGCCGACGCGACAAACGTACCACCCGCAAAACGCGGTCTGGCGATGGTGTTCCAGTCCTATGCCTTGTATCCGCACATGTCCGTTCGCAAGAACATCGCCTTTCCCTTGCGCATGGCAAAACTGGATCAGGCCGAAATCGACAAACGTGTGAAAGGGGCCGCGCAGGTTCTGAACCTGACCGACTATCTGGATCGCCGCCCCGGCCAGCTGTCCGGTGGCCAGCGTCAGCGCGTTGCTATCGGGCGTGCCATTGTCCGTGAACCCGCAGCGTTCTTGTTCGATGAGCCGCTGTCCAACCTGGACGCTGCGCTGCGCGTTGGCATGCGGTTGGAGATCAGCGAGTTGCACGAACGGCTGGCGACCACCATGATCTATGTGACCCATGATCAGGTTGAAGCAATGACGATGGCCGACAAGATCGTCGTGCTTCAGGCTGGTGTGATCGAGCAGGTCGGAAGCCCGCTGGACCTGTATCGTACGCCACGAAACCTTTTTGTCGCCGGGTTCATCGGTTCGCCCAGGATGAACTTTATCGAAGGCGAAGAAGCTGCAAAACACGGCGCACATACAATCGGCATCCGCCCCGAACATATTGCTGTGTCCGAGAGCGACGGAACCTGGAGCGGTGTTGTAGGCGTGTCCGAGCATCTTGGATCAGATACGTTTTTCCACATACATGAAACCGGTCTGGCGGAAACAATCACGGTGCGAGCAGACGGAGAAGTTGGATTTACGCATGGCGACCGCATCTACCTGACGCCACGTGCCGACGTGCTTCATTGTTTTGACGCGCAAGGGCTGCGGATCGAATGAAGCGACTGGACGGAAAAACCGCGCTCATCACTGGGGCTGCGCGCGGAATCGGGCTGGCCTTTGCAAAAGCTTACGTCGCCGAAGGTGCGCGTGTGGCCATTGCCGACATAGATTTCGCGCGGGCGCAATCCGCAGCCTCGGAAATCGGTGACGCTGCAATGGCGGTCGAAATGAATGTTGTTGATCAGGACAGCATCGACATTGCTGTTGCGCGCACAGTGGATCAGTTCGGCCAGATTGACATTCTGATCAACAATGCTGCCGTTTTCTCAGCAGCGCCAATCATCGAAATCGACCGCTCCGATTACCAGCGAGTCTTTGATATCAATGTTTCGGGCACCTTGTTTACAATGCAGACCGTTGCGCGACACATGATCGACGCCAATGTCAAAGGCCGGATCATAAATCTGGCCTCACAGGCTGGTCGGCGTGGCGAACCTTTGGTCGCCGTTTACTGCGCCAGCAAGGCTGCCGTTATATCTTTGACGCAGTCAGCGGGGCTCAATCTGATCGCTCACGGGATAAATGTGAATGCGATCTCACCCGGTGTTGTTGATGGAGAGCATTGGGACGGCGTCGACGCCTTCTTTGCGAAGTACGAAAATAAAAAACCGGGGCAGAAGAAGCGTGAAGTTGCATCAGCGGTACCGTTCGGCCGTATGGGACGGGCCGAGGATTTAACCGGGATGGCGGTGTTTCTGGCGTCTGATGAAGCGGAATACATCGTGGCCCAGACTTACAATGTCGATGGCGGAAACTGGATGAGCTGATGACCCCTTTGGCGGACATAACACCGGTAGAGCTGTGCCTCGAACGCCTCGGATCGCTTCCTGCGGATGTCAAAATACCCGGATACCGGCGTGAAGACCTGACCCCTGGAATTGTTCATATTGGGCTTGGGAATTTTCACCGTGCGCATCAGGCGTGGTACATCCACAGGCTGATGCAAAAAGGGCAGGCCTTGGACTGGGCGATCATCGGGGCCGGCGTTCGGGCTTTTGACGCGGACATGCGCGAAAAGCTGATTGGGCAGGACTGTCTGACAACTTTGATCGAGCTTGACCCGTCCGGCGTTTCGGCCGAAGTCATCGGTCCGTTGATGGACTATCTGCCCATTGAACCCGAAAATGCGCCTCTGATCCGGAAAATGTCCGATCCCGCCATTCGGATCGTGTCCCTTACCGTAACGGAAGGTGGCTATTTTCTGGATGCCAAGTCAGGTGTTTTCGACGTGGATCACGATGATATTCGACACGACGTGCAAAACCCGCAACAGCCTCGCACGGTCTTTGGTGCCATTGTGGCAGCACTTGGCAATCGCCGTGCCGCCGGGCATCTGCCCTTTACGGCATTAAGTTGTGACAACCTTCAGGGCAACGGTACTATCTTGCGCAACTGTGTTGTTGAACTGGCGCGCCGGACGGACCCTGATCTTGCGGATTGGATCGATCAGAACGGGGCGTTTCCGAATTCAATGGTGGATTGCATTGTTCCCGCCACCTCTGATCAAGTTCGGTCGCAGGCTCGAGCCCTAGGAATTGAAGACTGCGTTCCGGTGTCACACGAGAATTTCCGCCAATGGGTGATTGAGGATGATTTCTGCGCCGGGCGGCCAATGTTGGAGAATGTCGGCGTTACGATCACCAAGGACGTACACGCATATGAAACACTGAAACTGCGCATTCTGAACGGCGGGCACCAGATTCTGGCGAATGTGGGCGAGGTTCTGAACATCCCCACAATCTCGGACTGCATGAACGACCGGGAAATTTCGGCATTCTTCCTGAAAGTCCAGACCGAAGAAATTCTTCCTCATGCCAGTGCGGTTCCTGGGATGACACCGGAACAGTATCTGGATCTGGTTAAACGCAGATTTTCGAATACGGCTATTCACGATACCACGCGACGCGTGGCCTTTGATGGGTCTGCGCGCCACCCCGGTTTCTTGCTTCCGTCCATTCGCGATGCTCTGGCCTCGGGTACATCTGTCACTGGGCTGGCACTGGTTGAAGCTTTCTGGTGCCGGATGTGCGCCGGTCTGCGTGAGGATGGATCAGAGATTGCGCCCAATGATCCCATCTGGAGCGATTTGCAGAGTGCGGCCCTTGCCGCCAGGGGACGGCCCGAAAAGTGGCTTGAGGTAGCAAACCTGTACGGAAGTACTGGCCGTGAAGCCCAGTTTGCAGAATCCTTCACACGCTGGTTGCCACGGATCTGGCAGCACGGATGCCGGTCGACGATCAAAAGCTATGTGAATGCGCTTTCCTGACGGTTGTGATCTCGGTTCAGGTGGTTTCTATCGTTTCGCTGGTCATGGTGATGGGAAATATCACGACAAAAAAGAATGAGTATTGCACTGTGCTAGCCGGTACCGGGTCATTTCGAGTGATCACGCGGCAGGGCAGGGCGGAACACCGCCAGCAGCGGCAGAAGACACAGAACAGCCAGACCATAACGGATCGCAAGCATGGTCATCGGTTCCACATAGGGCAGCCCCATCTTGGCAAAACTGTAGCCACCCGCCCAGAACAGCACGAACAGACCGGTGCACCCAACCAGAATATCGATACCGCGCGGACCAAGGTCATCATCTACTCCAGCTTCGAAGATAACCGCCGAAGCATATCAAGGCACTGGGCCATCTGTTCGACCGAGACGTATTCATCCGGTTTATGCGCCTGATCGATTGATCCGGGACCGCAGACAACGACGTTCATCCCCAACTGCTGGAATATCCCGGCCTCGGTACCGAAGGGTACAACGTCGGCTCCGTTTGCCCCTGTCAGTTCCATCACAAGGTCACGCGCCTCGTTGTCGTCCATTGGTTCTAGCCCGTCGACCTCACCGATAATTTCGGTCTTGATACCAGCATCGGGGTGAATAGCCTGCATTGCCGGGATCAGGGTTTGCGCGCAAAACCGGTGCAGTTCGTCTTTGACGTAATCCGCATCCGCCTTTTGCACTGGTCGCATCTCCCAATCGACCCGCGCCTTACCGGGGATCACATTATGGGCCACCCCGCCCACCAACGTACCGGTATTTATTGTCGTCCATGGTGGGTCGAACGGGCTGTTTGCCGGTGCTCTCCCTTGCAAATCAGCCTTCAGCGTCAGCAGTTTCGAGACGTATTGCACCGCGTATTCGACGGCGTTTACACCGCGCTCGGGGGCCGAGCCATGGCCTTCGAACCCGGTAAAATGCGCTGTATATTCAAAGCAGCCCTTATGGCCCTCGATGATGCGCATCGAGGTGGGTTCCCCGATGATGACCACAGCGGGTTTGATCGCTTTCTTCCGCAGGGTCTTGGCCAAAGCCTGCGCGCCAAAACAGCCGATTTCTTCATCATATGTAAAGGCGAAATGCAATGGGCGCTGAAGATCCAGCTTTGCGTAATACGGGGCCATGACGACTGCCGCCGCGATAAACCCTTTCATATCGCAGGTTCCGCGCCCAAACCACTTGCCGTCCCGCTCCTCCATCACGAACGGGTCCGAGGACCAGTCCTGATCGGCGACAGGCACTACATCGGAATGGCCTGACAGAACGATACCACCGTCGCGCTTTGGGCCCAATGTGGCAAAAAGATTGGCTTTGGTGCCGGTTTCATCATGCCATATTTCAACCTCTGCACCGCAATCGCTCAACCGGTCCGCGAGGTGTTTGATCATGTCCAGGTTGCTGTCTGACGAAACCGTGGGGAAGCTGATCAGTTCGCCCAGCAGGGTCTTGGCGTCTTCGAGGGTGCTCAAGGCTTAGTCTTTCACAAAGAGCTTTCGCTCGATATTGCACAGGGCTTCGGCGGGGCCGTTTTCAGTGATAAGAATGGTTTCCGTGGTCTCAAGCCCCCAGCTGTCCATCCATAGCGCAGGCATGAAATGGAAAACCATGCCCGGTTGCAGAATGGTCTCGTCTTCGGCGCGGATCGACGCTGTCCGTTCGCCCCAATCTGGCGGATAGCTCAGGCCGATAGGGTATCCCATGCGCCCCTCCCGTTCGAGTCCGTGACGGGCAAGAACCTTAAGAAAAGCGGTTGCAATGTCGCTTGTCCGATTGCCAGCCCGTGCAGCCTCTAAACCCGCCGCTATCCCTTCGATCTGCGCGCGTTCCGCGTCCCGCATTTCTGGCGGCGGAGTGCCAAGATAAACCGTGCGGCAAAGCGGAGCGTGGTACCGCCGATAGCAGCCTGATAGTTCGAAAAATGTTGCCTCACCTTCTTTCATCGGCGCGCCATTCCATGTCAGGTGCGCGGCAGTGGCATCCAGCCCTGAGGGTGTCAAAGGGACAATGGCCGGGTAATCCCCCCAATCATCCTCAACCCCGGTAATCCCGGCATGAAGGATATCTGCGACAAGGTCGTTCTTGCGCACGCCCACCGCGGCGCGATCAATGGCCGTTTGGATTACTTTTTCGGAAATCCGGGCCGCCTTTCTAATAAAGACAATTTCTTCTTCCGACTTGATCAGACGCTGCCAGTTCACAAGTGCCGTCGCATCCACCAGCGTCGCTTCGGGCAATTCCTTGCCCAAAACCTCGTGTGCCTTTGCGGAATAGTAATAGTTCTCCATCTCAACGCCGATGCGGGCGGTGCTCAGCCCGAGTGCGCGAATGTGGCCAGCCAGATCCTGCATGGGATGGCGTATGGTTGATTGAACGTAGTGGTCTGCATAGCCGCGAATGCTGTCCCTGGACATCCAGCATGTGCGCAACCCACCCAATGCATCCATCTGGCGTCCCCACCAAATCGGCTCACCTTCCATGCCGAGCAATACGCCCTGATGCACGTAAAAGGACCAACCATCATAGCCAGTCAGCCAAGCCTGGTTCGAAGGGTCGGTGACAAACAGTAGCTCTAGCCCCGCTTTTTCCATAGCGCTTCGGGTCTTGGCGATCCTGCGGTCATATTCCGCTTGGCTGAAGGGGGCGTGTTCAATCGGCATGGCATCCTCGGAGGCTGGATATGACACGTACTTGAGCGCAATCTTTCCAATTTGTACACAAATGAACTTGTAAGCGATACCTGAACCGAAACCCCTATTAGAAGTTAATGGGTTATCTAACGAGGAGATCATGGTACGGGTACAGGGTATTCGCCCTCAGCATCGAAGGACGCAGTAGAATAGAGCGCTGGAAGCATGCGAAGTCCCTGTTCGGCGGTTAGTGCGTTTCCGAAACCGCGCCAAAAGTCATGAGCCACCGAGGGTCATGAGAAATTTCTTCAGACCTCATCTGATCGCGGTTTTCGCGGGCCAATCGACTATTTGTGCGGTTTTATGCTGCGCCTGAGCGAGGATCGGCATTTCTCCGCTGGATATGATTGCAAGACGGCAACGGTGGAACCTGATCTCGCGCGCGGCATGGTGCAGGGGGTCGGTGTCTTGGGGCACAGTGAAGGCTCGCTGCCAAACCCCAGATGTCCAAGGACTCAATCAATGCTACACACTGCGCCCACCTGTCGAGAGGCGGCCCCTTGTTTCGATGCATGTCGATCCAGCGCGCTCGACACCAACGGCATTCTCAATTCAACGCGTGCCGCGTCCCCTGTGGTGAACGAGGCAGAGTGTCAGAGCCTGCGCAACTCGGCCGGTCAGAGGAAAGCGCGCAATCTTTGGGGAATGGTTGCGTGGGGTTTGTTGGTGATAGTCCAAATCGCTGCGTACGCCGCCATGTTCTATGGCGTGTTGGTTATGCATATCTCGCTGCTTCCCAACGTATTTCTGGTTGCACTGACAGTCTTATTCTGGCTGGGCTACGATTGCATTCGCGATATGCGCAAGGATGCTTCATCAGCTAACGGTCAAAGTTAGATTCCTTTCTTACCTGAATGACTTCGGGTCAATGACAGTCGATATCTGTGGCCAAACCGCCGGGCCCAGTGGAATGTAAGTGTTGCCCTTCGTGATTTCCTTGGGGCAGGGCGCTTTCAGGTTCAAGACACGCCCTGGCAACAGGAATCTTTCACGAAAGTCAGTGACAGAGCCGGTTGACAACAGGTTTTGTATTTTGGATACATTTGTCAGGGATATCGCAACGACCTGTATTGTCACTGAACGCTCTGACGACAAAGAGCCCTGCGATTGTCTTGCCAAGTCCATTTCTGGGAGAAAATCATGAAACTCAATCTTCTGGCCGCAACCACGGCAATAGCCCTGTCGGGTGCCGTGGCACAGGCAAATACCCTGGTGTATTGTTCCGAAGGTTCACCCGAGGGGTTTGACCCTGCACTGTTTACCGCAGGGACTACCTTTGATGCCTCGTCGCATCCCATTTATAACCGGTTGCTTGAATTCGAAACCGGTACAACCAATGTGATCCCCGGTCTGGCTGAAAGTGTCGAGGCCAGTGATGATGGCCTGGAATACACGTTCAAGCTGCGCCAGGGTGTTAAATTCCATTCGAATGACGAATTCACCCCGACCCGAGACTTCAACGCTGATGACGTAATCTTTTCGTTCATGCGCCAAAAGGACGAGAACCACCCCTATAACCAAGTGTCTGGCGGCACGTGGGAATACTTCCAGGGTATGGGGATGCCGGATCTGGTCTCTTCTATCGAGAAGATTGATGACTACACGGTGAAGTTCACCCTGTCCAAGCCAGAGGCACCCTTTGTTGCGAACATGGCGATGGATTTTGCTTCGATCATGTCAGCCGAATATGGCGATGCTATGATGGCTGCCGGAACGCCTGAAAAACTGAATACCGCGCCCATCGGGACCGGGCCTTTCTCGTTCGTGGCCTACCAGAAAGACGCGGTGATCCGCTATGCGGCCAATGGCGACTACTGGAAGGAACCGGCGCAGGTCGAAAACCTGATCTTTGCCATTACGCCGGACGCGTCTGTTCGCTACCAGAAGCTGAAAGCTGGCGAATGCCATGTGATGCCTTACCCGAACCCGGCTGACATTCAGGCGATGAAGGATGATGCAGACATCAACATGATGGAGCAGGAAGGGCTGAACGTCGGGTATCTGGCTTACAACACCACGATGACGCCGTTCGACAACCCCAAGGTTCGCAAGGCGTTGAACATGGCGATCGACAAGCAGGCGATCATCGACGTGGTTTTCCAGGGCTCGGGCCAGGCTGCCAAGAACCCGATCCCGCCAACCATGTGGGGCTATAACGACGCCATCGCGGACGATCCATATGATCCCGAAGCGGCCAAGGCCATGCTTGAGGCCGAAGGCGTCTCGGACCTGTCGATGAAGGTCTGGGCGATGCCGGTTCAGCGCCCCTATAACCCTAATGCCCGCCGCATGGCCGAGCTGATTCAGGCCGATTTTGCCAAGGTTGGTGTGGGCGTCGAAATCGTCTCGTACGAATGGGGCGAATACCTGTCACGCTCGAAAGAACTGAACCGCGACGGTGCTGTTCTGCTGGGCTGGACCGGGGATAACGGCGATCCGGACAACTTCCTGGCCGTTCTGCTGGGCTGTGACGGTGTCGAAGCATCGAACCGCGCGCAATGGTGCCACCAGCCGTTCGAGGATCTGATCCTGAAAGCCAAGCAAAGCACCGATCAGGCCGAGCGGACCAAACTGTATGAAGAAGCTCAGGTCGTGTTTAAAGAGCAGGCCCCATGGGCAACCATTGCTCACTCGGTTGTATTCATGCCGATGAGCAACAAGGTGCAAGGTTACAAAGTGCACCCGCTGGGCGGCCACATCTTCTATGGTGTGAGCGTCGAGTAAGCCACCACTCACTCACCGGAGCCGCCTGTTTGGCGGCTCCGGCTTTCTTATTGAGGAGGTCGGCCTGA
This sequence comes from Ruegeria sp. AF3, assembly GCF_056536285.1. Lineage (NCBI taxonomy): Bacteria > Pseudomonadati > Pseudomonadota > Alphaproteobacteria > Rhodobacterales > Roseobacteraceae > Ruegeria > Ruegeria sp. AF3. Next base: position 411,913 of record NZ_JBQFJM010000002.1, on the reverse strand, counting down.
ATGCCGGATCTGTCCGAATATCGTCAACTGGCACGGGACATGTCAGTCGACGCTGTTGCTCTTGTACCTGGCCCGAATTTCACCCGCGCTTTGGGAAAAGCTTTCATGAGCCACGAACGGCCCTTCGTGGTTGTTGTCCCGCCTGAGGGACAGGCCGCAGCGATTGTGCCCAATCTGGAACTGGCCTCATGGGATCTTGTCGAATTCGAGGGCGCTGTTTTCGATTGGCGCGATCAGACCGGTTATGACGATGCGTTTACCGCATTGGCCGCACAAATGCCGATCCGCTCGCTTGCGGTGGAAGGTCAGGTGATGCGGGTTTTCGTCTCTGCGGCGTTCACCCGTGCTTTGCCGGGCTTACGGATCGTCGACGGTGAACGCGAAATCTCGGGCCTGCGCATAATCAAGACCGATGAAGACATTGCTGCGATGCAGGCGGCCATCGATATCTCGGAACGTGCTCTGGGTCGTGTGATTGCAGATGTGCGTGTCGGCCAGACCGAAAAACAGATCGAGCAAGCCCTGATACAGGCGCTGTTTGCAGAAGGGGCCGAGTCACTGGCGTTTTCACCCATCGTAGCGGCTGGCGACAATTCGGCACGGCCGCATGGGAAAGCGCGCAACGACTACCAGATCAGGGCAGGCGACGCGTTACTGTTCGATTTCGGTGCCCGCAAAGATGGTTTCGCCGCCGACATTACGCGAACCTTCTTTGTTCAGGACGTGTCGGACGAGGGCAGGGAAGTCTATGACACCGTTCTGCGCGCCAACAAAGCCGGGTTCGAAGCCTGCCGCCCTGGTGTAGCGGCCCATGACATAGACGATGCGGTCATAAGCGTGCTCGAGGCCTCGCCATTTGCGGATCGTATTCGCACCAAAACGGGTCACGGGTTGGGTCGGGATGTGCATGAGGCACCTTATATCATGCGTGGGAATCATCAGAAAATCCTGCCGGGTATGGTCTGGACGAATGAACCAGGTCTGTATGCGCTCGAAAGTTTTGGCGTTCGCATCGAAGATGATGTGCTTGTCACTGAGGATGGCTGCCGGTCGCTGACCCATTTCCCCAAAGAGCTTACAATCATAGGTCGCTGATGTTTGGTTACTTACTCACCCGCATTGGCCTGTTCGTCCCGACCTTTCTGGGCGTGACGTTGATTTCATTCATGTTTATCCGGGTGCTACCGGGTGATCCGATCATCGTTATGGCCGGCGAGCGCGGCATGACTGAAGAACGCTACCAGGAAATGGTAGAAAAGCTGGGTTTCGACAAACCGGTGTTGCAGCAATACTGGGAATACCTTGCCGGAGTTTTGCAGGGCGATCTCGGCGAAAGCTTTGTCACCAAAAAACCGGTCTGGGAGGAGTTCTTTTCGCTGTTCCCCGCGACAATGGAACTTTCGCTCTGCGCCATGATCTTCGCCATCGCATTGGGTCTGCCTGCCGGCGTGATTGCGGCGGTGAACCGGGGGAAGTTTTTTGACAGGGCACTGATGTCTTCGGCATTGGTCGGATATTCGATGCCCATCTTCTGGTGGGCGCTGCTGCTGATCATCGTGTTTTCGGGCAATCTTGGCTGGACACCGGTGTCCGGCCGGATCGACCTGCTTTATTACTTCCCAAGTGTCACTGGCTTTATGCTGATCGACAGTCTTTTGTCCGGACAGGAAGGCGCATTCGGGTCGGCCGTTCGTCATCTGATCCTTCCGACGATTGTGCTGGGTACTATTCCGCTGGCCGTGATCGCGCGTCAGACCCGGTCGGCGATGCTGGAGGTTCTGGGCGAGGATTACATCCGCACCGCGCGTGCCAAAGGGTTGTCGCCGACCCGGGTAAACGGGCTGCATGCGCTACGTAACGCGCTGATACCGGTTGTCACGGTGATCGGGTTGTCGGTTGGTACGTTGCTGGCGGGGGCAATTCTTACTGAAACCATCTTCAGCTGGCCGGGCATCGGCAAGTGGATGGTCGACAGTATTTTCCGCAGGGATTACCCGGTGGTGCAAGGGGGTTTGCTGATGATCGCGGTGATCGTGATGCTGGTGAACCTGCTGGTCGATGTTTTGTACGGCATCATCAACCCCAAAATCCGGAGACGATGATGACCGAGCTTTCGTCGAACCAGCCAATGGCCGAAAATCGTCCCAGCGCACTGCGAGAGTTCTGGTACTATTTCAGCGAAAACCGCGGTGCCGTGATCGGGTTGTGGGTTTTTGCCACCTTTGTGTTCTGTGCGGCCTTTGCCCCTTTGTTGGCCCCCTATGATCCGACCGAACAGTTCCGGGACCATATCCTGCAACCCCCTGCCTGGCAGGAAGGCGGAAACTGGGCCTTCCCGTTGGGCACCGATCCTTTGGGCAGGGATATGCTGTCGCGGCTGATCATGGGTTCACGCTATTCCTTCTTTGTGGGGATCGTTGTGGTCTGTGTTGCCGTAACGGGCGGCGTAATGGTCGGCCTTCTGTCGGGTTTTGCGCCCAAATGGGTTGATACGTTGATTATGCGGGTGATGGACATCGTCCTGGCTTTCCCGTCTCTGCTGCTTGCCCTTGTTCTGGTCGCCATTCTGGGCCCATCACTGACCAATGCGATGATCGCCATCGCCATCGTGTTTCAACCGCATTACGTGCGCCTGACCCGCGCGTCGGTTCTGGCGGAACGGCAGAAAGACTATGTGACCTCGGCCCGTGTGGCCGGTGCTGGCAAGTCGCGGCTGATGTTCATCACGGTATTGCCCAACTGTCTGGCGCCAATCATCGTGCAGGCGGCCCTGTCTTTTTCGACTGCCATTCTGGACGCGGCGGCCCTTGGGTTTCTGGGCATGGGCGCGCAGCCCCCCACGCCGGAATGGGGCACCATGCTGGCTGAAGCGCGCGAGTTCATCCTGCGCGCATGGTGGGTTGTAACCTTCCCCGGTCTCGCGATTCTGGTCACCGTGCTTGCCATCAATCTGATGGGTGACGGGTTGCGGGATGCGCTGGACCCGAAACTGAAACGGAGCTGATCGCATGAGCCTTTTGCAGATCCGTAATCTGACTGTTGAGTTCGCCACATCTTCGGGTAGTTTCCGCGCCGTGGACGGTGTCGATCTGTCGGTCGACAAAGGCGAATTGCTGGCCATCGTCGGCGAAAGCGGTTCGGGCAAGTCCGTGTCGATGCTGGCACTGATGGGCTTGCTGCCCTGGACCGCCACGATCACCGCCGATGAGATGAGCTTTGAGGGCCGTGACCTGTCCGGTATCTCGGCCCGCGAACGGCGCAAGATCATTGGTAAGGACATGGCGATGATCTTTCAGGAACCGATGTCCTCGCTGAACCCCTGTTTTACTGTCGGGTTTCAGATCAAAGAGGCATTGCGCATCCACCTTGGCCTGAACCGAAAAGAGCGTCACGAGCGTGCGGTCGAATTGTTCGATCAGGTTGGCATTCCCGCGCCTGAAAGCCGCCTGAATTCCTTTCCGCATCAAATGTCAGGGGGCATGAACCAACGGGTTGTGATCGCGATGGCCATTGCCTGCAACCCCAAGCTGCTGATCGCGGATGAACCGACCACGGCGCTGGACGTGACCATTCAGGCGCAGATTCTGGATCTGTTGATCCGGTTGCGTAATGAGCATGGCATGGGTCTGGTTCTGATCACCCATGACATGGGTGTCGTGGCGGAAACCGCCGAGCGGGTTCAGGTGCAATATGCCGGGCAAAAGGTTGAAGAACAGCCTGTCAGGGAATTGTTTCGAACGCCGCGTCATCCCTATACCACGGCCCTGCTAAGTGCTTTGCCGGAGCGGGCAACGTCCAAGATTCTGCCGACGATTCCAGGTGTTGTACCTGGGCAATTCGACCGGCCAAAAGGATGCCTTTTCAGCCCACGGTGCCGCTTTGCCGATGCGACCTGCGCTCAGACCCCGCCGACCCCTCATGCCGAGGCATTTGGCAAGGCGCGCTGTCACCATGTTGAAAAGATTGCCGCCGGAGAGCTGGTATGACCACACCTATCGTTCAGGCCAACGCCCTGGCCCGGTTTTACACGGTCAAAGGCGGGTTGCTGTCCAAACCCGCAACCGTAAAGGCGCTGTCGGGGGTGGATTTCGACCTGCAACCGGGAAAAACATTGGCCATTGTCGGAGAGTCAGGCTGTGGCAAGTCTACGCTGGCCAGACTGATCACAATGATCGAAGAACCAACCTCGGGCAGCCTGACGATAAACGGGGTCGAAATTACCCCTTCGCAATGGAGCAAGATGCGAGAGACGGTGCAGATCGTCTTTCAGGATCCCTATAGCTCGTTGAATCCGCGTCAGCGCATCGGCCAGATCCTGCAGGAACCGCTGATCATCAACCGGCCTCAGATGACGGCCGCCGACCGTGAATTGCAGGCACGCAAGATGATCGAGATGGTGGGCCTGCGCCCGGAACATTATGACCGCTATCCGCATATGTTCTCGGGTGGGCAGCGCCAGCGGATCGCCATTGCGCGGGCGCTTATGCTGGACCCAAAGGTGCTGGTTCTGGATGAACCTGTCTCGGCACTGGATGTGTCGATTCAATCGCAGATCCTGAACTTGCTGGTCGATCTTCAGGAACGGCTGAACTTGGCCTACCTGTTCATTTCACATGACTTGTCGGTTGTCCGGCATTTCGCCGACGACGTGATTGTCATGTATCTGGGGCGCGCGGTCGAAAAAGGTCCGAAAGAGAAGCTGTTCGCTGCTCCCCGACATCCGTACTCCAAGGCGTTGCTCTCCACGACGCCCCGTGCCGACCCGGATGCCCGGAAAGAGCGGATCAAGCTGGAAGGCGAGTTGCCGTCACCCATGAACATCCCGAAAGGGTGCGCTTTTGCGCAACGATGCTGGCTCGCGACTGAACAGTGCAGGCAAACATTGCCTGAACTGGATGATGAAATTCATCAGGTCGCGTGTCTGCATCCTCTTTTCTGAAAAACCAGATGGCCAGCGAAAACGCCCGGGCCATAGGACCGGGCGTTAGAAAATCCGCACGTCCTTGAAGGCGTCAGAGCCCCCATTTCTCGCGGTTTGCTTCAAAGAAGCCTTCCGCTTTTTTCACTTCGATCCAGTTGTTTACATAATTTATCCAGATCTGGTCGCCTTGTGGCAGGATCATTGCAATCGGCGAAGGTGACCGGGGGCCGGCGTTTTTCACGCGCTCTACTGGAAACTTCTCCTCTAGTGTCGATCCTTCGATGTTCGACGTGATGAACACATCAGCACGACCGGCGATAACTTCCTGAAAACCACGGGCTGGGGCCTCGACCACCTTGATCTCGGCGTTAGGGAACCACTCGCGGACCCGTTTTTCAAACGTGGTGCCCAAAGTCGTCGCGACCTTAACTCCGGGTTGATTGATCGAGTCATATCCGTCGAATTTTTCGACCTTGTCCTTGGTGGTGTAGGGGAAGAGTTCCACCGAGATATAGCTGTCGGAAAAACCCGCAACTTTCATGCGCGGTGGTGAAATCGATGCCGACCCGGTAAGGTGGTACTTGCCCGCGACCACACCATTCACCAGTGTTTTCCAGTCGGTGGGGACAAATTCGACCTCAACGCCAAGATCGGCGGCCAGTGCATTCATAATGTCGATGTCGTACCCTTTGTAGCTGTTGGTTGCTGGGTCGCGCAGTGTCATAGGGTTCCAGTCACCTGTGGTACCAACCTTGAGCACGCCGGAATCCAGCACCTCGTTCAGCGCAGATTGCGCTTGTGCGGAACCTGACAATACAAGCCCCAACACGGCAGCCGCCGCGGCTTTCCAAAAAACGCTCATAGGTATCTCCCGTTGGTGGCGTTACGATCTTGTGATCGTATTCTTCATTGATTTAAGTCTAAAGGGAAAGATAACCTCAAGAAAATTTTATACTGAGGCTAAAATAGGGGCAATTCAGCTTATGCCAGACGCCGCAATCGAACTTGTGGATGTGAACAAGTGGTTTGATACCTTTCACGTTCTCAAGGACATCAATCTGACAGTCAACAGCGGCGAAAAGGTGGTAATATGCGGACCTTCCGGGTCAGGAAAATCGACCGTTGTGAGATGTATCAACCAGTTGGAAAAGCACCAGAAAGGTACCATTCGTGTAGACGGGATTGAGCTGACGGATGATGCAAAATCTGCGGCAACCATTCGGTCAGAAGTCGGGATGGTCTTCCAGCAATTCAATCTGTTTCCGCATTTGACCGTTTTGGAAAACCTGACTCTGGGCCCGATCAAAGCGCGCGGCCTGAGCCGGAAGGACGCGGAAGAAAAAGCGCGCCATTATCTGGATCGGGTACATATTCCCGATCAGGCGGACAAAAAGCCCATGCAGTTGTCCGGTGGTCAGCAACAGCGCGTGGCCATCGCGCGGTCCCTGTGCATGGAGCCACGCGTGCTGTTGTTTGATGAACCCACGTCGGCGCTGGACCCCGAGATGATCTCGGAAGTGTTGGAAGTTATGGTGGAACTGGCGAATGAGGGCATGACCATGGTGGTCGTGACCCACGAGATGGGGTTTGCCCGCAAAGTGGCTGACAAGATGATCTTCATGGATGCTGGTGAGATCGTCGAAGAAGGCAAGCCGGAACATTTCTTCACCAACCCTCAGTCTGATCGGTGTCGCAAATTCCTGTCTCAGATACTGCAGCACTAAGAGGGGCAGATGAAAAAACTCTTTATGATAATGCCCCTGCTGATGCTCACAGGCTGTTCGTCGTCCCAGACCTGGGGTTGGTATGTGATCAACCCGACCACAGCATCGGGTTGGATCAATGTAAAATTCCTGATCTCAGGGATGGGGGCAACGATCCAGATTTCACTGATCGCGGCCGTGTTGTCGATCGTACTGGGGCTGATGGTGGCCCTACCGGGATTGTCCGAGAAACGCGGCTGGCGGCTGGTCAACCGTGTTTACGTTGAATTCATTCGCGCCATTCCCCTGCTGCCGATGCTGTTCTGGGTCTTTTACGGCTTGCCCATCGTGTTCAAGTCGATGGGCATGAATGTCCCCATCGATCCCTTTTGGGGTGCGATCATCACATTGGCGATTTCTGACAGCGCCTTCACTGCCGAGATTTACCGCGCAGGCATTCAATCCATTGCGCGTGGTCAGAGCGAAGCGGCGCAGACCATCGGGCTGAACTATATGCAGACCATGCGCTATGTGATCCTGCCGCAGGCAATCCGGCGCATTCTGCCGCCCTTGGCAAACCAGTTCATCTACATCGTCAAGATGAGCGCATTCGCCAGCGTCATCGGGATGCAGGAACTGACCCGGCGCGCGAATGAGCTGGTGGTCACGGAATACCGCCCGTTGGAAATCTATACCCTGTTGATCTTTGAATACCTGATCCTGGTTCTGATCATCAGTGCCGGTGTGCGCTGGCTGGAGCGTCGCATGGGTGCGGACGAGCGCGGTTAAGGAGAATGGATATGGACTGGAAAGCTTTCATGGCCGAGACCGAGGCCAATATCGGAACTTTTTCGAAGGAAGTGCCCGAAACCGTGCGCGGCTTTGGCATCATGGGCAAGGCCGCCAAGACCGATGGCGCGCTGAGTGAGAAAACCAAGGAATTCATGGCCCTTGGCATCGCCATCGCGACCCGCTGCGACAGCTGCATCGGATTTCACGTGCGTTCCCTTGTCCGGCTGGGTGCCACCCGAGACGAGATGTGCGAGGCATTGGCGATGGCGACCTATATGGGTGGCGGGCCGTCTTATGCCTACAGCGCCAAAGCGTTGAAGGCTTATGATGTGTTTTCCGGGTAATTGCCGCGCATAGCACTAAAGCGGTTAGTGATCAGCCGTTTGGTTCCGGTTTCATTTGCCCCATGCCTCCAGCGTTTTCTTCGGCGGTTTTGCGAATAATTGCGCCAAGTTTCAGGAGGTTTTCGCCCAGCGGGTTGGTCTTTCGCCAGATCAGGCCGATGGTTCGGGTTGGTGGGGTGTCCTGAAAGCGGGCGATGGACACGTCGGCAGACCGGGTTTCCAGCCCCACGGCCATTTCCGGTATCAGCGTCACACCGATGCCCGCCCCGACCATCTGCACCAGTGTGGACAGAGAGCTGCCCTCCATAATGTGTTGCGGTTCGATATTGCGGATCGAACAGAACGAAAGCGCCTGATCCCTGAAACAATGCCCTTCTTCCAGCAACAGCAGCCGCATGGTTCTGAGCTGTGACGAACTTGGCATTGGCAACCCGGCGTCCCGCGCCGGGCGAACCAGCAGAAAGTCTTCGTTGAACAACGAAAATTCCCGAAGGTTGGGCTCCGATACAGGCAAAGCGACAACAGCAAAATCCAGTCTGGAGTCCAAAATTTCGCCGATCAGGGTTTGGGTGATGGTCTCTTTGGGTTCGATCGTCAGCTGCGGGAATCGTTGCGACAGTGCCTTAATGATTGATGGCAGCAAATAAGGCGCGACCGTGGGGATGACCCCGATTCTGATGCGACCCGACAAGGGACCAGCGGAAGATTGCACAAGATTCCCCAAATCCTCGACCCGCGTCAGGATTTCGCGGCCATGTTTTAGAACGTCTTCGCCAAGCGCGGTCAGGCGGGTTTCACGCGCTGCGCGTTCGACCAAGGGGCCACCCATGATGGCCTCCAGCTCCTTGATTTGTATGGAAAGCGCGGGTTGCGATATCGCGCTGGCCGCCGCCGCCTTTCCAAAGTGGCCGTGGGTGGCAAGCGCTTCGAAGTAGCGCAGGTGTTTAAGTGTGAGCGACTTCATAGGAAAAATTAATTGCAACGATAGTAATTACAAATTTCCAATTATCGAAACCGTAAGGTACGAGTCAAGACATCTGAACCCCTCGGTAAATACTCAGGAGATCTACAATGGACGGTAATCCCCACAATCACCAATCCGGCGGCTGCCCAGTCTTGCATGGCGGGAACACGGGCACGGGCAACTCTGTCACCAAATGGTGGCCGGATGCGCTGAACCTGGACATTCTGAGCCAGCACGACACCCGCACCAACCCGATGGACGCGGATTACAACCACCGCGAAGCAGTCAAAGGGCTGGATTTCAACGCTGTTCGCGCCGACGTCGAAGCGTTGCTGACCGACAGTCAGGACTGGTGGCCGGCCGATTGGGGCCACTATGGCGGCCTGATGATCCGACTGGCGTGGCACTCTGCCGGGTCGTACCGTCTGGGGGATGGTCGTGGTGGCGCAGGTTCGGGCAACATCCGTTTTGCACCGCTGAACTCATGGCCCGACAATGCAAGCCTGGATAAAGCGCGCCGTCTGCTCTGGCCGGTGAAAAAGAAATACGGCAATGCGCTGTCCTGGGCAGACCTGATTGTTCTGTCGGGAACGGTTGCCTACGAAGCCATGGGTCTGAAGACCTTTGGCTTTGGCTTTGGCCGCGAAGATATCTGGGGCCCGGAAAAAGACGTCTACTGGGGTTCGGAAAACCAGTGGCTGGCTCCGTCCGAGAACCGCTATGGCGATCTGGAAACCCCCGGCACGCTGGAAAACCCGCTGGGCGCGGTGCATATGGGCCTGATCTATGTGAACCCCGAAGGTGTGAACGGCAATCCAGATCCTGCAAGAACTGCTCTGCACATCCGCGAAACCTTTGCCCGTATGGCGATGAATGACGAAGAGACGGCGGCGCTGACCTGCGGTGGTCACACAGTCGGCAAAGCCCATGGTGCGATGGCAGGCGATCATATCGGTGCCGAGCCCGAAGCCTGCCCGGTCTCCGGTCAGGGCCTGGGTTGGAACAACCCCGATCAGAACGGCAAGGCAACCAACGCATTCACCTCTGGTATCGAGGGTGCGTGGACGAAAAACCCGACCAAATTCGACATGGGCTTTTTCGATTACCTGTTCGGATATGAGTGGGAATTGGGTAAATCGCCCGCGGGTGCACAACAGTGGCAGCCTATCGACATGCCGGAAGATGAAAAGCCGGTCGACCCGACCGACCCTTCGGTTCGGCGTATGCCGGTCATGACCGATGCGGACATGGCAATGAAGATCGATCCGATTTACAACGCGATCTGTCAGAAGTTCATGGCCGACCCGGATTACTTTGCTGACACCTTTGCCCGCGCGTGGTTCAAGCTGACCCACCGCGATATGGGGCCACGCGTCAACTACTATGGCCCAAACGTCCCGTCAGAAGAGCTGATCTGGCAGGACCCGATCCCTGCGGGTTCGACCGCGTATGACGTCGGTGCCGTCAAGGCAAAGATCGCCGACAGCGGTCTGACCGCGGTCGAGATGATCACCACCGCATGGGACAGCGCCCGTACCTTCCGTGGCTCGGACAAACGCGGCGGCGCAAATGGTGCGCGTATCCGTCTGGCACCACAGAAAGACTGGGCAGGGAATGAGCCCGAGCGTCTGGCAAAAGTGCTGGGCGTGCTGGAGCCGATTGCAGCGGAAACCGGGGCCTCGATTGCAGACGTGATCGTTCTGGCGGGCAACGTTGGTCTAGAACAGTCGATCAAAGCCGCAGGCTTTCACGTGGCGGTTCCGTTCTCGGCCGGTCGCGGCGATGCGACGGATGAGCAGACCGATGCCGACAGCTTCTCGGTGCTGGAGCCGCTGGCGGACGGGTTCAGAAACTGGCAGCTGAAGGAATACGCTGTATCACCCGAGGCGATGATGCTGGATCGCGCGCAACTGCTGGGTCTGACCGCAGCCGAGATGACGGTTCTGGTTGGTGGCCTGCGTGTGCTGGGTGCCAATCACGGTGGATCAGAGCATGGGGTCTTCACGGATCGCGTGGGTCAGTTGACCACCGACTTCTTCGTCAATCTGACGGATATGTCGCTTAGCTGGCATCCGGTCGATGGCGGCACCTATGAGCTGCGTGATCGTGCCTCGGGTGAGGTCAGGTTCACCGCAACCAGCGCGGATCTGGTCTTCGGCTCGAACTCGATCCTGCGTGGCTACGCCGAGGTCTATGCCCAGGACGATAATGCCCAGAAGTTCGTGCGCGACTTCGTAGCGGCCTGGACTAAGATCATGAACAACGACCGGTTCGATCTGGTAGCCTAAGTCATAAGTATCAGGCGAGGGAAACCTCGCCTGATATTGTGTTCGGGCTGACATCTGGTAGTGCCCGATTATCCCGCGATCACATTCTGTTTTTGAACACCCAGGCCTTCGATGCCCAGTTCCATCGTGTCGCCGGGTTTCAGATAGACTTGCGGGTTTTGCCCCATGCCCACACCCGGCGGAGTTCCGGTCGAGATCACATCGCCCGGCTGTAAAGACATGAATTGCGACAGGTGTGAGATCACAGTTGCCACCCCGAAATGCATCGTCCGGGTCGAGCCGTCCTGATAACGGTGGCCGTTGACCTCAAGATACATCGGCAGATTCTGTGGGTCTGCAACCTCGTCCCGCGTCACCAGCCACGGACCGATGGGGCCGAATGTATCTGCCGACTTGCCCTTGACCCACTGCCCCGAGCGGTGAAGCTGAAAATCACGTTCCGACAGGTCATTGACCACGCAATAGCCAGCGACGTGATCCATCGCTTCGGCCTCGGAGATGTATTTTGTTTCCTTGCCGATCACCACGCCCAACTCGACCTCCCAGTCGGTCTTGACGGACCCGCGCGGGATTTCCACCGTGTCGTTCGGCCCGATAATGGCCGATGTCGCCTTGAAAAAGATCACAGGTTCCTGCGGCAATTCCATACCGCTTTCTGCCGCGTGGTCGGCATAGTTCAGGCCGATGCAAATGAACTTGCCCACATGGCCGACACATGCCCCTAAACGGGTGTTGCCTTCAATCATCGGTAAATCTCGTGGATCCAGCGCGCGCAGTCGCGCCAACCCTTCGTCGCTGAGAACGTCGCCCGAAATATCGTCGATGACGCCTGACAGGTCGCGAATTGTGCCATCGTCGTGCAGCAGCCCGGGCTTTTCAGCACCCAAGGCGCCAAACCGCAGTAGTTTCATATTGTGATCCCTTTCAGCTTAAATCGCCCATCCGCCATCAATGGCAAAGGGCTGACCAGTGGTAAATGCACTGCTGTCGCTCGCAAGGTAGAGCGCCAGATCGGCAATCTCGTCCGCGGTTCCAATGCGCCCCATTGGCTGGCGGGCGATGAAATCCGTCATCGCCTTTTCGTAGTCGCCCGTCGCCCGCAAACGCTCGTGCAGGCTGGGGCTGTCGACAGTGCCGGGACAGATGGCGTTGCACCGAATGCCTTGCGTGACGAAATCGGCGGCGATCGACTTGGTCAGGCCAATTACGGCAGCCTTTGATGCGCAATATACAAACCGGTTTGGAACGCCCTTCATCGACGAGGCGACTGAGGACATATTGATGATCGATCCCCCGCCGTTTTTCAACATCGCGGGCAGGGTCAGACGGATCATGCGATACATGGCCTTCACATTAAGATCGAAACTGAAATCCCAGTCGTCCTCTTCACAGTCAAGAATGGTTCCGTTTGCCACGTAACCCGCGCAATTGAACAGGATATCCAGCGGTGGCAACTCAGCCACGGCACGTTTCACGGCATGCGCATCTGTCACGTCGAGATGGATCGGAGAGATCCCGTCGATTTCCGAAAGCTCGGCCAATGTGGTTTCGTTGATGTCGCTGGCAAAGACATGCGCGCCTTCGGCTGCGAACAGTTCGGCCGTGGCACGTCCGATGCCCTGTCCAGCGGCGCTGATGAATGCGGTTTTGCCTTTTAGTCGGTCAGAAGGCTGATGCGATGTCATTCTGGTCCTCATGGTTTTCCCGAAACCGGGTGGTGTGTTGGGGATAACTACCCGTCTGTTCGCGCCTCAGGGAAAACACTGGGCAGGATCAGCGGGCGCAAAGCAGTGCGTCGCGTGTTTGGGGTCCGGCGCAGCACCATCAAATCCTGATGTGATAAGCCTTGGCCGCATTCCCTCCGAGGATGGTTTCGCAGTCATTGGAGGAAAGTGCGCTTAGCAGTTCAGCGGTTGCATCGATCCAGCGTTCATAGCTGCTGGCCAGTGTGCAGACCGGCCAGTCGCTGCCCCAGATCAACCGCGATGGTCCGAACGTGTTCAGTAAGTGATCTACATAGGGGTACAAGTCCCGAACCGTCCAGTCAGGCGCGGCTTCGGTGACGAGACCGGACAATTTGCAGAACGCGTTGGTGTCTCGCGCGATGGCGGCCATGTCTTCGGCCCACCCGTCAAGTACACCCTCCCGGATCAGCGGTTTCGAACCATGGTCAATCACAACACGCATGTTTGGGTGCCGCGCCAAAAGTTGACGTAACGGGCCTAGGTGTCGGGGTAGGGTGAGGGCATCAAAAGTCAGATCGTTTGACTGGATGGCCTCAAAGGCAGGCGTCAGTGCCGCGCCGAGCATCCAGTTCGGATCAGCGATGTCCTGAATCATCGGCCGCAATCCAACCAAAGCGGGATGAGCGGCAAGTCTGGTGATTTGTGCACGCGCATCAGGGGCGTCAAAATCGACCCAGCCAACCACACCCTTGATAAAGGGTGTCTTGTCGGCCAGTGACAACAGGTACTCCGTCTCGGCGACGGTCGGCGCGGCCTGAACCAGAATTGTCCCGTCGATGCCCTGTGCTCGCAACAATGGCGCAAGGTCATCTGGCCCGAAGTCCCGGTAAATCTGGCCCAGGTTGGGTGTCAGCCACCCATAATCACCACGCGACAGCGCCCAAAAATGCTGATGGGCGTCGATCTTCATGCGATCACGCCCTTCTTCAGAATGATGTTGCCGTAGAGCCTGCGCTCGCCGGTCTGAATGATGGCAAATGCGGATGCCGCGCGTTGGTAGAAGGCGAACCGGTCCAGACCCTGAATTTGCGCGGGGTTATCAGCCTGCGCGTCGATGATCTTTTGGAAATCTGCGACGGCCTCGGGCACGGCTTCGGGATCACCGACAACCTGCATGGTCAGCGCGGGGTCGGGCACGAATGTATCCAGCGGCATGACAGACAACACGGCGCCAAGCAGGTCGCTTGCTGTTGAACCATCCGCACGGATGCAGTCGGGCCCAAGGCTGGAGCCTGGGAAATTGGCGTCCGCAATAACGATGTCATCGCCATGGCCCATGGCGCGCAAGGCGTACAGCAATTCAGGAGACAGCAGCGGGTCGAGGTTACGCAGCATTGACAGGTTCCTTGGGCAAGGGGGCATCTGGCCGGATCAGGCCTTCGGTACGCAGGTCTGACCAAAGCTGGGCGGGGATAGTCCGCTCCAGCAGGGCGGCATTGGCTTGAACCTCGGCCGCATTGACAGCGCCCGGAACAACCGTTTTCACGGCGGGATGTCCCAAAACAAATTGCAGCGCGGCTGCGATCAACGGTGTGTCATGGGCCGCACAGACAGTTTCGATCCTGCGCACCCGTTCAAGAATATCCTCAGGCGCATCGGAGTAGTTATACTTGGCCCCTGGCACCGCTCCGGTGGCGAGGATGCCCGAGTTATACGGCCCACCCAGAATGATGCCTACATCACGTTTTTCGCAAAGTGGCAGAAAACTGTTCAAGGCTTCCTGTTCCAAAAGCGTATACCGACCCGCCAGAAGAAACCCGTCGAAATCGCCAAGACCCAGCAGTTTCTCGCAAACCTGCCATTCGTTCACGCCCGCGCCAATCGCGGCGATTTCACCGGCATCGCGCAGTTCAACCAGCGCCTTGTAACCGCCGTCATCGAACAACTCGCGCACTTTGGCGTCTGACATTTCCTGACTGCCCTGACTGAAAGCGCAGACGTCATGCACCAGAAGAATATCCGCATTGGCAATACCGATCCGGTCCCTGCTTGCCTCATATGACCGCATGACGCCGTCATAGGTATAGTCGAACACAATGCTTTTCTGCGGAACGTCCACAAACGCTTCGGGCGTCACCTCATGTGGTTCGCAATCCAGCAGCAGACGACCAATTTTGGTCGATAGCTGGATGTTCTCACGTCCAAACCGCCTGATCGCTTCGCCAAAGCGATACTCGGACCGGCCCAACCCGTATTGCGGCGCGGTGTCGAAAAACCGGATGCCTGCGTCAAATGCGGATTGGAGCGCAGCTTGCGCATCAGCATCCGAGACCTTGCGATAAAGATTGCCCAAAGGTGCGCCGCCAAACCCCATGCGGGTCAGCGGCACGGGCCGGGACGTTCTGTTGTTCAGAAGAGCGGTTTGCGAAACGGTCATCCTGCCTCTCGGGTGGTTTGGGGCGTTAAGTTGAACAGCTGCGGTCTTTCCTGTTGCAGCCGTTCGATCCGAGGCATCAGTTGCCCAAGGTGATGGCGCATGGCGTCTTGTGCCGCACGTTCGTCATGGGCACTGATGGCATCGAATATCGCCCGGTGTTCGGCCAGTGTTTCCGCAATGCGGCCGGGTGTCGGCAACAGCAACATCCGTGCGCGGCTGACCTGTAGCGACACGGTCTGTGCCACATCCGGCAGGCGAAGCATCCCGGTGAACGCCATCAACAGGGCGTGAAATTCCTCATCTGCGTGATAGAACCCGGCAATGTCTTCATCTTCGATCAACAACTGTTGCAGGCGCACATTGCGGCTCAGCTTTTTGCGCTGATCTTCGGTCAGGTCACGCGCAACCTTGGCCACTGTTGCCAGCTCCAAGGCCTCTCGCAGAAAGGCGCCTTCGCGAATTTCATCCATCGAGAAATAGGACACACGTGTACCCGATTGCGGCACCACATCCACCAGCCCTTCGGCGGAAAGCCTGGTTATGGCGTCCGCGACAGGTGCGCGGGACACACCCAACTGCGCGCAGATCGGCGCCTTCCGAAGGTTAGCGCCGGGGGGGAAATCCAATGCCAGGATCGCCTGTTTGATGGATTGGTAAACCCGCTGCGCGAGCGACCCCTCAAGTGTTGAAATGTCGGGCAGGCGGGTGGCGTCAATGTCGTATGGGTGGTTCATAAATCTGAACTATCATACTAACATGTTAGTTGACAAGAGAGGATTATCCCCGTAGCTCTGTGGCGAACAAGCGGGGAATCCATGCACCCAGTTTCAGAGATCAAAACCCAGGGCGGCCCCGCCCGTGACACAATCCGGCTGAACCCGGATGACAACGTGATCATCGCGTTGCGCGACCTGAAAGCCGGCGCGCAACCGGATGGGTTATCGGTGCAGCTTCCCACGGAAATCGCACGCGGGCACAAGATCGCCACCGCCCCGATTGCGGCAGGTGAGAATGTGATCCGCTATGGACAGATCATAGGTCAGGCCAAAGCGGATATCGCCGCAGGCGAGCATGTTCATGTCCATAATCTGGGTATGGGGGCGCATCAGCAGGACTACGCATATGCAAGCGCGAACACGCCGCTGCCCGAGATTTCAGGCTCCCGTATCTTCCAGGGCTTCCACCGCGCCGATGGCAAGGTCGGCACGCGCAACTACATCGGCATTTTGACAACAGTGAATTGCTCTGGCTCCGTGGCGAGGTTCATAGCCGAAGCCACCGAGAAACGGGGCTTGTTGGACGCGTACCCGAATGTGGACGGTATCGTCCCGATCGTTCATGGCACCGGATGCGGGATGTCGGGAAAAGATGAAGGCTATGCCACACTGTTCCGGACATTAGCTGGATATGCCCAGCACCCGAATTTCGCCGGTATCCTTCTGATCGGTTTGGGGTGCGAGGTGATGCAGGTAGCCGATCTGGTTGGGGGTCGTCCGATCCGTCCTGATGGCGTGCTGCGTTACATGACCATTCAAAGTGAGGGCGGTACGCGCCGTACCATTGAACGTGGATTGAACGAGCTGCGCGGGATTGCCGAACTCGCGAACAAGGCCGAACGCAAACCTGCGCCGATCAGTGCGATAACGGTTGGAATGCAATGCGGCGGGTCGGATGGCTATTCCGGGATCACCGCCAATCCCGCTTTGGGTTATGCCTCGGATTTGCTGGTGCGGCATGGCGGTACGACGATCTTGTCCGAAACCTCGGAAATCTACGGTGCAGAACACCTTTTGACCCGGCGGGCCGAGACCGTTGAAGTCGGGGAAAAGCTGATAGAACGCATTCGCTGGTGGGAGGGGTATACTCACCGCAACGGTGGCGAGATGAACAACAACCCTAGCCCCGGAAACAAGCGCGGCGGGTTGACGACCATTCTTGAGAAATCGCTGGGCGCTGTCGCCAAAGGCGGAACCGCGCCCTTGCGCGGTGTTTACAAGTTTGGCGAGAAAATCGACAGGACCGGGTTTGTTTTCATGGACAGCCCCGGTTTCGACCCATGCTCGGTCACGGGGCAGGTGGCATCAGGCGCGAACCTGATCGTGTTCACCACCGGGCGGGGCTCGGTTTCGGGTTATCAACCAACGCCCTGCATCAAGCTGGCAACCAATTCCGAAATGTTTGCCCGGATGTCGGAAGACATGGATTTGAACTGCGGGGACATCGTCACAGACGGCGTGAGCATCGAGGCAAAAGGCGAAGAGCTGTTCGAAATGCTGATCCGCGTTGCATCGGGTGAACAAACAAAAAGCGAAGAACTTGGCTTTGGCGGGGTCGAATTTGTCCCCTGGCAAATCGGCGCGGTGATGTAGGCCGCACCACCCCTTGGGGAGAGGGGTGTTTGGGAGGGTAAATGACAAAACTGGTCGACATGTCGGGGATCGAGAAACACTTTCCCGGAGTCCATGCGCTGAAATCAGTGCAGTTCGATCTGGTGCCCGGTGAAGTCCATGCGCTGATGGGCGAGAACGGTGCAGGCAAAAGCACGCTGATGAAAATCCTCTCGGGGATCTATCAGCGCGACGGCGGCACACTGCAAATCGAAGGGCGTAATGCAAACCCAACCACGCCACGCGAGGCGCAGGCTTTGGGTATCGGTATCATCCATCAGGAACTGAGCCTTATGAATGATCTGACGGTGGCACAGAATATTTTTATTGGCCGCGAACCTCGTAAACGGTTTGGCCGACTGAACGATGCCGAGTTGAATGCACAGACAGCCGAGATTTTTGCGTCCATGAACCTAAACCTCGACCCCAGGGCGCAGGTCGGCAGTCTGACCATCGCCAAACAACAGATGGTCGAGATCGCCAAGGCCCTGTCTTTCCGGTCCAGGGTTCTGATCATGGATGAACCGACCGCGGCCCTAAACGATGCTGAAATTGCCGAGCTGTTCGTCATCATCCGCCGTCTGAAGGCCGAAGGCGTGGGCATTGTCTATATCAGCCACAAAATGGATGAGCTGAAGCAGATCGCCGACCGGGTCACGGTGATGCGCGACGGAGAATACGTTGGCACAGTTGACGCGGCAGCAACGCCGATCAGCCAGATTATCGCGATGATGGTGGGTCGCGAAGTCAAGGAAGAGCCGCTGGTTCCCCCCGATCTGAGCGATGCCGAAGTTTCGCTGGAAGTGACCGGGCTGTGTCGGGGTCACGAAATCCACGATGTCAGCTTCTCGGTTCTGAAGGGTGAAATCCTGGGCTTTGCCGGGCTGATGGGGGCCGGACGTACCGAAGTTGCGCGGGCAATCTTCGGGGCAGATCCCAAGGATAGCGGAGAAATCCGGGTGCATGGGCAGGTGGTCTCGATCCGCACGCCATCCGATGCCGTCAAGGCTGGCATTGGCTATCTTTCCGAGGATCGCAAGCATTTCGGCCTCGCCACTGGGATGAGCGTTCGTGACAATGTTGCCTTGGCGTCGATGGATATGTTCACCGGACGTGTCGGTGTTCTGAACGACAGTGAAATCAGCACGACAGCCAAGAGTTACATAATGCAGCTGGGTATTCGCACGCCTTCGGACACGCAGGAGGTGCGTCTTCTGTCCGGGGGCAATCAGCAGAAAGTTGTCATTGCCAAATGGCTGCTGCGGGATTGCGATATCCTGATTTTCGATGAACCCACGCGTGGCATCGACGTGGGCGCAAAATCTGAAATCTACAAGCTGCTGGAAGAACTTGCCGGGCAGGGCAAGACGATCATCGTGATTTCGTCGGAACTGCCCGAGATCATGCGCCTAAGCCATCGCATCGCTGTGATGTGTGAAGGCCGGCTGACCGGCATTCTGCCGGGCGGCAAAAACACCACTCAGGAAGATATCATGCATCTGGCGACCCAGCGGGTGGCAGCGATGCAGGTAACAGGAACAGCGTAATGACCTCAGCAACGGATATCGAAAAGAAAAGCCCGCTGGCGGGTCTCTCCGAAAGCGGCGCCTATCAAAAGCTGCTGGCCTTCGCCAGCTTGATTGCCTTGCTGATCGGGTTTTCAATCGCGTCGCCGAATTTCATGCAAACCTCAAACATGATCGCCATTTTGCAGGCGACATCGGTCAATGGGGTGCTGGCGGTTGCTGCAACACTGGTCATCATAACTGGCGGGATCGATCTGTCCGTGGGAACTCTGATGACGTTCTGCGCCGTCATTGCCGGTGTCGTGCTGACCTATCTCGGAATGCCGCTGTTGCTGGGGGTTGTGGCAGCGATTGCGGCGGGTGCGTTCTGCGGGCTGTGTTCGGGCACCTTTGTCGCCAAGATGAAAATCCCTCCCTTCATTGCCACGCTAGGTATGATGCTGATCCTAAAAGGGTTGTCGCTAGTGATCTCGGGCACGCGGCCTATCTACTTCAACGACACGCCGGGTTTTGACCAGATTTCGCGCGGGTCGCTGATCGGAGAGGTTTTCCCTGCTTTGCCGATCCCAAATGGCGTGCTGATCCTTTTCCTTGTTGCCATTGCAGCTTCGTACATTCTCGGACGCACGGTTCTGGGCAGATACACCTTTGCGCTCGGATCGAACGAAGAAGCGGTGCGCCTTTCGGGGGTGAATACCGATCTTTGGAAGATGCGTATTTACGCTCTGGCAGGCGCGATCTGCGGTATCGGTGGAATCCTGATCGCGTCGCGTCTGAATTCGGCGCAGCCCGCGCTGGGGCTTGGCTACGAGCTGGAAGCTATTGCTGCCGTCGTGATCGGGGGCACGTCCCTGTCCGGTGGGCGCGGTACGATCCTTGGCACCCTGATCGGTGCCCTGATCATGGCAGTTCTGACCAATGGTTTGCGGGTGCTGTCCGTCGCGCAGGAATGGCAGACCGTTGTCACCGGCGCGATCATCATTCTGGCCGTTTACGCCGATATGGCGCGGCGCAGGAAGACAGGTTGAACATTCACAAAAATTAGAAACGAAGACCAACTGGAGGAGAAGACATGCTAACACGTCGTTTCATTTTGGGGGCCCTGAGTGCGGCCAGCCTTTCGATACCTGCATCAATGTCATCAGCGGAAGACATATATATTCCGCTGGTGTCCAAAGGGTTTCAGCACCAGTTCTGGCAGGCGGTAAAGTCGGGTGCGGAACAAGCCGCCGAGGAATACGGTGTCACGATCACCTTTGAAGGCCCGGACAACGAAACCATGGTGGATCGTCAGATCGACATGCTGGCGGCGGCCCTGGCCAATAACCCCAAGGCCATCGGTTTTGCCGCTCTGGACAGCCAGGCCGCCATTCCACTGTTGAAGCAAGCTGATGAAAAAGGCATTCCGATCATCGCCTTTGACAGTGGCGTTGACAGCGACATTCCGGTTTCTACAGCAACCACAGACAATCAGGCCGCGGCTGCGCTGGCTGCGGACAAGATGGCCGAGATGATTGGCGGCAAAGGCAAAGTGGCCGTTGTTGCGCATGACCAGACCAGCCGCACAGGCATCGACCGGCGTGACGGCTTCGTCAATCGTATTGCCGAAAAATACCCGGACATCGAAGTTGTCACGGTTCAATACGGTCAGGGTGACCACCTGAAATCGACCGAGGTGACCAAAGCAATCCTGACGGCGAACCCCGATCTGAATGGCATCTTCGGCACCAACGAGGGCTCGGCCATCGGTGTGGTGAACGGGGTGCAAGAACTGGGGACCGAGGGGCTGGTCATCATCGGGTATGACAGCGGTAAGGCCCAGAAAGATGCGATCAAAAGCGGGTTGATGGCGGGTGCAATCACTCAGAATCCCGTGGGCATCGGGTATGAAACCGTCAAGGCTGCTGTAGCTACGATGAAGGGCGAAGAAGTTCCTGCCCTGATTGATACCGGGTTCTACTACTACGACGCATCCAACATCGACGATCCGAAGATCGCGGCAGTGCTGTACGACTGATTTTCATTGTCATACTTGTTCCTGGCTCTTGGTTCTCCAAGGGCCAGAAGCTTGTCAGAATCCCTGCATTAGCATGTTGATGCCGGCGGTGATCTGCGCAAAGTGATCATCAAGGTTGTCGACTGGCGATTTTAGAATGCCCACCGGAACGGCAGCCATGAATTGGGTCGCCATTACAAACGGTTTGCCCTGGATATCAAAGACGGGATTGAGCCGGGTGGCTGGGATCGGCGCCGTCGCTTCGGGAAGCAGGGGCACGACGACGCGTGTGTTCAACCCGCTCAGCAGATCGCTCTGGATGTCCAGAAGATACCCGTCACCTGACGGGTCGGGGAACACGTCGTATTTTGGCATCAGAACTGTCTGTAGGCATCCAGCGGTAAGCCATTATGCTCGACATACGCGTTGGAACTCTCAAGTGCGGCCTTGTTTTCGGCTTTCCAGCGTTCAGCTTTTGCGCTGGCGACTGCGGCCCGAATGCCGTCTTCGGCTGCGCGGGATAGGTTGATCTTCAGATCCCGCGCCTCGGACAGCATATCGCCATCCAGTGATAGATTTGTCGGTTTGCGAGATGGAGCATTCATTTGACTACCCTCTGAACTGCGCCATTTTATCATCACACGATATGCGCTTCAAACATGCGCATATTGTGTGAAGCGCGGAAGCCCTCTGTTCAACGGCACGTGGCAATCAGGAAGTTATTGGCCTGAAAAGAGCATTGCGCTCTGTTTTCAGCTCCCCCTATTACTGTGCGACTTTTTGTTTGTGTTTGTTGAACTGTTGGTCGAAGAGGTTTTTGAAGGGGCCGTTTTTCTGCATGAGTTGGTCGAGGTTTCCCTGTTCGGCGATAGCGCCGTCCTGGATGACGATGATCTTGTCTGCCTCCAGCACGGTTGACAGGCGGTGGGCGATGACGATGACGGTGACATCCTGTGTCAGGGCGTCCAGTGCCTCTTTGACCAGCGATTCCGATTCCGCGTCCAGCGCGCTTGTGGCCTCGTCCAGCAGCAGGATCTCGGCCTTTCGCAGAATGGCACGGGCAATCGCGATGCGCTGTTTCTGACCGCCCGACAGAAAGGTTCCGTTCTCGCCCACCGGGGTCTCATAGCCCTGCGGCAGGTCGGTGATGAACTGATGCGCATGTGCGGCCCGGGCTGCCGCGATCACCTCTTCATCGCTTGCATCGGGCGCCGAGCAGCGCAGGTTGTCCATCACCGAGGCCGAGAACAGGAACGTGTCCTGACCGACATACGAGATTTTCCGCCGCAGCGAGGCAAAGCTGACCTCCCTCAGGTCCTGGCCATCAATCTCGACGCTGCCCTGATCGGGGTCGTAAAACCGCATGATCAGGCCAAACAACGTGGATTTGCCACCACCGGACTGGCCGACAAGGGCGGTGGTTTTCCCGGCCTCGAAAGTGGCGCTCATGTTGTCGATCACCGGCACCGTGCCCTGATAGCCAAAGGTCACATTGCGCAGCGTGATCTGTCCGGGGCCGTCACTCAGGTCACGGGCCCGGGGCTTTCCACCATCGTGTCCTCCTGATCCAGCAGGCTGAACAACATGCCGACACCGACCATGCAGGTTTCAATCTGGACCCGCATCCTGGACAGGCGCTTGGCAGGTTCATAGGCCATCAGCAAAGCGGTGATGAAGGACATCAGCTGACCCGCGGTCGGCTGTTCGGCACCCGCGATACCCATCGTGCTGACAATGAGAACCCCGGCAACCGCCAGACCGGCCAGAAACTCCATCAGCGGGCTGGCAATGGCCTGCAGCCGGGCGATGTCGTTCGAGCGCTGTTCGACCTTCCGGATCGCGGTCTCCATTCGGTCGATCATGCGATCTTCAAGCGCAAACACCTTGATCACCTTGATCCCCGCCGAGGTCTCCTGCAGCACCCGGATGATCTCTGCCAGCGATTTGAACTCGGCCTGCATGATCGAGCGCACGCTTTTCAGCAGATACCGCACCCCCAGCAGGGCAATCGGGCCCACCACAAAGAACATCACCGACAGGACCGGCTGCTGATACACCATGACCGCAATCAGGCCGACCAGGGTCAGGGCATCGCGGACAAACCCGGTGACCAGAACATCGATCAGGCCCCGGGCCGATTGCGCGCCATTGGTCGTGCGCATCAGCAGATCCGACGATTCAGTGGTCGAGAAGAACGACACTCCGTGCCGGACCAGCTTGCGGTACAGCTTCTCCTGCTGCTGGGCCACAATCCGGTTGCCCGCGCGTGCCAGAAAAACGGCCTGAATATACGAGGCCACCGCCTTGGTCAGGAACAGAAGCACAACCCCAGCGCAATGACATGCGCCCATCCCCGCAATTCCGGGTTGGTCATGGCATCGATGATATATTCCATCATGTAAGCCGAGCCGGCGGTGGTGACCGCCACCGCGATCATCGCCAGGATCGCAACGCCGTAAAGCCCGCCCTGCGCATAAAAGCTCTCACCGACAAGCCGGCCCATATAGCCCGATCGCCACTTGTTCCAGGCGCGCTTCATCATTGCGTTCTCCAAATCCGTGAAACGGTGCGCACGCCCAGATACCCCATATCCCGCCGCGCCTAAAGGACAGATGCAACCCTGCGGCAGACCAACCCATCCCAACATCCAAACACGCTAAATAAGACCTAACCCTCAAACCCGCAACCAATACCAAAAAACTCAAGCAAGCAAAAATCGCAATCGAACGGCTACTGGTTGAGCAGGTTTTTGAGGTATTTTCCGTATTCGTTTTTGCCGAATTTGCGGGCGCGGGCTTCGAGGTCGTGGTCGTTGATCCAGCCCAGCGTATGGGCGATTTCGTCGGGTGATCCGGTTTGCAGGCCTTGCCTGTCCTGAAGCGTGCGCACGAAGTTTCCGGCGTCCAGCAGGCTTGCATGGGTTCCGGTATCCAGCCAGGCATAACCGCGTCCCATGCGGTTGACGCTGAGCAACCCGGCCTCAAGGTACATTTCAAGCAAGGTGACAATCTCAAGCTCGCCGCGTGCAGACGGTTTTACGGCGCGGGCCCGTTCAGGGGCAGAGCCGTCCAGAAAGTACAGCCCGGTCACGGCGTAGTTCGATGGCGGCACTTGAGGTTTCTCGACAATCTGGGTGACGGCGCCAGCCTCGTCATAGGCCACGACCCCGTAGCGTTCGGGATCAGCGACCCGATAGCCGAAGACGGTGCCTCCCGTCTCTTTGGCGTCTGCCGATTGCAGGATCTCGGGCAGGCCGTGCCCGAAGAAAATGTTGTCGCCCAGCACCATGGCCGAGGGGGCACCATCCAGAAAGTCTTCTGCCAGAATATAGGCTTGCGCCAACCCGTCAGGAGAAGGTTGAACAATCCAGGTCAGGGACAGGCCCCATTGGCTTCCGTCGCCCAACAGGCGCTGAAACTGCTCCTGATCCTGCGGCGTCGTGATCATCGCGATGTCGCGGATCCCGGCCAGCATCAGCACCGAAAGGGGGTAATAGATCATCGGCTTGTCATAGATGGGCAAAAGCTGCTTCGAGACGCCCATCGTGATCGGATAAAGACGGGTACCTGACCCGCCTGCCAGAATGATACCTTTGCGTTTCTTGCCGTTCCGGGTCGTCATGTGCCGAGCTCTCCAAGGTCTTCAAGTATGCTGTGCAGGCCCGCCTTCCAATCCGGACGGGGCACGCCCAGGTCCGTTGTCAGTGTCGTGCAGTCCAGGCGGCTGTTCAGGGGCGTTTCGCGGGGTCGGGTATGCGCTGGACGGGATGTCTTCGACATTGCAGTCAATGCCGGCCTGATCGAAGATCTCGCGGGCAAAATCGGCCCAGCTGACATCAGGGCCACCGCTGCAATGGTAAATTCCGGTCTTTTCATCCGGGTTTGTCAAAAGGGCACGGGCCGCGCCGATACAGGCCCCGGCCAGTGCCGATGCCGGGGTTGGACCGCCAATCTGGTCTGCGACGATCGTCAGGTGGTCACGCTCTTTGCCGAGGCGCAGCATGGTTTTGACGAAGTTATGCCCATGTGACGACACCACCCACGAGGTTCGTATGATTGCATGGGGTCCGCCCGCCGCAATCACACCGGCCTCACCCGCCAGCTTGGTGCGCCCATAGGCGCCCAGCGGGCCGGTCGCGTGGTTGGGTAAGAACGGGGCCGTGCCCGCCCCGTCAAACACATAATCTGTCGAGACCTGAACAAACGGCAATCCGCGCCCGGCCGCGGCTTTGGCCAGCGCCGTGGGCGTGGCTCCGTTGATCAGCAGGGCAAGGTCTTCCTCCGCTTCGGCCTTGTCGACGGCGGTATATGCGGCGGCGTTGATCACCGCATCCGCATCGGTGTTGCGAACTAAGGCCGCGCACCCTTCGGGATCGGTAAAATCCGCCTTGTCGCGCCCAAGCGCTTCAACCGAGATTTCCCCGCCACACCGGATCAGTTCCCGGCCCAGCTGACCGGTCGCCCCGAAGACCAGAAGTTTCACGCGCTGACCCCCAGCCGTTCGCCAACGCCGGACCGGCCTTGCAGGGACCGCCACCACTCTTCATTGTTCAGGTACCATTCAACCGTTCTGCGCAGACCCTCCTCTACCGTCACGGATGGGCGCCAGTTCATTTCGTTGCGCATCCGCGAGGGATCGATGGCGTAACGCGCATCATGCCCGGGGCGGTCTGTGACAAAGGTGATCTGGTCCGCATAGACCCCCTGCGGTTTCGGGCGCAGATCGTCCAGGATCGTGCAAAGCGTCTGCACCAGTTCCAGATTGCTGCGCTCGTTCTCGCCACCGATGTTGTAGGACCGGCCGACAGCCCCCTTTTGCACCACCAGCAAAAAGCGCGTCGGCGTGATCCTCGACATACAGCCAGTCGCGGACATTCGAGCCGTCACCATAGATCGGCAGCGCCTTGCCCGCGATTGCGTTCAGGATCACAACGGGGATCAGCTTTTCAGGGAAATGATAGGGTCCGTAATTGTTCGAACAGTTGGTCAGCACCACCGGCAGGCCATAGGTCTCGTGCCAGGCCCGGACCAGATGATCGCTGGAGGCTTTCGATGCGGAATAGGGTGACCGCGGATCATAGGGAGTATCCTCGGTGAACTGGCCGGAGGGCCCCAGGCTGCCAAAGACTTCATCGGTCGAGATATGGTGGAACCTGAAAGTGTCCGGTTTTCCCTGTCCGGCCCAATAGCTGCGCGCCGCCTCCAGCATGTTGTATGTGCCCAGGACATTGGTTTCGATGAAAGCCCCCGGCCCGTCGATGGACCGGTCAACATGGGATTCTGCCGCCAGGTGCATTACCGCATCAGGCGCATGTTCGGCAAACACCGCCTTCAGGGCCGCAGGGTCGCGGATATCTGCGTGAACAAAGGCATAGTTCGGGTTCTCTGCAACCTCGGCAACATTGTCGAGGCAGGCCGCATAGGTCAGCGCATCAAGGTTCACGACCTGATGTCCGTCCGCAATGGCACGCCGCACGACCGCGGACCCGATGAAACCCGCACCACCTGTCACCAACAGTTTCATATTCTATCCTTCGTAAACAAACGGGCTGTCAAAATCGGCCAGCGCAGGCGCAATCCTGTCCTTGTCGCTCAGCACCGGGTTCCCCTGCAAGGGCCAATCAATACCACAGCTGTCCCAGCGCACACCCCCATCAGCATCCGCATTGTAAGAGCTGGTACATTTGTAGCAGATTTCGGTGTCGGGCTCTAACGTCACAAAACCATGGGCAAAACCCGGCGGCACCCAAAGCTGTCGCCCGTTCTCAAAGCTGAGCTCGATGCCGAAAGATTGCCCATAGGTCGGCGATCCCTTGCGGATATCGACAGCGACATCATAAAGCGCCCCCCGGCCCGCCCGCACCAATTTGCCCTGCGCATGCGGAGGCGCCTGAAAATGCAGGCCGCGCAATGTCCCCACCGCGGACGACAGCGAATGGTTGTCCTGCACAAATTCCGGCAACACAACCCCAGCCTCCTCCAGCCGCGCCTTGTTCCAGCTCTCAGAAAAAAACCCGCGCAAATCCCCATGCCGCTGCGGGCGAATAACCAACACACCCGACAACCCCGTCTGCTCAATCTCCATAACACCTAACCTCAACCACCTGTTGCCTGTGTTAGGCGAGTATTGTCAGGCTGGGTGTCAATGCAAGGGTGATGCGCGATTTGCTGCTCAGATGATCGCAGACGGAAATGGTGGTTCGTTGCTTAGCTGATTCCTCAACCCGCTAGGTCGCGTGCTGGTTCAGCATCTCAAGCACGGCGTCGCGTTCCGACAGAACCAGCAGCAAGGCTAGATCGCCCGGTTCCACCTGTTTCAGGATCATCGCAGAGGCTTCGGACGGGGACGCGGCCCTCTGGATCTGGGTCTTGTCATATCCCTGTTCCAGGGCAGACTTTTCGATCAGGTCCGGTATCTCTCCCAATGAGCGGCCCCGTAGATACCCTTCCAGTTCAGCAGCAACGACCACGTCGGGTTGGAAGTTCAACGCGGTTGCGGTGACGTCCCGAATGTCCTGATCCGAGCGGTCTCCGGCATGGCTGAGCATGATGAACCGCCGTTTTGCCGGCAGGGCCGACAGCGCATCGCACACGGCAGAAATCGAATGCGGGTTATGCGCGAAATCCACGAAAACCTGAGCGCCGTTGTATAGGAATTCGTTACAGCGACCCGGATTGTCCCTGGCATCCGGTTTGAACCCGGCCAACCCATTCCGCACCGCCTCAAGCGTCAGCTTCAAAGCCAGCGCAAGGCACATAGCCGCCAGGGCGTTCAGGATGTTGTATTTCGCGGCCCCATCCATGGTCAGGGGCACGTCGGACACAGCTATGACCACCTGCTCGGAACGGCCGTCGAAAAAGACGACATTGCCCTGCGAAACATAGGCGCAGCATGTTCCCGCGTCCCGTGCCCGACGGATCAGATCATTCCCGGCATCCAGAGAAAACCACCAGATATTTGCCGTAGTGTTTTCAGCCTCGGCACGGACAAAAGGATCATCGGCATTCAGGGCCAGAACGCCGCCCTTGGTCAGTGTCCGGTGCACGGCGAATTTCGCCTGAGCCAGCTCGGGCACCGTGTTGACGCCGTATTGCCCCAGATGATCGTTCGCCACGTTGGTGACAGTGGCGGCCATGGCGGCACGTGTCGGCAGGCCGCGGCGCAAGATACCCCCACGGGCCACTTCAAGGCAGCCGATTTCAAGCCGCTTGTCGCGCAGTAACATCCGTCCTCCGCCGGGGCCGGAATAGTCGCCGCGATCCAGAATATCGTCGCCCACTCGCACAAACTCGGTCGAGGTCAGCCCCGCGACCTTGCCCGAGGCGCGAGCGATGGCCTCCAGCAACCGTGTCGTCGTGGTCTTGCCATTTGTTCCGGTGATGAAGGCGACGGGGATGTTGTGAAGGTCGGGCCAGTCCACGTCATCCGGGGCGGGCAATGCGTCGACAGGCCAGGTTTGACTGCCGGTGCCATGCCCGATGGAAATTTCGTCATCGTCGCACAGGATATCCACGCCATGCGCCTCGGCTGCCGCGATCAGGGCGATCAGCGCAGGATTGGCCTCCTTCGCCATGACGCCTTTGACGTCCCGGATCATCTGATCAAAATCGCCCGGCGTCGTCGCCAACAACTCTGCCGCACAGAAATGCCAGGCGGTCTGCGCTGCAAAGATCGCGGAATAAAGCTGATCCATCGGTGCCGAGATTGCCAGATTGACACCACCGGTGAAGGTACGGTGGGTCAGTGCCTGATCCTGCCAGCCAAGCGCATCAAGAACGCGCCGGGCATGTTTTTCCCACAGTGCAATGACCTGCGCGGGGTCGATATCCGTGAAAAACACATCCATCACCGCGCCGGGGTGATCCCATAACAGGCCGGGGCCGGTCAGACGCCGCGCGTCATCCACCTGAATATGATCAGCGGTCGCGCATTCGATGATCAGCGCGGTTTCAAGCTCTTCGATCCGGTCCATTCCGGTGCCCTCGCTCAATCCGCGTCTTCGCTGACTTCACGCGCCAGTCTTACGCCGCGTTCGTCCCGGATCAGGTTCTGGTCGCTGTCGAACATGTCCTCGAACGTGGTGTCGGCGGGGCTGGTCCTGGGTGCCGCCTCGGTTTCAGAGGTTTCGCCATCGGAATTGAAGTAGATGATCTGTTTCCAGCACCGTGTGGTGTCATCGCCAAAGATCACCAGCAGATCGCCCGGTGCCGCCATCTCAAGCGCGGCGGTCACGGCCTCAACCTCATCCGGGATGATCGTGATCGCCTCATCCGGTGTCCCGCAATCGATCAGGGCCTGCCGCATCATTTGCGGCACTTCGTCATGCCCGCGACCCCGGCGGCGGTCATCGGCCTTGCAGATGAAATGATCAAAATGCCCGGCGAGCGCTGCGGCTCCATCAACGATGTCTTCATCGCGGCGGTCGCCGGGCATCGCAACAACGCACAGCCTGCGGCCCTTGACGTCCAACTGATCGGCCAATGCGGCCATCGCTTTCAGCGCGGCTGGGTTGTGGCCGTAATCAAGAATCACTTTGAAGGGATGTTCATCATAGACGTTCATCCGCCCCGGCGCTTGGAAATAACTGGTGTCGAAAGTGCGCAGACCATGCCGGATATTGTCCAGATCGACCCCAAAACTATAGGCCATTGCCGCCGCGACCATGGCGTTTTGCACGTTGAAGATCGCCTTGCCCTCAAGGGTGGCGGGGATCAGATGCGACCACAGAACCGGGATGTGAAGCCCTTTGTCATAGATGGTCAGCATGTCGCCATTCATGCCTTTTTCCAGCACGATGGCTTTGCCCCCTGTCTTGATATGTTCCTTGACCAGACTGTGACCGGGGTTGGTCGTGACATAGAAGATCTGATCCGCCCCGGCATAATCGGCCATTTTCAGACAATTGATGTCGTCGGCGTTCAGCACGGCCGTATCGGTCGCGCTTTCCACCACCACCCGTTTGACGACGGCCAGCTCCTCTACCGTGTTGATCCCGCCCAGACCCAGATGATCTGCCGAGACGTTCAGACAGGCCGCCACGTTCGAGCGTTGATAGCCCAGACCCGAGCGCACCAGCCCGCCCCGCGCGGTTTCCATCACCGCAAAATCGACCATCGGATCACGCAGGACGATCTGTGCCGATTTCGGGCCGGTCATGTCCCCCTTGACGCTCAGCTTGCCATCCACATAGACGCCGTCGGTCGAGGTCATGCCAACGATCTTGCCGCTGGTTTTCATGATATGACCCAGCATCCGCGACGTGGTCGTCTTGCCGTTGGTGCCGGTTATGGCCGCAATCGGGATGCGGGTCTGTTCATTGGGGGGGAACAGCATGTCGATGACCTTGCCCGCCACATCGCGCGGCTGACCTTCGGACGGGGCCACATGCATCCGGAAACCGGGGGCGGCGTTTACTTCGACAATCGCGCCACCGATATCTTTGTAGGATTTGGTAATATCGTCGATCAGGAAATCGACACCGCCCACATCCAGCCCGACGGCCATGATGGCGCGTTCGGCCATGTCGCGGTTGTCGGGATGCACCACGTCGGTCAGGTCGATGGCGGTGCCACCCGTTGACAGGTTCGCGGTCGAGCGCAGATAGAAAACCTCGCCCTCGGGCAAGACAGTGTCTTCCGTCACGCCCGCATTCTCCATCAGGCGGTTAGCCTGATTGTCCAGCTCGAGCCTGGTCAGCACTTTTTCATGCCCGATGCCCCGACGCGGGTCTTGGTTCACGATGTCGACCAGTTCGGCAATCGTATGGGTGCCGTCGCCTATTACATGGCCGGGGACGCGTTTGGCCACCGCAACCAGTTTGTCGTTCACGACCAGCATCCGGTGATCAAAGCCGGTGATGAAGCTTTCAACCAGAATGGCGCGGCTGCGTGAATGCTCCTTGGCCTCGGCAAATCCCGCCTCGACCTCGGCATCGGAATTCAGATTGATCGACACGCCGCGCCCATGGTTGGCGTCCAACGGTTTGACCACCACCGGAAACCCGATCCGCGCTGCCGCACGAACGGCCTCGCGGGCCGAATAGACCATGCGTTGCTGCGGTACCGGCAGGCCAAGATCGTTCAGCAGATTATGGGTGTCTTCCTTGTCGCAGGAAATCTCGACCGAGATATGCTTGGTCTCGGACGTAATTGTCGCCTGAATGCGTTTCTGAAACTTGCCGTGTCCGAATTGCACAAGCGAGCCGGAATTCAGCCTGATCCACGGGATGTCGCGTTCCTGCGCCGCCTTGACCAGCGATCCGGTCGACGGGCCAAATTCCTTGCGTTGCGCCCTCAGCACAAAGCTGCGCAGTTCTTCATCCCAGTTGAAGTCCGGGTCGAATTCGTAATCCACCTGATCTTTCAGGGATTGCGGCAGCAGGTGCATCAGCAACCGCATCGCCAAATTGCCCGCATCCAGACCGACGTCACGCTGGCGGTATTCATAGACCATATTGTACTGGCCCGGCTCACCTGTGCCGCGCGTACGGCCAAAGGTCACGTCGGACCCGGCCACGTTCTGCACTTCGATGGCGCAATGTTCCAGCACATGCCCCAACCAGGTGCCTTCATCCTCGCGCAGGCGGCGGATGAAGCCGCCGGGTTCGCGATAGGAGCAGCCATGTTCCGCCAGACCGGGAAGCGCCTTGATCAAGGCGTCAATAAACTCGGAACCAATTTTTGCCGAGGGCCACTCTTCCAGAACACCCAGATCGATGACGTGGCGAATGACCGGAAAACTTGCCCAGACATTTGGGCCGACAAAGACATTGGTCGAGATTATTTTCATGAGGCTCCCCGTTGGTTAGCTATTATTCCCCCCGCTGGCGGCCTCTTGACCGGACATGTCCGGCAATGTGCAGAACGCCATATGCTCATCCGGCGGAAAAGCCTGGCGAGCCGTCAGATCATAACGGCACCCTTCGCCCAGAACGTCAAGCCGAAGTCCAAGCAGGCTCAGTGCTTCACCGCGGCGCGCGTCCCACATCGACGAATGAGTCAGATGACTGGCGTCAACGACGGTAACCGATCCACTGCCCACGACTTCAAGGACATTATCGGGTCCGATGAAGGCTGCCGTGTCTTCGTCGATACCCAGTCCGATCAAAAAAGGGTTGAAAGATGAAGCAGTTAACAAACGTCCCAGCCGATTGCGCTGTGTGAAATGCTGGTCGATGATGACGGCGTTGGTCAAGCCCATGCCCGGAGCCAGCGTGATATTGCCCTCAGCCGGGGCCGAGTTGCTGCTGCCCCCGGCCACCATGTGTTCGGACATGATTGATGCCCCGGCTGAAGTGCCGGCAACCGGCACACCGGCCGCATTCCGACGGCGAATTTTCTGCGCAACAAGCGTGCCACCCAGAATCGCCGACAGTCGCAGCTGATTGCCACCGGTCATGAAAACCCCTGTGGCGCGGTCTAGCATCTCGGCATAATCGGGATTATCGCAATCGGCACGCCGCGAGATGGGCAGAAATTCGACCTTGCCGGCACCCAGTTCGGAAAAGATGCGATTGTAATCCGGTCCGGTCTCTTCCAGCATCGAGGCTGTCGGGATCACGACAATATCGGCATTCTCACCACCTGAAAGCTCTACGAACTTACGGTGGATCTGCATTTCCTTGACGCGGTCTTCGCCGCCGCCGATCGGGATGATGAACCCGCGCGGGGTCTCTGCATCAACGGGTGCAGGGCACATATCTTACTTACCTTCCGGTATAAAAGCAGCCAGCCATCGGGGCCACTCGGACGCTTAATCTGTTCATACATGCCGTGTCGGGCCATCTGACCTTATCGGACATGCCGTTCCCCCCAGCGACATCACATGCCGCACGGCAGGGATTTCGTCAAGAACCACCGGTTTTGTGCCTGCTTCAGCCTGCCAGTGCCAAACCCTGCGCGACAAAAGCAATCCCCCCGAAACATCAAGGCTCCGGGGGGATCAGAATGTCCGTCAGTTTGCGCGCTGGTTCAGATGTCGAATTTGACACCCTGCGCCAGCGGGAGCTCTGCCGAGTAGTTCACGGTGTTGGTCTGGCGGCGCATATAGGCCTTCCACGCGTCCGCACCGCTTTCGCGTCCGCCACCGGTTTCTTTCTCGCCTCCGAATGCGCCACCGATCTCGGCGCCCGAGGGGCCGATGTTGACGTTGGCAATACCGCAATCCGACCCCGCCGCAGTCAGGAATTGCTCGGCCTCGCGCATGTTCAGCGTGAACACACAGGATGACAGCCCTTGCGGCACATCGTTTTGAATCTGGATCGCATCGTCAAAATCGTCATAGCCCATGACATAAAGGATCGGTGCGAATGTCTCGGTTTTCACAACCGCACTTTGGCCGGGCATTTCGACGATTGCGGGCTGCATATAGACACCCGCAGGAAGCCCTTCGGTCACGCGCGCGCCACCAAACACGGTGCCGCCTTCGGCCCGTGCGGCTTCCAGTGCGGCTGTCATGGCGGCACCCGATGCCTCATCTACCAGTGGCCCGATCAACGTGCCCTCAGACAGCGGATTGCCGATGGGCAAACCGGCATAAGCCTTTTTCAGACGGCCCACCAGTTCCTCGCGGATCGAGTTGTGCACGATCAGACGGCGCAGCGTGGTACAGCGCTGACCGGCGGTCCCAACGGCCGAGAAGACAATGGCGCGCACGGCCATTTCCAGATCCGCCGAAGGGCCAACGATCATCGCGTTGTTGCCACCCAGTTCCAGAATGCATTTGCCAAAGCGTGCCGCAACGATAGGTGCAACCGCACGACCCATTCGTGTGGACCCCGTGGCCGAGATGATCGGAACATCTTCGCTGGCCACCAGCGCCTCGCCCAATTCCGCGCCACCGATCAGGACCTGAAGCAACCCTTCGGGGGCATCGCCAAACCGCACCAGCGCGCGTTCAAAGATCTTCTGGCAGGCCATCGCTGTCAGCGGGGTCTTCTCGGACGGTTTCCAGATCACCGGATCGCCACAGACCAGTGCCAAAGCGGCGTTCCACGACCAGACCGCAACCGGGAAATTGAAGGCCGAGATCACCCCGACCGGGCCCGCCGGATGCCAGGTTTCCATCATCCGGTGCCCCGGACGTTCCGACGCGATGGTCAGACCGTAAAGCTGACGCGACAGGCCAACGGCAAAGTCGCATATATCGATCATCTCCTGCACTTCGCCCAGACCTTCGGACGTGATCTTGCCGGCCTCCCAGCTGACAAGCGCGCCCAGATCGTCCTTGGCGGCGCGCAGCTCTTCGCCCAACAGGCGGATCAGCTCGCCTCGACGCGGGGCCGGCACAACGCGCCACGCCTTGAACGCGGTTTTGGCGCGGGCAATGATCGCGTCCATTTCGGTGGCCGGAGTTTCATGCACGTCGGCCAGCAGGCTGCCGTCAATCGGCGACGTCACTTTCAGGGTGCCGCCCTTCAATGCGGCACCCGTCAGATCCAGATTTGCAAGCGTGGTTTGGGCTGTCATTACGATGTCTTTCATATCTCAGGCCGCCTTGTTTTGCCGGGTCACGTCACCAGCACGATACAGCTGGCCAAATTCTGTTTTCAGGAAGTCGTTCAGTTTGACCTGTTCCTGCCGGACAAACCCTTTCGAAGGCAGCGTGCCGGTGCGCATCAGGTCAACGACGCCCAGAATACCCGCAGCTGTCGTGACCTGAATGGCACTCCAGACCTGTCCGTTGATGGTGCGGGCAAAGCTCTTGTTGATCAGGGATTTCTCGCGCAGAACGCCATTGATCATACCCTTGGCCGTGCAATAGACCAGCACCACGTCCTGATCGGTGCGGGGCAGGGCGGTCTCGAAGATCTCTTTCAGCAGATCGCGGCGGCGTTCCAGCCCCAGATCGTGCAGCAGCAGCTTCAGGATTTCACAATGGCCGGGATACCGGATCGTGCGATAAGACACGGCCCGCGCCTTGCCTTCCAGCGTTTCCGGCAGCGTGCCCAACCCGCCCGAGGTGTTGAAACACTCGTATTCCACACCATCGTGACCCAGAATCTCGTAATCTTCCAGTGGTGCTGTCTTGACCAGTTTGCCGTTCACAATGGCGTCGCAAGGATTGCAGTACTCGTTGATCAACCCATCGGTCGACCAGGTCAGATTGTACTTCAGCGCATTGGTCGGATAAAGCGGCAGTGCCCCCACCCGCATATGCAGGCTGTCCAGCTCATCGAACTCCGCTGCAAGCGCGGCTCCGGAGATACCCACAAAACCAGGTGCCAGACCACATTGCGGCATGAAAGCTGTCTCACTGCCTTCGGCCAGCTGGCGTACGGCCTCGGTGGCCGCAACGTCTTCGGTCAGGTCGAAATAATGCGCGCCCGCCTCTTTGGCGGCCTTGGCAATGTTCGGGGTCAAAAAGAACGGTGCCGCTGAAACCACGGCGTTAAACCCGGTCAGTTCCTTTGCCAGACTGTCCGCATCCCGGGCATCAATCTGCTTTGTACCAATACCAAGCCTTGTGATATCGCCCAATGCTTTCAGGTCATGATCGGCCACGGTCACTTTATAGTTTGGCGAGGCCCTCAGCAGCGTCGCGATCATCTGACCGATCTTGCCTGCCCCGATTACGCAAATATTCCAGGACATCAACGTCTCCGTAAATTTCTGTTCCTGATATTATGGTGCAGGGCTGGCCAGACATTTCATAGGCCGCAATTTGACGAAGTGATCGACTAATCCGACATTTTGCCGGATCAATTGTCATTATGGCGTAACCGCCGTCAGGGGTTGAAATCGGCAGGCACCCCGAAAGGAGGAGAGCCAACGCCAGTGCCCGTCAGGGAATGCAGAAATGCGACAAGGGCGGTGATTTCCGCATCCGAAAGCGTCACTGGCGCAATGTCGATCCTGCTGCGCTGGCGTTCCATTTCGTACCGGTCTTCCCACACCACGAAATCCGCTTTTTGCAGCCAGGGAACCTTGGGCAACGCAGCCATGTCGGGTTTCCATTTGGCAAGGCTGGTCTGGGGGTCAAGATGGTGACGGATCATGCTTTCGAGGTCCGCAAAAGCACCGTTATGCCCGTAGGGCGCGGTCAGGGCGACATTGCGCAGCATCGGCGTGCGAAAGCGATAGGCGTCTTCCAGACGGTTGCTTTCCGCCATCCGTCCAACGTCCCGCGCATATGGGTCCCATTGCCGGGTCCGGCCCGGCCCGAAAGGGGGCAAACCTAGCGCGTGAAACTCTTGGTCCGACATCAACGGACCCGCATGGCAGGTCGCACATCGCGCTTTGCCATAAAACAGGTTCATCCCGTCTTTCTGGACGCCTGACAGCGCATCCTTGTCCCCGGCCAAGTACTGGTCGAATGGGCTGTCGGTGCTGCGCCACTCGATGGCCATGAAGGCCGCCAGCGCGTTTGCGATCTGGGTGATCGTGATGTCTTCGGTGGTCTCGATGTTGTCAAAAGCCGCGACTATGGCGGGGCCATAGCGCGGATCGGTCCGCACGCGCTTGGCAAGGATCGGCCAGCCCTTGTCGATCCTGTCGTGAACCGCGCCGGTCACCTGATTTTCAGCGACATTACCGGCCATCTCGAATTGCGCGGTCAGCGGGAACAAGGCCTGCGCCGCCAGAAGCGAGTTCAATCCCCCGGGCAGCCATTCCTGCGCAGGCGAGTTGAACCCGTTGCCATAGATGTCCGAGATGCTCAGGCGGCCATCGTGGAAAACGGTACGGATGTCCTTTGCCCCGAGGTTCCACAACCCCGGCGCATTTCGGGGAATGCGTTTGCGGATCTTGTCCGCCCCGGTACCCGGTGTGCGGTCCGGGCCAAGACCCTGTCCGCCTTCGCCGATCCCCAGGGACAACCCGTCAGAGGTGCCGAAATCGGGGTGATGGCAATGGGCGCACGAAATGTTCTGATTGCCTGACAGGATCGGATCGTAAAACAGTTGATGACCGATAGTGGCCTGTTCCATATCAAATGGGATAAAGTCATCATCTGTCAGCGGGCGCGGCAGGTCCTGCGCCACCGCGGCCCCCGCCCAAACGAGGACAATCGCCCAATGCGCCAGTTTCTCTTTACCCTTTGTTTTCTTGCGACCCCGGCTCTGGCTGAGCTGGAACAGGCCCGTGACATGATGGAGGCCGGAGAGTTTGAAGCCGCGCGCGCGGAACTGCTGCCCGCCGCCCGGTCGGGCAATGCCGAGGCCGAGGAACTGATTGGTGTGATGTACGGGCTGGGTCTTGGGGTCGAGCAGGACCACGAAAGAGCGTTTGAATGGTATCTGCGTGCCTCGATGAAGGGGCATCCGGGGGCGCAGTCGGGGGTCGGCTGGTACTACGAACTGGGTCTGGGATTGCCCGCCCCCGATCTGGTGCGGGCCTATATGTGGTACACGCTCAGCGCCATTGGCGGCGATCCCGATGCGGCGATCAGCCTTGAGGAAGTGATCAAGAAAATGTCGCCGGAGCAGATCGAGAAGGCGCATGTTCTGGTCAACGACTACAAAGGGTGGATGTACCCGTTTCGATAAGGGCCGGGCCACAAGGCCCGACCCGTCCGTTTAGTTCAGGTCTGCATTGCGCGAGGCGTTCACGTCCGCCTCAGCCGCCGTGACCGCTTCGGTCAGCGCGGCAAAGATTTCATCACCACGGGCAACATTGGTCTGGAACCAGTCATAGACAGGTGAAGCCGCGGCTTTGAACGCAGCCTTCTGCTCGGGTGTCGGGACATACAGGTCACCGCCACCTGCGACGAAGTCCTCATAGGCCTGAATCGATTTGCGCTTGGGCGAGGCAAAAGTGGCCTGTTGCAGGGCGTAGAACCCATCGACAACGACCCGGCGCATATCTTCGGGCATCGCCTGGAACTTGGCGTTGTTCATCCACCACAGCGCACCCATATAGGCGTGCCCGTCCAGCGTGACATATTGCAGGCCGGCATCCGGGAACTTCATGCCCATGATGTCGGTGATGCCGTTCTTGGACCCCTCGACGACGCCGGTCTGGAAGCTGGTGAAAAGTTCCGGCCACGGGATCGGTGTAGGTGACGCGCCTAGTGCCTTGACCAGTTCCTGTGGCAGGTCGGCGACGACGGTACGGATTTTCAGACCTTCCATGTCGGCAGGCTCGGCGACGCGGTGCTTTGTGTTGGCGAAGTTGCGCCAGCCGCCGGTGTTGCCGATGGTCATCAGGCGGATCGCGCCACCTGAATCCTCCAGCGCCATGTCGCGCATCTTACGGGTGAAATCGCCCGACAGAACATGCTCGGCGATCCGGTCATCGGCCATCAGATAGGGCAGGTCCAGAACCTGCACATAGGGGAAGATGCCCGAGGCCCCGCCCGAGGTAGAGATATAGATATCGATGGTGCCATCCGCCACGCCTTGCAGGCATTCTGCACCGTTCGAACACAGCTGGGTGCCGATGAACAGCTCAACCTCGATGGCGCCGTTCGACGCCGCCTCGACATAGTTCTTGAAAACGATCAGACCGTCGTAATCCTCGTCATTTTCGTTCGAATTGGCAGTGGCGCGCAGCGTATAGTCCGCAGCCACCGCAGCGACCGCAGACGCGGCCACAAGCGATGTGGCAATCGCCGCTGTTTTGATGAAGTTTCCGAGCATGCGTTTCCTCCCTGTGATACTCAGTCAGTTTGCAAATCCCGTTATCCTCGGGATCGTCATGGATAGTGCGGGGATGTAGGTGATCAGAAAGATCACGATGATTTCGACCGCCAGAAACGGCAGGATCGCCTTGGCGATCGTCTCGACCCGCTCCCGCGACACGGCGGCGGCCACGAACAGCACCAGCCCCATAGGGGGCGTGGCAAGGCCGACGGTCAGATTGACGCTCATGATGATGGCGAAATGGATCGGGTCTACGCCGAGGCCGGTGAAAATGGGACCAAGGATCGGGCCAAGGATGATGATCGCGGGGCCTGCGTCCAGAAACATACCGACGATAAACAACAACAGGTTGATCAGAAACAACAGGATCAGCGGATTTTCCGACAGGCTGAGGATCAACGAGGCCAATTGTTCCGGGGCATGGCTCAGGCTGACCACGGTCTTGAACGCCATTGCTGCGCCAACCAGCAGCAGCACCACGGCCGACGTCATACCTGCATTGCTCAGAACATCCGGAATTTCCCTCAGGGTCAGTGTACGCAGAACGAAAAATCCGATGATAAAGGCGTAGCCCACAGCAACAGCGGCGGCCTCGGTCGGAGTAAAGATGCCCCCCAGAATGCCGCCCAGAATGATCACGGGCGTCATCAGCGGGAAGAACGCCTTGAGGCTGGCTTTGCGCCGCTCATCCCATGTGTATTTCCGGCTGGCGACGGGAAAATCGTACTTGTCGGCCATGAACTTGATCATCACCATCAGGCCGACACCCACCATGATTCCGGGCACGATCCCCGCAAGGAACAAGGCGGCCACGCTTTCACCCATGACATAGGCATAGATGATCATAATGCCCGAGGGCGGGATGATCGGCCCGATCACCGAACTCGCGGCTGTGATGGCGGCGGCGAATTTGCGGGTGTAGCCCTGTTTTTCCATCGCCGGGATCAGCATCGACCCCAGAGCGGATGTGTCAGCCACCGCAGATCCCGAAAGGCCCGCGAACAGGATCGAGCTCAGCACGTTTACATGCGCCAGTCCGCCGCGCAGGTGGCCCATCAGGGCCTGGCTGAATTCGACAAGGCGGATGGTGATGCCGCCGCGGTTCATCATTTCACCGGCCAGCATGAAGAACGGGATGGCCATCAGCGGGAAACTGTCCATGCCGTTGTAGACATTACGATAAAGCAGGGTGATGTCGTTCGTCTGTCCGTTCAGCCACAGCAAGATGCCGGGTGCCGCTAGAAGCGCGAAAAAGACCGGCAGGCCAATCAGCAGGAAAATCAGGAACGTAGGCAGGAACCAGATCAGCATCTATTCGGCCCCCACGGCTGCGTCGGGAATGTCCGGCAACAGATGCGCGCCGCCAAGCAAGGTGACCACGGAACGCAGGATAAGCTCGATATTGACCGAGATCAGCAGAATGATCCCCACCAGCAGCGAGGCCATCATCCAGCTGCGCGGAATGCGGTACCACTCGTCAAACCCAAGCGATGTCGGCAGGTACAGGGCGGCGGTTGCAAACCTGCCGCCAAAGCCCGTGACCTCGGACCAGCCGATTTTGACCGCAACCAAAAGCACGGCCAGCGAGATCAGTAGGAGGAACAGATTG
This sequence comes from Ruegeria sp. AF3, assembly GCF_056536285.1. Lineage (NCBI taxonomy): Bacteria > Pseudomonadati > Pseudomonadota > Alphaproteobacteria > Rhodobacterales > Roseobacteraceae > Ruegeria > Ruegeria sp. AF3. Next base: position 371,683 of record NZ_JBQFJM010000002.1, on the reverse strand, counting down.
AGTGACAGGCCGAGCATACGCGGCAGAAACCGTTGCAGCATGTCGATAGCTACAAAACCGCCGCGCCGAAAGGCCGTCGGTGCCATCAAACCGGTCATCCACAACATGCAGAACCGCGCGGCCTCATCCGGCCAGGGCAGGGCGTTGCCCAGAACGTATCGGAAGAACACCTGAATCAGGATTGCGATGACCATGAAAGCAATCGCAACGACGCCAACCGCGCGGCCCAGACGCAGCGCGGTTTCGTTCACGAATGCAATCGGCGCAAGCACCGATGCCAGTCCGCCCATGCGGATCCTCCCTTGTTCAGCCGCAGGTGTGTCCCGCGGTCGTCAGATCGCGCTTAGTGCTGCGCGAATTGGCCCATTTTCCCGGCGTAGAACGTCAGCGCGTCGCCGTCGCTCATGCTGGCCTTCAGGACTTTGCCCACCACGATCACGTGATCGCCCGCGTCGTGATAGGCATGTTGTTCGCATTCGAAACGTGCCAGACAATCCGACAGCAGCGGGGTGCCGTTTGCACAGCGCTCATGCCGGATGTCGCGCAGGGCATGGGCATCTTTCGAGCATCCAAAACACAGCTCGGCCTGCGCCGACGATAACACATGCACCGTGAAATGCCGTGCCGCGCGAAAATAAGGGAACCGGCGCGAGTTGCGGTCGCCGGCCCACATGATCAGTGGCGGGTCCAGCGACAGTGACGAAAAGCTGTTGGCCGTGATGCAGATAGGGCCATCACCGCTGTCGCATGTCACGATGGTAACGCCGGTTGCAAACCGACCAAAAGCATCCCGCAGGGTCCGGGTGTCGTCCTTATGTGGCACAAAGGTGTGGGTCATGTTCCTTGAGATTGCGTTCATCATGCTACCTCATGCCCCAGCGCCGCCTCGTACAGGCGGAACCAGGTTTCGCGATCTATGGTGACGTTCAACGCGTTTGAGATGCGTTTGATACGGTTCAGGTTGTTGGTGCCCAGAACCGGCAGAATGCCCGCCGGATGAGCCAGCAGGAAGGCGACGGCCACAGCGGCCCGGTCTACACCGAACTCCTCCGCGATTTCATCAGCGACAACCCCGACGGGCGGGTTTCCGGCCATCAGCAGCCCACCCCCCAGCGGCGACCACGCCATAAGGTGGTGCCCATGCTGCTGGTGAAACGCCAGATCGCCATTGGTGAAAGGGGCGATCGCGCCCAGTGAGATCTCGATCTGGTTGGTGACCAGCCGGGTTTTCATCGCCGATTGCAGCAGGGTCCAGTCCCACGGGCGGAAGTTCGAAACACCAACCGCGCCCACCTTGCCACTGGCGACAGCCTCATCCAGCGCAGCCCCGGTTTCGTGGTGGTCCATGAACGGATCAGGACGGTGGATCAGCAGCAGATCGATGTGGTCGATGGCCATTTCCGACAGGGACATGTCGATGGATTTCAGGATATGCGCGCGCGAGGTGTCATAGTATTTGACCTTCGCATCGGAATGCCGCCCCACAGGCGCGACGATGTCACATTTGGTGACGATCTCCATGTTCTGGCGCAGGCCGGGATTGGCGCGCAAGGCGTTGCCCAGAACGGCTTCGGCCGCGTAACCACCATAAATATCGGCCTGATCGAAGGTGGTGATGCCCTGATCAAGACAGGCCTGAATCTTGGCCTCGACATGCCCTGCCGAGGTGTCGCTATCGTCACCCAGCCGCCACATGCCATAGACAAGGCGGCTCATTTCCAGTGTGTCGGATAGTTTCACACGTTGCATCAGCGGCGCACTCCGTTGCCCAGCGGTGTGGCCGGGGGTGTCTTGGGCACACGCCCGTAGGCTTCGGGAAGCGAGCAGGTTTTCAGATGCGGCATCACACGAGCACCGAAATGCTTGGCCTCATCCATGTGCGGATAGCCTGAGAAGATGAACGCGCGAATGCCCATCTTCCGGTAATCTTCGATCTTTGACATGACCTGATCGGTTGATCCAACCAGTGCCGCACCACAGCCCGAGCGGGCGCGGCCGACGCCGGTCCACAAACCGGGTTCCACATAGCCATATTCATCCGCCAGATCACGATTCCTGGCCTGATGCGCTACGCCAAGCGACGTTGCATCCAACGCCCGTTCGCGGATCGCGCGGCCATAGTCGTCATCCAGTTTTGAAACGATGTAATCCGCGTATTCCTGCGCCTCGGCTTCGGTATCGCGAACGATCATGTGAACCCGCAAGCCATAGTCGAGCGTACGGTCATAATTTTCGGCCACTGCATGAACAGCTTTCATCCGCTCGGCCAGTTGATCCTTGGTTTCCGGCCACATCAGGTACACATCGCAATGCTCGCCGCACAGCTCCAGCGCCGAGGGCGAATAACCGCCGAAATACAGCAGCGGCCCGCCAGTCTGATAGGGCCGCGCCGGGTCCGTTGTCAGACCTGTAAAGTTGTAGACCTCGCCCGCATGGTTGATCTCCTCCTGCGTCCAGGCCTGTTTCAGGATCTCGACCACTTCGCGCGACCGTTGATAACGATAGGCACTGTCGGCCTTTTCGCCGGGAAAATCGGATGAAATGATGTTGACGGTCAGCCGCCCCTTCAACATGTGATCCAAAGTCGCGATCGTGCGGGCCAGCATGATCGGCTGCATCTCGCCGCAGCGCACGGCGGCCAAAAGGTTGATCTTCTGCGTGATCGGCGCACACCCGGCGACAAAGCTCAGCGTGTCCTGCCCAACCTGATACGATGACGGGCACAGGATGTTGCGGAACCCCTGTGCCTCGGCCTCTTTCACGATGGCCGAGCAATGCTCCCAGCTGGACCGCAGATCACCATCGGGCACACCCAGGAACTGATAATCGTCCGAACATAAGGCGGCGAACCACGAAACCTCGGCCGCATCCAGATCAGGGGATGTGATGGGGACGATGGTCATTTGATTCACGCTCCGTGCATCTTTTACTTTCCTCTTGCGTAGCAATCACATTGATGTAGATCAATAGTGTATCAATTTTTCCTGCGACCGAATGAAGCGCCTGAAATGCCCCCCAACACCCGAAACCCCAATGCCCTGCCTATCTACGTTCAGATTGCCGAGCTGCTGATCCGCGATGTCGCTGCGGGCCGCTTGATCGATGGTGAGCGTCTGCCCCCAGAACGCGACATGGCGGCCGAGCTGAACGTGTCGGTCGGCACGCTGCGAAAATCTCTCGCAGAGCTTGAGAAAAAAGGCATGTTGGAGCGTATTCAGGGGTCAGGAAATTACATCCGCGAGACCGGAACTCAGAACAGCGTCTACGCGATGTTCCGGCTGGAACTGCCCCAAGGGGGCGGGTTGCCGCGTGCGGATATCCTGTCCGTCGATCATCTGAAGAAACCTTCCGATCTGCCGGATTTTGGCACCTCGGACACCGGATCGCGCGTACGTCGGATGCGCTATCTGAATGACACAATCATCGCGGTCGAGGAAATTTGGCTGGACGAATCAGCCGGCCTGATCAAGCGAAGCCTGCTGTCGGACTCGCTCTACCGCTATTATCAGCACCAGCTGGGTTTCTGGATATCACGGGCCGAAGATCGCGTATCGATTGGCCAGCTGCCCGATTGGACGCCCGCGGCGTTCACCAAAGCCGCCGGTGAAACGGTGGGCTATATCGAACGGTTCAGCTGGTCGGACAAGGCCGAACCTGTCGAATTTTCCAAGACCTGGTTCGACCCGGACCGGGCCACCTATGTCCAACGTCTGAAGTAAAAGGAAACGCGCATGACCCGGACCATCAATTACGGGCTGATCGGATGTGGCATGATGGGGCAGGAACACCTGCACAACATCGCCCTGCTGGACGGCACGCGTGTTGCGGCGATATTCGAACCCGATCCCGGGATGGCAAACGCCGCGCGGGCGATTGCGCCGGGTGCGGTTCTGGCACGCTCGGTGCAAGAGGTGTTGGATATCGAAGACCTGGACTGCCTTGTCATAGCCAGCCCAAATCACCTGCATGTCGACCAGATCTGTGAAATCGCGCAAACGCGCCCCTTGCCGCTATTGGTGGAAAAGCCCCTGTTCACCAACCCCCAGGACGCCGCAAGGCTAGCGAAGGTTCAGCGCGACTATCCACACCCGATCTGGGTCGCAATGGAATACCGCTATATGCCGCCCATCGCGACCCTGATCGACAAGATCGGGGACACTGGCGGGGTTCGGATGCTGTCGATCCGGGAACATCGCTTTCCGTTTCTGCGCAAAGTTGGCGACTGGAACCGGTTCAACCGCAACACCGGCGGCACCTTTGTTGAAAAATGCTGCCACTTCTTCGATCTGATGCGGCTGATCCTGCAATCCGACCCGGTGCGGATCACCGCAAGCGGCGGGCAGGCGGTGAACCATCTGGACGAAACCTACGGGGGCGAAACACCCGATATACTGGATCATGGCTATGTTCTGGTCGATTTCGCCAATGGCGCGCGCGCGATGCTCGAGCTGTGCATGTTCGCCGAAGGCGCCCGCTATCAGGAAGAGATTTCGGCCATCGGGCCCAACGCCAAGATCGAGGCTCTGGTGCCGGGGCCGGGACGGTTCTGGCCCGACCATCTGGGATCGCCGCCCGTGCCGCAGGTCATCGTCAGCCCGCGGGACCCCAAGGGGCCAATATCGCACGATATCCCTGTCGATCCCCGCTTGCTGGCTGTCGGTGACCACAACGGCTCGACCTATTATCAGCACAGGGGGTTTCTGGATCTGGTGCGCGGGCACAAGGCCGAACCGGATGTGACAGTGCATGACGGTTTGTGGGCGGTGCGAATGGGATTGGCGGCGCAGCAGGCCCTGCAAACCGGCGAAACGGTTCACCTAAAGCACCCTTAGACTGACCCCAGGCAGGTTCAGGGCAGAACCCTCTGCGGTGACAAATGTGTCGCTTGCGGGCCAATCTGTCGTAAACCAGCTAGTGAAGCGGGGCACAGTAGGGGACAAAACTGTATGACCTGTCAGTGTATTCCCACCCGTCTGGATCGCCGTGCGACCGGCTGTGATCTGGTCACGACGCGCCGGTAACCGCCCTGCGGGGCCGTTCTGCCTGCCTGCTTTCAGACGACAACGGAATACCTCATGACAACCGCTCTGCGCCTCGCCATCGATATTGGCGGCACTTTTACCGACACGGTCCTCGTCTCGGGTGATGAGACGATACTGGCCTCTACCAAAACCCTGACCACCCACCGGAACCCGGCAGAAGGCGCACTGGAGGGCGCACGGCGCGTCATGGCGCAGGCTGGCCGGTCGCTGAATGATGTCACCGGATTTATTCACGGAACCACTCTGGCGACCAACGCGCTGATCGAACGGCGCGGGGCGGTCGTGACCACGGTCTGCACCGAAGGGTTCCGCGATATTCTCGATATCGGGTACGAGCGTCGGTATTCCCAATACGACATTAACCTTGAAAAGCCGGATACGCTGGTGCCGCGCGAACGCTCGCTGACCATACGCGAACGCATGTCGGCAGAAGGCAAGGTGCTGATTGAACTGGATGAAGGGCAAGTAGACCGGTTGCTGGCCGAGATTGACGCCAGCGGGGCCGAGGCGGTGGCCATCTGCCTGATGCACTCCTACGCCAACCCGACCCACGAACGGCGTTTGCGCGATCGTCTGGCGCGATGCCGCCCCGGTTTGACCGTCTCGATCTCGTCCGATGTCAGCCCCGAAGCGCGAGAGTTTGACCGGCTCTGCACCACAGTGGCCAACGCCTATATTCAGCCTCTGATGGAAAGCTATCTGACCCGGTTCGCGGATCAGTTCAGGGCCGAGGGTGTAACCTGTCCGATCCTTATGATGACCGCAGGCGGCGGTATGTGCACGATCGGCACCGCCACGCGTTTCCCCATTCGTCTGGTGGAATCCGGCCCCGCCGGAGGGGCCATTCTGGCCGCCCGCATCGCCGCGCGTGCCGGGTTGGATCAGGTCCTGTCGTTTGACGTCGGCGGCACCACCGCCAAGCTCTGTCTGATCGACAAGGCACGCCCCCAGACATCGCGCTCATTCGAAATCGCCCGCGCGGCACGGTTCATCAAAGGGTCGGGAATGCCGGTGCGCATTCCGGTGATCGAGATGATTGAAATCGGCGCTGGCGGCGGTTCGATCGCGGGTGTGGACCGTCTCGGGCGTCTGACGGTCGGGCCGAAATCGGCAGGCTCGGAACCCGGACCGGTCGCCTTTATGCGCGACGGAACCGATCCGACCGTGACCGACAGCGACATCACTCTGGGCTATATCGTACCCGACACCTTTGCCGAGGGGCATATCCAGCTTGACCCCGATGGCGCAAAGGCCGCCCTGAGACGTGTGATCGGGGAAAAACTGGGGCTGGATGCAACAGGTGCGGCAGATGGGGTCAGCCGCATCGTTGTCGAAAGCATGGCCAGCGCCGGGCGGATGCACGCGGTTGAAAGCGGCAAGGACCTTGGCCCGCGCACCATGATTGCCTTTGGTGGCAACGGGCCGCTGCATGCCACCCGCGTCGCCCGGTCCGCCGGGGTGTCGCGTATCGTGATCCCACCCAATCCCGGTGTCGGTTCGGCGGTTGGGTTCCTGTTTGCCCCGGTATCCTTCGAAATCGTCCGCTCGCGCTATTCTCTGCTCGACAGCATGGACATGGACGGGGTGAACGCCCTGTTCGATACGATGATTGCCGAAGCAAAAGAGGTCGTCGCCCAAGGGGCAGGGGATGCACCCACCGAAACCCTGCGCACCGCCTTTATGCGCTATAGCGGGCAAGGGCATGAGATCGAGATTACGTTGCCGGACCGCGCCCTGACACGCCCGGATATCGCCCCGCTGACAGCCGCATTCGAAGAAGAATACCGCAAACAATTCTCACGTCCTGTGCCGGGGATGAAGATCGAGGTTCTCAACTGGGCCGTTCGCGTTGCCACCCCGGACAAAGCGGTGCCTACGGTGTTGGAAACGCCGGGCAAAACCACATTTCAGGTCACGCAGACGCGCCCCATCACCTGTGATCTGGATGGCACGGTAAAACAGGCCGCCTTTCTCGCCCGCGCCGATATGCGCCCCGGTGACCATGTGGCAGGCCCCGCGCTGATCCATGAACCACAAACAACCACACTCGTTTCCGCCGATTTCTCGGCCCAGATGGACGCAATCGGCAACCTTGTCCTGATACAGGACCAGAAAGGAGGCGCATGATGACCGCTGATCTGTCCCCCGCCCGCCTGCAAGTGATGTGGAACCGTCTGCTGGCTGTGGTCGAAGAACAGGGCCAGACCCTGATCCGCGCAGCTTTTTCGCCCATCGTGCGTGAATGCGGTGACATTTCCGCCGGGATATTCGACGTGAATGGCCGGATGCTGACGCAGGCCGTGACCGGAACACCGGGCCATATCAACACCATGGCCGAGGCCGTGCTGCACCTGCGCGCCCGTTTCGCGGTACAGGACATGCGCCCCGGCGACATCTACATGACGAACGACCCATGGCTGGCCTCGGGGCATCTGAACGACTTCCTGCTGATGATGCCCGCGTTCAAGGACGGCAGGGTGGTGGGCTTTACCTCCTGCACCTCGCATCTGGTGGATTTGGGTGGTCTTGGCATGGGGCCTGAAGGCTCGGACATCTATGACGAAGGCCTGCTGATCCCGCCTTGCAAACTGGTCGAGGCCGGAACGCCCAATGCGCTGCTGATGGAAATCATCCGCGCCAACTCGCGCGAGCCTGTGGCGAATGAGGGCGACATCTACGCCCTGATCGCCTGTTGCGAGGCCGGGGTGAACCGCCTTGTTGCGATGATGGAGGAGTTCGGGATCGATGATCTGGACAGGCTTGGCACCTATATCATCGACACCTCGCGTAAAGGTGCGTTGCAGGCCATCGCCGAGGTGCCCGAGGGCGTTTACAAAAACGTGCTGCGCATGGACGGTTATGAGGCAGAGCTGGAGCTGCACGCAACGCTCACTGTGACCAAAGAAGGGATGCATGTCGATTTCACGGGCACGTCAGGGTGTTCGAAGAAGGGCATCAACGTGCCTTTGAACTATGCGACCGCCTATACGGTGTTTGCCCTGCGTTGCATCGTTGGACCGGATATCCCGAACAACGCGGGCTCGCTGGAACCTTTCACGGTGGACGGCCCCAAAGGTTGCATCCTGAACGCCCAGCATCCGGTGCCTGTGGCCATGCGGCATACGCTGGGGCAGGTTACACCGGATCTGGTTCTGGGCTGCCTGCATCAGGCGCTGCCCGATCAGGTGCCCGCCGAAGGGGCCTCGTGCATGTTCGATCTGCCAATGCGCCACGCGCCCGAAGTGGCGGCGAATGGCGGGCGTGAATTTGCCATCGAACCCGTTCACAACGGCGGCACCGGGGCGCGACCCCATGCGGATGGCCTGTCTGCGACAGCCTACCCTTCGGGGGTGTTCGGCTCGCAGGTCGAAATAACCGAAAGTGTCGCACCGGTGATCATGTGGCGACGCGAATTGTTGCCCGACTCGGGCGGCGCAGGCCAGTTCAGGGGCGGATTGGGGCAGCGGATCGAGATGACGTCCGCCAACGATGCCCCCTTCATCGTCTTCCTGTCGGTCGAACGTCTGAAATTCCCCGCTCTGGGCCGCATGGGCGGCCTGGCCGGCGCGCCGGGACGTATCCGGTTCCGCGATGGCGGCGGCGACATTCCGGGCAAGGGCGAGCTACGCGTGGAAAGCGGCGATTACCTGATCTTCGACACGCCCGGTGGCGGCGGCTTTGGCGATCCGGCCGCGCGCGACCCAAAGGCGCTGGCGCTGGACCTCAGGCGCGGTCTGGTCACGGAAGAAGGGGCCAAAGCCTATGGGAGTGCCTCATGATCCGCGCGGTTGATCACATTCGTGCCATGGCGGCCTATGCGCTGGCCGATCTGGGCGGGCCGGACACTGTATCTCTAGCCCAGAATGAAAGCGCTTTCCCGGTCAGCCCTGCCGCAATTGCGGCGGGGAAGGTGGCATTGCACCGGATGCCGCTTTATCCCGATCCCGACTGGTCGGACCTACGCGCCGCCATCGCTCAGGTGCACGGGGTGCCAGCCGACAACATCCTGTGCGGTGCCGGATCGATGGAGTTGATCGGCTGCCTTATCCGCGCCTATTCAGGGCCGGGCGACCATGTATTGGGCACGGATTACGGCTATGCCTATGTGGCATCAGCGACGGCGCAGGTGCGTGCAGACTATGTGAAAGCGCGCGAGGTTGATCTGACCGTCTCGGTCGACGACATTCTGGCGGCTGTTACACCAGATACCCGGATCGTCTTTGTCTGCAACCCCGGCAACCCGACCGGCACCCTGATCCCGAATGCCGAGATCATCCGCCTGCGCGACACATTGCCCGAGGACGTGCTGCTGGTGGTCGATCAGGCCTATGCAGAATTCGCTGATCGCGACCACGACCCGGCTGAAATCTTTGCCCTCGTCGCACGTGGGGATACTGTGGTCATACGCACCTTCTCAAAGGCTTACGGTCTGGCGGGCGCGCGCGTGGGTTGGGGTCTGTTCCCGTCTGAGGTCGCGATTGAGCTGCGAAAACTGCTCAACCCCAACAACGTATCGACCCCCTCTCAGGCCATGGCAACGGCAGCGGTGCAAGATCAGCCCCACATGCGCAACACGGTTGCCAGAACCGCCGCCATCCGGGATCGCTTTGCCGACGGGTGCCGGGCGCTGGGATTATCTGTTCCGCACAGCCACACCAATTTTGTCCTGATCCGATTTGCCGATGCCGCCACCGCGCAAAAAGCGGATGCAGCGTTGCGCAAAGCGGGTTTGCTCATGCGCGGAATGGGCGGCTATTGCCTCGCGGATTGCCTGCGCGCCACGATCTGTGACACGGCAGTGATGGAGCGCTGCCTGACTGTTCTGAAAGAGGTGACGTCATGACCTTTGAAACCCGGACACGGGCCAAAATCGGGGTGCTGGTGCCCTTTACCAACACCAATCTCGAAGCTGACATGATGCTGATGCGCTGCCCGGACACGACGGTGCATTTTCAGCGAATGGGTGGCTATGACGTGGATGAGATCCCCGGCTCGGATCAGATGGCGGGTCTGGGGGCCTCGGATATCAGCCATGACCTCAAGATGATCTCGGGCGTTCGGCCCGATGTGGTGCTCTATGGCTGTACCTCGGCCACGCTGACCCATGGCCCGTCCTTTGATCACCAGCTGGCGCAGGACATCAGGGCTGCGTCGGGCGCCGTGTGTATTACCGCCGCAGGGGCGCTGGTTGGTGCGATCCATGCGCTCGGCGTGTCCAGCGTCGGTTTTTCTTCACCCTATCTGGGCGAGATCAACACGCAGGCCATGGATTTTCTGACGCAAAACCAGATCACAACGGTGAAATGCGCCGATATCGGCCGCGAGCTGGGCAATTACGGGCAGGGAGAACTGACCCCGGACGAGGTTTTAGACCTTGCCATGCAGGCCGACCACCCAAAGGCCGAAGCCATCATACTCAGCTGCACCGACATGCGCGCGGTCGAGGCCATAGACCGGATCGAAGCGGCCCTTGATAAACCTGTTGTGACGTCCAATCAGGCCATGATGTTTGCCCTAATGCGGGCGCTTGACCTGCCAAGGCACAGAAATGTTCCGGGGCGGTTGTTTGATCTGCTATAGCCGCGGATCAGGCAAAAGCATGGAACCCACGTCGGATGGCTGCCTGCCTCAAAGGCAGGTTCGCCCCGACACATGGGGCGGGTATTCTGGCCTACTCAACACGCCGTGTCGCAGACGTGACTGTATTTACGTCGCAAAAGAACAAGATACCGCGCCCTCGACGCCATAGTCGGAATAAGGGCCGCTCGGGAATGAAGCACATGTTGAACCATCCGCACGGTTACGGGAGATTTGGCCAGCCCTGCGGGGAAACCATCTTAGGCTTGTCTGAAACATCATACGTTCACAAAACACAAAGGTGCCGCTTTTCATGAGTCAAATTTCGGAAAACCTGCTGAACCAGATCCGCAACCGTTTTGCCCAGATCGATCACTGCCCCGAACAGGGCGAGCGGATATTTTTCGAAAACGCCGGTGGGGCTTTGACACTGAAATCCGTGCTGGACAGCTCGGCGCGTCACGCCGCAATTCCCGACAATCAGGGGCGTGACAATCCGGGGTCTCATGCTCTGGTTTCCACGATCAACGCGGCCAAGGCCGATATGCGGGATTTCATGAATGCACCCGGTGGTCAGTTCTTTGTGGGTGAAAGCGGCACAGAACTTCTGTTCCGGCTGATCATGAACGCCTGTCTCGGAACCGGTCCGGGGATTGTGCTGGGGTCGACACTGGAACACCCCGCCACACGCTCAGCCTGTGATCGCTGGGCCCGTATTGCCGGGCAGACCCATGTGCTGGTGCCCCACGATGACAACACCGGCACCGTGACAGCCGGGGCCTATGCCGCAGCTGTTACACCCGACACCAAAGTGGCGACAATCCTGCACACCTCACCCGTGACGGGCATGGGCGTTGATGTGGCCGCAGTTTCACAAGCGATCCGCGCCGTGGCGCCAGATTGTTTCATAATTGTCGATGGCATCCAGCACGCCGCCCATGGCCGGATCGATCTCAGCGCGTATGACGTCGACGGCTACGTGATCTCGCCCTACAAGGTGTTTTCGCGCCATGGCTACGGCGTGGCGTGGATTTCCGACCGGCTGACGCGGCTTGAACACAATGCCCTTTTGGACGGCCCGGCAGATAACTGGGAAATGGGCACGCGCGACACCGGGGCTTATGCGACCATGTCCGACGTTGTGTCTTATTTCGAATGGCTTGGCAGTCAGGTCAGCGACGCCACCGACCGGCGTGCCAGATTTCTGGCAGCGGGTGACGCCATTCACGCGCAGGAAAAGGCACTGACCGACGCGATGATCCACGGCACCGGCAACCTGAGCGGTCTGGCCGAGATGGAGAAGGTCACCATTCTGGGCGGTGCCGACAACCCCGCACGCGAAGGGCTGGTGTCGCTGCGCGTACAGGGCGTGGCCTCGGCGGATGTCGTCAAACGGCTGAACGATGAAGGTATTCGCACCCATTTGCGCAAGGCCGACCACTATTCTGGCAACATATTGACGCCGCTGGGTTATGACGCCTGCGTCCGGGTCTCGATGTGCCACTACAACTCAATCGGCGAAGTCGCCAAATTTCTGGCTGTCATGAAAGAAATCGCCGCCTGAGCTGCGGCGGACCAAGGGACAAGCACTCATGAAAACCCATGCACAAGCTGTCGTGATCGGAGGGGGCCTTGCCGGCTGTTCGATCCTGTACCATCTGGCCAAACTTGGCTGGACCGACGTTGTCCTGCTGGAACGGAACGAGTTGACCTCCGGTTCGACCTGGCACGCAGCGGCGAATATTCACGGGCTGCACGATAACAACAACATCACCCGCATCCAGCACTATACGATGAATCTGTATAAACAGCTGGAACAGGAAACCGGCCAAAGCTGCGGCGTATTCCAGCCCGGCTCGCTCTATCTGGCCCAGACCGAAGAGCGTGAGCACCAGCTGCGCCTGCAAGAGGCCAAGGCCCGGTTCTATGGTCTGAACTTCTACGAAGTCAGCCGTGAAGAAGCCAAGGAACTGCATCCGCTGGCGCAGTTCGATGACATCCGCTGCATCATGTACGAACCCGATGGCGGCAATGTCGACCCGTCGGGCGTGCCGCACGCCTATGCCGCCGGGGCCCGCGCCATGGGGGCCGCCATCGAACGGTTCTGCCCGGTGACAGGAACCGAACAACAGCCCGACGGCAGCTGGATCGTGCGCACGCCCAAAGGCGATATTCACACCCAGTGGGTTGTCAACGCCGCCGGTCTCTGGGGGCGCGAGGTGGCGGCGCTGGCGGGTCTGACCCTGCCGCTGCAACCGACCGAGCATCAGTATTTCGTGACCGAAAGCATCGACGAGGTCGCCAGCCTGGTGCGCCGTCTGCCCTCGATCGCTGACCGCGACGGCGAATACTACTTCCGGCAGGAAGGCAACGGCCTGCTGATCGGGGCTTATGAGAAAGACATGAAATTCTGGGCCGAAGACGGCACGCCGCTGGATTTTGCCCATGATCTGTTCCCCGACGATCTCGACCGGATCATGGAAAACGTGATCCGCGCCACCGAACGCGTGCCGGTCGCGGCCACAGCCGGGGTGAAACGCGTGATCAACGGGCCGATGATCTGGTCGCCCGACGCCAACATGCTCTGGGGGCCGGTGCCCGAGCTGAAGAACTATTTCCTCTGCGGTGGTTTGATCCCCGGTTTCTCGCAATCCGGTGGGTTGGGTCTGCTGGCGGCGCAATGGATGATCGAGGGCGAGCCGCAATATGACATGTTCGCCTGGGATCTGGCCCGCTTTGGCGACTGGGCCGACAAGAAATTCACCAAGGCCCGCGTTCAGGATGCCTACACCCACCGCTTCAAGATCCATTTCCCTAACGAAGAACGCAGCGCAGGCCGCCCGGCCCGTGTGCGCCCCGCCTATGAGATGCAGAAGCAGATGGGCTGCGTCTTTGGCCTCAATTGCGGCTGGGAACATCCGCTCTGGTTCGCCGATGAACCCGAGGTGGAAGAGACCATTGGCTTTACCCGCCAGAACTGGTGGAAGCCCGTAGGCCGTGAGGTGCAGATGCTGCGCGACAGCGTGGGCGTGATCGACATCTCGAACTTCGCCAATTACGTGATCAAGGGCCCTGGTGCCCATGACTGGCTGGACCGTCTGGTGGCCAATCGGGTGCCTGCCGAAGTGGGGCGCAGCTGCCTGACGCCGCTGATCTCGGTTCGCGGTGGTGTGGCGGGCGATTTCACTATCACCAAGCTGGCCGAGGATGAATACATGATGGTCGGGTCCGGCATGGCCGAACGCTATCATCAGCGCTTCTTCAACATGGTCGATATGCCCAAGGGCACCACGCTTGAGGTCGCCACCGACCGCATCGCAGGGTTCAACATCGCAGGCCCCAGGTCACGCGAAGCGTTGGCACGCCTGACCAATGCCGATCTGTCGAACGAGGCGTTCCGCTTCATGCGGTCGCAGAAAATCACGGTCGCTGGCGTCGAATGCGTGGCCATCCGGGTCAGCTTTACCGGCGATCTGGGCTGGGAACTGCACTGCGCCGAGGGGGATCAGGTGGCGCTCTACACCGCCCTGCTTGAGGCCGCCAAAGACTGTGGTGGCGGTCCGGTGGGCGGGCGCGCGCTGGGGGCGCTGCGGATCGAAAAGGGCTATGGCTCGTGGGGTCGAGAGTATTCTCAGGAATACTGGCCGCAAGAGGTCGGGCTGGCGGGTCTGATCAAGCTGGACAAGGATTTCCTGCACAAAGACGCCTATCTGTCCGTCAAGGACAACCCCGCGCGCGAGGTGCTGTCCGTCTTCGAACTGGATGTGACCGAAGATGCCGACGCAACCGGGGGTGAGCCGATCTTTACCCCCGATGGCACGCCCGTGGGTCGTGTCACCTCGGGGGCATACGGCTATTCGGTCGGGAAATCGCTGGCGCTGGGGTTCCGCAACCCAAACACGGCACAGCCGGGCGAAGAGGTGGTCATTCAGGTCATCGGCAAACCGCACAAGGCGCGCCTACTGGCCGAGGCACCGTTTGACCCGACAGGCGCCAGACTGCGGTGTTAACGCTCAAAACCCGTCTACAGGCAGGCAAGGCCAATAAGACGCTCCAAAAGATGTCTCGTCTCGGCACTTCAGGCGACTTCATCTTTTTCCAAATACTCCCGCCGGAGGCGTCCGAACTCACTCACCTGCGCATTGCGGGCGCCATTGCTGCGCCACCGGGTCACAAATGCGCAGGCAGTCCACCGCGCGTGCAGCGACCTGGGACACGATATCCATCAGGGTGTCAGGCTTCAGATAAAACGCAGGAACCGGGGGCAGGATGATGGCCCCCATTTCTGCCGCCGCCGTCATGTTGCGCAAATGGGCCAGCGTCAGCGGCGCTTCGCGTGTCAGTAAAACCAACGGCCTGCGTTCCTTGAGCTGAACACTGGCGGCGCGCGTCAGCAGGTTATCGTCCAGCCCATGCGCAATCGCGGCAAGTGTTCGCATGGAACAGGGCGCAACGATCATGCCGGATACCGGAACCGATCCGGACGCAATGCTGGCACCGATATCGGCGCTCGGGTGATGCCGCGTCACCAGTTGCCGCAGGTTTTGCAAAGCGTCCGGGCCGCATTCCTGCGCAAGGGTCCGCATCCCGGCTGCGCTGACCACAAGATCGGCCTCGATATCCGATGACGCCAGGCACCGGGCCACGGCAAGGCTCAACGCCGCGCCTGACGCACCGGATACCCCCAAAACAACACGGGCGTTTGTCATGCTCTCAGCTCCGGCATCAATCGGTTTACAAGGTCTTCCGCAAAGGCGTGATCTCCATCCGCAGTGTGCATCACAGTCCCCCATTCCCGCAGCGTTTCACTGCCCAGTTTCGTCGTGGCGTCGATGCCGATTTTTCCGGCCAGACCGGGTTCGGGTGATGCAAAATCCAGATAATCCATAGGTGTCCTGTCCAGCACCATCACGTCCCGGCCCGGGTCCATGCGAGTGGCAAGCGCCCAAGCAATATCCTCCCAGTTTCGGGGATCGATATCGGCATCGACCGCGATGATCATTTTCGTATAGCTGAATTGCGGCAGCATTCCCCACAGGGCCATCATCACGCGCCGGGCCTGCCCCGGATACCGTTTGTCGATGGCAACGATTGCCATGCGATAGGAACAGGCGGCGGGCGGTAGCCAAAGATCGTGGATTTCGGGGATCTGCGCGCGGATGGTCGGCAGGGCCAGACGGTTGAATACCTCGCCAATGATTGACGGCTCGTCCGGTGGCCGCCCGGTATAGGTCGAAAGATACAGCGGCGCGTCCCGATGGGTGACAGCGCTGACCTGCATCACCGGAAAGGGTTCAGCCGGGTTGTAATAGCCGGTGTGATCCCCAAAAGGCCCCTCGGGGGCGGTCTCGCTTGGTGAAACCCAACCTTCCAGAACAATCTCAGCGTCAGCAGGGACCAACATGGGGATAGTTCTGGCCGGGATCAGATGTGGGCGCTTCTGGTTCAGGGCACCGGCAAATGTCAGCTCGGATACCGTTTCTGGCAAGGGCAAGGCCGCCGATAACAAAGTCGCGGGGTTTGCGCCCAGCACAATGGCGACGGGCATCTTTTCGGCGCACCTCGCCCAGCTTCTGTGATGCGCCGCGCCGCCGCGATGAGGCAGCCAGCGCATGATGACACGATTCCGGTCCAGCACCTGAACACGGTAAACCCCCGCGTTATAGCCTTGCGCCGCGTTTGCATCGCTGCCGTAGGGCCGGGTAAGAACCACGGGCCACGTGATCAGCGGCCCCGCATCGCCGGGCCAGTGGGTCTGGATTGGCAGCGCGGTCAGGTCCACATCCGCTCCGCTGTGGCAGAGGCTTTGCACCGGGGCGGTTCTGACCAGTTTCGGTCGGGTCGACAGGGCCGCCTTCAGCATCGGCCATCTGGCCAGCGCGTCCCGCACTCCGTCCGGCGGCGTCGGGGCTCGCAGCGCCGCCAGAAAGGCCCCCAGATCGTCCAGCCCGGCGGGTGTGACACCCAGCCCGGCAGCGACCCGTTCCGCTGTTCCGAACAGGTTGACGACGACGGGGGTATCGAGCCGATCAGTGGGCAGGTCAGTCGGGTGGTCAAATTGCAGAACCGGTCCGCCCGCCTCAAGCACGGCGCGGTGAACAGCGGTCATCTGATGGCGTACGGAAACCGGATCAGGGATGCGCCTGAACTGTCCGGTGTCCTCGCACCATTTCAGAAAATGCCGAAGGCTGGGATATTGCGGCAGGGTGCGAATGGGGTTGCTCCGACGGTGGTGTCCACCCTCTAGCAACGAAAGCGAGGGGTCGAATTGACAACCGTCAAGTCACCCCTGCCGCGATCGTCCTAGGAAGGCATCCAAGGTCACAACGTTGAGACAGCAGGAGGTCTCATTGCCCGTTCCTGAGAACACGATACCGCGCTGCCCGGCGGCTTTGGCGGCCACGCTTCGGATAGCGCCGCTTGCCCCCTTATCACTGTCGCTGACGGTCTTCACGCGCCAGTTGGCAAAGAAAAACCCGGAAATGTTTCAACGGCTTGGCGCATACGGAAGATCAGTTTTCGTTCTTGATCCGACGGATTTGCCTGTTGTCCTGCTGCTGAATCCGAATGGCGGTGCCCCAAAGGTGACACTGACCCGGCGCGGCGGGACAGGGGTTGCGCGTATTTCCGGCCCTCTGGCGGCCCTTCTTGGGCTGGTTCACGGCGCGTTTGACGGCGATGCGCTGTTCTTCTCACGTGATCTGGTGGTCGAGGGCGATACGGCTGCGGCGCTGGCGCTACGCAATGCAATCGACGACGCGGAACTGGACCTCGCGCACGAGGCCGCAACCCTCTCCGGCCCGCTTGCGCGCCCGCTCAAGCAGCTCATCGCGTTGGTGGAACGTCGAACCGGCCTGTACCTGGCCCGACCGGAAGACGCTGTACTATGGTGATGGAAATCGTCTGCCCGGCAGGAACGCCCGCCGCCTTGCGCGCAGCCGTCAAGGCCGGGGCGCATACAGTCTATTGCGGCTTCAATGACGAAACCAACGCGCGCAACTTTCCGGGCCTGAACTTCGACCGGGCCGAAATGCGCGCGGGTGTTGCCTTTGCCCATGACCACGGGGCCAGGGTGCTGGTTGCGATCAACACGTTTCCCCTCGCGGGCAGCGAAGCAATCTGGCACCGCGCCGTGGCCGATGCGGAAACCTGCGGCGCGGATGCCGTGATCCTCGCCGATATAGGGTTGCTGGATTATGCCGCGCGCAACCATCCGGGGCTGCGCAGGCACCTGTCCGTGCAGGCCGCAGCCGCAAACGCCGATGTGATCAACTTCTATGCCGAAACCTTCGGCGTCAAACGCGTAGTCCTGCCGCGCGTGCTGTCGGTTCCCGAAATCGCCGCCATCAACGCCGAAACAGAAGTCGAGACCGAGGTTTTTGTGTTCGGCGGGCTCTGTGTGATGGCCGAAGGCCGCTGTTCGCTGTCCTCTTATGCCACCGGGCTGTCTCCGAACATGAATGGCGTCTGTTCGCCCGCCAGCCATGTTGAATACCAGAACGACAAGGGCGCGTTGAACACCCGTCTGGGTGGCTACCTGATCCACCGGGTCGAGCGAAACCAGCCTGCACCCTATCCGACATTGTGCAAAGGGTGCTTTTCCGCAGGTGAAAAGACGGGCCACCTGTTCGAAGACCCCGTCAGCCTGAACGCGGAACGGCTGATCCCGCAATTGCAGAAGGCCGGTGTTACCGCGCTGAAGATCGAAGGGCGCCAGCGTTCGAAATCCTACGTCGCGCAGGTGGTTCGGAATTTCCGCGCCGCTGTCGACGCGCTTGAGGCCGGGCGCCCTCTGCCCGAAGGGATGCTGGCCCGTTTGTCCGAAGGGCAGTCCATGACAACCGGCGCCTACAAAAAAACCTGGAGATAGCGCGATGGAACTGACCGTTGGCCCCAACCAGTTTTTCTGGCCCGCCGAAAACTGGGCATCCTTTTATGAGGATCTGGCCCAAACCCCCGTCGACCGCATCGTGCTGGGTGAGCTGGTTTGCTCCAAGCGCCTGCCGTTCTATCAGGACCGGATCCCCGACGCGATTGCCCGGCTGGTTGAGGCTGGCAAACAGGTTGCGCTGACCAGTCTTGCACTGGTGACGCTCAGGCGTGAACGCAAGCTGACCGCCGATCTGGCGGATCTGGGGGTCACGGTCGAGATCAACGACCTGACCGCGCTGGCGCATCTGCCCGAAAACACCGATTTCGATGTCGGACCGCTGATCAATGTCTATAACGAAGGCACATTTGCATGGCTGGCGTCACGCGGGGCGCGTCGCATATGCCTGCCGCCGGAACTGCCAATCGCCTCGGTCAGGGTTCTGGCACAGGCCGCCGCCAGTTTGGGTGTCGCGGTCGAGGTTTGGGGCCACGGTCGCCTGCCGCTGGCCATCTCCGGCCGGTGTTACCATGCGCGCCTGCATGGGCGCAGCAAGGATAATTGCCAGTTTGCCTGCGAAAACGATCCCAACGGGCTGGATGTGCTGACCGGCGATGGACAGCCGTTCATGGCCATGAACGGTGTGCAGACCCTGTCAGACAGCTATGCCTGCACGGATCACCAGATCGAGTTGCTGCAAAGCGCGGGCGTCTCGGCCCTGCGACTGTCGCCGCAATCTCAGGGGTTCCCAAGGCTTTGCGCGCTCTACCGTCAGCGGCTGGATGGTCAACTTGACCGGGGCGATCTGGAACATGCCCTGCGCACGGACGATCCCGGTATAAGGCTAAGCGATGGGTTCCTGACCGGCGCATCCGGTGCTGAATGGTCGGGTTCGGCACGCGTGTCCACCGAAGCGGCACGCTGATCATTCTGGAAAAGTCCGGCATCCGTGGGCGAATGTTTGAGGTGACCAGAGGAAGCGATCCGAAACATCCACGGATCGTCCTGCGCAGTCAGGTGGTCACTGGCAGACGTTGCCGCACCAGTTCGGCCCACAGGTTTGCCCCCAATGGCAGCAGCGCGTCGTTGAAATCATAATCGTCCGCGTGCAGGGGGCGGCCATTCGACCCCTCGGTTCCATTGCCGATCAGCAGAAAACACCCCGGAACCGCAGCCGCAAATTCCGCGAAATCCTCGGAAAACGACATGGCAGTCCGGTCGCCGTCAACCTCAAGGCCCAGCGTTTTTGCTGCTGAAACCACATGGGTTGCGGCGTCGGCATCGTTGATTGCCTCGATGAATTCGGTCCGGATTTCCACCGTCACCGCGACACCATGGCTTTCCGCCAGGCCCGCCGCGATCTGCCGCATATGGTTTTCAATCCGCGCGCGGTCATCGGGGGACATCGCCCGTGCGTCCCCTTTCAACACTGTTCGACCCGGCAGGACGTTGCGCTGCCCATCGGTGATGAACTCGGTCACGGAAACGACCGCGCCAGACAATGGGGCAAGCTTTCGCGAAACGATGGTTTGCAAGGCCAGAACAAGCTCTGCTGCGGGCGTGATTGTCTCGCGCCCGACATGGGGCATCGAGGCATGGCCGCCCTGACCGGTGATGGTGATCTCGAATAGGCTTTCGCTGCAACAAATGACACCGGCGCGGGTTGAAACCCGCCCGACGGGTTCGCCCGGCAGATTGTGCGCGCCATAGATTTCGTCAATCGGAAAATCCCGCAGGACGCCTTCCTCAATCATCGCCCGCGCGCCCAGCCCGTGCTCCTCGTTGGGCTGGAACAGGAAGACAACGGTGCCGTCAAAGCCCTGATCCCTGGCCAAAAGCTCGGCCGCGCCCAGCAGCATCGTCGTATGGCCGTCATGGCCGCAGGCATGCATCACGCCCGGGTTCCGAGACTTGTAGGCAAAGCTGTTGGCTTCGGTAATGGGCAGCGCGTCGAAATCCGCGCGCAGACCGATGGACCGGTTGCCATGGCCCGCTCGTAGAACACCAACAACGCCGACACCCTCATGCACTTCGATGCCAAGGCTTCTCAGGTGATCGGCGATCCGGGCCTTGGTCCAGTCCTCCTGAAAGCCAAGCTCGGGGTTGCGGTGAAACTCATGCCGCAGGGCGCGCAGGTTCTCAGAAAAACTCGTCAAGGCAACTCTCCTTCGTCCTGCTTTCTTTCGTCATTGCTACAGGGTTTTGCAATCCCGCTCAAAGATAGGTTCCGATTGATGCACGTTGCCCCCGGATGAGAGCCCTGAACAATTTCGATCCCGCGAGGGGAACACCAGCCCACGCATCACAAGACGGCAGGTCTGTAAACCATTCTGCGCCTACATCCCGTTGCGGGGGATGACAAAAGACTGTTCTTCCTCAAAGATCAGGTCGTCACCCGACCACGCCTTTAGGCGAGCGGTCAGGTGAAATTCGGTCGCAGTCGCCCTTTGTTCGGAACAGGTCCAGATCTTGGCGGACCACCCCTCGCGGTCGAAACCGGCGGTTTGCTCCATTGTGGCTACTGCCGACAACGGATCATCCGGCTGGATGGTATAGCGTCGATCCGACATATCGCTCAGCACCGTGCCGATATCGTCGAGGCGAATATCGCCCACCGGCCCAAAGACACCCCCGTCAAGGAAATACCTGTGTGTCACCTCGCCATTGGTCAGATCGGTGTGGACCGAACGCTCCATCGAACCGGAGCGAACGTTCGTCTTCCGCGGGGCGACGTCGGGACCCCGAGGTTCGGGCAAGGGGCGTGGGGCTGGCGCGTCATCATGCTGGCTGCGCACGGGCAGGATCAGCCGCGATGTGCCGGGTTGGATCGTCAGCGTAACCGGCTCGGGCGCTGGCCACAGGACCGGCCAATAGGCGGACGCGATTTGCAGAACGATGCGATGACCCGCCAACACCCGATAACCGGTTCCATAAAGCGGGACAGTCACGTGCATGTCTTCGCCGGGTGTGATCGGTGTCGGTTCAGTGTCGCTGATCCGGTGGGTCAGATTGCAGAACCCGCGTGCAATCAATGTCTGCGCGCCATCCGGGGCCTCATCCACCAGCAAGGCCGCAACAAAACCCTGCGCCCGATCGGCAGAAACTGTCAGGTCTACCGAGGGCTGGCCCAGAATATCGATCGGCTCTCCAAGTGGCTCTGCTTTGAATTGCAGCGCCCCTGCGGCTTCGATCCGGCAATCTGCCGCCATATCTCCGGGTATTGCAAAGGAACACATGTCGCCCGCTGCGGCCCCGAAATTCTGCGGCGAACAAACCGACATCTCCCCGCCCGACCCGGCGGAGGCGTCCAGCGTTCCGTCATTCAGCCACAAGGGCTGGTCCTTGACATGTGGCGATGGCCAACTGGGCTCCTGGATCCACCGCCCCTCGCGGTGCACATGAGTTCCGGACGGGGCGGCACTGTCCTGCAGGAAAAACCGCAAGGGCGGCTCGTCCATCAGGCCGGTGTCGATCCCCTTCAGCCAATGGTCCCAGAACCGGATCACCTCGCCGACGAAATCGACCCGGGGCCTTGGCACCCCTTCTTGCGGGTACAGATGCGCCCAGGGGCCCATCAGGATCTTGACCGGCCCACTCAGGTGTTCCGCGATGCGGAACGGAGTGTCGCGATACAGGTCCATCCATCCGCCAAAGGAATACACCGGTACATCGACATCCGCATAGTTTTCGCAGATCGAGCCGCGCCGCCACATGTCATCATGGGTCTGATGTTCCAGCCACATGGCGGGCCAGAATTCAGCCCCCTCCAACCGTGCACGCCACATGTCGATCCAGCGATCCGCGCCCACGATCTCAGGGTCGGGCGGCATGGCATTGTACAGCTGCATGATCGAGCCCCACCAGAAATTGTCATTGGCCAGACAGCCGCCGTAAAAGTGAATATCCTCGCGCCAGCGGTCATCCGTTCCCATCACCGGCACAATCGCCTTCAGCGCAGGCGGGCGGGTAGCGGCCACCTGAAAGGCGTTATATGCCCCCCAGCTTTTGCCAAACATTCCGACATTTCCGTCGCACCAGTCCTGATCGGCAATCCACTGGATGATGTCGTGCCCGTCCTGAATCTCCTGATGCGAATACTCATCCTCGGGGATCCCGTCGCTGTCGCCATAGCCGCGGATGTCCACCCGGATCGACGCATAGCCTGCAGCGGCGAAATGCGGATGCATGCTTTCATCCCGCATCCGGGTGCGATCCCGGCGGCGATAGGGGATGTATTCCAAAACACAGGGAACGGGCGTTGCTCGGGCCGAGCCGGGCAGCCAAAGCCGTGCCGCAAGTTTTGCGCCGTCCGGCATGGGAATCCAAACGGTTTCGATGACCTCTGTGTTGCTCATGTCCGGTCCTTTGACTGACTGTCAGGTGAAAAGCTGTTTGTGGCGTGCTTGGCCGGGGGGTTTTTCAATGGCCTCACCATCGAAGCCCCAAGCGCAGCGCATCATAAATGGCGGCATGCGTGTTGCGTGATGAAATGGCATCGCCGATCCGGTACAGATCAAACCCCGCCTCTGGGACCGATTGCGGAAACACGGGGCCGGACCCGCCGACCAGCGCTTCATAATCCACGGCGCCCAAGTTTCGCGACAGCGGTTTCAGATCGAAGTACAGATCATCCAGCGGCAAAACACCCTGATTGACAACCACCTGATCATACAGGCGCTTTTCTATCAGGTCCGAGTAATCCGTACCAATGGCTGCCTCCAGCTGATTGCCTGATCGCACCAATGATTTCAGCGTCCGGGCGACTGTGAACTCGGCACCGGTCTTTTGCAGGGCGCGCATGTAGGGCACCAGGTTCATCCCCATGATTTCGGGGGCAAAACTGCGGTCTCGGGTCATGATTTCTACCCGCCCCCCCGCTTGCGCGATAGCCTCAGCCGCCATCAGGGCCGGGTGATCCCCTGCATCGTCATAGATAAGGACATTGTCGCCGGGGCGCACATCACCGGTCAGGATATCCCAGGCAGTAACCGCCAGATCGTTACCCGCCTCCAGAACCGTCACCTCGGGCAATCCGCCGGTTGCGATCACCACCATGTCCGGCGCAAGCGCAGTTACAGCATCGGCGTCCGCAAAGGTGTTGAAACAAAATGTCACGTCGCGTGCGGCGCATTGGGCCATGCGCCAGTCGATGATCCCGATCATCTCGGCCCGGCGCGGGGACTGCGCGGTCAGCCGCACCTGACCGCCGGGTGCGGGGGCGGCCTCAATAACGGTGACGTCATGCCCGCGCTCGGCCGCGACCCGCGCCGCCTCAAGCCCGCCGGGGCCTGCGCCCACAATCACCGCGCGGCGGCGCGTTTCAGCGGCGGGGATCAGATGCGGCATCGACAATTCGCGCCCGGTGGCCGGGTTGTGGACACACAGCGCCTCACCCGCCTGATAAATGCGGTCAAGACAGTAAGTGGCACCGACACAGGGCCGGATGTCCTCTTCCCGTCCAGCCCGGATTTTGGCAACGATCATCGGATCTGCCATATGCGCGCGGGTCATGCCGACCATGTCCAGCAGGCCCGAGGCCACCGCATGCCGCGCCGTCGCCACATCGGGAATGCGCGCGGCGTGAAAGGTCGGCATCCCAACCTCGGCCCGAACCCGCCCGGCAAAATCCAGATGGGGTGCGCTTTTCATGCCCTGAACCGGGATCACGTCCGTCATGGCCGGGTCGGTATGAATACGCCCGCGAATGATGTTCAGGAAATCGACCTGACCGCTGTCGCGCAGCCTTCGGGCAATCTCCAGCCCTTCCGCTTCGGTTATGCCGCCCTTTTCCACCTCATCGGCGGTGTAACGGACCCCTATGATGAAATCGCTCCCGACGCGGTCGCGGATTGCGTCCAGAACCATGAAACCAAAGCGCATCCGGTTGTCCAGATTGCCTCCAAAGGGCGCCTCCATCCGATTGGTCATCGGCGACCAGAACTGATCGATCAGATGACCGTAGGCCTGCAATTCAATTCCATCCAGCCCGGCGGCCTGCATCCGTTCGGCGGCATCGGCGTAATCGGTCACGATCCGCGCGATGTCGAAATCTTCCATCTTCTTGGCAAAGGCCCGGTGCGCTGGTTCCCGGTCGTGCGACGGCGACAGGGACGGCAGCCAGTCACCCTTGTTCCAGCCCGTGCGCCGCCCCAAATGGGTCAGCTGGATCATCACCGCACAGCCATGGGCATGGCAGGCATCCGTCAGCTCCGCCATCCAGCGGACCACCTCGTCCTTGTATGCCAGGATATTGTTGAACGCAGGCGGGCTGTCGCGGCTGACAACGGCCGACCCCGCCGTCATGGTCATCGCAACCCCCGCTTTGGCCCGCACCTCGTGATAGGCACGATAGCGTTCCGTCGGCATCCCACCTTCGGGATAGGCGGGTTCATGACTGGTTGTCATGATCCGGTTTTTCAGCGTCAGGTGTTTTAGCTGATAAGGTTGCAGCAAGGCATCGCGGCTCATGATTGCGCCTCGTGATCAGTTTGATTGCGCAAGGCGGCAACAGGGTCGGATGACATGCAGCTCTCCGGTTATCTGGGGGCAAGAGGTGATGGTCTTCGCCGATTGAAATCAAACTGGAATTGCCAAGTCAAATTTGTTTTCAATCAGACGTTTTCGACCAATTTTCACCGTGCCTTTCGCCCTAGTGGACACGACAAGCGCGGCCGTGCGCCCCCGGCTGGCGCATGTCTTCGGTTAATAAACGGGGTGCCCTCGCGCAAACAGGCGACGAGGCCGGGCTCAGGGCACTTCGGAATGGACGCTCAGCAGGGTTTCCAGAAACAGTTTGGCCGCGCGTGTCGGATCCGGCTGTTTCCGCGTCACCGCCGCAAAGCGCGTTCTGTATTTGATTTCCTGCGGCATCACCTGCCTCATAAGCCCCTTATCAACAAATTCCTGCGCCAGATGGTCCGGAAGAAAGCCCAGATAGCTGCCCGACAGAATAAGTATTGCAAGGGCTTGTTCGTTCTGCACTTTGGCGGCGCGCCGAAACCCCAGTTGCTGGCCGTAGATCAGGTTGGGCGAGTTCACGTTCAGACCCGCATAGTTGAACGCCTGAATGTCCCGCAAGCTCAGCGTGTCAGCGGACTGGCTGAACAACGGATTGGCCTGCCCGCAATACAGAAACATGTTTTCCCCATAAAGCGGCGCATAATGCAGGCTTGCCGAGGGGCGGTGCAGGGCGATGATCCCGACATCCAGCTGCCCGCTGATAACCATGGTCTCAATGACGTTAGGCGGTTCAATCGACAACTCGATCTGGATGGCAGGGGCGGCTTCGTTGAAGCTGTGAATGGCGCGCGCAAGGCGCGCTTCGGGGTTCGTGGTACACTGATCGAACAGCGCCACGCGGATACTTCCTGCCAGTTGCTGCTTGATCTCGTTGACTTCTGTTCTGAACTGAGAAACCGAAATCAGCAGGTCTTCAGTCGCGGCCAGCACTTTCTCGCCGTCTTCAGTCAGGGAAAAACCCGCCGGGCCACGGTTGCACAGCTTCAGATCCAGCCGAAGCTCCAGATCCGATATGTGTTTCGAGATTGTTGATTTCCCGATGTTGAGCTCATTTTCCGCCGCTGAAAACCCGCCGCTTTCCGCAACGGTTTTGAAAACCCGAAGAAGGCGGATGTCCGTATCCCCAATGCGGGTGGCCAGTGGGTTCTGCCTCATATTAAAAGTTCGACATTTGTGAAACCTTTCGCGCAAATATTAACAACGACGAAACCATGTTGGCAAGATAGCCTCTTGTGGCCGAGGCAGAATCGGACTGGCCACCTTCTCCCCAGGCCATCGCGCACCTCGAAACACGACAAATGGGAGGACATCCATGTCATTTATCAAAAAGCTTGGCACCATCAGCGCCGCCGTTTCCGTTGCTGCACTGATGGTTGCGGGCACGGCTGATGCGAAGAACTTCAAGATCGCGGTGGGCGATAGCGCAGGAAGCGCACAGGAAGCTCTGGGCATCGCCTTCGTCAAGGCGCTGGAAGAGAAATCGGGCGGTGCACATACCGCAACGCTGTTCCTGAACGGTCAGCTGGGGTCCGAACAGGACACCGTGAACGAGGCGGCGATCGGAACGCTGGATATGTCTCTGCTGGCGATCAACAACATCACGCCGTTCTCGCCTTCGGTCGGTGTTTTCACGCTGCCTTACGTTATCCTCAGCCTGGAAGATGCCGAAAAGCTGACCCAGGGCCCAATCGGTCAGGAACTGGTCGAAAACACCATCCGTGATGCCGGCGTGCGCATCATCGGCTGGACCTATACCGGTTTCCGCCGCCTGACCAACTCGAAAAAACCGGTCAAATCGGTTGCTGACCTTCAGGATCTGGTCATCCGCGTTCCTAAGAACGAGATCATGATCGAAACCTACAAGGCATGGGGCATCAACCCGACGCCTATGGCATGGTCGGAAACCTTCACCGGTCTGCAAACCAAGGTGGTCGACGGGCAGGACAACCCTTACCTGACCATCAACGCGATGAAGTTCTACGAGGTTCAGGACCATGTCACCAACCTGCGCTACATCTTCTCGATTGAACCGCTGATCGTTTCAGAAGCGGTCTTCCAGGACCTGTCCGCAGAAGATCAGGCAATCCTCCTTGAAGCAGGACAGGAAGCCACCCTGGCATCCGCTCAGTTCCTGCGGGATTCCGAAGCCGCCATCAAGGAAGAGCTGACCGCCAAAGGCATGGAGATCATCGATCCCGAAAACGACGAAGCCGAGTTCATCGAACTGGCGACCGGTGCCGTATGGCCCCAGTTCTACGACTCCATCGGTGGCGTCGAAAAACTGAACACCGTTCTTGAAGCCATCGGCCGCGAGCCGGTGCAGCCATAATCGCCGCAGAGCGATACCGGGAAGAGCGCCACGGCGCTCTTCTCATCTCAGGGAGGAGTGAAACCACATGTTCTGGAAATTTCTGGACAACATAGAAAGTGTCATCTGCCGGATACTCTTATCCGGCTTTGTCTGCCTTTTGTTCGTGCAGATCATCGCGCGCGAAGTCTTCGGCTTTTCGGTCAGCTGGATCGAAGAACTCTCGGTCTACATGTTCGTATGGTTCGTCTATTTCGGTGCAAGTTACGCCGCCCTGAAAGGGGCGCATAACCGCGTGACGTTCCAGTTCAAATTCCTGCCTGACGGGTCGATCAAATATGTCGAAGCCTTTGCCGATCTCTTCTGGCTCTTCTTCAATGTCTACTTCCTCTATCTGGCGACAGACTTTGTTTTCAACAAGATGAACAAGTTCTGGAAATCCCAGACACTGGGCATCGAGATGAAGTATATCTACATGGTGCTGCCCATCGCTTTTGCGCTGATGACCTTCCGCATCATTCAGGTGAATTACCGCCGCCTTGTCAAAGGCGAGGACATTCACGATCCCGACCAGATCGATCTGGACGAGATCAAGGCCGCTGCCGAAGCGGCCAAAGACCACTGAGACCGGGAGGGGTAACCATGGAATCCGAAATCGTCACGGTCCTGTTTGGATCATTTCTGTTCTTGCTGCTCATTGGCGCGCCGATCACGGTGGCGCTGGGTGTCGCATCGCTGATCTCGTTTCTCTATCTGGGCGACAACCCGATCAAATTCGTGCAGATCGCCTTTACATCCGTGGGCTCGTTCCCGCTGATGGCGCTGCCAGCCTTTATCCTTGCCGGGGCCCTGATGGAGGCCGCCGGTATCTCAAAACGCCTGATCAACGTTGCCGAAAGTCTGGCCGGTCCTTTTACCGGTGGTATTTCGGCCGCAACGGTCATGGCCTGCCTGTTCTTTGGTGCCATCTCGGGCTCGGGCCCGGCAACAACCGCGGCTGTTGGGATGCTGATGATCCCGGCGATGATCGACCGCGGCTATGAGCGCGGCTATGCCTCGGCGATCACTGCGTCCTCTGGCGGCCTCGGGATTATCATTCCTCCCTCCATCCCGATGGTGATCTTCGGCATTGCCGCGCTCGGTATGGCCCCGCCGCCCGAAGCGGTCGAAAAATTCGGCACCTTCCAGTCGGTTTCGATTTCGAAACTGTTCATTGCCGGGTTCGTACCCGCCTTCCTGATCGCCACAAGCCTGCTGATCCTGAACTATTTCATGTCGAAAAAGCGCGGCTACAAAGGCGTCGCCGAGGGCTGGTCGATCCGCAATGTCGGGTGCGAGATGTATCGCGGGTTCTGGTCGCTGATGGCTCCGCTGGTGATCCTGGGCGGTATCTATACCGGCTTCTTCACCCCGACCGAGGCTGCAATCGTCGCGATCTTCTACACCCTGTTCGTGGGTGTTGTCATCTATCGCGAACTGACCTGGCAGTCGCTGTTCCAGTCGCTTGAAGCCACCACATGGCTAACCGGCCGCGTTCTGCTGATCCTGTTCACAGCAACGGTGTTTGGTCGTCTGCTGGTGGAAAACCAGATCCCGGCAATCATCGCAGAAGGGATGCTCAGCTTTACCGACAACCTCTATGTGATCTGGGCGCTGATCATCTTCTTCCTGCTGTTCGTCGGCATGTTCATGGAAACACTGGCCACCATCCTGATCCTGGTTCCGGTGATGCTGCCGGTGGCCTATTCGGTGGGTATCGACCCGATCCATTTTGGCGTGGTGATGGTCTGTACGCTGGGCATCGGGTTCCAGACGCCACCATTGGGCGAGAACCTGTTCATCGCATCCGGTATCTCGAACATCTCGATCGAACAGATCTCGCTTCGCGCGCTGCCTTTTGCGGCGGCCAACACGGTGGCGATCTTCATCATCGCCTTCTTCCCTGAACTGTCGCTGTGGCTCCCACGGCTGTTTGGCTACTGATCTGAAAGGATGACGACATGAAACAGATGGTCACCAACATCCTGTTTGCCACCGACCTGTCCGAAAACTCGGGTCACGCCATGCGCCATGCCGCAAGCATCGCGCAGGCCACCGGGGCGGAAATTCACGTGCTGCATGTGAACGAACCCCTGTCGGAAGACGCCAAGATCACGATGGAAATATTCATCATGAACGAAGAGACCCGCAAGACCGCGATTGAGCGTCGTCACGAGATGGTGCGCAAGGTTCTGGCCGAACGGCAAGCCAAATTCTGGGCGCAGTTCGACGGCGACGACGGGAAAATTCGCGATCAGGTCACCTCGGTCGAGGTGACTGACGGCCATCCCGCCGAAGTGATCCTGCGCCGCTCGGTCGAACTGGGTTGCGACCTGATCGTATTGGGCGCGCATGACCACGGCTTTTCGCACACCTTCCTGGGCACGGTCGCAAAACGCGTTTTGCGGCGCTCGAGGATCCCGACACTGATCGTTCCGAACCCGGACGAAATGTAACAACCCCACTGACAAGGAAGTACAAAATGAACAAAACCCTGACCGCGCAGGACCTGGCGGATACGTTTGACGCGTTTAACCGCCACGACATCGACGGGGTGATGACCCACTTCGCCGACGACTGCGTGTTCTACACCGTGGCCGGCGACGAGAAATACGGCAACAAGGTTGAAGGTGCCGAAGCCATCGCCGCTGCGTTTTCGGGCGTCTGGGCAGGCATGAAAGACGCCCATTGGGATCATCACAGCCACTTTGTCCACGGTGATCGTGCCGTATCCGAGTGGACCTTCTCGGGAACCGACGCAAACGGAATGCGGATCGAAGCCGAAGGTGCGGATCTGTTCACCGTTCGTGACGGTAAAATCATTGTAAAACAGGCGCTTCGCAAAGCTCGCCCGATGTTCAAAGCCTGATCCGCCGCCCTGCGCGCAGCCTCGGAGAAAAACAAGAATGGTGGATAACAGCATCCCGCGTCACTGGCCCAAGGCCAGTTATGACCCCAAATATGACCCGATCATTGATGCGGGTCCGGGTCACAATCGCGACCACGCGCCCACGTATTGGATTGGAACGGCCGGAACACCTCCGGCCGATGATGGACCTGTGTCCAGCGATATGGATGCAGATGTGGTGGTGATCGGATCGGGGTATACCGGCCTGTCCACCGCCATCCATCTTGCCAAGGAACACGGCATTCAAGCCGTTGTTTTAGAAGCAAATACCGTCTCATGGGGCTGCTCCACCCGCAATGGCGGGCAGGCCCAGATCTCATCCGGGCGGCTCAAGCGTTCGCAATGGATCGAACGGTGGGGAACGGACGTGGCCAAGCGCATGCATGCCGAGGTCACAGAAGCGTTTCAGCTGTTCAACGATCTGATTGCGTCGGATGATATCGATTGCGACCCGCAGCCAGGCGGCCACTACTACATCGCGCATCGCGACAAGGTCATGCCGTCCCTCAAGAAAGAGAGCAAGCTGCTCAACGATGTGTTCGGCTACGGCTCGCGCATCCTCTCTCGGGAAGAGCTGCATGAAAAGCACGTGCGCGATATGGAGGCCGCAGGTGCCATGTGGGAACCTGACGGGACCTGCATCCATGCGGGTAAACTGGCGTTCGGCTACGTCAACATGGCGCGTCGTCTGGGGGTGAAAATTCACACCGGCAGCCCGGTCATGGGATGGCAGACGAAGAACGGCGTGCATCACCTGCGCACACCGGGCGGCATCGTCCGCGCCAAAACGGTGGCCTTGGCAACCGCGGGCTATACCCCGCCGGGTCTGAACACGCGCACAAAGCACCGCCTGATGCCTATCCTGTCCAACTCGATGGTGACACGGCCCCTAACCCAGGCCGAACTGGATGAGTGTGGCATTCAGACCAAATCGCCCCTGACGGACACGCGCACCCTGCGCCATTATTATCGTTTATTGCCTGACAACCGGATGCAGATCGGCAGCCGCAGCGCGGTAACAGGACGAGACGCCGAGAACGAAAAACACCTGGAGCTTCTGAAAAAGGGCCTCGCCCGAAAGTTCCCGGCGCTGACGGATATCAACCTCGATTACTCCTGGTGGGGCTGGGTCGATGTCAGCCACGATATGATGCCGCGTATCTTCCAGCCGGACCCGCAACAGCGCGTGTTCTACGCGATGGGATATGGTGGCAACGGCGTGATGTACTCGGCTCAGGCCGGGCGTCGTATGGCACAGCTGATCGCGGGCAAGAAAGACAAGGCCTTTGCCCTGCCGATCTTCACGTCCCCGCTGCCGAGTCACGGCATCCTGACACCCTTCCGCCGTCTGGGTCAGCGCATAGCCTATGTCGGCTATTACCTCAGAGACGAAATACTGTAATTTACCAACGCTTTAGCGTTCTGAAGATAAGGAAACACCCCTATGAAGATGACGACGGAAGAGGCCTTTGTTAAGGTTTTGCAGATGCATGGAATTGAGCATGCGTTTGGGATCATTGGCTCGGCGATGATGCCGATTTCGGACCTGTTTCCGAAGGCTGGGATCATGTTCTGGGACTGTGCGCATGAGGGCAGCGCGGGGATGATGGCGGATGGCTACACCCGTGCCACCGGCAAGATGTCGATGATGATTGCGCAGAACGGCCCGGGCATCACCAACTTTGTGACCGCCGTCAAGACTGCCTACTGGAACCACACGCCGCTTCTGCTGGTGACCCCGCAGGCGGCCAACAAGACCATCGGTCAGGGGGGCTTCCAGGAAGTCGAGCAGATGAAGCTGTTCGAGGATATGGTTGCCTATCAGGAAGAGGTCCGCGACCCGACCCGCGTCTGCGAGGTTCTGAACCGTGTGATCATGCAGGCCAAGCGCGCCAGCGCCCCGGCGCAGCTGAACATCCCGCGCGACATGTGGACCCAGGTTGTCGATATCGACCTGCCCGCCATTGTCGAGTTCGAGCGCCCCTCGGGCGGCGAAACCGCCGTGGCCCAGGCGGCCGAGCTGCTGTCGAACGCCAGGAACCCTGTCATTCTGAACGGCGCCGGTGTGGTTCTGGCCGAAGGCGGCATCGAGGCGTCGAAAGCGCTGGCCGAGCGTCTGGATGCGCCGGTCTGCGTCGGCTACCAGCACAATGACGCCTTCCCGGGCAGCCACCCGCTGTTTGCCGGTCCGCTGGGCTATAACGGTTCGAAAGCGGGGATGGAGCTGATCAGCGAGGCGGATGTTGTCCTGTGCCTCGGCACCCGTCTGAACCCGTTCTCGACCCTGCCGGGCTATGGCATCAACTACTGGCCCGCGGATGCCAAGATCATCCAGGTTGACATCAACCCCGACCGTATCGGCCTGACCAAAGCTGTCAGCGTCGGTATCATCGGCGACGCCGCCAAGGTGGCAAAGGGCATTCTGGCCCAGCTGAGCGACACAGCCGGTGACGAAGGCCGCAAGGAGCGCAAAGAGCGCATCGCGCAGAAGAAATCGGCCTGGGCGCAGGAACTGACCTCGATGACCCACGAGGATGACGATCCGGGCACCACCTGGAACCAGCGTGCCCGCGCGGCCAAGCCCGACTGGATGAGCCCGCGCATGGCGTGGCGCGCCATTCAGGCGGCACTGCCGAAAGAGGCGATCATCAGCTCGGACATCGGCAACAACTGCGCCATCGGCAACGCCTATCCGTCGTTTGAAGAGGGGCGCAAATACCTGGCGCCGGGCCTGTTCGGCCCCTGCGGCTATGGCCTGCCCGCCGTCGTCGGTGCCAAGATCGGCTGCCCGGATGTTCCGGTTGTGGGCTTTGCCGGTGACGGTGCCTTTGGCATCGCGGTGAACGAGTTGACCGCGATCGGCCGCGAGGAATGGCCCGCCGTGACCCAGATCGTGTTCCGCAACTACCAGTGGGGCGCGGAAAGCGCAACTCGACCCTGTGGTTCGACGACAACTTCGTGGGCACCGAGCTGGACACCAAGGTGTCTTATGCCGGTATCGCGCAGGCCTGTGGCCTGAAAGGCGTTGTCGCGCGCACCCAGGACGAGCTGACCGCGGCGCTGAACCAGGCAATCGAGGACCAGAAGAACGGCATCACCACGCTGATCGAGGCCCTGATCAACCAGGAGCTTGGCGAGCCTTTCCGCCGCGACGCGATGAAAAAACCCGTCGCAGTCGCCGGCATCAGCGCCGATGACATGAAAGCGCAGGGCGCTTAACCCCAGGACGAGGCCGGAGCACATGACCCTGACACCCGTCGAGCTGTTGCGGCAAAACGCTCCGGCCACCCGTCCCATAATCGCCCTCAGCGAAGGCAACGACCCCCGCATCACCAAAGGGGCCCTCAACGCGCAGACGGGAGGGTCGTGCTGCTTTGAAACACACGCTCAGCAGGAAGGTATGATGTCATGACACCCCAGGTCCTCAATCTCTTCGGTGCGCCCGCAACAAGCAGCGAACGGCGCCTGGCCGATCTTCCGGACCGCGTTGTCGAAGGCGATCCGCATCACCAGATCGGGGTGCATTTTACCAGTCCGGACGGCAAGTTGTCTGCGGGCACATGGACCTCGACGCCCGGAAAATGGCATGCGTTCACGGACAAGGACGAATATTGCTATATTGTCAAAGGCCATTGCGCTTTGATCCACGAAGACGGCAACCGTCAGGATTTTCGCGACGGGGCGAGTTTTCTGATCCCGAATGGGTTTCGCGGCTATTGGGAAGTCATTGAGGAAACGACGAAGCACTTTGTGATCCGGGATTGCACCTAAGACCCACTAGGTGATCTGAAGCGCAGAAGCCGTTACGCGGGAAGGTGGTTCTTGCGGTAAAGGCGTCGCATGATCATGGGCGTCAGGTACATCGGGATCTGATACGCGCCGATGAATGCCATGATCGGGGCGGTGACATCAGGTGGCAGGGCAACAAAGAAAATGGCGATGTTCCGGTTTCCCGCGATGATCGATATCGCGGTAGATTTGTCTGCGGGGAGCCGGTTTCGGCTCAGGTGAAATGCAACGGCTTGTGCCCCGAAATTGGCCAGACAGGCGAGCGCGATCCAGAAGGTTGCAATGGCGGGATTGTTCAGGGCCGTGGCGCTGACCGATGGCATCAGCCCGATGACAAAGACGGCCAGGGTGAGCGTTCCCAACCCTTCGAGGTTCAGCAGCGTTGCGGGTGAAGGTGCGCGCAGAACTGTGCGCCGTATGACGATGGCGGTACCGGTTGCAGTTACGATGGTCAGCAGCAAGTGCAACCCGGCCCGCACGACAGATTGAATATCCCCCAGTTCAGGCATGAGCAGAAATACCGGCAACGCGGTCAGCGGCAACAGCGCCGTACCCACAACCATCAGCCGCATCGCGTGTTCAGGCGGATGGCCCATCATCAGGCACATATTGGGACTGCCTGAAATGGACGGGGCCGCCGCCATGATCAGCAGGGACAAAAGGACAGGCGTTCCAGTCCATCCGCCCGCGAACCCGATGGCCAGCACGATCAGTGGCATAACGAATTGAAACCCGATGACCGTGAATGCGACCTTTTGCAGATCGCTCAGCGACCCGAGAATGGTTTCAGGGTTCATCCTGAGGACCGTGACGAACAGCAACAACACGACCAGTGGCGGCAGCAGGTTTCGCATCGGCTCGGCCAGAGACGGCAGCAGAAGGCCAGCCGCCAGCCCGGCGATCAGTACATGAGGGCCATGACGCGCCGCCAGATGTAACGGGTTCAAGGCTGTTCTACCCACCCGGGCCTTGGCGCAGATTTTCCGGCAGCCAGGTCGCCAGATCCGGGAACCAGATGAGGATGAAAACCATCAATACCATGATCAGGAACATCGGGATCGCTGCACGCGCGATGTAGCTCATCTCGTGGTTTGTCATGCCCTGCATCACGAACAGGTTGAACCCGATCGGCGGCGTGATCTGTGCCATCTCGACAACAACCACGATGAAGATGCCGAACCAGATCAGGTCGATCCCGGCGTCACGGATCATCGGTTCAACCACGGCCATCGTCAACACGACCGAGGATATCCCGTCCAGAAAGCATCCCAGAATGATGTAGAATACCAGCAAGACCATCAGCAGCTCGAACCGTGTCAGGTCCCATCCGGCGATCAGGTCGGCCAGTCCGCGCGGCAGGCCGGTGAACCCCATCGACAGCGACAGAAAGGCCGCCCCCGCAAGAATCAGGGCGATCATCGCACTGGTGCGCGTGGCCCCCATCAGGCTTTCGGTAAACGTCTTCCAGGTCAGCGACCCTTGACCGGCGGCCAGCAAAAGCCCGCCAATCACGCCGAAAGCGGCGGCTTCGGTCGCGGTAGCATAGCCCAGATACATCGATCCGATGACAACGGTGATCAGCAGGATCACAGGCAGCAGAAAGCGTGAGTTTTTGACTTTCTCAGAAAAGCTCAGCTTGCTTTCGTCGTTCGGGTTCCAGTCCTTACCCAGCTTGGAATACAGCGCGACATATCCCATGAACATTGCCGCAAGAACAAGGCCGGGGAGGATACCGGCGAAGAACAGCTTGGTGATCGATTCATTGATCGTCACCCCGTATACGATCAGAGTCAGAGAGGGTGGGATCATCAGCCCCAATGTTGCGGCACCGGTCAATGTTCCTATGATCATCCGCTCGGGGTAATTGCGCTTGCGCAACTCGGGGATCGACATTTTTCCGACGGTCGTCAGGGTTGCCGCCGACGACCCCGAGACAGCGGCAAAGACAGTACATCCAACGATATTCGTATGCACCAGACCACCGGGCAGGGGGGCCATCCAGGGCGACAACCCCTTGAACATGTCCTCGGACAATCGCGTTCGGTACAGGATCTCGCCCATCCAGATGAACATCGGCAGGGCGGTCAGGGTCCACGAGGACGATGCCGACCAGATGGTCGTTATCATGACATCGCCCACGGGGCGTGTCGTGAACAGCTCCATCCCGACCCAGGCGACACCCATCAGGGCCAGTCCGACCCACACACCGGTGCCCAACAAGGTAAAAAGCACAAAGAGGAAGAGGATGATAACAGCCAGGTTTTCCATGCGTTTACTCTCCGTGGCTCTGATCGGCCAGATCGCGGACGATGCGGTGTTCACCGCGGAACAGGACGTGGATCAGGTGATCCGTCAGGGCGATGGCAAGGATCACGGCACCGATCAGCATCGCGGATTGAGGGATCCAAAGGGCGGTTCTATCCTGTCCCTGACTGACATCGTTGAACTTCCAGCTCCAGTAGACAAAGCGATAGGCATACCAGCAGAAATACCACATGACGGCGGTAGCGATTCCAAAGCACCAGACTTCAAGAATGCGCCGAACCCCGTCCGGCACTGCGTTCAGCAGGATCGATACACGGATGTGGCTGCCCCGGTTCAGCGCGTTGGCAAACGCCAGAAAAGAGGCGGCAGCCATCGCATAACCGGCATAGTCCGGTGCGCCGGGAAACACTTCGCCGGTCCAGCGGGCCAGCATCTGCACCACGATCAGCAGCAATATGGCAATCAGGCTGATCGCCGCCAGAACCCCTGCTGCCAGATAAATGAAATCCAATACGGACCGAAGCCCTCGCAAAACTGCCATGCCGTCCCCGCTGTGTTCTGATTGGATTTGAAACGGGCGGCAGGATATGCCGCCGCCCGTCCGGTAAGGATCACTGA
The DNA here is from genome assembly GCF_056536285.1 of Ruegeria sp. AF3. Lineage (NCBI taxonomy): Bacteria > Pseudomonadati > Pseudomonadota > Alphaproteobacteria > Rhodobacterales > Roseobacteraceae > Ruegeria > Ruegeria sp. AF3. The sequence goes on along the minus strand of NZ_JBQFJM010000002.1, from coordinate 334,748 downwards.
GACGCGTGGAACGCGTCGACGATGGCCTTGCCTTGGTCCCCGGCGGCCTCTAGCCATTCATTGGTCATGGTCACACCGATTTCTTTCAATTCCTTCACCATCTGATCCGATGCCGGGCCAACGGTCATGCCGCCATCCCGCAGGCCTTGCAAGGTAAAGCCGGTGTATTCCTTGGCACGCCAGTTCCCGGCATATTCCGCCAGCTCAGCACAGCCTTTGATGACGTTCTTGTTGGCATCGGATACACCAGACCAGACGTCGGAATTGACCATCACGTAATTGCGCGGCAGCCAGGCGTCGACCTCGTAGAAAAAGTTCAGGCTTTCCCAAACCTTGCGGTCATACCCGGTCGAACCCGACGATATCATCGAATCCGCCACGCCCGTTGCAAAAGCCTGACTGATTTCAGCCGCTTCGATGGTAACCGGCAGCATCCCGGTCAACTCGGCCAGCCGTGAAGTGGCGTTGTTGTACGAGCGGAACTTGATGCCCTTCATCTCGGCGACCGAGTTTACCTCATCTTTGAAATACAGACCTTGCGGAGGCCACGGTACCGCATAAAGCAGCGTCAGGTTTTGCTCGGCCAGCAGGTTTTCGATCGAAGGTTTGGCCGCTTCCCAAAGCTTTGCGCTGTCGTCGAATGAGGTCGCAAGAAACGGGATGGAATCAAACCCGAACAATGCGTTTTCGTTCTGATGCCCGGACAACAACCGCTCACCAATCGGGGCCTGCCCTGTCTGGATTGCGCGTTTGATGTCGCCGCCCTTGAACAGCGAGCCGGATGGGTGCGTGACGATTTCAATCTCACCGCCGGTGCCGGTGGTGACGCATTTGGCAAATTCCGCGCCCGTGGCCGAGTGGAAGTTTGAGGCCGCATAGGCCATCGGCATGTCCCATTTTTCGGCCATGGCGGGTGCCGCGGCGGTGGCGGTCAGCGCAGTTGCCGCCAGAAGGTTCGTCAATTTCTTCATGATTCTTCTCCCTGTTGAATTTGGAAACACCGGCGTTTCTCACCGCTTTGTTTGTTATTTCGCGTATCGTGACGGCGCGTAGACGCTCATGTCGACATTTGGCGTTCTGCCCGCAATCATCTGCGCCAGAAGGCGCCCGGTTTTCGGCCCGCCTGTCAGGCCGATATGGTGATGCCCGAAGCCCGTATAGGCCCCTTTGATACCGGGCACTTCGCCAATAACCGGGATCGAGTCAGCCGGGGCGGGCCTGTGCCCCATCCATTCCACTTCCTCCTTCCATGTCACGCCCGGGAACGCCGCCCGGGCATTTTTGCGCATCAACTCGAACGGCGCGCGCGAGGGCGGCGCATCCAGCCCTCCGAACTCGACAATGCCCGCCAAGCGTATGCGCCCATCCATCGGTGTCGCAACGAACTTGCCCGAGACAACCATAACCGGGCTACGCGGCATCGCGGAAGGCTTTACCAATTCAAGATGATAACCACGTTCGCTTTCAAGGGGAACAGAAACTCCCAAGCGCTTTGCCAATGGGCCCGACCAGATCCCGGCCGTGACAACGGCCGCGTCACAAGCAATGGTCTCGCCAGAGGCCCGAACCCCTGTGACATGCCCGTTTTCCCGAACCACGTCTTCGACGTTTGCACGTATGAAACGACCTCCATTCGCCTCAACATGCGCGGCAAGGTCTTTCACGTACCGGCCGGGGTCGGTGATGTGGCCATGATCCGAAAGCCGGGCGGCAAACCCGATGCCCTGACTGTAAACCGGGTCATATTCATGGAAGGCGTGACCTTCCAATTCGTCCCACTGAAACCCGTTCCTGCGCCGGATATCCCAACCAAATGCATCTTCCTCAAAATGCGCGCGATCCCTGTAAAGAAACAGGTAATCTGACGGAACCAGCCACTTTTCCGCACCCGTTCCGGCCGCCAGCGCCTTGTGGTCATTCAGACTGTCGCCAACGATGGATGACAGTGCTGCGGCGATCCTCTCGACGTCGGCGGCGTTGGCGTGACGGAGGTATTTCCAAAGCCACGGAAGAAGTTTTGGTAAATATCCCCATTTCAGGAACAAGGGTTGCGAGGGGCTGAGCAGCATCTTCGGCGCTTTGCCCAGCAATCCGGGAACGGTGACCGGAACGATCGAACACGAGGCCAAAACCCCACCATTGCCGTGCGAGGTACCTTCGGCAGGGCCTGCCTTGTCGATCAGGATCACGGCGTGACCATCCCGCTGCAACCAGACCGCAGTCGACACGCCGACAATTCCGGCCCCTATGATGGCTATGGTTTTCTTGTCCGTCATTCTGTCACCGCCTTGGCAACCGCATAATGATTCAGTTTGGTCAGGTCAGGTCTGCCGCCAAGTCCGGGGTCCTGAGGCACGCATACCTGACCGTCCTTTACCTGAAATGGCTGCTCCAGAATGTCCTCTTTCAGGAAATAGGACGCCTGATAGAATTCGCAGCCCAGAGAGATTTCCGGTGTCGCGGCAATCATGTGCGTGCCCGCCAAGTGGGCCAGTCCAGCCTCGAACATGTCACCACCATAGGCCGTCAGGCCATGGGCCGCAGCGATGCGCGCAACCGTCTGCCCGCGGGTCAGGCCGCCTGACTTCATGATCTTCACTGAAACTCCGTCGCAGATCCCTTCGCGAGCTGCGCGCTCCATATCTTCGGGGCCAAAGACGCTTTCGTCGGCCAGAAGGGGAACATCTGTCATCTGCCGCAGCTTTGCCATCATGCCATACTGATGGGCGCGGACAGGTTGTTCAATGAAGTCCGGTTTGAACTGAGCGACGTCCCGCACCTGCGATGGCGCATCATCAATGCTGAGCCCTTGATTATAGTCCACGCGGACCGAGAACTCCGGGTAGTTCTGGGCAAGATACTCCAGCCGCATGATGTCGAAGGCGTGATCCTTGAACCCGGTCTTGAGTTTGACAATCCGAACACCATCCTCACGCAGGCGCGCCAACAGATCGACGTCCTGGGCAAAGTCGGGATTTGCGATGGAACAACTCAGCGGAATGCTGTCGCGGAAGCGACCACCCAGCAAGGACCAGACCGGAACACCGCTGATCCGGCCTGCCAGATCCAACAGTGCGGTTTCCAGCGCGGCCTTGGCTTCGGTGCAATGTGCCACGGCATAAGCCGCACGCGCCATGATGGCGGCCCGATCCCCAACGCATGCCCCAAGAACGTGAGGGCGCAGATAACGGTCCAGTGCCGCAAAACTCGCTTCGGGTGTTCCGGTGAATACCGACCAGGGCGACGCCTCGCCATACCCCTGCGTGCCATCCTCGGATGTCAGGCGCAGGATGACGACTTCGCAAACGCCTTCAACCGATCCGATGCCGTGATCCCGGCGGGATGTGACCGGCAGTTCAAGGTGCCACAGGTCATAGCCGATGATTTTCTGTGCCAGATTGCTCATTTCACCCCCTGTCGATGGGGAAAGCCTGCCTTGACCGGGCTATCATTTCAAATACTATATTTTCGTAAGTTCATCAGAAAAAGTGATGTAGCAATCGTTGTCCCTACGCTTTCGCCAGCTTCAGGCCTTTCATGCCATCATGGAAACCGGAACCGTAACCGGCGCGGCCTCGGTTCTTGGGATATCGCAACCCGGCATCAGCAACCTTCTGGCACAGCTCGAGCGCGAGGCTCGTCTGCCTCTGTTCGAACGGACCAAAGGCCGATTGCTGCCAACCCCTGAGGCCGAGATGCTATTTCGCGAGGTCGACACGGTCGTGCGCGGGCTGGACCACGTGGCGCAGGCCGTAACCGATTTGCAGAACAAACATCCCGGTCAATTGCAGGTTGCCGCGCCTCACCTGTTGTCCTTTGGCTTCATGCCCCGCGAGATCGCGTGTTTTGCCAAAACGCGTCCGAACCTGTCTGTCAGCTTTCAGTCGCAATATTCGTCCAAGATTCAGGAATGGGTCATCTCGGGCCTGTTTGAAATCGGTATCGTCGAGATGCCCATTCTGCATGACACACTGAACTATCAGGAGTTTCAGTTTGAAACGCTCGCGACTTTTCCTGAGGGCAGTCCCTTGGCCGAGCACGACGTACTGACGCCAGAGATTTTGGAAAACGAACCCTTCATCGTGATGGGGCCGGAACACCAGACCCATCGCCGGACTCGCGACATCTTTCAGGCATCCGGCCACACATGGCGTACCCAGATACACACCCATCTGTCCGAAAACCTGCTGAGCTTTGTAAAACAGGGTATGGGGGTCGCGATGATCGACCCCTTTACTGTGACCTTTGACGACGAGAGCGGGTATCAGACCCGCCCATTTGCGCCGCCAGTCATGCTGGATCTCGCGATCATCACGGCCAAGGGCCGCCCTTTGTCCACGATTGCCCAGGAATTTCTGGCCCAGTTGACCCCGTCAATTGCCGCTTACGCGACCCATTCCGAGACCGGCGCGGCCGCTTCGTGAAGCGGCTGTGAGTGAATGTCGACAAGTGTTGGGCCGTCATGCTCAATCGCCTGTTTCAGCACGCGCGGCAGATCCTCGGGGTCTTTGACGGTCCAGGATTTGACGCCAAAGGCGGCCGCAACAGCGGCGTGGTCTGTCCGGTTGAAATCAACATTGTAATAGCGCTGACCAAATCCCACTTTCTGGCCAGCCTTGATCCATCCGAAGACTGAGTTCGAGAAGACGATCGAAGTGATTGGCATATTGTGCCGGACCATCGTTTCAAACTCGCCGCAGGTGAACCCGAACGAGCCATCGCCCATGACCGACAGGGTTTTAACCGATGGCCGCCCGACATGTGCCCCCATGGCCGCGCCCAGCGAATACCCCAGCGCCCCATGTGCCCGGTTGGTGATGAAATGGCGCCCCGGTTTCCGCCAGCGGTAATATGCGCTGAAATAGGGGCAGGGGGTGCCGGGGTCGGCGACGACAATCGCGTCGTCATCCAGAATGTCCATCAGGGACGCCATGACGGCCTCGGGCCGGATCGGTGTCTCGCGACTTGCGGCCAGGGGGGCGAACGCGGCCATCTTGGCCTCCCATGCGGCGCGGGCCTTGGCTGTTCCGCCTTGGCTGGTCAGGCCCTGCCGGTCTTCCAGTGCTTGCGCCAAAGCCTCCAGCGCCAGACGGGCATCGGCGCAGATCGCCACTTCGGTCTGGTAATTGGCGCCGATCACCATCGGATCGCTGTCGATATGGATGATCGTGGTGTTGCGTCCGGGGCTTCTCCACCGTTCCGTTGTGACCGAACCGGCGCGGCAGCCAATGAACAAAACGACATCGGCCTGATCCACGACGGCGCGGGTTGCCGGGATACCCCCGTTCGACCCGACAACACCCAGGGCAAGCGGGTCGGTCTCGGCAATGGACCCCTGACCCGACACGGTTGTGGCCACGGGCATGTCCAGCAGGCCTGCAACCCGGCGCAGCGCATCGGTCGCCCGGGACAAAACCGGCCCGCCACCACAGACCGCAACCGCGGATTTGGCCCCTGCAAGAATGGCAGCCGCTGCTTCGATGGCGTCCGGGTCAGGTGCGGCCCGTTCAGCGGGATAGCTGCGGTGCCTGTCATCCGCCCAGATTTCAGCCTCGTCTACCTGCCCCTTCTGCGTGTCAAACGGCAGCGCCAGATGCGTCGCACCGGGCGTGCCGGTCGTCATCGCCCTGAAGGCGGCCCGAACCATGGCCGGAAGCCGCGCGGCGTCGTCGAGGGATGTGTTCCATTTGGCCAGAGGCCGGAACAGCGCAGGCTGATCCAGTTCGGTCAAAGGGTATTTGCCGCGGCTGGTTGTTGCCACATCCGACGTGATCGCCAGAATCGGAACCGAGCTTTCGTTGGCCTCGACCACTCCGGGCAAGATATAGGTCGCACCACCGCCGGACGGGCCCTCGCACACGCCGGGCTTGCCGGTGACGCGGGCATAGCCATCCGCCATATAGGCCGCGTGCCTCTCGTCCCGTGTCAGGATGTGCTGAATGCCGTGATCCATCCGGGCAAGGGCATCATAAAAGGGTAAAGTGGTATCGCCGCACAGGCCAAACATATGCGTCACACCATGCGCTTCGAGCATACGCACCATGGCTTCGGCTCCGGTCAGAAAATTTGTCCCTGTCATGGTCGCGAGTCCCTTGTGTCAAAACTGTACTCAGTTCTGTATACAGTTTTGTATATTGATTTCAAGCTCAGCGTGTGGCACCTGTGATTCAAACGAAGTAGGGCAGGGGTAATGGCGGGTCCGCGCGTCGATGATATCTATGATCAGGTCAAGGCGATGGCGGTTTCGTTTCGCCTGCGCCCCGGCGACCGCCTGAACGAAGTGGCGTTGTCCAGGGATCTGGGCGTCAGCCGCACCCCGCTGCGCGAGGCGTTGAACCGTCTGGTCGCCGAACGGCTTTTCGACTTCCGCCCCGGACAAGGCTTTTTCTGCCGCCCGCTGGACGCGCAAAGCGTGTTCGACCTGTTCGAACTGCGCCAGATCATCGAAACAGCGGCGGCGCGTGCGGCCTGTGCCAAGGCATCGGACCACGACCTGCAATTGCTGCGGGACGAGCTTTACGCAACGGGCATCGACATCACCGGTCTGACTGTCGAAGAAGCCGTCAACCGGGATGAGGCGTTTCATTTGGGTATCGCGAAGCTGTCGGGGAATATGGAACTGTTGCAAACCCTGACGCGGATCAACGACCGTATCCGCTATATCCGTTGGATTTCCATGAGCCTGGACCGCGTGCAACGCTCAAAGGACGAACACAAACGCGTCATGCAGGCTTTGATGGACCGGAACGCGGATGAGGCGGCACGGGTTCTGGCTGCCCATATCTCCAAACGCATGGATCAGGTGCAGGATGCCGTGCGTCACGGGATTTCGAACATCTACATGGAAGGGTCGGACGATATTTCGACCCGTATCATCGAGGAGGTTGAGGGATGATCGCGCAGGGCGGAAAATCCATCTACGGCGCGTCTGTCGGCATTCTGATGCTGGATGCCCGCTTTCCCCGCATTCCCGGCGATATGGGCAACGCGCAGACCTGGCCCTTTCCGGTTCACTACCGCATTGTGCGCGATGCCTCGCCGGATCGGGTGGTCCGGCGCAAAGCCGAAGGCATGCTCGACGTGTTCATCAACGCGGCGCAGGAGCTTGTCAAAGATGGTGTCGACGGGATTACCACCAATTGCGGGTTTCTGTCCCTGTTCCAAAAAGAACTGGCCCAGGCTGTGCCTGTTCCGGTGGCCACATCGTCCTTGATGCAGGTTGAAATGGTCAACCGCATCCTGCCAGCGGGAAAACGCGCCGGGGTTCTGACCATATCAGCCTCTACTCTGACCCAAGACCATTTGCTGGCCGCCAATGTTCCATTGGACACACCCATCGGCACAACCGAAGGCGGGGCGGAGTTCACCCGCGCGATCCTTGGAAATGAGCTTGGCCTTGATGTGGAAAAGGCCCGCAAAGACAATGTAGAAGCCGCCATGGCCCTGACATCGGAACACCCCGATCTTGGCGCGATCGTGCTGGAATGCACGAATATGTGCCCCTACGCGCCCGATATTCAGCGGGCCACAGGGCTGCCCGTGTTTTCTATCGTATCTTTCGTGAAGTGGTTTCAGGCCGGTCTTGTGCCGCCCACCTACTAGACTGGTGACACGGGCGGGCTGCCAGACCCGCCCTCATCCGTCACAGGTTCAGGTCGCCTTGTACCGAGTTCCGGATCACCCGCTCGGCATTCGGAATGTCGTTTGAAAGCGCCCGCTCTCTTGCGGCCTGTTTGTCCAGCCCAAACCCAACCCAACGGTCGGTGAGCCGGGATTCCAGTGTTGCCAGATCGACGCCCAGAAACACCTTGAGCGCCCATAGGGGATGAAGGCCCACCCAGCCCGGTTCATCCAGCAAAAGGTAATTGCCTTCAACCAGAACGACCCGCTGATTAGGAGAGATCATTGATCGGGCAGCGATTGCCAGATCAAGCTTTCGGTCGAAGCCCGGAATTGCAACTTCATCTTCGGTGCGCAAACGCACAAGCAAGGCATGAAACCCGGCAAGATCGAAGGTTTCAGGCGCGCCCTTGCGGGGGAAAAGCCCGCGTTCCTTCAGGATCGCGTTGTCAAAGTGAAAACCGTCCATTGGCACAAGCCCTGCTGACACGCCGCGCCGGTTCAGTTCGGCCGTGGCAAGGCTGGCAACGGTGCTTTTCCCGGATCCGGGTGGCCCGGCAATCGCAACAAGTTGCCGGTGCCGGGCCGGCGGCAGCGCCTCAACGGCGTCGACGATACGGTCGGCCAGAACGTCAGGGGCGGTGCCGCCACCGGTCATGCGGCCTGATCCTCGGGCGGTGCGTCCTTGGCCCCGGTCATAAACGCCACGGCGTCGGACATCGAATAGTCTTTGGGGTCAATCACACACAGGCGTTTTCCCAGCCGGTGCACGTGAATTCGGTCTGCGACTTCAAAAACATGAGGCATGTTGTGGCTGATCAGGATGATTGGGATACCACGCGATTTCACATCCTGGATCAGTTCAAGGACCCTGCGGCTTTCTTTGACGCCCAGTGCTGCTGTCGGTTCGTCCAGAATGATGACCTTGGACCCGAACGCCGCCGCACGTGCCACTGCAACGCCCTGGCGTTGTCCACCCGACAGGGTTTCGACCGCCTGATTGATATTCTGGATCGTCATCAGACCCAGTTCGCTCAGCTTTTCGCGGGCGAATTTTTCCATCGCCGGACGGTCAAGCATGCGAAGCCACGACCCGAGCGGTCCTTTGCGCCGAATTTCCCGCCCCATGAACATATTGTCCGCAATCGACAGGGCAGGGGACATGGCAAGCGTCTGGTACACGGTTTCAATACCGGCTTCACGCGCGTCGATCGGGGAATGGAAATTCACCTTTTGACCTTCCAGCCAGACCTCGCCTTCGTCCGGCGCCACCGCGCCCGACACAGCCTTGATCAGCGTCGACTTGCCCGCGCCATTGTCGCCGATCACCGCCAGAATCTCACCCGGCATCAGATCGAAGTCGCAGTGATCCAGCGCAGTCACCTTGCCATAGCGTTTCACAAGGTTCCGTCCTTTGAGAATGGGTTCCATCAGGCTGCCACCTTTCTGATCCACTGGTCGACCGCGACCGCTGCGATGATAAGGATGCCGATCAGCAGGAACGTCCATTGTGCATCCGCGCCCAACAACCGCAGCCCAAGCGTAAAGACGCCCACGATCAGGGCACCGAACAGGGACCCCAGAATAGACCCGCGACCGCCAAACAGAGATATCCCCCCGATCACGACCGCCGTGATGCTTTCAATGTTGGCCAGCTGCCCCGAGGTTGGCGAAACCGACCCGATCCGGCCAATCAGGGCCCAGCCCGCAAAGGCGCAGATCAGGCCGGACAGCATGTACACGGATATCAGCGTGCGGTGTACGTTGACACCGGACAGCTCTGCCGCTTCGGGGTCATCCCCGACGGCATAGACATGCCTGCCCCAGGCCGTGTGCCGCAGCGCGTATGCAAGGACGAGGATCAGCGCCAGCATGAAGACCACCCCGACGGTAAACACCGCCCCGCCCACGTTAAACTTGGCACCAAACAGTTGCAGGATGGCGGCGTGTTCCTCGATCTCCTGCGACCGGATCGTTTCGTTTTGTGAATAAAGAAAATTCGCCGCAAGAACGATTTGCCACATGCCAAGGGTGACGATGAAAGGTGGCAGCTTGATGCGACTGACCAGAAACCCGTTCAAGGCCCCGATTGCCGAGCCAACAGCAAGGCCGCACACAATCGCAACCGAAGGCGGCATTCCATAGCGGAAGGTAAACTGCCCCATCACAACCGACGACATCACCATGATGGCCCCAACACTCAGGTCGATGCCTGCGGTCAGGATCACAAGGCTTTGTGCCGCGGCCACAATCCCGACGATCTGAACCTGCTGAAGGATCAATGTCAGCGCAAAGGGCGAAAAGAACTTGGGGCCTAATAAGACACCAAAGATGACGATGGCAGCGACAAGGACAATCAGCGGGACCAGCGACGGGTTCACATGCAGAAAATGCTGAACCGTCCCGACAAATCCGCGTTGGTGATCGTCAAACTCGGCGACTTGCTCCGGGCTGCCTTTTGCGGCGGTTTCGAAATCGTCAGCTTGTCGTGAAGAATCGGACATAGAACTTCCCCCAAAGCGTCAGGTTTATGACGACTTTAGCAAGGTTTCAGGCGTGTGGGTGGTTTTGATAAGTGGAAGGCCGCGCAGCGGCCTTCCAAACATTCAGCTTAACCCCAGCAGAGGTCCATGCCTTCCTGAACCGAGATGGACTCGACGCCGTCGGCGGCCTTATCCGTCACAAGCGCCACACCGGTGTCAAAAAAGTCCTTACCGGGTGTGTTCTCGGGCTTCACGCCTTCGTCCGCCCATTTCTTGACGGCCTCAACGCCCAGCGATGCCATCAGCAGCGGGTATTGCTGTGATGTTGCACCGATGACGCCGTCCGCCACGTTCTGCACGCCGGGGCAGCCGCCATCGACGGAAACGATCAACACGTCATTTTCGCGCCCGATAGCCTTAAGCGCTTCATAAGCGCCCGCTGCCGCCGGTTCGTTGATGGTGTGCACCACGTTGATCGTCGGGTCTTTGGCCAGCAGGTTCTCCATGGCGCGACGACCGCCTTCTTCGTTGCCAGCGGTGACATCGCTACCAACAAGACGCGGGTCGTTTTCATCGCCAATCACGTTCGGATCGGCCAGATCAACACCGAACCCCTGCAGGAACCCTTGATTGCGAAGCACATCCACAGTGGGCTGGCTGACCGCAAGGTCCAACGTGGCGATTTTGGCGTCATTTGCCGCATCTCCCAGCGTGGCTTTTGCCCATTGTCCGATCAGAAGCCCCGCAAGGAAATTGTCCGTGGCAAAGGTCGCGTCGGCCGAGTCGATAGGCTCAAGTGGGGTGTCCAGCGCAATCACCAGCAGCCCGGCATCGCGGGCCTGCTGCACCGCTGGAACGATAGACGACGTATCCGACGCGGTCAGCAGGATACCCTTTGCGCCATCCAGAATGCAGGTTTCAATGGCCTGAACCTGAGTTTCGTGGTCTCCGTCGACTTTGCCGGCAAAGGCTTTCAGCTTCATGCCAAGCTCTTCGGCTTTGGCTGTGGCACCCTCTCTCATTTTAACAAAGAAAGGGTTGGTATCCGTCTTGGTGATCAGGCAAACGGTTTCACCTTCGGCCATTGCACTGCTTGCCATGGCCGTAACCGCCAGCGCCGTGGCGCCTGCAAGTTTCGCAAGTTTCATCGGTAGTCCTCCCAGTTTTCCCAATGCCCGTCCGGGCATACGTTTGATCGGGCGAAAACCGGCCCGATCGAACGTGAAAACCATCACAAGATTCGAATTTCGAGTCAATAAATAAATCACTCTTATTTATTATTGACAGAAAGGAAGGGTTTTTACATTGTCGTCATGAAGGGGATGGCCGTGTCTGCAATGAACTCTCTGGGCAATACTACTGGCGTACGCGAGCCAGACATGCGCGGCACCAACCAAAGTGGAATGCGGGCCCGAAATGAACGGCTTGTCCTGTCACTGGTCCGGCGCCATCAGGCCCTCGCAAAATCTGAAATCGCGCGCATGACCGGCCTGTCGGCGCAGACGGTCTCGGTCATCATGCGCCAGTTGGAGAACGATGGGTTGCTGTTGCGGGGCGAACCGATCCGGGGAAAAGTCGGGCAGCCATCGGTTCCCATGCGCCTGAACCCGGACGGCGCGTATTTCTTTGGGCTCAAAGTCGGGCGGCGTAGTACCGAACTGGTGCTGACGGATTTTCTTGGCAACGTCAGGCACCGCGAGCGGCGGACCTATGATTTTCCGACGCCCGAGGCGACATTGAGCTTTTCCACAGAAAGCCTCGACAAAGTGATGGCGTCAATGTCGCCCGAGGCGCGCAGCAGAATCGCGGGCCTTGGGATTGCCATGCCGTTCTACCTTTGGGACTGGGCACAAACATTGCAGGTTCCTCAGGAAAAAATGGATCCGTGGCGTGACGCGGACCTGAAAGGCGCGCTAGCCGCAAGCTATGACGTGCCGGTATTTTTGCAGAACGACGCAACCGCGGCCTGCGGTGCCGAGCTGGTGTTTGGCCCTGCAGAAGGCCCACGAGATTTCCTGTATTTCTATGTCGGCTTCTTCATCGGAGGCGGGGTGGTTCTGAACGGCTCCATCTTTTCAGGGCGGGGAAATGCCGGTGCGCTTGGTCCATTGCCTGTGCCGGACGACGCAGGCGGAGTGAAACCATTGATAGATGTCGCCAGTCTTTATGTGCTGGAGCGCGCAGTTGGTGGGAATGCCGAAACAGCCGGCTCAATCTGGGAAACGACACGGCATTGGGACGTACCGGAAACCCACCTTGAGAATTGGCTGAACCAGGCGGCGTACGGAATCGCCCATGCCATCGTCTCTTCTTGCAGCCTGATCGATTTCGAATGTGTCAAGATTGATGGCTGGATGCCTGCTGATATCAAGGCGCGGCTGGTGGAAAGGGTTGAGCTCAAACTATCCCATATGAACCTGACCGGGCTTGAACGGCCCTTGGTGCTGGCAGGGGCGGCGGGCCCGGATGCCCGGTCATTGGGGGCGGCCAGTTTGCCATTGTCGGAAAGATACCTGCTCGAAGGGTAGGTTCATCCCCGAAAAACCCCGACCTGTATCCAAAGCGGATCAACCGGAAAAAGGGCATTGCCCGCTGAACTTTTTGACAGCCAGCGCAATTGATCGTTGACGGATGCTGAAGAAGTCTGGCAAGCCGCTCGGCATGTCCGGTTCCGGGGCGTGCTCTGGAATCAATAGGGAATGCGGTGCGGGCTTTGGCCCAATTCCGCAACTGCACCCGCAACTGTAAGCGGCGAGCAGGGCTGAAGTGCCACTGGAGTTAATCCGGGAAGGCCAGCCCAACGCTTTGACCCGCAAGTCAGGATACCTGCCGGACATGTGCCTTTGACAAAGGCACTCCTAATCGGCGACGGGATGTGCGTCGGAGCAGGATGCTTGAAAAAGCAGCTCGGCTTGGACGTCCCCGCAGTCAAAACGCATCTCGTACCGGGGTTGGTACGATGGGACAAGGACGACTATTGATGACCAAGCTGCTTTCTGCAGCCGCTGTGGCGATGGCGCTTCCAGCGATGGCAAATGCGCATTTCCTGCTGGAATACACCTCTGACACCATGATCGACGCACCGGGGAATGTTCCGGTCAAGCTGATCTTCTGGCATCCGTTCTCGAACGGGCATGTCATGGATCTGGACAAGCCGCAGGAATTCTACGTGATCCACAACGGTCAGAAAACCGACCTGCTGGACACTCTGGAACCCGTGCGTTTCACCGGCGGCGAAAACGAAGGCGCGGCATTCAAGGGTTATGTTCCCGTCAAACGGTCGGGCGACTATGTGCTGGTGACAGTTCCCCAGCCCTATTATGAGGAATCCGAGGATATCTATATCCAGCAGATCGCCAAGGCATTCCTGAACCGCAACGAACTGCCGACCGACTGGATGAACCCGGTGGGCTTGCCGGTTGAGATCATCCCGCTCAACAAACCGACCAACATCATCGCGGGTTCGACCTTTACGGGTCGGGTTATGGCCGAAGGCCAACCGGTTGCGGGTGCCGAGATCGAGATCGAGTACATGGCCGCAGAACCGGACATGGAAAGCACGGCTGCTTCGGCCCCGACCGTCTCGCCGTTGCCGGGTGGTGCATTGGTCGCAACTTCGGATGATAACGGGTATTTCACGTTCGGCGTTCCGAAAGCCGGATATTGGGGTTTTGCAGCGCTCGGCGCCGGTCCCGTGACCGAACACAACGGCAAAGAACTCAGCCAGGACGCGGTCATCTGGATCCGCGCCTGGGATTTGGAGTAACCGTAGATGCATATCGTTGACGGAGCCTTGTCCAACCCGGTTGTGATCGGCGGTGCCGTCGCTGCGGCGGGTGGAATTGCCATGGGCCTCAGGTCGCTGGATCTTGATCGCATCCCCACTGCGGGGGTGCTGTCAGCCAGCTTTTTCGTGGCATCGCTGATCCATGTTCCTATTGGTCCGTCGTCGGTGCACCTGATCCTCAACGGTATGGCCGGGCTTTTGCTGGGGTGGGCCGCATTCCCGGCCCTGTTCGTCGGGCTTTTGCTGCAAGCCGTCTTCTTTGGCTTTGGCGGGTTGACGGTATTGGGGATCAACACCCTGAACATCGCGTTGCCCGCGGTTCTGGCCGGACTGATCTTTAGCCGCCTGATCGCCCGCGGCTCACCGCTGCAAGGTGCGATATGGGGCGGGGTCGGCGGTGCCTTTGCCATTGCCGCCACAACCGGCATGGTTGCGTTTTCACTGGCCTTGTCCGGGGATGCCTTCCTGCCTGCGGCTAAGATTGTTTTCTTTGCACATATTCCTGTCATGGCGATTGAGGCGATCCTGACCGGGTTCGCGGTTTTGCTGGCGCGCAAGGTCAAGCCCGAGCTGTTTGTCAAACGAGCGGTCGCATGAGGTATCTGGCAATCATTCTGGCGCTGTGCTGCGCACCCCTACCTGCCTTGGCGCATAAGGTCATAGCCGGAGTGTTTAAATCCGGTGACGCCATCGAAGGCGAAATCGGCTTTTCCAACGGCGACATGGCAAGCGATACCGAGGTCATCGTCAACGGCCCGGACGGAGCCGAGCTGGGCCGTATCGTAACAGATGTAGACGGGTTTTTTATCTACACGCCAAACGCGCCGGTGGCCCATACATTCTTTGCAAACCTTGGTGCCGGACATGTGGCCGAGGTCACCATGCCCGCTGCGGATGTCGCCCGGATCATGGGCGTTGAAGCGGAACCTGATACCCCGCCAACAAACGCACCTGCCCAGACAGCGGCGGTGCTCAGCACTGAACAACAACAGGTCATTGCCAGGGCCGTGCGGGATGAGCTGCGCCCGCTGCGTCGGGAAATCGCGGCTTACCGCGAACAAAATGATCTGCAAACTGTTCTGGGTGGGATCGGATATATTGTCGGTCTGTTTGGTCTGGGCTTTTACTTTGCGGCACGCCGCAAGCTGGCGGCCTGATGGCGCATGTTCTGGGACAACAGGAAAGCACGCTGGTCAAAGCGGGCGCGCAGCGGCGCGGCGCGATCAACCCGCTTGATCCTAGGATGCGGATCGTTATGGCGGTTGTCTTCGCGGTGGTGACAGTGGCGGTGTCCTCGCTGACAGCGCTGTGCGCGGCTCTGGCGGTGTCCCTTTCGCTTCTTGCCGCGTCGCGTCTGCCCTGGCGGAAGACATTGAAACGCATGGCCATGATGGACGGGTTCATCCTGTTCATGCTGGTGTTGTTGCCATTCTCCATGCCCGGCGACCCGATGTTTACGCTCTGGGGGTTTCCCGCAAGCTGGCAGGGCTTCTGGAAAGCGGTCGAGATCGCCTTGACGGCCAACGCGGTCATCCTGTCCATTATGGTGCTGGTCGGCACGATGGAGCCGGTCACGCTTGGCCACGCCCTGCACCGCCTGCGCTGCCCCGAAAAGCTGGTTCACCTTTTGATGTTCACCATCCGATATATCGAGGTTCTGCGGGAAGAATACCTGCGCCTGCGCGCGGCCATGAAAGTGCGCGGCTTTCGCCCGGCAACAAACTGGCACACCTATCGCAGCTTTGGCTATCTCGTGGGCATGATGCTGGTGCGCGCGATCGAAAGATCCGAACGCATTCTTGATGCGATGAAATGCCGGGGGTTTTCAGGCCGTATGCTGTTGCTTCAGGACTTTACCCTGACCCGAAGGGACATCGTTTTTGCCGCAGGTCTTGGTGCTCTTTGCGCGGGTCTGATCATACTGGATTTGGCATGACACTGATTGCGCTTGAAGAAATCTGCTTTGCCTACGCCGGTCAGCCACCCGTTCTTGACGGTGCCAGCCTCAGCCTGTCCGCTGGTCAACGCTTGTCGCTGACGGGCCCGAACGGGGCAGGAAAATCGACCTTGCTGCGCATTACGCTTGGCTTGCAGCGCGCACAGTCCGGCACGGTCAGGATCTTTGGTCAGCAAAGGGTGCATGAGGCTGATTTTCACGACGTGCGCCGCCGGGTGGGCCTTGTGTTTCAGGATGCGGATGATCAGTTGTTCTGCCCGACCGTCGCCGAGGATATCGCCTTTGGCCCGCTCAACCTGGGCAGAACACGCGACGAAGCACTTGCCATCGTTGAAAACGTATTAGGTGATCTGGACCTGATGCATCTGAAGAACCGCATCACCCACAAATTGTCAGGGGGTGAAAAACGGCTGGTTACGCTGGCGACCGTTCTGGCGATGGAGCCCGAGGTTCTGCTGCTTGATGAACCCACCAACGCGCTGGACCCACGGAACGAGGCCCGGCTGCTGGAAATCCTCCGGGCATTGCCGCAAGCGATCCTTCTTGTTAGCCATTCCCCGGCCTTCCGCGCCGAACTGGCACCGGATGCGCTGGATTTGCGAGACGGAAAACTGGTTGCTGTCTGACAGGACCAATACGTGTTCAGCTGTTCCGCTTTCGGCTCATAAGCCCATATCTGACTGCCCATGCGCGAAACGATAGGCGTCTGCGACGGTCCTGTTTCACCGGGTGTTTCGACTGCGCGCCACCTTTTCGGTTGAACTCGAAAACGTCGATGATGCGCTCGGCGCAACCGCAGGCTTCGCCCATGCCAACTTTGGCAAAGTAGAATTTTTCGAAACGTTCCGGGTTTCGCATGGCACCCCTCCTGTTCAAGCGTAACTCCAAAAGCCAAGTGCCGCCAAATCACTTTGTTGCGGATGCAGAGGGGGTCCTATGGCGCGGCAAAGGTGCTTCCCGTCCAGACATTGTCCAGTTGATTGAAAACCGGCGAGGTGATGAGCATCTCGGCAGGGTACAGCAATTGCAGCTCATCCGCGAACCGCGTGACGCCGGGTACAAGCCCGGTGATGTTCTGCCACGCGGCCCAGCTGCCGGGATCGGACAGGCTGGTGGGATTGCCGGGATCAGCCGCCTGGTGCCAACCGGCCGCATTCAGGATCGGCGAAAGGGCAAAGCGCGCATCGTTGCTGTCAACCTCGGAACAGGCAGCAGCATCGCATTCCCAGCTTGTCCAGTCTGCCGCCGCGATGGTCCCGGCAATCGGGGCGGCGGCGTCGATGACCCGTGCCAGAACCTCGAACCCGCCACCCGCAGTCGGACGGCTGAGCGACAGCGGGTCGGTGGCCACGGCATGCAGCGCCGCGGTCGGTGCCAGGCTGAGGGTTCGACCGATCAAAGCCAGCTGTGCGATGCCGTCGGTCACCGGGCCTGATCCGGCGGCCGGAAGGACCCTGACAGGTGTCAGGATCGGCACCGCACCGCCACGTATCGCGATCTCCTGCAACGCATTGTCGAAGGCCGGAACGAAATCACTGCGGATCGTATAGCTCAGCGGGAAACTGGCCTGCTGCGGACCAACGGGCCTTGCACCGTCGCGGGTGATGAAAGACATCGGCGGAACGGCACCCGGTTGCGGCAGCGAAATCTGCGGTCCCGCGATACCCAAAGCGGCCGCGATCATGCGAGCGCGCTGTTCGGCCTCACCATACTCGCTCAGCAGATTGATATAGCCGCCGATCTCGGTGATGTTGCGCGGCGCAGGGATGCGCGAAGGGGCAATATCGCCCGCAATGGCCAGCCTATGGGCAATCACCTCACGGGCGCGCTGGATCGCCGGAGAGTTGGTCGTTTCAAGAATGTTGATGATCGCCTCGGCAAGGCTTTCATCAATTCCCGGTTTGTCCGTCACATTTGTGCTCGTGTCACTCATTGTCGTCCTCCGCAGGGGCGTTCAGGCCATTGAGGAAATCCAGCACCGACTGGCTGCCAGCCTTGGTCGCGCTGCCGTCATCGGCATCCGCGTTCGCCTTGGTGAAGGCCCCGAAAAGCTTGGCCAGAAGCAGTGTGTTGGACGGGTTGGCCAAAGCCGCAGCCCCGCCGGGGAAATCCTTGAACAGGTTTTGCGTAAAGGCTGCCCGGTTGCCGTCTGCCTGTCCGCCAATCAATGCGGCGACACCCGAGGCGTTCTTGGCGATATCCTCAAACCCCTTGATCTTGTCGGCGTTGCTGGCATCGAACGCCTTTTTGTCAGCGGCGGCTTTCTTGGCCTCTTCCTCTTTGCGGGCGGCAGCGATTTCCTGACCTTTACCCGCAAGTTCCGTGGCCTTTCCAACCAGTTCTTTCGTCAGATCCGTTGCCGTGTCGATGGCCTTGTCTCGCCCCGCAGCGACCGATTGCGTTTCAAGCGCAAGCTGGGCTTGCAGTTCCTTCAGGCCCGTAAGATCGGTTCCCGCCCGCGCAAGATCAGGCGCGGCCTTGAGGATTTCGGCCAGTTGCGACGTGGGCACAGCCTGTCCGGTGCCAATGTCGCCCCCTGCAATGGTCAGCGTGTTCGAAGGCTGGTTGTTCGGCAGGTCTGACGGCGCACGTGTACCAAAGATGGCGTCACTGTCAGCAGGCAGGACCGGCGCGTCGCCAACCGGTGGCGGTGTCGGGCTGTCCTGCCAGTTCCAGAAGCGGCGATGGTCGATCATCTCGCAGGAATTGCAGCGGCCCAGAACGGCCTCGCCCAACAGGCCCCTGGTCGGCAGTGAAATCGTGCGGCGCGGTGGCCTGAAATCCTCACGGTGGAAGGCCAGCAGGCTGTCCTGAATATCACCGGTCCGCATCTCCATCCGGTCGGCCAGATCGGGCGGGATCGAGAAGGGCATGATCATGGCATTGCCATAGAACCCCAACACCTTGTTCTGGACGGTGCTGAGCAGCGATATCTCGCTTGAGGCATCGTCCAGCCCGCCTTCCGGTACCCCGATGGTGAAGCGTTCCAGCAGGATCGCACGTTCTTCGTCCGTCATGCTGGCCCAGATCACGCGGGAATAGCGAACGGTGTTGGCCACAACATGCTGGTACATCTCTTCGATGCGGCGCAGATCCCGGCGTGACAGAACGTCCGGCACCTCCTGCACGGAATAGGGCAGGGTGGCAGGCAACGCCTGGAACGTATTGTCATCAACAACGGTCTGGGCGTTTTCATTCATACGCGCCTCGAACTCACTGACCATGGGCGGACCCACCAGATCGTCAAAGTCCGAGCCCGAGATGGTAGTGCGAAGGCTGCGGTTGATATTGCGGGTGGCCCGGTCCAGATCGTCAGCGTCTTCCAGATTGGCCAGATGTTCCCAGATGTTGAAAATGTTGATGGGATCCGGACCAGTGTAGAACGAATAGGCAAACGAGCCCGTCCGCCTGCGCAGCTCGACACGGGCGATATCCGACCGCTCGACCGAACGGGGCAAAGCCACAGACCCGGTATAGGTCCGGCGCTTGGTCGGATCACGCCGCGCATCAGCCAGCCGGACAAGCAGGTTCTCGCGTGTTTCCGCTGGCAGGTCATGCAGGTTGTCGATGTCTATCGGCGATCCGGTCAGCGGCACAGGTCCGACCCGGTCGCCATCCTGCGTGAAAATCACAACAGAAATGTCATCATTGGGCATGAACGTGCCCTGCGCCTCGAAACTGACGATGTCCTGTGCGACACCGGGCGCGTTCTGCGGTGTTGCGTCCTTGTCCGCATAAAACTCTTCCAGCAGCTTCAGTGCGCTGCGGAATCTGCGGCGGTTTCGGAACACGCGCCGGAACACTTCGGCATGGCGCAGGATGACCTTGTACCGGCTCAGCAATCCGGACCGGGTGACATTGCCCGGCAACTGATCGCCTTGCCCCAGACGGCGGAAGCGGATGAGTTGCATGGGCACAAAGACCACCAACTGCACGCCCTCGATACGCGTTTCCAAGGAAAAGTCGCGCAGGACTTCGAACCATTGCATGGTCATTGCGTGGCAATGATTGCGGTTGGCCACGAATTTCGTTGTGGCCGTTCGCCGATCCGTCGCAGTTGCTGTGCGCACACTGGTCCGTGCCGAGTTGCGCTTGACCGAAGCCGCCCGTTCAAGCGCGGCAGAGAATGTCTCATGCGTGTCGGACAGAAAATCGCGCGATGTGTTCTGCGTGTTGGACGAATTGCCGGAAGAATTCGAACTGGACCGTGCACCGCTGAAGCCCACGCCGCCGACGATGGCCCCGATGCCTCCGAACAGGCCGCCACCAACGCCACCTGCGCCCCCGAAGCTCTTTGAAAAAGCGCGGGTCGAAAACGAAGACGTACCCTGAATTACCTCATCCAGCGCGCTTTCAAACGTACTGTCAAAGGACGTGTCGCGGGCTTCCTCGAATTCCTGTTGTTCTTCAAATGTCAGGCTCTCTCGTTCACGTACGCTCAGTGTTTCGCGCTGTTCCGACACGACAATCCGCTGCTCTTCTCCGGGGGCAAGCGGTAGGGAATAGACCAGCCGACCCAAAGACATGCCAGCGTGGACAGCCGTCGACCGCATCTTGGCAATATACCCAAGCGCAAGGCTCGACGCTTTGGGCACATCCTGAGGCCGTTCCTCAAGATCTTCAAAGAAGTCTTCAATATCAATGGGTTCGTCAATCGGAATCCGGTCTCGAAAATCCCAATCACCCCCGTCATTGTTAAACGCCGCCAGAAGCGTTTCGGCTGACAGATTGGCCTGAGCAAAGGCTGTGCCCGGGATAGTCGTCACAAAGCGGCCCCCACCTATGGGGCGCGTTCGAACGATATTCTTGGGCCCGACGAGGGGATCAATCAGCCGGTACAAAACCGAATAGCGCCGCCGTGAAACCGTGCCGCCTTCGGTTCGGTACTCCGACGCGCAATCGCCCTCGCCCAGCACGATAGGGGCCTGCGAACCGGTGAAATCGGATATGTTTTCTTCAGCATCCTCGGGATCCACAGGCAAGATATCGGCCAGCTCGCCGACGATCGAACGCTGCAAAGGCAGGAGCGTGCGATCCAGCACCACAAGGCCCATTTCGCCGTCCAGCGCGTCAACGCGCGGCACGGCTTCTGTCAGGGTGGTGTTTTGACCCCTGATCCGCAACCGCAGGCCGTTCTGTGGCAGGCGAAGATTGGGCAGATCAAGCGAGAAGATCCCGCGCGCGTCCGTGACGGCGGCTTTGACAGCCCACGAGAAATCCGCGTTGTCGATCCCTTCATTGGCGTTAAAGGTGGGGCGCAGGACCTCGACGATCACACGTTCGGCAGGGGTCCCGTCCGGGTTGATCAGTTCCCCCCGCAGTTTCGGGGCAAGGGTGTGAACGACCGCCCCCAGAAAGCCTCCGGCCAGATCTTCGCGAATGGTTGCAAGCTGGCGAAAAACCGCGCCTGTCGACTGAACACGCCGGTCGACCAGATCGTTGATCACTTCTGTGGACAGCTCAATTCCGACGCCACGGCGCAATGCCTTGAGCTTTTCCGCCTCAACCCGCTTCAGATCTTCAACAGCTTGCGCACCAGCCGCGACAGTGCCGGAAATTTCCGCTGATATCGATGGGTTTGGCCGAAGATTTGGTAGGGACAGCGTTATGCGCGGGGGCTCACTGCTGGAGTCGGACATGAACGTCACCTCTCGAGAAAGAGCTGAAAAAACGAGATGTCAGAAAAATAAGTCAAATCATTAAAGGTGACCCAAGGTAACATGTCTGGGGGATTCGCGGAAGCAACGCAGGGTTGTACCCGCTGCAACGCGCGGCAAAGCGCTCAGGGCAAGCGTAGTGTCTCTTGCCGCTGACGGTATCCAGAATTAGTCAGGGCCAGAGGAAAAACCTGTCGGGAAACACCAGAACCCAGATCGCCTTTGGTCTAGTTTCGCGACTGCTGAGAGGAATAGAAATACGCAATGGCCTGCGTGCGGTTTTTGACACTCAGCTTTTCATAGATGTTGGACAGGTGGAACTTGACCGTGTTGGTCGAAATCTGAAGTTCCTTTGACAAATCCCGGTTCGACATTCCCTGGGCCAGCGCCTCCAGAATTGCGCGTTCCTTACGCGACAGGCTCTGGATTGGGTCCTGTTGCATCTTCCGGATATCGATGAACGGGAATACCATCTTACCCGCTGCCACTTTGGCGCAGGTTTCCAGCAGACCCTCAACCTCGCCCGTGCGGGCGGCAAATCCAGCCGCACCCGCCTGCATCGCCAATCGCGGGACATCGCCGCCAGTGTCGCCATAAACGACAAAGCGCGGGGCGTTGGGCTGATCGCGCAGAACCTCGATCAGTTTAGCGGCCCCCAAAACCGGAAGTGTCCAGTCGACGACACCGACCTGAACGGGAACCCGCATCACCGTTCCCAGAAACCCTTCGGCCGTTGCTGACGTGGCCATCAGCGAGAATCGGGGGTCCCGCTCGAATATTTCGGACATGGCCGACAGAACCAGCGGGTTGCCGTCCGCCAGCATGATGTCGATAGGTTTGTTCGGTGTCTCAACCATATGATTTTGCCCCGATTTTGGAAAAACCTACCCATAAGGATAGGGCATTTCTTTGTATACCTTCGTACTTTTACCAAAATGGGTAGGTATTGCCCCACCCTATTAGCCATCCAAAAGCAGTAGTAAGTTACGTTGCGTCATAAGGCAAGCTCGCGTTTCCTGCTCGGTAACTTGACACAACGGGCCGCAATGCCCGGCCAACAGCCGAGGATGCCAGACCATGACTTTTCAGATTTTCCCTCCGCTCGAAATCCCTCAGACCCTCGCTGCGGGGCCGGGGCCGGGTAACACGGATGCCCGCGTCCTCAAGGCCTTTGCCAATGCAGGCGTTGCCGATCACATGCAGGGGGACGTCCTTAGGGGGATGGTCGAATGCAAGCACATGCTGCGGAAAATCTGGGGTACCCAAAACGCCTATACCTTTGCTGTTGCCGGCACCGGTTGGAGCGCCCTGGACACCATGTTTTCAGCTGTCATGCCAGGCGACAAAGTCGTTGCTTTTGCCAACGGCACATTCTCGGGGATCGACGCGCTGACCCTGCGGATCAAGGCGGCGACGCCTGAAGAACATGCCGCCAACCCGATGGCGCCTCAGGCTGCCAGCGTCACCGTGATCGAGGTTCCGCACGGCCAGCCGGTCACCGGTGATCTGGTCGAGGCGACACTTGCGCAGCACAAACCGAAATGGGCTTTCATGGCGCATTGGGAAACCGGATCGGGTCGCATCAATGACCTGCGCGGATTTTCCGACGCGTGCGAACGTCATGGCGCGATGGGTCTGATCGATGCGGTGTCGTCTCTGGGCGTCGATGACTTCTCGATAGACGATTTTCCAGGTATCGCCGGATGGGCGTCCTGCCCGCAGAAAGGTCTGTGTTGCCTGCCGCTGACCTATGCCCCAGTCAGCTTTACCGACGCCTATATCGCGTCACTCAGAACCACCGGCGCCTATACCTATGTGCACAATCCCATCTTTGAGGCCCGCCATTGGGGCATTGTCGATGGGCAGGATGTTGAAAAGGGCACCTATCACCGCACCCATTCGGGCTACGCCGTTGCGGCCTTCCATGAATCCCTGCGCCTGACCCTTCAGGAAGGTCTGGCCAAGCGGTCCGCGTCGTACAAGACGCACGAGAAGGTTCTGCGGGACGCCGTCACCGAAATGGGCTGCGAGGTCACCTCCGACATGCCCAGCCTGATCGTGCTGAACCTGCCCCCGGAACTGGCTGGCCGCGAGATGGAACTGGTCCAGAACTGCCGCGCGCGTGGGTTTGGCATCTGGCCGACGCTCAGCGAACCCGTGCAGGTGCGCATCGGCATCCTCAACCAATTGAACCGCGACGCCGTCAGCCGGATTGTGCGCCTGTTCGCCGAAGCCATCCGAGAGCTGGGCGGAACGGTCGACCAAGACGCAATCGAAGACCTGCTGGAAAGCCGTTACGGCACCTCAATCGCTGCATAAACAGGAGCGGATCAGATGGATATTCACGAATACCAGGCAAAGGAAATTCTTTCGAATTTCGGTGTCGCCATACCATCCGGCGCACTGGCCTACAGTCCGGAACAAGCGGCCTATCGGGCGCGTGAGCTGGGCGGTGACAAATGGATCGTCAAGGCGCAGGTCCATGCAGGCGGTCGCGGCAAGGCCGGAGGGGTCAAGCTGTGCAACACCGAAAACGAAATCTATCAGGCCTGCGATGATCTGTTTGGCCGCAAGCTGGTCACGCACCAGACCGGCCCCGAAGGCAAAGGCATCTATCGCGTCTATGTCGAAGCCGCCGTGCCGATTGATCGCGAGATCTATCTGGGTTTTGTCCTCGACCGGTCCAGCCAAAGGGTGATGATCGTGGCCTCGTCCGAGGGCGGGATGGAGATCGAGGATATCTCGGCTGACCGCCCGGAAAGCATCGTCCGCTCCATCGTGGAGCCGGCGGTTGGGCTTCAGGAGTTTCAAGCGCGCGAGATCGCATTCAATCTGGGGCTTGAACCCAGGCTGATCCAGCAAATGGTGCGTACATTGCAAGGCTGCTACGCCGCCTTTAGCGAGCTGGACGCGACAATGGTCGAGATCAACCCGTTGGTCATCACGGGTGACGACCGGGTGCTGGCGCTTGACGCCAAGATGAGCTTTGACGACAACGCCCTGTTCCGCCATCCGCAAATCTCTGAACTGCGTGACAAAAGCCAGGAAGACCCGCGCGAAAGCCGCGCGGCCGACCGCGGATTGTCCTATGTCGGGCTGGACGGAAATATCGGCTGCATCGTCAACGGTGCCGGTCTGGCGATGGCCACGATGGACACGATCAAGCTGGCCGGTGGCGAGCCTGCAAACTTCCTCGACATCGGGGGCGGGGCTTCGCCAGAACGTGTGGCCAAGGCATTTCGTCTGGTCCTGTCGGACGACAATGTTCAGGCCATTCTGGTCAACATCTTCGCCGGTATCAACCGCTGCGACTGGGTGGCCGAGGGTGTCGTTCAGGCCCTGCGGGAACTTGACCTCGACCTGCCCGTCGTTGTGCGGCTGGCTGGGACAAATGTCGAAGAGGGCCAGAAGATTCTGGCCAAATCCGGCCTGCCGATCATTCGCGCCTCAACGCTGATGGAGGCGGCAGAACGCGCTGTTGGCGCATGGAAAAACGACCTTACTCAAGGCACCAAGATGAGGGCTGTGAAATGAGCATTCTTCTCGACCGTGACTCGCGCGTCATCGTGCAGGGCATTACCGGCCGCATGGCTCGGTTTCATACCAAGGACATGTTGAACTATGGCACCAATGTCGTGGGCGGTGTCGTACCCGGCAAGGGTGGGGAAACCGTCGAGGGTGTTCCGGTCTTTGACACCGTCAAACAGGCTGTCGAGGCGACCGGCGCGGATGCCAGCCTTGTTTTCGTACCCCCGCCATTTGCGGCTGATTCAATCATGGAAGCCGCAGATGCCGGTATCCGCTACTGCGTCTGTATCACCGACGGGATTCCGGCGCAGGACATGATCCGGGTGAAGCGGTACATGTACCGCTATCCGAAAGAGAAACGCATGGTGCTGACCGGGCCGAACTGTGCCGGTACGATCTCGCCCGGAAAGGCGTTGCTGGGCATCATGCCGGGTCACATCTATCTGCCCGGCCATGTCGGCATTATCGGCCGCTCGGGCACGCTGGGCTATGAGGCTGCGGCGCAACTGAAAGAACGCGGCATCGGTGTCTCGACCAGTGTCGGGATTGGTGGCGACCCGATCAACGGGTCATCCTTTAAGGACATCCTTAAGCGCTTCGAAAAGGACGAGGACACCCATGTCATCGCCATGATCGGCGAGATCGGTGGCCCGCAGGAAGCTGAAGCAGCGGAATACATCCGCGACCACATCACCAAACCGGTGATTGCCTATGTCGCGGGTCTGACCGCCCCGAAAGGCCGCACGATGGGCCACGCGGGTGCGATCATCTCGGCCTTTGGCGAAAGCGCCAGCGAGAAGGTCGAGATCCTGTCCGCCGCCGGGGTGACCGTTGCCGAAAACCCCGCTGTGATCGGTGAAACAATTGCCCGTGTGATGGAGGCCGCGTGATGGTCAAACCCTCGGTTCTTGTGACCCGTCGCTGGCCTGCCGCCGTCGAGGCGCAGCTGGCCGAGAATTACAACGCTGTTCTGAACACCGGGGACAAACCCATGTCCCCGGCCGAAATCCGGCAAGCCTTGAAAACTTATGACGCGGTGCTGCCAACTGTAACGGACATACTGAGCGCCGAGGCAATGGACGTCCCTGGTGCGCAGACCAAAATACTGGCCAATTACGGTGTCGGATACAGCCACATCTGCGAACCTTCGGCGCGTGAGCTGGGCATGACCGTGACCAACACGCCCGATGTTCTGTCCGAATGCACCGCCGATATCGCCATGACCCTGCTGCTGATGGTGGCGCGGCGCGCGGGCGAAGGTGAGCGCGAGCTGCGGTCCGGCACCTGGACCGGATGGCGGCCCACGCATCTGGTTGGAACCAAGGTCAGCGGCAAAACGCTGGGCATTATCGGCTATGGCCGCATCGGGCAAGAGATGGCCCGCCGTGCGCATCATGGCTTTGGTATGGACATCCTCGTCTACAACCGCAGTCAGATAGCGCCGGATGTGCTGGCCAGGTGCAATGCAACGCAGGTGGCCTCGATTGACGACTTGCTGCCGCAATGCGACTTCGTCTCGCTGCATTGCCCCGGCGGGGCTGAAAACCGGCATCTGATCAACGCGCGCAGACTGGGCCTGATGAAGCCCGACGCCTTTCTGATCAACACCGCGCGCGGTGAGGTGATCGACGAATGGGCGCTGATACAGGCGCTGATGTTCGAGATGATCGGCGGGGCCGCGCTGGACGTGTTCGATGGTGAACCCCGTATCAGCCCGGACCTGCTGCAATGCGACAACCTCGTGATGCTCCCGCATCTGGGCAGCGCCACCCGCGAAGCGCGCGAGGCGATGGGGTTTCGGGTTCTCGATAACCTGAATGATTTCTTTGAAGGCCGCGAACCCCGGGACCGCGTGATCTGATGCAAGCGCTGGCCCCGAATATGCAGCCCACCCCCAACCCCTCGGGCTATGCCGAAGGGTTGCGCTCGGAATTGCGGGCGTTGTGGCGGAACATATTGCTGAAACGGGCACCACACGTGGCGGCATGGGCCGAGGCCACGCCGCTGCAACCCATACCCACGGGACCCGAGGCAACGCCGTATTTGCAGGCCCTTTCTATCTGGTTCCAACTGTTGTGCATCATCGATGAAAATGCCGAGGTTCGGGACCGTCGACTGACCGAAACCCAAAACGGCGCAGAAACGGTAGACGGCGGTTTTGCCGAAGCCCTGACAGACTTGTCCCTGACCTATAGCCAGGTTGAAAAGCTGACCGCTGACCTGTGTACCGGTCCCACTCTGACCGCGCACCCGACCGAAGCCAAGCGGGTTACGGTTCTGGAAATTCACCGGCGTATCTACCGCAACCTCGTCAGTCTTGAAACGCAACGCTGGACCCCGACAGAACACGCCGAATTGCTGAATGGTCTGGAAGGAGAGATTGATCTCTTGTGGCTGACAGGCGAACTTCGCCTGTCGCGCCCAAGCCTGCACGACGAGATCGAATGGGGGTTTCAGTTCTTCCGCGATGCAATCTTTGATGCTGTCCCGCAGGTTATGGGCCGATTCGATCAGGCCTGCCTGCAAGTGCTGGGACGTACGCCGAGTGAAACTCCTGATATCCGCTTTCACAGCTGGATCGGTGGCGACCGGGATGGCAACCCGAATGTCACGACCGAGATAACCGCATTGGCGCTGAAACGCGGACGCGAAACAGTTCTGGACCTTTATCGTCAAGCTCTTGAGCGTGCCGCAAAAAGGTTGAGCATCAGCGCGCTGATATTGCCTTTACCTGAACCTGTCAGGACGCAAGTACAAGCGATAGTCGACCAGGCTCCGGTCGATGGCCGCAATCGGAACGAACCGTTCCGGCAAGCACTCAATGCCATTCGCTATCGGCTGACAAACAGCGGATATGATCACATCTCGCAATTCGTGGGCGATCTCGACACACTTGATACCGCTTTATGTGCGGTCAACGCGGATATTCTGGCGCGGCAGCACATCCGTCCGTTGCGCCGGGCCGCTTCGGTTTTCGGGTTCCGGACCACAACGCTGGACATTCGCCAGAATTCGACCGTCACAACCGACGTTCTGGCCGAAATCTGGTCGCATAACGGACAGGTGCCGGTTTACGGCACGGTCGAATGGTCTGCCCGCTTGCGAACCGAACTGGCCGATCAGAACCTGCCCTATCAAAACCGCGACGCGTTAAGCGATCAGGCGCGGGAATTGCTTGCCCTTCTGGCTCTGGTCTATGGTGTGCGATCGGGACCGGACCCCAAAGCAATAGGGCCCTTCATCCTGTCCATGACCCGTTCGGCCGACGATATTCTCGGCATCTACCTATTGGCCCGCTATGCCGGGTTTGGGTCTGAAACTCTTGATCTTTCGGTAGTCCCATTGTTCGAGACAATTGCCGATTTGCGAAATGCCCCATCGATCCTGCTCGACGTTTTGGCTGTTCCGCTTGCCCGTCGCAGCCTCAAAACCGACGGTAGAGTAATCGAGGTGATGCTGGGATATTCGGACAGCGGCAAGGACGGGGGCTATTTCTGCTCAACATGGGAGTTGGAGCGCGCCCAACGCCGGATCGTCTCGGCGCTGGCCTCGCAAGGTTTCAAGGCCACGTTTTTCCATGGTCGCGGTGGCTCGGTCAGCCGGGGCGGTGCACCGACCGGGCGCGCCATCGCCGCGCAACCCAGCGGAACAGTTGCCGGGCGGTTGCGCGTGACCGAACAGGGCGAGGTGGTTTCGGCCAAATATGCCAACCGGGGCACGGCTGCGGCGCATCTGGAGTTGTTGCTGTCAAGCACGATGCGCCATACGGCGACCCCTGACGAGGCGCCTTCACGGCCTGAATTCGATGACGCATTGGATGCTTTGTCAGAGTTGTCACAGACAGCTTATGTCTCGCTTTTGCAGATGCCGGGTTTTCTGGACTATTTCCAGCAGGCTAGCCCTGTCCAAGAACTTGCCCGCCTGAAAATGGGGTCCCGTCCGACCCGTCGGTTCGGCGCGGCCAGTCTGGACGACCTGCGGGCCATTCCATGGGTCTTTGCGTGGTCGCAGAACCGCCACCTGATCACTGGTTGGTACGGGTTCGGCACCGCCATGGCCAGTTTTCGCAAGTTTCGCGGCGCGCGCGGTGATGACGTGTTGCACGACATGTTTCGACACTCCCGCCTGTTCCGCCTCGCCGTCGATGAGATGGAAAAATCGCTCTATCAGGCGGATATGGAAATCGCAGCGCAGTATGGCGAATTGGTCTCTGATATCGAGATCCGCCAACGTGTATCGCAGGTAATCAAGGCGGAATACGATAGTGCCTGCAAAGCGACCCGGTTTCTGACAGGTGGTCAGGTCATCGGCCATCGCTTTCCCCGCCTTTGCGAGAGGTTTGACCGCAAACAGGCCGAATTGGCCCGCATTCATGCTCTTCAGGTCGAACTGCTGCAACACGCCCGCAACGAACCGCAGGCAGGGTCAGTTCCCGTGCCCCTGCTGCAATCCATGAACGCCATTTCCGCTGGTCTTGGCTGGACCGGCTAACCATTTTCAGGAGATCAAAACTGTGAACGCCCCGCATCGAACAAACGGATTTTTCACCCAGTCCTTGTCGGACCGCGATCCTGAGCTTTTTGGCTCGATCCGGTCTGAGCTGGGTCGTCAGCGCGACGAGATCGAGCTGATTGCGTCCGAGAACATCGTCTCTGCCGCCGTGATGGAGGCGCAGGGTTCGGTGATGACCAACAAATATGCCGAAGGCTACCCGGGCCGGCGCTATTACGGGGGCTGCGAGTTTGTTGATATCGCCGAGAATCTGGCCATCGACCGCGCCAAGCAGCTGTTTGGCTGTGGCTTTGCCAATGTGCAGCCGAACTCGGGCAGCCAGGCCAACCAGGGCGTGTTCCAGGCGCTGATCCAGCCCGGCGACACCATTCTGGGCATGAGCCTGGATGCCGGTGGCCACCTGACCCACGGCGCGCGACCCAACCAGTCGGGCAAGTGGTTCAACGCCGTGCAATACGGCGTGCGCCAGCAGGACAACATGCTGGACTATGATCAGGTCGAGGCGCTGGCGAAAGAGCATAACCCCAAGCTGATCATCGCGGGCGGTTCGGCCATCCCGCGTCAGATCGACTTTGCCCGCATGCGCGAGATCGCCGACATGGTCGGCGCCTATCTGCACGTGGACATGGCGCATTTCGCCGGTCTGGTTGCGGCAGGCGAGCATCCCAGCCCGTTCCCCTACGCGCATGTGGCGACCACCACCACACACAAGACCCTGCGCGGCCCACGTGGGGGCATGATCCTGACCAATGATGAAGATATCGCTAAGAAAGTGAATTCGGCGATCTTCCCCGGCATTCAGGGCGGCCCGCTGATGCATGTGATCGCGGCCAAGGCCGTGGCCTTTGGCGAGGCGCTGCGCCCCGAGTTCAAAAGCTATATCCAGCAGGTCGTGACCAATGCGCAGGCGCTCAGCGATCAGCTGATCAAGGGCGGGCTCGACACCGTGACCCACGGCACTGACACCCATGTGGTGCTGGTTGACCTGCGCCCCAAGGGCGTCAAGGGCAACGCCACCGAAAAGGCCCTGGGCCGGGCGCATATCACCTGCAACAAGAACGGCGTGCCGTTTGACCCGGAAAAGCCGACCATCACGTCGGGCATCCGCCTGGGCAGCCCCGCCGGCACCACCCGCGGCTTTGGCGAGACCGAATTCCGCCAGATCGCCGACTGGATCATCGAAGTGGTCGACGGCCTGGCAGCCAACGGCGAAGACGGCAACTCCGAAGTCGAAGCCCGCGTCCGCGCCCAGGTCGCAGATCTCTGCAACCGCTTCCCCATCTACCCGAACCTGTAAGCCGAAAGGTCCCAACCATGAGCTTTCACCCAATTGAACAAGCCCCCGCCCGCCTGAACCGCAGCGAGCTTGCCGTGCCCGGCAGCCAGCCCGGAATGTTTGAGAAGGCCGCGAAATCGGACGTGGATGTCATCTTTCTCGATCTGGAAGACGCCGTCGCGCCCGATGAAAAGGAACAGGCGCGCAGGAACATCATTCAGGCGCTGAACGAAATCGACTGGGGCAACAAGACCATGTCGGTGCGGATCAATGGTCTGGATACCCATTACATGTACCGGGATGTCGTGGATGTCGTCGAACAGGCGGGCCAGCGTCTGGACCTGATCA
The DNA here is from genome assembly GCF_056536285.1 of Ruegeria sp. AF3. Classification (NCBI taxonomy): domain Bacteria; kingdom Pseudomonadati; phylum Pseudomonadota; class Alphaproteobacteria; order Rhodobacterales; family Roseobacteraceae; genus Ruegeria; species Ruegeria sp. AF3. The sequence continues at coordinate 303,580 of NZ_JBQFJM010000002.1, read as the reverse complement.
TGATCCCAAAAGTCGGGACAGCCGCAGATGTGTATGCGGTCGACATGCTGGTGACCCAGATCGAAGACGCCAAGGGATACAAGAAACGGATCGGGTTCGAACACATCATCGAAACCGCGCTTGGTATGCAGAATGTCAGCGCGATCGCGGCCGCATCAAAGCGCAATGAAAGCCTTCATTTTGGTGTCGCGGATTATGCCGCTTCGACGCGCGCGCGAACCACAATCATCGGGGGCGTGAACCCGGACTATTCGGTTCTGACCGACCCGGATGCCGACGGAGGCCGCCTTAACCACTGGGGCGACATGTGGCACTATGCACTTGCCCGCATGGTGGTTGCGGCGCGCGCCAACGGGCTGCGTCCGATTGATGGGCCTTTTGGCGATTTTCAGGATCCCGACGGTTACAAGGCCGCGGCCAAACGCGCCGCTGTTTTGGGATGCGAGGGGAAATGGGCCATCCACCCCAGCCAGATCGCGCTGGCCAATGAGGTGATGTCACCCTCGGATGCCGAAGTCACCAAGGCACGGCGTATTCTGGTCGCCATGGCCGAGGCCGAGGCGGATGGGAAAGGCGCCGTGTCTCTGGATGGCCGTCTGATCGACTATGCCTCGATCCGTCAGGCCGAAGTGCTGGTTGAAAAGGCAAGCCAGATCGCTGCGGCCTGATCGCCCGCACCAAACCTGACTTGCGTGGGCGCACTGTCCACGCATATTCTCCAGCGCTTTGACGGGCGGACTACGGCGCTAACGTAAATCAGCTGTCCGCGTTTCGCGAAAATTGCCTCCCTAAAACGCTTGTCACATTTTGACCAGCAAACGGATGCTGCCTTAAATCGCTACGACAAAAGCAAGGGATGTTTCCGAGTTCGACACCTGAAACCGGCACCCCGCCAATCCCGGTTCACGGCCTCGACAGGTTTCCGTTCCGAAATGCGGTCGGCGTCTGACCGAACTCGGCCTTGAACGCACGGGTCATGGCACTGGCGTTTTCGTATCCACAGCGCCCCGCGATCTCGGCGATGGATTGTTCCGTATCCTCGGCCAGATTGCGTGCGCGGTTCAGGCGCAGACGCCGATACAGCGCTTGCGGAGTTGTTTTCAGTTCCGCCTGAACACGCGTTTCAAGCCGTTTTTGCGAACATCCGATTTTCCGGGCCACACTCCGGACAGACAGCGGTGCTTCAAGATGCGCCTGCATGACAGTCAGCGCCCGATTGACCAGCGTGTCCTCGGATTTCAGAGGCAGGTCATAATGGCCACGCCCGTTCCGGCTCATGAACAGGTGCTCGACCTCCATCGCCAGCAGCGGGCCGTGATCCCGGCGGATCAGGGTCAAGGCCAGATCAAAGGCGGCCATGGCCCCGGAACAGGTCAGACGGTTGCCATCAATGACAAACCTTTCCCGCACGGCCTCCACCGCCGGAAACCTTTCCTCGAACCGCGAAAACTCGTCCCAATGAATGGTCGCCCTGTGGTCATCCAGCAATCCGGCACTGGCAAGCAGCCAGCTTCCCGTATCCAGCCCGGCCAGATGCTTGTGTTTCTTGGCCGCTGCCAGCACGGCACGCATGGTCGACCGCGTATCCAGCTTCAGGTATCCATATGACGGCATGACAACAAGAAAATCCCCCTGTTGATCGCCGATGGCCCCGTTCGGGGTGACGACAAGGCCGCTTGAGCTTTGAACAGGGTTGCCGTCAAGCGAACAGAAGCGCCACGCATATAACGCCTGCCGCGACAGGGTGTTCGCCGCCCGCAACGGTTCGACCATGTTCGCAAGGCAATGGTTCGAGAACCCGTTGAACAGCAGGACATTGTACTGCTGCGATAATATTTTCGAATTTGGCATGAAACTGATCTATCTCTGCATGCCGCGACCATGAGCTATGGCGTTTGGTTGGTCAACCACCGATCCAGGGAATCCGCGCCATGCAGTTTGGTCTGACAGAAGAACAGGACATGATCGTCTCGACGGTCCGCAGCTTTGTAGAAAAAGAAATCTACCCGTATGAAGACGCGGTAGAACGCAGCGGAACGGTCCCGCTGGAGCTTGGCAATGAGATCAAGCAGAAATGTATCGATCTGGGGTTCTATGCTTGCAACTTCCCCGAAGAAGTGGGCGGCGCGGGCCTGTCGCATCTGGATTTTACACTGGTCGAGCGTGAACTGGGCCGTGGGTCGATGGCGCTGACGCATTTCTTTGGCCGCCCGCAGAACATCCTCATGGCCTGCAACGACGAACAGCGCGAACGCTATCTGCTGCCCGCAGTGCGCGGGGAAAAGATGGACGCGCTGGCGATGACTGAACCGGATGCCGGATCGGACGTGCGCGGCATGAAATGTCAGGCAGTGCGCGACGGTGGCGACTGGGTCGTCAACGGTTCGAAACATTTCATCTCGGGCGCGGAACACGCGGATTTCTTCATTGTATTCGTTGCCACCGGCGTGGATGAGACCCCGAAAGGCCCCAAAAAACGCATCACCACCTTCCTAGTGGATCGCGGCACACCGGGCTTTGAAGTGCGCGACGGCTACAGGTCCGTCAGCCACAGGGGCTATAAAAACTGTATCCTGTATTTCGATAATTGCCGACTGTCCGATGCGCAGGTTCTGGGCGAGGTCGATGGCGGCTTTGCCGTGATGAACGAATGGCTCTACGCGACCCGGCTGACGGTTGCGGCCTTCTCGGTCGGGCGCGCTCGGCGCTGCTTTGATTATGCGCTGAACTACGCCGCCGAGCGCAAGCAATTCGGCCAGCCCATCGGCAAGTTTCAGGGTGTGGGCTTTCAGATTGCCGACATGATCACCGAGATTGACGCCGCCGACTGGCTGACCCTTGCCGCCGCTTGGCGTCTGGATCAGAACCTGCCCGCAAACCGCGAGATCGCCTCGGCCAAGCTCTATGCCTCCGAGGCATTGGCGCGGGTCACCGACACGACGCTGCAAATCTTCGGCGGCATGGGCCTGATGGATGATTTCCCGATCGAACGGTTTTGGCGCGACGCCCGGGTCGAACGGATCTGGGACGGCACGAGCGAGATTCAGCGCCACATCATCAGCCGCGATCTTCTGCGTCCGCTGGGCGCCTGACCATGACCAAAGACCTGACCCGGCTGTTGCGCCCGAAATCCATCGCTGTCATTGGCGGCGGTGCATGGTGCCAACAGGTTATTCTGCAATCCGAACGCATGGGATATGCTGGTCAGATCTGGCCGGTCCATCCCAAGGCTTCTGACATTTCGGGCCACAAGGTTTATGGCCATATCGAAGACCTGCCCGACGCACCTGACGCGGTTTTCATCGGCATCAACCGCCACGCCACGGTTGAAGCGGTTCAAGTCCTGTCCAGCATGGGTGCGGGTGGCGCTGTCTGCTTCGCCTCGGGCTTTTCCGAAGCCGTGGCCGAGGACGACACCGGCGGGGATTTGCAGGATCAACTGATCAACGCGGCCGGTGACATGCCCATTCTGGGCCCGAACTGCTATGGCTTCATCAACGCGCTGGACGGGGCATTGCTGTGGCCGGATCAGCACGGGGTTGTGCCCGTCGACAAGGGCGTGGCGATCCTGACGCAAAGCTCGAACATCTCGATCAACCTGACCATGCAGAAACGCGGGCTGCCGATTGCCTATATGGTGACCTGCGGAAATATGGCTCAGACCAGTCAGGCGCAGATCGCCTCGGCCCTGATCGATGACCCGCGCGTGACCGCAGTGGGCCTGCATATCGAAGGCTTCAAGAACATCCGCGAATGGGAAGCACTGGCCGCCAAAGCCCATGCAAAAGGCGTCCCGCTGGTTGCCCTCAAGGTCGGCGCATCGGAACAGGCGCAGGCGGCAACCGTTTCCCATACCGCGTCACTGGCGGGCAGCGATGCCGGGGCGCAGGCGCTGCTTGACCGGCTTGGCATTCCACGCCTTTCGGCGCTGCCTGACTTCCTTGAAACACTCAAACTGTTGCACTGCTACGGGCCGCTGCCGGGGGGCAACATCGCCTCGATCAGCTGTTCGGGGGGCGAGGCGAGCCTGATTGCCGATATGGCCGTTGGCACTGGGCTGCAATTTCCACGGCTGAGCGGTGAAAAGCTGACCCGCCTGCGCAGCGCGCTCGGGCCCATGGTCGCGCTGAACAACCCGCTGGATTATCACACCTATATCTGGCGTGACGAACTGGCGATGACGCGGGCTTGGTCGGGCATGACGGGCGACGATATCGACATGACATTCTCGATCGTCGACTACCCGACCACCGACTCCACCGATTGGGCCTGCGCAACGCAGGCAGCGTTGAACGTACGGGCAGAAACCGGCGCCCGGTTCGCGATTGTCGCCACCTTGCCGGAGCTTTTACCGGAAGACATCGCACAACAGCTGATGGCCGGGGGTGTTGTACCCTTGATGGGCCTGCGCGAGGCGCTGTCTGCGACCCGCGCCGCAGGGCAGGTCAAGGCCCCATCCGCAACGCCCGTTTTGCAGCCGGGTATGATGGAACCAACCCAAATCCTGACCGAAGGCGCCTCGAAGGCGGCGCTGGCGGAATGCGGCCTACGCATCCCGCAAAACCGGACGGTGCGGGGCGCGGAAGCTGCCCGTGCCGCAGCGGACCAGATGGAAGGCCCTTTTGCCGTCAAGGGTGTCGGGCTTGCACATAAATCCGAACACAGCGCCGTTCGGCTGGGCATCCGGGCCGGCGACGTCGCGGCTGTCGCGGCTGATATCGGCACCGAAGACATCCTGATCGAAGAGATGGTCACCGGAACCGTTGCCGAACTTCTGATTGGCGTGGTGCGTGACCCTGCGCATGGGTTTGTTCTGACCCTTGGGGCAGGGGGCGTGCTGACCGAACTGCTGCGCGACACGGTATCCTTGCTGGTACCCAGCCCGCCCGGAGACATCCGCTCCGCCCTCGGTCAATTGAAGATCGCCCCGCTGCTGGCGGGCTATCGCGGTCAACCGGCGGCTGATATGGATGCGATTGTTGCCGCGGTCGAGGCCGTTCAGACCTATGTCATGCAAAATGCCGACACGCTTGGCGAGGTCGAGATTAACCCGCTCCTGTGCACGCCGGATAAGGCTGTTGCCGTGGACGCCCTGATAAGAAAGGCCTGAGATATGGACCCGATCAAAACCCGCCGCGATGGTTCAATCCTCGAGGTCACGCTGGACCGCCCCAAGGCAAACGCGATTGATCTGATCACCAGCCGCAGAATGGGCGAGGTCTTTGCTGAATTCCGCGACGACCCGGACCTGCGCGTGGCCATCCTGACCGGTGCGGGCGAAAAATTCTTTTGCCCCGGCTGGGATCTGAAAGCTGCCGCCGACGGCGACGCGGTGGACGGAGATTACGGCGTCGGTGGGTTCGGAGGCCTGCAAGAGCTGCGCGACCTGAACAAGCCCGTGATTGCCGCCGTCAACGGTATCGCCTGCGGTGGCGGGCTGGAGCTGGCCTTGTCCGCGGACATGATTCTTGCCGCTGATCACGCCACTTTTGCCTTGCCGGAAATCCGCTCGGGCACTGTTGCGGATGCCGCCAGCGTCAGGTTGCCCAAGCGCATCCCCTATCACATCGCGATGGAGCTGCTGCTGACAGGCCGCTGGTTTGATGCCGAAGAAGCCAACCGCTGGGGTCTGGTGAATGAGATTATTGCCGCTGATCAGCTGATGGACCGCACGTGGGAACTCGCCCGCCTGCTGGCGTCAGGGCCGCCGCTGGTCTATGCGGCCATCAAGGAAATCGTGCGCGATGCTGAAGACGCCAAGTTTCAGGACGCCATGAACCGCATCACCAAACGGCAATTGCGCAGCGTGGATGTCCTCTATTCCAGTGAGGACCAGCTTGAAGGCGCGCGTGCATTTGCTGAAAAACGTGACCCGGTCTGGAAAGGTAAATAGAAACACGGTGTGTTTGTCGCGCGGATCCGGTAAATTTCCCATTTACTGATCCGCGCCACAGGTGCACAGTTGGGTATGCCTTATTTCGAACGAAAACCATACGTTAGCACGCCGCTTCCGGTCAGCCCGATCGCTCCGCAGCCGGACGCGCAACCGATCTCGGATATCGCACGCCGCGTGCTTGGGGCTGAACGGGGCACGAAACAGCCGCTTGAGGGGCCATTTGCGTGCCGCAAAACTTGCCACCCCGGCGGCACCGCGACCATATTGCTGTCCTTTGACGCACCAAACGGTGGCGGGCCTGTCGCATTACAGTTCGAACCGGGTGACCTGATCAACCGGAACGGCGACACTCTTCCGGCAAACCGGGTTAATGTTGTCCCCCCGCAAATCCAGCTAAACCCCGGCGAGTCAACGGATGTTGCCGTCATTGTAACCGTGCCGGACCTTGCCGATCCCGGCGAATATCACGGCCGGATTGCCTGCACGGGTACAGTGCAAACTTCGATCCTCGTGATGTATGAGGTCGCGAACGCTCAAACCTGACGGGTTACGAGGTAGTCCATGAAATGGCCCAGAAACGCGCGGGGTACTTCTTCGGTGGCCGCAAAAACCTGCGCAAACTCCTGACGGGCCGAGGCCAGCAAGTCATTGGCCGCGTCCTGCGCATATCTGATGCAGCCATAGTGATCCATGCGATCCAGAACCCAGCCCACATCCTGCGTCGAGCGGCTGTCGCGCGGGTTTGACAGCATATCCGACAGGCGTGCTTTTTCGGGCTCGTCCGCCTGCAAGCTAAGCCGACCCAGCATCAGCGTGCGTTTGCCTTCGTAAATGTCCCCGCCGATCTCTTTGCCATATTTGTCCTGCGAGCCCACGAGGTTCAGAACGTCATCCTGTATCTGAAACGCGGCGCCCAGAAAAAACCCAAACGCGTTGAAATCGTCCAGGTTCAACACCCCGGACGCGACATCATGCGGTCGGGCAATCAGCGCCCCGATGCGCATGGGGTGAATGAAGCTGTACCAACAGGTCTTTTTCAGACACATCATCAGATAATCCGATGCATCCACGTTCAGCCGGTTGTCCCGTATCCAGCCAAGCTCCAGTGCCTGACCTTCAATGGACTGCTGCAACAGATGATCAAACTCGTCCACCACGCGCATGCCGGTTTCAGGGCCAAGTGGCCCAAGGTTCTGGCGCAACAGGCGCAGGGCCAGCGATTGCATCCCGTCACCGGTATTGATGGCCAAAGGGACCCCAAGACGCTTGTGCATACACGCGCGCCCGCGCCTGAAATCGCTTTGATCCTCGATATCGTCATGGATCAGAAACGCGTTGTGCAGCAGTTCAAGAACGGCGGCAGACACCCGTGCGTTTTCGCTGTCACCGCCGAAAGCCTCGCAGGTGGCCAGCAACAGCGCGGGCCGCAACCCCTTGCCCGAGGTTTCGATGTAATCCCGCATCGGCCCGTACAGATAAGCCTGCGGCTCGCCCGTCGGCAACAGCTGCAAAAGCGTCTCTCGGGCGCGATCCCCGTATGAGGTCAGCGTTTTCAGAAAATCCTGCTGTGCCGCAGGATCCAGATGTGCTGTGCCAGTGGCCACAGGGTCATCCCTTCTGGGTGATGATCACACGGGTTTTGGTCTCGTTCCTGCCCGTTTCGGCAAGGTTGGTTCCGGTTGCGGACAAAGGAGAATCCGTCAGCGGCAAGGCTTTGGACAACACCCCCGACTGGCCGCTGTCCCGGCCCAGATCAAAGGCAACATCCTCTGCAATCTCCTCTCCCGGGATCGGAAGATCAGCGGTCGGCTCGTAGGCCACCATAAGGTCAAACAGCTCTTTCGGAGGGCAAATCATGCGCAACGCGTCCGCAATCGCAGGGTCTTCGGTAATCCCGCCGGGTTTTGAATATTCCGTAACCGGTTTCGCAATGACGGCAAGCGGCCCTTCGCCGCCACGCTCAACACCCACTGCATCCTGTCCCATCCTCAGCGCGGCTTCGACCGCAACCGCAAACCGGTTGTCCCAGGGCAGGCCGGCCTGATAACGGGCAAAATCATAGGCGCGCAGCGGTTTCAGGATATCCGGCTCGTGCAGGTCCCAGATCTGGCAGGGCTCAGCTTTTGATCCGCCGCGTTGCAGGATGGCGTTGACCGCCCGGCGTGCCGCTTCGTTTGCCCCTTCCATGGTGGCAAGGTCGGTGTAGGTGCGCACATAATCCGATGCCAGCATGAAATTCGGGATCAACGTGGCCGCCTCAGGGCGCAACCGCCAGCTGTTGATGCGGTTGACCAACAGCGGCTCCACATTGGTTTGGCGCTTGGGGTCGTTGGGATCCTGCACAATATCCGGATCAAGGAACCAGTAATGCATGTCCTCGTCGCGCAGGACGGTCTGGCCATCCACGTTGACGCTGCGCTTGAGCTGTTCCCAAACCTCGTGCGCAATCTCCTCGCGGCTACAATCACGCGCGGTTTTTCCGTTCAGCCCCGGCTTGTCCCATTCCGAGATATCTATTGAAAGCAGGCCCTTGGTCTTGCCTTCTGCCCAGTTTTCAAAGTTGATGGCCGACCAGAACTGCTTTTGTGAAACCGCGGTCAGGGCCCAGGGGCTGTCAATGAAAATGACATGGCCATGGGTCAGTTCAACATCCTTGGTCAGGTAGAACTGAATTCCGTTCATCCATTGCACGTCTTCGGCCAGCAGGGGCAGCTTGGCCAGAGACGGGTCGATTGCCGTCATCGCAGGGGTGATCAGCGGCGCGATCCGTTCGATCGGCATCGCACTGATGAACCAATCCCCGATGACCTGCTTTTCTTCGCCATCCTGTTCAACCGTCGCGCTGACGATGCGGCCATCCTGGCAGTCGATGCCCGTGACCTTTGAGTTGAACTTGTACACGACCCCCTTGCTTTTGAGGTAATCCAGCCACGGCTGTATCCAGACAAGGTTGGTGGGGCCGTTCAACAACCGGTTGCCATGTGGCTCGGGCGTCGCGATACCCAGCTGAAGTTGAACCGCAATGTCGCCCACGGTCTTTGTACTGGCAGTTGTCGCCTTCGCGGCCACCAGCGAACGGGTCAGGCCAATGGCCAGAAACTTCTGATACGCTTCCGAGCGCTGCTCGGCACCGATGAAATCCCACCACCCGATGCGTTCATATTCATCGAACCGGCGCTCCTTGCAGGATGTCGCGATGCGCCACATGCAGGCGATGAAATGTTCGACATCCTCATAGGCAATCTGGTCCCGTGGCGAGAGCGTGAATGCAACCGTCTTGAGCACGTCGGCCACGTCTTTCAGCGTGCGGGGAAACCGTTCGGGAACGATGATGCCTGGGTCATCGAACTGGCTGACCAGAACCTGAGTGGTGGATACCAGATTATCGTAACAGGTGCCTTTGCCATAATAGGGCGTGCGTGCCATCGTATCGGTGATATGGCGGTAGAAATTCGGAAAGAACCGGAACCCGTGCTCGCCGGGCAGCCAGGGGCGTTTCACACCGGGGGGATAACTGGCACCGTCCATCTCGGCCCATTTTTCAAGCGCCTTGATGTGTTTCGCCTTGGACCCGTGATCGCCTTCGCCCTTCATCACGGGGATGCTGCGTGCCTTGCCGCCGGGGATCAGCTGGCGCTCGTGAATCTCGACCTCGTACCCGCGCTCGATCAGCTCATGCGCGGCGCTCATTCCGGCCACGCCACCGCCCAGTATGACAACCTTTTCAGCCATCGGATGTTCCTTTCGCGGAATAGACGTCAAAGCGCAGGGTGATATCGGACAGGCTTGCTTCCCCGACGCCGAAACCCTGCAACCTGTTCATCCAGGCATAATTCGGGTTTGATGTCAGGTATCGCGGTGCCAGCCGGACCGGGGCCGAGGCGGGCAGATTGCCCTTCGCCAGCCCCGCATACCCATCCGGCCCAAAGTCACACACGCCGGTATCTTCAAACAGGATCGGCGCGCCTCCTTCAACCGGTTGAATAAGCGCTCGGGCGTGCAAAAGCCCCACACCGTCGGACCGCACGCGCATCCAGTCGCCCCCCAGCGGATCGATCGTCCCCTTCAGATGAGGCCCGTCAACCGTTCCGCCGTTTTTGATCCCGAAATGCAGCCAGATACCGTCGGGCGTTTCACCCGAAGGATAGAACTCGTCGTTGAACGGCACCACAAACCTGCCCACATGTTCCAGCGCGGGCACTTGCGTGATTGCCTTTGCCGGGCGTGGCGGCGCAGGTTCGGGGGCCTTTCCGCGGCCGGGATCATATTCGCGACCACCGGTCGTCAGCACCGGTCGCCAGGTCAATGTCTTTTCCTGGGTCACAGATGGCAGCATGGCTGCAAACCGCTGAAACCCGGTCTTGGGGTCGCATTGCAAGGGCCAGCCGCGAATGGCGCGCTCGGGGCCGCCATCTTCGGAACAGATCACGCGCACCACGTCATGCGAAGACACGGCGGGTCCGGCTTCGATCAGCACCCGATTAAGCCCATTTTCGTTGATCAGCTCGGACCAACGCAATGTCACGCCCCGGTCTGTAAACTCCCCCATGACCAGATCTCCGGTCAGCACGTGATGGTGCAGATCGCCTGTGCTTCCTTGATCCTCAGATGGAATTTCTGCTGAACGCGGAAGATATGTTCGCCGTCAGACGAGGTTTGCAGATATTTCACCGCGATATCCGAAGGCACGACAATCTCGACCGGCGCACCTTGCAGCGATACAAGTGCAGCCTTGTTTGCGGGCAGGGTGCCCGATCGCAGCAGCGGGCCGTCAAGGAACGGAAGAATACTGTCACGCGGCAGCACCATCGAGTTCTCAATCGGCGTGGTCACGGCCTGAAACAGCCCATTGCCCATCACGCAGGCAAAAGGCCCAAGGTATCCGTGCGCTTCCAGTTTATTGATGCCCGCGACCACGGCCTCGAAAACCTCGGGGCCGGAACAGGGCTTTTTCTTCCCGTTGATCGATATGGACTGACCTTCGCCAGCCTCCAACAGCCCCGGATATTTACCGCCCCCGCTGACGGTGTAGATCGGCGGCAGATCGGCAGGTGCGCCACCGGCATGTCTGGGCGCTTCGCCGGTGCCCGGCTGGCCGTTGAAAATGATGTCATCCTCAACCTTGGCCACGACGGCGGCGGCCCGGCGGAACATGATCATGGCCGCGGCCAGTTCCGGATCAGCCACCTGCGCGCCTTTCAGGTAGACGTTGACGGAAACCGTCGTCAGCCGCAGGGTGTCATAATCATTTACTTCCAGACGTTTGGCCGCGCCTGACGCGTTGTCAATCAGACCCAGCTTGTTCAGGGGAACAGATTGCGTGTCCGCTGGCAGCGGCCCATAAAGCGGCAGAAAACTCGCAGCCACCCGCGCGCGCAGCGCCTCATCATGGACGGCCTTGTTAACGGCATTCCACTGTTCGGTGTTCCAATCCAATGCATCGGTCATTGTAAATCCCTCTTGGTGATGCTGCCCTGTTTGGCCGGGCAGTCCGTCTCGTTCATTCGGCTTTCGTCAAACTGTCCAGTAGTGCCCCGGCGCGTTGTTCCTGAACAACGGCACCACATTCGCGGGCAAGCGCCAATGCCAGTTCAACCTCGGCAATCGCGCTGTCCCGATCACCCTTGGCAGCAAAGGCCTTGGCCCGCACGCGGTGATATTCCGGTTTGTTCAGCGTTTCTCCTCGTTCCCAACCGGGGGTACACACGGTTTCCAGCCGGTCCAGGGCCTGATCAATATCCCCCTGATCGATCATCAACTCAGACAGAACAATCTGATTCTGCGGAAAAGTAAAGTTTCCACCAGACTTTGAGATCAGGTTCATGCACGCTTCGATATGGGCCGGAACGCCCTCGATGTCGCCTTTTCCCGCCTGCGCAAGACCCATGTAGATATCCTGCATGGCGTGAAGATACAGGAACCCTTCCTCGTCGGCGATCTTGCGGGCTTCCTTCATGGTCACGTCCAGCCGGTCCCATTCGCCTGCGTAGGGCAGGAACATGCTGCACGCGCCCATGATGTAGACAAGGTTGGGTGCGTGGTTCAATGCCCGGCTGACGTCGATGGCTTTCAGACGTGCGGCCTCCGCCTCATCGAACTTGCCCTGCTGCCACAGCAGGCACCCCTGAATGGCCAGCAATGACGCCGTGGTCGAGGACTGGGTCATTGGCATCATGGCCATGTCCAGCTCGGGCGTGATCAGGGCAAAGGCACGGTCAAGCTGCTGCTCGCAATCCGCAAATTCCCCACGGAAGTAATGCGTAAAGCTCAGCGCGCGGGCTGCCAGCACGTTGGGAACAGTGTCGCCGCTCATACCGGCCATCGCGTCCAGGGCTTGTCCCATCTCCATTGCGCGGTTCATCTGGCCCGCGACAAAGAAATTGGTCCAGCGGCAGAAGGTGGCCGCAAAAAGGGTTTCGCCATCGCCCAAGGCATGGGCAAGCTCCATCGCGCGGGCGGCTGTCTCTCCGACCTGATCGGAGGACCATCCATAAATCGCCATGTAAGCCGGCAGGATATTCATCTGCACCCGAAGCTCGAACCCGTCACGCTCGGCATTGGCGGGCATCGTTCCGATATTGCGCAGGGCCGCGCGAAAGGCCGAGATCGCAGGCAGGTTCGCCAACCGCGACAGGGCTTGTTCGCCTGCCGTAAACCAGTTGGACACCGCCTCATCCTTCAACCCGCCATGGTCACAGTGATGCGCCACGGTATCGGGGGCGGGGCTTCCGAATGCGTTATGTCCGGCCAGCAAGGCCCGTGCGATTTTCAGGTGAACCTTCTGCCGGTCTTCGCGCAGCAGCGAGTTATAGGCCGTATCCTGAACCAGCGCGTGGTTGAACGTATAGGTGGCCGTTCCGGCTTCGCCCGTGATCAGCACAACGCCAGCCGCCATCAGCTGCATCAGCGCGCTTTCCACATCCATGTCTTCCTGCGCCACCGCCTGGATCATCGCCGAGGTGAAACTGCGCCCGATAACAGACCCAAGCTGCGCAATGGGCTTGGCGTTTTCCATCCGGTCAAGACGCGACATCAACGAATCCTGAAGGGTTGCGGGGATACTCAGGGCATCCAGAACCTCGGCGTTGATCGGCGCATCTTGCGGCAGCTGGTCCAGAACCGCCTTGGTCATCTCTTCGATGTAAAGCGGCACGCCATCGGCTTTCTCGACAATCTGCCTGATCAGGATGACCGGCAAACTGTACGGCTCAGCCACGCGCCGGACCAGTTCCGAGGCTTCACTGCTGGCCAGAGGCGTCAGATCGATGCGCGCCGCGCGGCCTTCGTAATGTTCTGGCGGCTCATATTCAGGGCGATGCGACAGGACCACCAGTATCGGGAACCCGTCCAGTCCTGATGCCAGCGCCTCCAGCACGTCCAGCGTGGTTGCGTCAGCCCAGTGCACGTCCTCCACCACCAGCAGCAAGGTGCCGCGCCTGTCGCACAGGCTGCCAATGCTGCGCAACAACACGTCCAGCGACTTGCGGGCCTTCTTCAGGGGGTCCGGATCCGGCGCTGCGCCCGTTTCGACCCCGGCCATATCCAGAAGAACAGGCAAATCCGCGTCGCTCAGACGAGAGGCGGCCTGAACAAAGTCGGAAATCGCGCCTCGGATGCTATCATCGGACTTGTCTCCTGAAACCCGCCTCAACTCTCCCACGATCGGATGAAGCGGAAGGCTGGCCAGATGCGGAATACACTGCAACGTAAAGGGTTTGACGCCAATTGTTTCAGACAGGGACTTGATCAGCCGCGACTTGCCAATGCCTGCAGCGCCGCCGACAAACGCAAACCTGCCGGACCCCGCCTGTGCATCTTTCCAAAGCTGCGTCAGGACTGAAAGATCGTCGCCCCGGGCGACAAGATCAACAGCTGACTGTCCGACACGCGCATCGAACCGGCTGGCCGCGACGCTTTCGGAAATGGCGCGATAGACCGTGCGCTGATTGTCAAATCCTTTCAGGTTGTGGCTGCCACGGGGCTCGAATTCGAAGGCGCCCTGTGTCAACCGCCACGTCTCTGCGGAGACGACCACCTCGCCCGGCTCGGCCAGACCTTGCAGGCGGGATGCGAGGTTCGCGGTTTCACCGACCAGAAAGTCCTGCGACCCAAGACTTGTTGACGAGACCACCCCCACAACGACCATACCGGTGGCAATTCCCGCCCGCAGATCCAGCTTTTCGCCAAACCTGTTTTCAAGGTTTTGTACGGCTTCAATGGTCTCCAGCACGGCGCGAACGGCGCGTTCGGCATCGTCCTCCATGGCTTTTGGATATCCGAAATAGACCATGATCCCGTCACCCTGCCTGTAGGCCAGGTGACAGCCATGCTGTTTCAGGGTGCCGATCGCCGTATCCAGATACAGGTTCATGATCTGCATCAGGTCTTCCGGGTCATACCGCTGGGCCAGCTGCGTGGACCCCACGAGATCGCAGAAAACCAGCGTAAGCTGTCGCCGCTCGGCTTCGGACCTAAGCTCCTGCCGGGTCGATGCCTCCTCAGATTTCAGACGGGCCTGCGCCTTGCGAAACCGCTTTCTTTCGCCAACCGTTAGCCCCAGATCGCGCAGTTCGGGATCTGTCAACTCGTCCAGAATATCATCATCCACGCCTTCCTGCCGAAACAGGGTGGCATGGTTTTCCAGATCAGCCAGTCGAAGAACTTTTGAGATACGCGGCGATGCCTCAAGGACCCCCGTCATCGTTCTGCGCCCCCGCCCATTTTCCTTCTCCCCTTACTCCCCTCAAAACATATTGTATTTGTATAAGCAAAAATAGAGAGGAATTTACGTTCAATCCACATGACGCAGGGACACCATTGTTAACTTGTTATCTGCTGTGACAGATGTAGGGTTGAAATTCCACTCCACTTTGAGTTTTTCGTGTCAAATCATTGGCTTTCAGTTTCATATTGATTTTTCACGCGCAAAACTGGGCCCGGCATGCTGCCTTGCCGCGCGTAATGGGGAAGGGTGTTTTCCCATAGGCGCTAGGGCCTCGTGCGCTTTTATCGAAGTTGTGGAAATGCGAAAATCAGATCCTGCCGATTTTCGACACTGCCGCGCGCCTTAACCGCTTCCCCTACGTCAATAGTCGCGTCGCGTGCGACACAAGCACCCGCTTTGGCGCTGGAAACGTGACCCGGCAGGATACCGGTTCCACCAAATGGGCAGAACCGGTGTCTTCTTCAGACGGTTGCGCCTTTCAGGCGGATGGCAGTGCCAAGGCTGCCCGCGCAAAGCCCGACCAGAATCGAGATGCCCAGTTCCACCGCTTCCACATGAGCAAACTGAAAGCCCGCAAAAACCAGCGTTTCCAGCATGCCGACAACGGCCCCCAGTGCCGCGCCCAACCACAGCTTGCGGGTCATCATTCCAAGCGCCAGCCCTAGTATGCCGGGCAGGCCCAGGACATTGGCGCCGATTGTTCCAAGTAAGTCTAGCATGTCCGTCCCCACATCAATTCGAGCTGTTGTTCAGAAACGCGCGAATGTCGTCGCCAGAGGCGGATGCATGTTCCTGCAGAACCTCGCCCTCCACGGCCTCGCTTATTTTCTGGTACTGTTCCAGATAGTTTGCGGGCAGATTATGCGCGATGCCCTGATGGCAGTCGATACATGTCATGCCGGTGTCAATGGCGCGCTGGTGTTCCGACGCGGCCCGTGTTTCCTGAATGGTAAAGTCCATGTAGTCGAAGTTATGACAGTTGCGGCATTCACGGCTGTCCGATTCCTTCATCTTCTTCCACACGGCCGAAGCCATGCTCAGGCGATGCGCCTCGTATTGCTCGGGTGTGCTGATGGTTCCGGCCAGCTCATGATAGACGTCTTTGACGGCCATGATCTTGGCTTTGATCTTGTGGCTCCATTCATCCGGCACGTGGCAGTCGGAACAGATCGCACGAACGCCGGAATGGTTGTTGTAATGGACCGTTTCGCGATATTCGCCCAGGTTCGTTTCCATCGTGTGGCACGAAGTACAGAATTCTTCGGTATTCGTCAGCTCAAGGGTCCAGTGAAATCCACCCCAGAACAGGATACCGGCCAGAAATCCGGCCAGGACAAGAAAGCCTGAACTGAACAGCACCGTCGGCGTCCAGATCGCGTTCCAGAGGCGACCAAGCAAGCCGCGGTTTTCAGGGGAGTCGGCCATGTCGGTGCTCCTTTCAGTCTTGCGTTGGATCAATTGCCGGCGGAGGGCTGGAACACGTTGTCGACCAGCGGCGGGGCGTCGGCCTGCGGTACGTGGCACTGGTTGCAGAAATACCGGGTTCCGGCGATCCGATCCAGTTCGCGGCCTTCGCGGTCCAGATAATGGGTCATCGACAGCGTCGGTGCGTTGCGGTCACCGGCTTTGGTCCAGTCATGGCAGGACAGGCACTGGTTGGTACGGATGTCGATCTGGTACTGTTCAACCGAATGCGGGATCAATGGCGGTTGCTGCCGGTAATTGCGCTGCTGCCGCCCTTCGACATTGCGGTGGATCTGGTCCAGCGGCACCGGCTCATCCACGTCCGCACCGCGCAGGGATTCAACCTGAGCAGATTGCGCGACGGCCCAACCGCTCAGCAATAATACGGGTAGAAGGGCAATTCCGCCTGTAACGATCGATTTTTTCATCTTGGCACTCCCCTAGATAGGTCTGGCGGCGCGCGGCTCGGGCGCGGCAACTGGATCGAAAGGTTGGACGACGTGGTCGTCGAACCGGTGAGTAAAGGTAAAGACGTCGACCGCGCAGACATCGATGCAGCGGCCACAATTCGTGCAGTCGGGTGACAGGATCAGCGGGGTACTTCCCGGTTTGCCCTTCAGCGCGGGCGAGATCACCTGATTTTCAGGGCAGATCGCGTAACAATCCATGCAGTCATCGCAGGCGGCGCGGTTTGTGGCGCTGATCCGCAGCAGGCTTTTTGCTCCGATCAGGCCATAGAACGCGCCCACCGGGCACAGGTGCCCGCACCATCCGTGGCGCGAGACGAAGACGTCAAAGACAAAGATGGCGGCGATCAGGGCCCAGACAAAGCCCATTCCAAAGACCAGCCCGCGATGCAGCATGGTGATCGGGTTGATCAGTTCCCACGCGATCATGCCGCTCAGACCCGAAACAAGCAGGACGGTTGCCAGAATCCACAGGCGCGTGCCGCGCTTTGGTTGCCAGCCCTTCGGCAGGTCCAGCTTGCGATGCAGCCAGTTGGCCGCATCCGTCACCGGATTGATCGGGCAGACCCAGGAACAATAGACCCGCCCGCCGATCAGCGCGTAGATCACCAGAACGATCGCCCCGCCGATCAGTGCCGTCACCTCAGGCCAGTGGCCTGCAACCATGCTCTGCAACAGGATGAACGGATCGGTCAAAGGCAGCACGTCCAGCGTCAGCGACCCGGCCAGCGTGCCCTGAACGATCCAGATGCCGAACCATGGGCCCAGCAGAAACAGAACCAGAAAGAACAGCTGGCTTGCACGGCGCAGCAGCAGATAGCGATGCGCGCCGATCCAGCCCTTGCTGGCGATGGCCTCGTGACCTGTGGGCATATCTGTGCGGGCGCTCATTGTCCCACCCCCGGCAGATCATATCCCGGAGCAAAGCCGCCGGGCGTGACCAGATTGTCCGTGCCCGGTCCGGGCAAACGGTCCGGCAGATCGATGATCCCCTCGACCACCGGCGCGCCTTTCGCGGCCTTTTCTTCCCAACCCTTGCGGTAATGCTCTGCCGAACTGCCCCGCGCCAGCCGGGCAGGCAGCACCTTGATGGCGGCATCGGGCAGAACACAGCTTTTCTCGCACATGCCGCAGCCGGTGCAGCGGTCGGCGTGGACGGTCGGGATGAACATCGCGTGATGGCCCGACCGGGTGTTGTGCGTGGTGTCCAGTGTGATCGCCTCGTCGATGACGGGGCAGACGCGGTAACAGACATCGCAGCGCAACCCGAGGAAGTTCAGGCAGTTCTCCTGATCGACCAGAACCGCGACCCCCATCTTCGCATCGTCGATATTGTCCAACGCGGGGTCCAGTGCCCCGGTCGGACATGCGGCGACACAAGGGATGTCGTCGCACATCTCACAGGGAATATCCCGGGCGGTGAAAAAGGGTGTTCCCGTCGCCACCGCGTCCAAGCCCAACTCGGCCAGTTTCAGCGTATCGTATGGGCAATCCCGCACGCATAATCCACAGCGGATGCAGGCCGACAGAAACTCCTTTTCCGGCAGCGCGCCGGGCGGGCGCAAAGCCTCGGCTGGCAGGGCGCGGGCGTCGCGGGCCAGATAGGCCAGCACCGTCCCGGCGACCACGCAGCCGCCCGCCGCCCGCGCCGAATCCTGCAGGAACCGGCGCCGCTGCGGCGAAAGGGGTTTGTCGGCAAAAGACATGAGGATTTACCCGTACGATCCTTGTTGCCTATGCGCGCTCGACCTTGCAGGCGCATTTCTTGAAG
Source organism: Ruegeria sp. AF3 (assembly GCF_056536285.1). Classification (NCBI taxonomy): domain Bacteria; kingdom Pseudomonadati; phylum Pseudomonadota; class Alphaproteobacteria; order Rhodobacterales; family Roseobacteraceae; genus Ruegeria; species Ruegeria sp. AF3. The sequence goes on along the minus strand of NZ_JBQFJM010000002.1, from coordinate 285,257 downwards.
TCGGTCTCTTTCGACAGCGGGCAGGTCGCGTCCAGCGTCAGCTTGTTGGTCAGCTGGCCTTCATCAAACCACGGCATGAACACCAGACCGCGCGGCACCTTGTTGCGCCCACGGGTCTCAACCCGGCTGGTGACCTCGCCTCGACGGGTGGACAGAACAATCTCCTGACCCCGGCGCAGATCCCGATCCTTGGCGTCCTGCGGATGCATGTAAACCACAGCCGCCGGGTAGGCGCGGTGCAGCTCTGGCACACGGCGTGTCATCGACCCCGAATGCCAGTGTTCCAGCACACGACCGGTGCACAGCCACAGATCATATTCGGCATCCGGTTCCTCGGCCGCAGGTTCGTAAGGCGCAAAGATGATGCTCGCCTTGCCATCCTTCTTGCCATAGAACTTCACGCCCGCACCTTCGGGCACATAAGGGTCATAGCCTTCGCGGAAACGATACAGCGTTTCCTTGCCATCCACGACCGGCCAGCGCAGGCCACGGGCTTGGTGATAGGTTTCAAACGGAGCCAGATCGTGCGCGTGGCCGCGCCCGAAGTTGGCATATTCCTCGAACAGACCCTTCTGAACGTAGAACCCGAAATGCTCGGATTCGTCGTTGTCAAAGCCCTCGGCCGTTTCCGACAGCGGGAACTTGTCGACGCTGCCATTGGCGAACAGAACCTCGTACATGGTCTTGCCGCGATGCTCTGGCATGGTGGCCAGCAACTCTTCGCCCCAAACCTCTTCGACTGTAAAGCGTTTCGAGAATTCCATCACCTGCCACATGTCCGACTTGGCCTCGCCGGGTGCCTTGACCTGCTGCCGCCAGAACTGGGTACGGCGTTCCGCGTTGCCATAGGCACCTTCCTTCTCGACCCACATGGCGGTAGGCAGGATCAGGTCGGCGGACACGGCCGTGACGGTCGGGTAGGGGTCTGATACGGTGATGAAGTTTTCGGGGTTGCGATACCCGGGATAGCCTTCTTCGTTGATGTTCGGTGCGGCCTGCATGTTGTTGTTGCACTGCACCCAATAGGCGTTCAGGTCGCCATCCTTCAGCTTGCGGTGCTGCAGCACGGCGTGAAAGCCGGGCTTGGCCGGAATGGTACCCGCAGGCACGTTCCAGGCGGTTTCACAAATCTTGCGGTGCTCGTCATTCATGACAACCATGTCGGCGGGCAGACGGTGGGCAAAGGTGCCAACCTCACGCGCGGTTCCGCAGGCCGACGGCTGACCGGTCAGCGAGAAGGGCGAGTTTCCGGGCTCGGAAATCTTGCCCACCAGCAGGTGCACGTTGTACATCAACGAGTTCACCCACGACCCGCGGGTATGCTGGTTGAACCCCATGGTCCACAGGCTCATGACCTTGCGGTTCGGGTCGGCATATTGCTGGGCCAGACGCTCCAGCTTGTCCGCCGGAACACCGGACAGTTCTGAAGTGTATTCCAGCGTGTATTCCGATACCGCCTCGGCATATTCCTCAAAGCTGATCGGTTCCATCTTGCCGACATTGGGGTTCGCGGCCTCTTGTTGCAGCGGATGATTGTCGCGCAGGCCATAACCGATATCGGTGGCTGTTTTGGTGATATTGACGTGGTTCTTGACGAACTCTTCGTTCACCGCGCCATTCTGGATGATGTAATTGGCGATATAGTTCAGGATCGCCAGATCGGTCTGCGGGTTGAACACCATGCCATTGTCGGCCAGCTCGAACGAGCGGTGCTCGAAGGTCGACAGAACATGCACTTCGCATCCCGGCTTGGTCAGGCGCGTATCGGTCAGACGCGACCACAGGATCGGGTGCATCTCGGCCATGTTCGACCCCCACAGAACAAACGTATCCGCGTGCTCAAGGTCGTCATAGCAGCCCATAGGCTCGTCGATGCCGAAGGTGCGGATAAAGCCGACCACGGCCGACGCCATGCAGTGACGCGCGTTGGGGTCGATGTTGTTCGACCGGAACCCGGCCTTCATCATCTTGGCCGCCGCATAACCTTCCCAGACGGTCCACTGACCGGAACCGAACATGCCCACGCTGGTCGGGCCTTTCTTGGCCAGCGCCTCTTTCCACTTGGCAGCCATGACGTCAAAGGCTTCGTCCCAGCTGACCGGTTCAAACTCGCCATTCTTGTCATATTCGCCGTTGGTTTTGCGCAAAAGCGGCGTGGTCAGGCGGTCCTTGCCATACATGATCTTGGACAGGAAATAGCCCTTGATACAGTTCAGACCCCGGTTGACCGGCGCATCCGGGTCGCCCTGCGTTGCGACTACGCGGCCATCCTTGGTGCCCACCAGAACCGAACAGCCCGTACCGCAGAACCGGCAGGCGGCCTTGTCCCAGCGGATATCAGGCGCGGCGGCCTGAGCGCTGGCCGAACCAGCGGCCAGTGGGATGCCGGCAGCCGAGGCCGTGGCAGCCGCTGCGGACGCTTTCAGGAATGTACGACGGGATTCAGAGATGGTCATTGCATGGGCCTCCTGCTGGACGGTTGGCTTGGAGCATCAGGACGCGGAGCAGCCTCCGCGGGATCTTCGAAATGGTGATAGGTCAGCGACAATGAGATCACGCCGGGGATCTGGTGCAGATCCATGATGGTTTCCGAGGCCAGCCGGTCGGCTGTATCCTCGACAACCACGACGAACCGGCCATCCTCGGCCTCCGCATGAAGCTCGACGCCATCGGTGCCGGTTATCGCCGCGCGCGCGGCGTCGGTGTGATCGGGGGCGATGTGGACAAGACAGCCACAGATATTCATTGGGTCACCTCCGGGTGCAAAGGGACGGGGCGGTGCATCGTGATGGCCCCGGCAGGGCACGCGGCAGAACATGTGCCGCATCCGATACAGGTTTCGGTTTCAAGCGCCGGTTCAGCCCGCCCGCCCAGTTGCAGGCGAAAGCGGATGGCTTCCTGTTCGCAAGTGTCCTGGCACAGGCGGCAGCTCACCCCGTTCATCGACAGACAGCTTGCGGCCTCGATCCGTGCGCGCCACGGCCACTCGGCCACACGCTCGGGCAACAGCGCCGGGGTCGGGCAAACCTCGGCACATGCACCGCATAAGGTGCAGCCGCCTGCGGAAAGATCCAGAACCGGAAAGCCGCTGTCGTCGAATGTGATGATGTCTTCCGGGCAGGCCCCGGCGCAGTCTTCACAGCCTGTGCACAGATCGGCAAAGCCTGTCACGCCCGCGCCCGGCGGTCGGATCGCATCAGGATCCTCCCGTAGGATACGTGCGCTCAGAAAAGCGCGTCTGCTGGTCAACTGGCTCATGGCTGGCGACTCGAGTGTGGATAGATTGGTTCGCGTCCTTACTTCCTAACTGCGCGAAGCAGCGCACGAATTGACCTATATCATGTTTTTCGCGAATATCATGTTCTTGGTGAATTTTCCTGACCCACCTGAGATTTGCGACCATGCGTCATACATTCAGCTCGACACGGGCTCCGATAAAATATCTCAAGATTTCAGCTACTTGGCTTTCGGGCGCCGCGCATATCGCAGTAGACAGCCCATCTGCGATCACCGCGTCAGGGGCAGAAACCGAAACCGTTCTGTCCCGGTTTGCAGGCCCGTCCGGGGTGATGATGTGGCCCAAACCCTGTCCCAGCTGCGTCCCCAGCGACGATGATGTCGCGACCGCGCGGTCACGCAGCGCGACCCGTTTCAAAACCCGCTGGTCCGGCGCGGCCAACCCGGCTTTCCAGGGCGTGCCGTCGCCACGCACACCCAAGGCGGCAACCTCTCCCATGTCGACCAGAACATCACGCAGGCCAAAGCCACGCAGCAGCGCAGCGATCCGATCCGTGATCGCTCCCTGGGCGATACCGTTCAGCGTCAGGGCCGACTGACCCGGCACCGGCAGTTGCACCGACGCGGCATCGAAAGACACCCGTTCCCAGCCCACAGCAGCGCGGGCGGCAGCCAGATCTTCGGGGCCAGCGCCTGTTGCCAAGGCATACCACAGGGGCTGAATGCTGGGGTCGAATGCGCCGCCGGATGCCTGATGCAGCGCACTGCTCAGGCTCAGCACATTCAATAGCTCAGGCGCGGGTTCGGTCAAAACACCGTCGCGGTTCAGGCGGCTCAGCTGTGACTGCGGACGGTACAGGCTGAAGATATCCTCCAGCCGGGTCACCTCACCCTCGACGGCGGTGATGATCGGTGCGGCCTCGGCATCCGTCAGCCCAACCAGCCGCAGGCTGGCCGCAGCCCCAAGGGCGGTGCCGCGCCAGTGCGTGTCAAAGGCCATGGCCGGGGAGGCCGCACAGGCGGCCGAAATGATCAGAAATCGGCGACGGGACAGGGCGATCATACGGGGGTCTCCAACTTCAGATCAAGATCGACCGGGCCAAGCACTTCGGCATCAGGAATGTCGGGCAGGCGCATCGCGGTCCCGCCATAGGTATCCGCGAAAACCTGGGCATCGGCAGGATCGGCAAAAGGCACCACTTCGCGCGCGCCCATGCCGCCGGCCACGTCAGCGCCGACGACAAAAGTCGCACCATCCGCAGCGATCCAGTTCGAAATCCCCGGCTGCCGCCAGCTTGGCGCAACGCCCATATCGCTGACATAGATGGCCGTGATATCCGCATCGCGCTCGGGGCTTTTCAGATAGGCCACCATGTCCCGCACCTGTGCAAAGAAAAGCGGGGCCGGATAGCCTTCCAGATGAACCTGCCCCTTGGGGCCGCCATGCTCGGCGACATTCATCTGGCAGAAATAGCTCAGCGCATCGGGTGTCAGGTCGACCGGATCGGGGGTCTCGGCCAGCTCTTCCTTGCAGGCCGCCAGTGCGAGCAATGCGATCAGGGCAAGACGTCTCATGGCTCAACCCTCCGGAAAGCCAACCTTGCAAGGGCAAAGCCCAGCACCGGCCAGATCAGCAGCGACGCGGGCGCGGCCCAGACCGGCAGGGCCTGTGCGGCCCCGGTCATGCCCGAAGCCATAGCAACACCCTCGGTCGCGGCGATGTTCCACAAACGGAAAGCGTCGGCCGGGTTGGCCACCATCACCCATGGAAAGACGGATTGGGTGAAGGCGCCGCCCTTGTCCATGACGACGGCCCCCAACAGGCCCAGATCATAAAGGACGACAAAAACCAGCCAAAGCCCGGCCGACAGACCCGCCGCCGCCGTGGCGCCCCTCGCCAAAGCGGACAGCAGGTATCCAAGCGCCAGAAACACGGCGCCCAGCAGGATCGAGGTCAGGACAAGTCGCACCAGCGCCATCAGGCTTTCCGGCCCCGCACCACCAAAGTACGCGGCTACCGCACCTGCGGTGCCAAAACCGACGGTCATGGCAAAGGCCAGCGCGGCCAGATGGGCGCAGAACTTGCCCAACAGGATTTCCCCGCGCCCGGCCGGATAGGACAGCAGCAGCGACAGGCTGCCCCGGTCCACATCGCCCGCGATGGCATCGAAGGAAATCATCAGCGCCAGCAAAGGCGCAAGATAGACCGACAACGTGGTCATCGACGCGACCGATACGGTCAGCATATCGACACCCAATGTACCGGTGGGCGCACTGCCCGCAAAGGTCAGCGCCAAGGCGAACAGCACCATGATCAGCGTGGCAACCAACAGCCAGCGGTTGCGACGCAGGATCAGCATTTCAGTTCGGGTGATGGCAAGGAAGCGGGTCATGTCCTCTCCTCCTGTGCATAGTGGCGATAAAGATCCTCCAGCTTGGGCGGTGTCATTTCCACATCCGCCACCGCATCGCCTAACCCGGCGATCCGGCGCAGGGCCTCCATCTTGTCTTCGGGTGTGCAGAGCAGCTCGACGGACGCGCCGTTGATCCGGTTGCCGCCCAGTTCGGCGGCCAGGGCATCCGCATTGGCGCTGGCACGCACCTTCAGCCGGATCGGCAGCCCGGCCAGCGCCGAGAGGTTGTTCAGCGTGTCATCGGCGACCATCCGACCCTTGCGCATGATGGCGATCCGGTCGGTGCGCGCCTCAACCTCGGTCAAAGCATGGCTGGCAATCAGCACGGCGGTACCCTGCGCGGCCAATTCATCAATGATGGCATAAAGGTCCTGCCGCGAGATCGGGTCCAGGCCGGATGTCGGCTCATCCAGCAGCGCCACTTTCGGCTGTCCCAGCAGCACCTGCGCCAGCCCCAGACGTTGCCGCATCCCCTTGGAATAAGCCCCGATCCGGCGATCCAATGCGTCGCTCAGACCAACGCGCTCCAACAGGCCGGGCACATCGGCTTTTGACCCGGACAGTTTCGCAAACAGTGTCAGCTGCTCGCGCCCGGTCAACGCCGGGTGAAACGAGACCGCCTCGGGCAGATACGCCGTATCCCGTCGCGCCTGCGCGCTGCCAGGGGTGGCGTCCCCGATCCGAATGGCCCCGTCCCGAATGGGCGTCAGGCCAAGGATGGACTTGATCAGGGTCGACTTTCCCGCGCCGTTATGGCCCAGCAGCGCCACGCGCTGACCGGGGGCAAGGGATAGGGTGATATCGTCAAGAACGCAGGTTTTCCCCCGGTTCTTGCTGACATGGTCAATTGACAGGGCCTTATCCGTCATGAGGCACCTTTTTCATAGCTGGGGGTTCAGGGGCTTGCATCAATGGGTTGCTGTCCATCACACCCCCCGGCAACAGTGCCGGGAAGGCCGATTGCGACCAGCGTACCAGCTGTACGGCAGGCGAGCCGAGCAGCAATTTGGCTGCGGGTTGGGTCCACAGCACATGGTCCATACTGTCATTGGGTCGATAGGGGACATCGGCGATGCCGTTGCCATCCACATCATAGGCGGCAAAATCGGACCAGTAGTTGCCGCGGCCGTCTTCGGACCACTCGACCCACTTGGTCGAGACGTATTTCACCTGCGTCCGGTTGCCGATGAATGAATTGCCAACGATGCGGTTGCGTTCACTGCCAGCGGTAAAGTGGATACCGATGCCGCATCCCTCAAACCAGTTGTCGGTGAATTCGTTCTTGTTCGAGTTATAGAGGAAGGTGCATTTTTCCTTGGCACCTTTCACCACATTGCCGGTGATGACGCTCTTGTTGGCGTAATTCAGCATCACGCCATGTTCGCGGTCCCCGATCGAGACATTGTTGGCGACCCGCACGTTGGTCGTGAACATCACCGCATAGCCCAGATCGTTGCCGATCGAGACGTTGTCGCTGACGACCGAGTCATCGGCATACATGTAGTGAACGGCAAACCGCAGATCGCGGAACAGGTTGCCGGTAAAGGTGTTCTTCTTGGACGAGTTCACAAAGATCCCGTCGCGGCCATAGCGGATGTCATTGCCTTCAACCACCGCACCCGGCGCGTTCCAGACATAGACACCATTGCCACGCGCGTTCATGTGGCGATCCTGCCGCCCTTCAATCCGGTTGCGTCGTACGATGCTGTCCTTCGCACCGTGTATGTCGATGCCGTAAAGATTGCCCAGCAGCACGTTATCCTCGACCACCGGCGCGCGCGCCGTCTTGGTCAGCTGGATGCCGCTGTCGATCCCGTCATGATCCGAGCCTGATCCGATCACCGTAAGCCCGCGCAGGGTCACGCCCGGCCCGGTCACTGTGATCACGCTGCCTTGGCCTTGTCCGTCGATGGTGGCCTGTCCCAGCCCGTCGAGGGTCACGGGCCGGTCCAGAACCAACTGCTCGACGTAATCGCCGGGGCTCAGGCGAAGGGTGTCCCCATCCGCCGCCTGCGCCAGTATCTCGTTGATGGCCCCCGCCCGGTTGGGCACATCCCAGTCCGCCGCCCAAAGGGGCGAGCCGAGCAGGAGCGGTATGAGCAGGGGCCAACGCATGTTTATGCGCTCCGCGGCTCAACAAACATCCGGCCGCGCATCTCCATGTGCAGCGCGTGGCAGAACCACTGGCAATAGAACCAGTGCACGCCCGGACGGTCGGCAATGAACGTGACCGAGGCCGTGGCCTGCGGTGCAACTTCCATCGCGATACCGAAGTTCGACAGGCAGAAGCCGTGGGTCACATCGTCCACGTCATCCAGGTTGGTGACATAAACGGTCACTTCGTCACCCTGTTTGACGGTGAACTTCTCCATGCTGAACACGGGCGCGGTCGAGGTCATGTAGACCCGCACCTTGTTGCCGTCCCGGATCGGTTCCTCGGCACCTTCGTCCAGATCGACGCCGTCAGCGGCAGCCTGCGCGCGCGCCTCTTCCCACATTGGGTCGTTGCGGTCCCAGACATTCACCGGGTTCACCTTGGACCGGTGAACAATGATCGAGTCATGCGGCTCGGCAAAGGTCGGGCCGTCATGGACCACCTTCATCTTGTCGCCGGAAATATCGATCAGCTGCTCATTTTCGGGCTTCAGCGGGCCTACGTTCAGGAAGCGGTCTTTCGAGAATTTATTCATCGAAATCAGCCACTTGCCATCGGCTTCGGCAGTTTCACCCATCGAGGTCGAGTTGTGGCCCGGCTGGTAATGCACGTCGACCTTGTCGATGATCGGGTCAACATCAGCACCCGCATAGGCCTCGATCGCCTTGGCGATGTCCCACTTCACCACCTGGCTGTCCAGGAACAGGGTGGTATAAGCGTTGCCCTTGCCGTCGAACGCCGTGTGAAGCGGGCCAAGACCCAGCTGCGGCTCGGCGACAACAGCGGAACGCGGATCGGCGTTTTCGCTGAACAGTGCATCGACCTTTTCCACATCGATTACGGACACGGTCGGCGACAGCTTGCCGTTGATCATGATGTGTTTCTTGTCAGGCGCTGCGTTCACACCGTGTGGCGAGTTCGGGATCGGGATGTACCGGGTCAGGTTTCCACCCGCCTCTTTACGCCCGTCCACGACCTTGACGCCGTTCAGTTCCTGATAGTTCCCGGCCGCTACGGCCTCTTCGATTCCTTTGAGGTTGAACACGACCACATGGTCCAGCTCGTTCTCGGTCATCTCGGCCAGGTTCATACCCATTTCCGAGTTATACGAGGTCGAGAAGGCGTATTTGCCCTGATAGTCGCAGTCGGTGTTATCGAGGTTACCCGACACCATCACCTGCCATGCAACTTCCATGGTGTCGCCGTCGATGGCCGTAAAGATGTTCACATATTGTGACGGATCATCAAGGATCTGGCCGTCATTGACCAGCGGGGCCTCGTGCTCACCGTTGGCAAAGACATAGCCGGTGCGCGGGAATTTCTGCGGACGCAGGCCGTGGATGTCATGCGCGTTCGGGATCTCGATGATCTTGTCGCATTTCATCACGTCACAGCGCACACGGGCCACGCGGGTGTTGGCCTTGTCGTTCATGAACAGATAACGGCCATCATATGTGCCGTCGGTGAACGACATATGCGGGTGGTGCAGGTCGCCGTTGTCATAGGTGACCTTGCCGTTTGCAGCCAGGAACTCCTTGGTTTCAGGCAGCAGGCCCTCGGTCAGAACCTTCAGCGACTCGTTGGTCTGGCCCCAGCCCGTGGCCGAGCAGCGGTTGAACACCGGCACCCGCATCAGCTCGCGCATGGACGGCACGCCTAGAATGCGCAGTTCGCCGGTCTGGCCCGACGACCAGAAGCCGTAATATTCGTCCAGCTCGCCCGGCTCCAGATGCTGCTTGGCGGCAGCGCTGGCCTCTTTCGCGGTCATCAGGGTCGATCCCAGACCGGTCCCGGCGATGACGGCACCGGTGGCAGTGGCCCCCAGCATACCGCGGCGCGTGATGTTCAGTTTGTTTTCTTGGTCCGACATGGTCGTTCCTCCTTTTAGGAAACGGTTTTCGGTTTGGCGTTTGGATGGTTCGCCGGTGGTTGCCCGAGGGGGGTCTTAGGTGTGACCGACCCGGTCTTGGCCCGCCGTTTCAGTTGGCGGATAACGACGGGACATTTGTCCTCGGACTGATAGAGCACCTGACAATGCAGGCAGGTGACGCACTCGTTCGGATTGATCTCACCGGTGGGGTGGATCGCCTGAACGGGGCATTCATTGGCGCAGGTCTGACAGGGCGTGCCACAATCGTTGTAGCGGCGCAGCCAGTCGAACATGCGGATACGGGCAGGGATCGCCAGCGCTCCGCCCAGCGGGCAAAGATAGCGGCAATAGAACCGTTCGATGAACAGCCCGATCCCCAGCAGGACCAGCGCAAAGACCACAAACGGCCAGTCGCGCATGAATTTCAGAATGATCGCGGTCTTGAACGGCTCGATCTCGGCATATTGCTCGGCCAGCGGGATCGACACGAAACTCAGACCAAAAAGACCCAAAAAGATCATGTATTTCGCAGGCCAGAGCCGCTCGTTCAGACCCCAGGGCAAAGTCCATTGCGGCACTTTAAACGCCCGTGCGATCTTATTGGTCAGCTCCTGAAGCGCGCCAAACGGGCACAGCCAGCCGCAATAGGCTCCGCGACCCCAGAACAACAGGGCGGCGGCCACGGCAAACCACTGGATAAAGACCAGCGGATCCAGCAGGAACGCGTCCCACGAGAACCCCGTGCGCAAACTGCCCGCCAGCGCCATCAGGTTCACCACGCTCAGCTGTGCATTGGCATACCAGCCGATGAAGAACAGGGTCATCGTCAGGTACCCGATGCGGAACCAGTAAAAGACGCGCGCATTCATCGTGGCGTGGAACTGGAAGAAGAACGTGGCCGTCAGCACCAGCAGCATGACACCAAGCCCGGCGATCTCGACGGTGCGATCCTTCCAGATGCGCTGCCACAGGGCCGCCTTGGCGGCCGCTTCGCCGGTTGCATCATCCACAACCGATGGGGTGGTGACTGGCAACAGGTACTGTTCCGGCAGCTTGTATCCCAGATCGAAGGTCAGAAAGGTCTTTTCAACCGCCCCGACGGCACGCTGCACCAGCAATTGCAGGCGGAACGGCTCGGCCGGGTCAAACTCGGCATCAGCGGGGATCTTGAAGATATCCAGTTCGGTAAAGCTGGGGGCATCTGGCGCGGCAACCTCACCCAGACGGCGCTGCTGCTTGTCGAAGAACCGCACCGAGCTGTCGCCCTGGATCAGCTGAATCCGGTCAAAGATCCCACCCCGGACATAGCCCGATCCCTTGAAACTATAGGCCCCGCGCCCCAGTACCAGAATGGCCTGTTCGCCCTCGTCCAGCCAGTTGGTCAGGTTCTGGTATTCAGCCTCACCCAGCAGCGACTTGCCGATCGATGGCACCGAAACAAGCGCCATGTGCATGTCGATGAAGGTGTCATCCGGCTCGCCCGGTTCGGGGCGCTTGATCGCGCGCTGATCCCCGGTGGCTTCAAAGGCGGCATTGACCTGCCCGACATCCAGTGTCATCCGCCGGACCGAGCCGTCTCCAGACAATGTGGTCCAGTCGTAAACCGCATCCTGCGCCATATCAACTTCGCGCTGCGGCCCGCCAGCCTGTACCGGAGACAATCCGCCCAACCCCAGCGCGCGGGCCACTTTGATCCCTCCGCGCACAAGGCTGTCATCGATCACCATGATCGTCACGGTCGCACCCGAGATAATGTCTAGGTCATGCCCCTCACCCCCGGTCTCGGCCTCTCGTTTCAGGTCAAGGCCCGCATAGCCTTCGGTCAGTTCAACCATCCGGGAATTGGGAATGCCGATCAGCACGATGGGTTCGGAATGCTTGACCAGCTGAACACCGGTCAGAACAGCATCCGCGTCGATGGCGGCAACCACGTGAATGGGTTTGCCGGAATATCCGGTCGTGCCGACAAAGTCCGAAGTCAGAAAAGCCCACGCGATGGTCTCGGCACCCCGAAGGACCGGGGCAACCTTCACGTCGCTGCGTACCGGGCCAAACGCGTCGGCACCCGGGGCCAGGTCAGCCGGATCGATGTCAGGAAGAAAGCTGGCAAGACTGTCGGCGCGCGCACTGATTGCAACACCGAAGGACAGAACGAGGGCCAGAAGGAAATGGATTGCGCGACTTATGACCACGGCGCACCTCCGATCAATTGGGTGGACGCCATGGACGCGCGCGGGGCGCGTTCAGATTCTTCTTGGGTCGTGAACGGGGGTCCCCGGGTTTCGGGCCACAGGTGTTTGGGGCTGTACAAAATGCACTGCCCCCCATGTTCAAAGCGTACATTTTGAACATTTCCGACGCTTGCGGGCAGCAAAGCGCCCGGCATCGGTGCTGACACCGTCACCGCACAAAGCGCACAGTCCGCGCATTTCGGGCAGGGCGCGGTTGGATCGTTGTCGCCTTCTTCTTCAAGGTCAACTTGAACCCAGACCGCGCCCGCCTCCGAGCAGATCTCCACCCACATGCTCTCACCGGGACTCGCCAGAACCGGGCCAAGCATTTGCAACAACAGAAGGAAAATGCCTGCCAGTCCACACGCCGCGCGTGATGCGCGAACAGGGAGGGTGTGGAAGGAGTTAAAGGCAGGCATGGAGAATCCAACTCGGTATTCTTTCCCGAGTCGTAGGCGGTTTTCCCTGTCCGATACTTGACTTTCGTCAGGCCTTTGGAATTTCCCGTCAGCCGTCCGCTTCGTCCATCAACCCACGCACCCATCGCCCCGCCAACCAGGACGCGGGTATGCCTAAAGGTATTGACCAAAGGATTGCCGGAACCGGTCCAATCACGCCGAAACCGGCACTATGCAGGATCAGCCCGGCCAGAAACAGGTTGATGGCCACGGTCAACATGGTGGCTGGATAAAGCAGAATGGCCAGTTTCCAGACCGGCCATTTGCCTTCAGTGGCTGGTGCCTTCCGAGAAGGTGATTTTGTTCCAGACATTGTACTTCCCAGACGGTTTTCGCATCGGCAGGCGGCGCACTTCTTCCAGCGTCTGCGCATCATAAACGATCACCGCGCCGTCATCTTCCCAGATTGATACAAGCGCGTGGCGGCCATCCTTTGTGAACTCGACATGTGCCACGGTCTTGCCCGGGGCAGGGCGCAAAGTTCTTACGATTTCAAGGCTTTGCTTGTCGATCACATGCATGGCATCCTTGTTGGGGCCAAAGAAGACATCGGCCCAGACGTAAGGCGAATTTTCGTGGCTCCGCATGAAGAAGCCCGGCCCTTCGGTCTTGATCCGCTTGACGGTTTCCCAAGTCTCCATGTCGATCACCGACACCGTGCCGTCGGTGAGATGCGGTGTGGCCATAACGGTCGTATCGCCATGTTTCCACGTAATCCCCGAGCCCAGATGCGGCATCCCCGGCAAGTCCAGATCGGCCACCTTGTGCCCAATAACAAGGTCGATCACCTGTCCGCCCTTGCCATCGCGCGCGGCACCCATGACGTATTCATAGCTTTGATCGAAAAAGAAATCGTCCAGATAGTCGGGCGTTGTGATCTTGCGCACCGGGAAAGGATCGGGGTTCTTGAACTGCCCTTCGATGCGAAAGTCGTGACCCAGCCCGGATTGCGGCGGGTTGGCTCCGTAGAAGACCTCCCAGATCTCGGGAACATCCTTGAGCGCCAGAACAAAGCTCTCGCGCGGGGGGGCCTGATACACTGCGGATACGCGGCTGGATTTCCCCGCTTTTCCTTTGATCGCAATGACTTTTGCCACCGACAGGTCTTCGGTCGACAGCAGGGTCAGACTGTTTGGCAGATAATTCGCAACGGCCAGCCACTTGCCGTCACCGGACATTGCGATGTTTCGGCTGTTAAGCCCCGCCCGTACGCGCCCCACCTGTTGCAGGGCCCAGATGTCGTATTTCTGAACCCAGCCATCCCGGGACATGATGAAAACGTAACGCCCATCCGGGCTGAACTTCGGCCCGCCGTGAACCGCGAAGGGTGTCTCGAACCGGTCCAAAACCTCAAACGTGTCACCATCCAGCACGCTGACATGATGATCCCCGGTTTCGACCACCAGGGTGATGTTCATCGGGTCACTTGACCACACTGGCGCATCAACCGGGAAATAACCGTCATCCAGCGTGCGGCTGTCCATGATATGGGCCTCGCCCCATTCGGGGTCGGTTTCCAGCGGTGATTTCAACCAGCCGGCCAGCTCTTCAATCTGCAAAGCATCGAGTTCGTGCGAGAAAGCAGGCATTTGCGTCGCCGCGCGCCCTTCCGCAATCACCGCCGCGATACGCGGCCCACGCATGCGCTGCAGCGTCTCTGGGATCAGTGCCGGGCCCACACCGCCCAGGCGGTTTTCACCGTGGCAGGACGCACAATGCTCGGCATAGTCCGTTGGTGCATCCGCCCAGGCACCACCGGCGCCCAGTACAGAACACATCAATACGACCTTCATCTTTTCAAAAATACTCCCGCCGGAGGCTCCGTTACGTGTCTCTGGCGCCCATGTCGAAGGCTCAGAGCAGACAGGATCAAAAGAACTGATGCGCCGGATCATGGCTTTTCCCCCGGAACGGCGTGACCCGCAGGCGCTCACCTGCGTCGTCAACACCGATTTCTTCGTTTGTCAGGTAACAGGCCGGATCTTCGGCCCAGGGATCACCGGTCAGTTGCAGGGCCCGGATGCGGGTGTTGCCACCGCAGACATCCTTTAGCTCACAGGCTCCACAGCGCCCCTTGAGGGGGCGCGGACGCGTGCGCAGCATGGCCAGCATCGGATCGTCGCTGGTCCAAAGTTCGGAAAACGATGTCGTCTTAACGTTGCCGACTGTGTAATCAGACCAGTAGGTGTCAGGATGGACCCGGCCCAGATTATCGATATTGGCCACACCCAAACCGCTGGAATTTCCTCCCCAAGCGGCCAGATGCTCGCGGACATGCGCAGCCTTGTCAGCGTCGAAATGCGTGCGAATCCAGTTCAGGAAATACCCCGCATCTGCGTCATTGTTGCCAGTCACGATATCCAGCGGGCGACCGCCCGAGGCAGCCTCCCACGCGCGCTCCAACAGCAGATCCATTCCCTTGCGGGTGCGCTGATGCTCGGCATCTTCACCGCGGTTCTTGTCACCACGCCCGGCATAAACCAGGTGCGACAGGTAAAACTTGTCGACGCCCTCGTCATCGCATAGCTGAAGCAGGTCCGGCAGGTGATGCTGCGTGCCTTCGGTCAGGCAGAACCGCAAGCCAACCTTGATGCCGCGCCTCTTGCATTCGCGCACACCGCGCAGGGCGTCGGCAAAAGCCCCTTCAACACCGCGGAACCAGTCATTCGTGGCCCCGATCCCATCCAACGAGATGCCAACGTAGTTGAAACCAACGTCGGCAATCATGTCGGCTGTTTCATCATGAATGCGTGTCCCGTTGGTCGACAGCGCCAGCATCGGCACAATGTCGCGCGCACGTTTGGCAATGTCGAAGAAATCGAACCTGTCCAGTGGTTCTCCACCCGAGAGGATCAGGGCCGGGACGCGAAACTGGCCCAGATCCTCAAGGGTTACCATGGCTTGCTCGTGGCTGAGCTCGCCCGGGAACGCAACATCCGCCGAGACGGTGTAGCAATGACGACACTTCAGATTGCAGCGCCGCGTCAGGTTCCAGATTACAACCGGTTTCACAGGACCGGGGCGACGTTTTCGCACCGGGGTCGGTTTGACCAGCTGGTGCATGTATTCGGTCAGGCGGAACATCGTCTCAGCCTTTCTTTTTCAGGCGCAGCCCGGTCTTTTTCAGGATGCGCGTGGAATAGAGGATATCCTTGGCCCGGCAGGCATCACCCAGGATCATAGTGATCTGGGCGCGTTTTTCCTCGACTTCATCCCGATCCGATCCGTGAACCATGGCAAACAGATTGTAGGGCCAGTCGGGCAGGGCGCGCGGGCGTTCATAGCAATGGGTGACAAAGGGTAGAGCACCGATCTGGGCGCCCAATTCGGCGATGCGGTCATCTTCGACATCCCAGACAGTCATACCGTTTGAGGTCATGCCCAGCTTGTAGTGGTTGGGGGCGGCCGCGATGCGGCGGATTACGCCGCGCGCTTTGAGGGCTGACAGCCTCTCAAGCAGATCGGCTTCCTGCATCCCCAGATCATCAGCAACCTGAGCATATGGGGCAGAAACCAGAGGCAATCCGCCCTGTAGCGCTTGGATAATCAGTCTGTCTGTTGCGTCGATCATGCCGCCACCCGAAAGCCGATGTAGAATTCCTGAAGTTTGGGGAAACAAAGAACCTCGATCCCCGTTTCCCGTTCGATTGCATCGGCTGTGGCCCTGATGCCTTCGGGCGTTTCAGTGGCCAGTACGAACCACATGTTCAGCCGGTGCGTGCGTTCATAATTATGGGCAACCTCGGGATGTGCATTGACTTTGGTCACGACGGCTTCAAATTCTCCGGCTGGAACGGCCATCGCGCAGAGGCAGAAGGCACCGCCCATTGCAGCGGCATCGAAGAACGGCCCAAAACGTGTGATGACGCGTGTCTCTTTCATGCGCGTCAGGCGCGCCAGCAATTCGGCCTCGGACAGGTCAAGTTCTTTGGCGACTGTTGCGTAAGGATGTGAAACCAGTGGCAGATCGTCCTGCATACGGTTCAGGATCGCACGGTCAGTTTGGTCCAGCGTCATGCGGCGACCTCTTTGGTTTGAATCAGGGCACCGGTCTGCTTGAAACAGCGGGTAGAGAACAGAACCTTGTTCCGTGCACCTGTCAGTTCGGACAGGGTCGTCGCACGGGCCAGTACGTCCAAAGCTTCGCTGCGGGACCGCGCGTGGATCATGGAATACAGGCGATATGGCCACACATCGGGCACCGGGTTGCGCTCGTAACACAAGGTCACTCCGGGGAAAGCCGCCAAAGCGGGGCCGGCGATGTCGATCTGCTCTGCTGGCAAGTCCCAGACAACCATCGCATTGGCCGACCAGCCAAGAGCCCGGTGACGTACGATGACGCCCAGCCGCGAAATGATACCGGCAGTATGCAACGCGATGACTCGCGCCATCACATCATCAACGTCCCGGTTCAGTGAATGTGCCAAATCTGCATAAGGTTCGGCGACCAGAGACAAACCCGAGCTCAGCGTCTGCAGCAGACACCGATCACCCTCGCGCATCGCAGACGCATCCACCTGACGTGCTGTGGGCACGGTTTTGACCCCGCCGATCATGCGGAACCCGAGATCAACGTTGAAAGGGCGCACCAGCCGCAAATCCAGAACACGCAGCCCGGTGACCCGGCTGATCCGTGTGAGGGTATCATTCACATGTGCCCGATCAGGGCCGGTTGCGACGAACCAGAGGTTCCAGGCGTCCTCGCGCTGATAATTGTGGTTTACACCCGGTTCGGCGTCGATCAGGGCGGCGACCTCCTCCAGCCGCTCCTCCGGGACGGAGACTGCCGCCAGAGTACTGGCCGTCACCACGCCGGGTGTAATGGTTGCGCCAACCCGCGTGATACGGCCCGTGGTGCGCATTCTGGTCAGGCGGTGGATGACTTCGCTTTCGTCAAGCCCAACTGCGTTTCCAAGAACCTGAAACGGGCGTTCGATTACCGGGAAATCGCGCTGAAATTCATCCAGCAAGCGGCGGTCGATCGGGTCTGTAATGTGTTGCATGACTTACAGACCCGTTTTGTGCGCACGCGCGGTAAAGAAGATGCCTGACGGGCTTTCGGCCTCGATCTCACGCAGTTTTTCGAAACTACGCGTGTCATAAACCATGACCTTGTTCGCATCGCGCACACTGATCCAGACTTCGTGCCCGCGTGGTGTGAACTCCATGTGCAAAACGGCCGGGCCGGGCTTGAATTCGTGAATAATTTGTTTGCTGACAGTATCGATGACCTGAATGGTATCGTTCAGCGGGTGGGCAAAGTTAACCCAGACCTGTCGCCCGTCCGGGCGGGCCATGGCAAAGACCGGCTGTCCGTGGGTTTGTGTGCGTCCGGTCTCGGTCAGAGTGGCGGCGTCTACCCACAAAACCTCATGGTGGCCAACGGCGGGCAAGACGAATTCGGACCCTGTCAGCGCCCAACCTTCCAGATGGGGCATCTTGTAGACCGGCATTTCCTCCTGACCACGGCCATAGCCGGGCAGAACGCGGATCGGTTCCGGGTTGTCGGACCACAGGTCAAGCGCGGTCAGGCCATCCTCGCCAAACAGGCCGGCGATATAGGTGCGGCCATTGGCAGTGATTAGCGCGTCATAGGGGTTCTTGCCGATATCGGTGATCCTGGTGATCTCGGGCGCCCCCCGTGCAAAATCCGCGATCCATGTTTCGCCCGTGTCCCACATGGTGAAAACGAAGCGGCGGCCCGGCGCGTCGACCAAACCAATCGTTTTGCTGCCAGTGGGAATGTCAGCCACCATCTCCAGCGTTTGCGCATCAAACACGCGCACACCGCCGGGTTCGTAATTCGATACCGCCACAAGCGTACCATCGTCCGAGATCGCGCCGCCAATGGCGTTTCCGGACTGCACAACGCGGTTCACGATCTGGCGGGTGACAATGTCAACCTTGGTCAATCCACCGTCGCGGCCAAAGACAAAGGCAAAACGTTCATCCGGTGAATAGACCAACGAGGCGTGGGACAGGTCGCCCAATCCTTCTATCCGGGCCAGAGCGGCACGGTCGGACTGGTCCACCAACAGGACCGATCCGCTGGCACGTTCGATCACCAGCCCAAGGTCTCCTGTCGCCATCGGCTCGGCCTGGGCCGCGGTCATCATCAATGTCGCCGCAAGGCTGAGGATAAGGTATTTCATCGTGCCTCCTGTTCCAGCAGGTATCGGGCAATCCATTCGGCCTCTTCTTCGCTGATCAGAGGCCGCCACGGGGGCATCGCCGTATCGGGGATGCCGTCAAGGATGACGCCGGTCAAAACCTCCGCGTCATAATGCTCCAGTGTTTTCGAGCGCAGATCGGGCCCCAGGCCGCCTTTCAGCGACAGCCCATGGCACGAACCGCAATCCTGATGCACAAGTCTTTTCAGTGCGTTGGGATCAATAACATCGGCAGCAAATGCGGACGTTGCAGCCAGAACCGCAGTTGTCAGAAAGGTTCGGGCGACCCACCCCGTGCGGCCAGGCACATTTCTGTTCGGCGCGGGGCACGGCACATGTTTTCTGCACCCCAGCTTAGCCATGGGCCCGTTCCAGAATGTCCGCCACGGGCTGTTCGGCATAAAGTGAAACAACCTTGCCGATGATGAAAAGCGTTGGCGCCTTCAGCCCGGAGGTGCGCACGTCGTTGGCCAATTGGTCCAGCCGTGAAACCAGGCGGCTTTCATTAGGTGTCGTTGCATTTCCGATGGCCAGAACCGGCGTCGATCCCGGCAGGTTTTCGGTCATCAGCCCCATGGCGATCTGGCCGATGTTGGCCACACCCATATAGACCACCAAGGTCGTGTCCGGGTCGGCCAGGCGTTTCCAGTCCAGATCCAGCACTTTGTCTGCCTGCCGGTGTCCGGTGACATATTGAACCGAGGTGGCCAGACCGCGATGGGTCAGCGGCACGCCGGTCGAGCAGGACGCGCCCTGCGCCGCCGTTATCCCCGGTGCGTATTCGACCGCCACGCCATGGGCCATCAGATAAGCGGCTTCTTCCGAGCCGCGGCCAAAGATCATCGGATCGCCACCTTTCAGACGGGCGACCGTGTGACCTGCGCTGGCCTCTTCCAGAAGGATTTCGTTGATCCGGTCCTGTGGGACGGTGTGGCATTTGGGCGCTTTCCCAACAGGGATCAGCCGCGCGCCTTCGGCGTGCAGATTCAGGATGTCGGCAGACACCAGTCTGTCATAGACCACCACATCTGCTTCCTGCAGCATTCGCAGGGCACGCAGCGTCATTAGTTCAGGGTCGCCGGGGCCTGCACCTATCAGAAAAACCTTACCGCTCATGTTCAAACTCGCTGGGTCTGAATGTCTTCGAAACCCGGGGTTTCCTGCGCGAGTCCAATGCTTTTGCGGGACGTTGCTGGGTAGGCCGGGCGTGTCATGAGGGCAGATTGGCGCAATCGAAAACCAACCTCCTTGACATAAGTTAAGGAGCGCGGGATTTGCGCCCGCGCTCCGTTTTCAGTCTGTAGGAATAGCTCAGATCAGGGCTCGACAGTGATCATCCCGATCATGTTCTGTGTCTCCCAATGGGGCCCGCAGAGATAATCCTGAGGGCCCGGTGTCAGGAAGGTTATTTCAACCGTTTCTTCCGGGAACAGCCGGTCGCTTTCGGGTTCGCTACCGTCTTTCAGCAACACACTGTGGCTGGTGCGCTTGTCGACGTTCACCCATCGGACAGTTGTACCTGCCTTTACGGTCAGTTCGACCGGGCAGAAATTGTAGTTGTACATCAAAACCACCTTGGCGTCCTCGACCGAGGCCGAGGGGTGTCCGAACAGCTCGACATAACGCTCTTCGGCTTCAGCACAGATTTCGGCGGTTTCATCTGACCAGGCTGGCGCGGCAAGGAGCAGCAGCGCGGGAAGAAGGCGGTGGGGTTTCATGGTCCATGTCTCCTTTCCAAGGTGTTTGGGGCCGGGTGAACCGGCCCCAAACTGTTATTGCTTGACCACGTTGATAAGCGCGCTGTCATCATCCAGCGCAAGGCTGGTGTTCAGCGTCACGTGATGGAACCTTGCGTTGGCGAAATCGTCATGAATGGCAAAACCGACGGTATAGGTCCGGCCAGCCTCCAGTGGAATGTCGCCCGGCGCGCCCGAGTTCAGCGGACGTGTGAAGACAACAGTCCACACGCCACCTGACAGGTTTGCCGAGGCCGCGATCTCACCATCATTGACTACACGCTGTTCCAGCAGATAGCCATTTGTGGCGCTGCCGTCCGCGTAGACACGCATCAGGTCAAGATAGGTGCCATCAGCCAGATACTGTTCGATCTGTTCTGCGGCCTGCAACTTGTCCCAACCGCCCAAAGCCTTGCCGCCCCTGCCTTTGATTTCGATCTCGGTGCGGCTTTCGCTGAGGTACTTGGTCACGGTGTCCTGAGCGGTCAGGCGACCGGAAACATCCCCGTTTGCGGCAATTGCATCCGCCTCAGGCGCAAAGGGCATGTAGGTGTTGTCGGCGTGGCACGACGCCCAGCACCCGACCTGATCGCCCAGCTCGATGCCGGTTCCGGTGATCATCATTGCGACCTTGATTTGGTTTTTGGGGTCCATTTTGCCGCCATCAACAAACGGAGCAGGGTTGTGCCCTGAATCCGGCCATTGCAGACGGATGTACAGGTTTTCGCCATCATGTGCCGCCTGAACGGTTGCGTCGATCACACCGCGTTTGCCGGGGATCGGAGTGGGTTCCAGCTCGCCACCGGCAACGATCTTGTTACCAATCGCATCCAATTCCTTGGCATGACAGGTCGAACATTGATCGCCACCTTTGGTCAGCGGACGGGCCCCGCCATGGGTTTTTCCGTTCTGCACCCATTCAAATGACGCCTGGCCCGGATAGAACAGTTTCAGGTCCGCACTGGCCACCGCATTCCAGTCGATGTTGCCACCGACATCGCCGCTTTCACTGCCGGCAGGTGTTGTCGAACCATCGGTTGCAGCCGTTGCCCGCTCTTCCGCGACAGCCGCGTCAACTGCTGCTGCAATCTGGGCCTGAACGGCCTCCTGCTGGGCTTTCTTTGCAGCTTTCTCAGCTTCGGCCTCGGCAGCTTCCTTGGCTTCGATCCGCTCAAGACTGGCAAGGTATTCTGGCGGTATTTGTCGGATGAAAGCCGGATTTGGCGCCTCAAGCTCCTCCAGATACTCGTCGGTTGCGCGATCTCGGATGTTCGAGTGGGCAATGCCCTTGTGGCAGTCGATACAGGTCTGACCGGTTTCCATTGCGTTCAGGTGCTGCTGACGCGCACGGGGACGCTGGAATTCGGGCATCATCGATTCAAAGTCATGGCAGTTTCGACATTCACGCGAGTCCGTCGATTTCATCCTCTCCCACTCATTCATGGCAAGATGAATGCGCTTGGCTTCGAATTTCTCGCGGGTGTTGATGGTGCCGACCATCTTTCCATAAAGCTCTTTCGAGGCTTTTATTTTGCGGATGATTTTGTGGGTCCAGTCCTTGGGCACGTGACAGTCCGAGCAGACCGCACCAACGCCTGACCGGTTCACGTCGTGGATCGTGCCCTGGTATTCCGCATAAACAAAATCTCGCATCTCGTGGCACGAGACACAGAATTCCTTGGTATTCGTGGCTTCCATGGCGGTGTTGAACCCACCCCAGAAGATGATGCCGGCGGCGAAAGCCGCAGCAATACCGGCCACGGGCATTCCCCACAGGAAATACCGGCGCCAGATCGGTTTTTTCTTATCCGGTTCGGAAGTCATATCCGGGCTCCGTTTTGGCTGTCTTGTCTGGCCTTAGGTGGCAGGCCGGTGAGTTTGGCGGATCTGTCAAACGAGGAAAGGGCGGGCGAGGGGCCCGCCCTTTCCGGTTTAGGTTGCGAACCCGTCAGGTGACGTGGTTCGACCGGTTGTAGACATTGAATTTGCCGGTCGGGGCGTAAAGTCCGTCAATCCGACCGATCTCTTCCAATGTCTTGGCGTCGAAGATCACTATCTGACCGTTGGGTTCCTTCGAGTCCGACAGGTTCCACTTGGAAACCCAGACCTCGGTACCATCGGCGTTGAATTCGAAGTGAACAGCGGCACTGCCTTCGTCTTCGGTGATCTGGATGGTTTTCACGATCTCGCCGGTCTCTTTCGAGATGACCTGAACCGATTGCTGAATTTCCGGCTCGGGGTGTTTGGTCTGATCAGCCCAGATGTAATCCGAGTTCGGGTGGGTGCGGACAAACAGGCCGGGGCCGTCGGTTTCCACCTCGTAACAGGTTTTCCAGGCCTGATCCGGGTGACCTTCTGGGTCGTTGCCCCAGACTGTCACGGTACCGACACCCAGGTGGGTTGTACCCGCCACAGGTCCGCAATTCGGGTCAATCCAGTTGGCGCCCGGACCGGGGTGCGGCAGAGCAGCGGTGTCGATCATCGCCTCAAGCTTGTGCGTTTCAGTATCGACAACGACCATCTTGTTCGATGCGTTAGCCGCGATTTGGAAGTACCGGCCTGTCGGGTCGAAGAACCCGTCATGCAGGAACTTGGCCGAGTTGATCTTGTCGATCCGCAAGTTGTCGAGGTCTGTGTAGTCAACCTGCCAGAGCTGCCCCAGCTCTTTCACGGCAACGATCCAGGTGGGTTCGTTCGGCGTGGTGTAGATAGCGGCCACACGGGCTTCTTCCACATACTCGCCATCTACGTTGGTGCCACGGGTCGATACGACTTTGACCGGCTCCATGGTCTGCGCGTCAACGATCGCAAAGTGAGGCGGCCAGTACCCACCGCCGATGACGTATTTGCCGTCACCGGACACGGCGACATCGCGCGCGTCATAGGCGATCTTGACTTCCGAAACCAGCATCTTGTCCGGCGTTTGCCAGAGGTCAATCTTGGTCATCTTGCCGTCACGGCCCATTGTATACCAGAAACGGCCCGGCGTTTCGGGTTCGGTGATGTTGTGATGCTCCGAAGCCTTCAGGACGTGCACGGCATAGCCGGTCGGAATATGCGTCAGCACTTCTTTCGTGTCGCCGTCAATGACTGCAACCTTGCCGACGTCACGTTCGATGACGACAAAGAAGTTTTCCCAGTTGCGGCCGTGCAGCGGTTCGGTCGGATAGTCCGCTTCTTCGACGTAGACCTTGCGGGTTGCCTTCATCTGTTCCAGCGACATTTCAGGCGGCTTTGGGGCCTCCATCATGATGTATGTCGCCATATCCTTGATTTCCTGCTCAGACATGATGTCCGAGAAGTTGTTCATCCCGCCTTCAGTTCCCCAGGCGATGATTTTCTCAAGGCGTTCCTGACCCAGTTTCAGGGTGCCGCCTTCGGTTACGGTGCCGTCGGCTGCGGTCTTCTTCCAATGCGGTTCCAGGTTTTTACCGGTAGCGCCTTTGCGCAAAACCCCGTGGCAGCCTGCACATTGTTCAAAGTACAGTTGTTTCGAAGCTTCAAAGGCTTCGTCGCTAAGTGTTGGCTCGTCGGCAAAAGCTGGAGCAGCGACGCTGCCCAACAACATTGCCAATCCGACCCCAAAAGCGCGGCCGGTCTTGTTGTAGCTGATTCCAAGTGACATGATCACTCTCCATTTGCGTGGTGAGGCAATGCGGAGACTGATCCATCACGGGATTGTCATCCTTGACCAAAGTCAACGGGCGCGGCGCTAACTTCGCTCTTTGGACAAAAACCAGGTGCAGATTTCAGCAATAAAACCTGTTTTTTTCGCACATGTTTTTACGTCTTGATTTCGGTTAAGTGCCTCAATCCCGTCGGACGGTACTGCTTGTTGAATGACGAGATGGGCCATGGAGAGCAGGCATGTCATCTGCAATATCGCGCATTTTCAGCGAAGGATTTCGGGTATTTTTCCTTTCCGCCGGTCTTTATGGCGTATTTGCTGGTGTCGCCTGGGGTATTTGGCTGGCCTCACTGGATGGGCTTTTACCTTATGACGAGCAAAGTTATGGAATGCCCCCGGTCATGTGGCATGCCCATGAGATGATTTTTGGCTATGCAACAGCAGCGCTGGGTGGGTTCTTTCTGACGGCAGTTCCGAACTGGACCGGGACGCCCGAAGTGCGGGCGCGTTTTGTCACAGTCGTAGCGCTGATCTGGATGGCGGGGCGGCTGGCTGTGTGGTTATCAGGGTCGCTCTCTCCGACTACCGTCGCAATTATCGATCTGAGCTTTGTTCCAATTCTTGTCCTGAAAATTGCCAGCCAGCTGGTACGCAGGCCCAAGCCACAGAACATGATATTTCTGTATCTTCTGAGTTTGGTATGGTTGGCCAACCTGATGGTTCATCTGGAATGGATTGGACTCACCACAGACACGCTGAATACCGGAGTTCGTGCAGGGCTACTGACCTTGTGTTCAATGATAGCGATACTGGGGGGGCGTATCACACCGGCCTTTACGCGCAATGCAATGAAACGCGACGGTGTGCCCGAAGCCTTGTGGCCGGTTTCAAACGCGGTGCTGGAAAAGGCCGTGATGGCGCTTGCCCTTATGCTGCCGTTGTTGGTGCTGACCTTGGGCAGTGTTTCCTTGGCGGGTATCTGCGCGTTGCTGCTGGGCGGCGCCCAACTGATGCGCATGGCACGGTGGAGAGCGGGTTGGGCGCTGCGGCAGCCGATCCTGATTGCTTTGCACCTGGGCCTGATGATGCTGGCCCTTGGGTTGTTGCTGTGGGGGTCTGCCGTCATCGGATATGGTAATGAGATCGGCGCGCTTCACATTTTGGGGATCGGGTGCGTTGGTGGCATGACCCTTGCCGTCATGAGCCGCGCCGCCCTTGGCCACAGCGGCCGGCCCCTTGTTGCACCGTCGCCAATGGCGGTCGGATACGGGCTGATGGCGGCGGCGGCTTTGGTCCGCTGGTTGGGGTCCGGGCTGGCAGGTGGATATATGACGGCCATGCTGACGGCTGACGGGTTATGGATTGCCGCAATCGGGTTGTACCTGTTTGCCATGTGGCCCGCGCTGACAGGCCCGCGCGCAGCGAAGCACGGCTGACACGGAACCTTAACCGCGTATTACTATTCAGAATATCAAGGGGCGTTCGTTCTTTACATGGCGGGACACGAGCGCACGAGCGCGTCTTCCGTTTTCAGGTATGTGCCGCACAGCTTGAGGAACGTACATTGGGGTCTCTAGTTCCGGAAACAGGTCGAAGATTTCCGCCCTTGCTTCTGGGGGAACGCTGGACAGAGCCTGTGCGCCGACAAAAAGGCTTTCTGACGGGGCACCTTCTGCGTAGATGATTTCATGGCGGTCGAACAAAAGATGGAGATATGTGACTGACACGGTGTCATCTGCAACGCTGATACCAGGGCTGGCGACAAGAATACGAGCGGGGACCAGGATTTCCTCTGCGTCGAACATTCTGACGGCGATTCGGGATCGAACCAGTATGCGGTGCTGTGGCGAAACAAGCAGGTCGCGTTTTGGCAAGTCACTCCCCAAGGCCCCGGCCTTGATGAGGATTGGTAGCAGCTTGGGTTTTTTCACCAGCTCTTCATGCGATAGGTTTCGCGTTCCGATCCAACGTATGTGTTGCGGTCCATTGTCGGCAGTGACGACCATGTCACCCACCTTCAGATCCTCGATGGGTATCGGACCTTCTGGCGTCATGATAAGTGTTCCAGCAGCAAAGCACGGCACGTCAATGATGGCAGCAGGGTCAGTTGTGTCGGGGGCATTGGTCGGCGTGACATTCACGATGTTCATCGAGTAGGTCGTGCCGGGCACAAGAGGTTCAGAGGTAATATAGCCGCCCAATATGCCGTCAACTTCGACGCGATATACAGTAATTGTGCCTCCGCCTGGTTTGGACAGCACGTACGATTCTTCTAAGTATATTGGGCCGCTTAAAAAGGTGGTCGAACCATCGAGGGTGGTGATAGTACCGGTCTGCGTCAGGTCATCGCCGTCTTCGTCGTCAAAGCGGTCACCGTTGAAAACATCCCCTGTATCGACAACAGGTGCTCCACCTCCGTTTTGAATAAAACCACCGGCTGCGTCAGTCACACTAAACAAACGACGATCCGTGTCGGGATCAAAATTGACATCCAACGTAACCGTGTCCGGCCCAATCGTATTCACCGTGATTACACCAGGGGTATAACCGATATAGGAATAGTTCGCCATTTTCACCCATCAATCTTTGAAACGGAATTTTTCACCTTTTTCTCAGGTGGTTGAATACGTCCTTCATGTCAAAAAGTCGACGCGAAAGTGTTCACAATTGCCTCAGATTTAAAGGCAATCCCAAGGTCATTTCGTTATTTTCGCTGTTTGCGGATGTCTGATCTCGTTCCTGAGGATACTTTAGAAGTCTTGACTTTCGTTAAGGCAGCCCTGTGACCTGCACGTCATGTTGCCTGCACTAGCTAATCTGCGCAAAGGAGAGCGCGATGCGAGAAGTCATGACAAAGAGCATGGCTCGCAATATTTTCTATGGCGGGTCACTGTTCTTCATCCTCATCTTTCTGGCTCTATCAGCCCATTCACACCTGTATATCGTCAATTCTGAAAATGCCGCGAAGCTCGACGAAAGTGTGGTTCGGGGTAAACATGTTTGGGAAAAACACGCCTGTATCAACTGCCACACGATCCTTGGCGAAGGGGCGTACTTTGCCCCTGAGGTCGGCAATGTGATGACACGTTGGGGCGTGTTGGACGACCCGGAATCGGCCTTTGAATCTCTCAAGGGCTGGATGGAGGCACAACCCACCGGCATTCCCGGTCGTCGGCAGATGCCGCAATTCAACCTCAGCGACGAAGAGATCCGGGATCTGACCAACTTCCTGATCTGGACGGACAATATCGACGCTCAGGACTGGCCGCCCAACGAGGCTGGCTGAGAAGGGGAATGGAGCAATGAAATACGAATCCCAAAAAATCGCCTATGCCTACTTTGCGGTAGCCATGGCACTGTTCGCGATACAGGTGATCGGCGGCCTGCTGGCCGGCTTCATCTATGTATTCCCGAACTTCCTGAGCGAGCTTCTGCCGTTCAACATCGTGCGGATGCTGCACACCAACGCGCTGATCGTCTGGTTGATACTGGGCTTCTTCGGTGCAGCCTACTTCCTTATTCCGGAAGAAGCCGAGCGTGAAATCCATTCGCCCAAGTTGGCGTATCTGCAGCTGATCATCCTTGTGGTCGGTACGTTGGGCGTGGTTCTGACCTATGTCTTCAACCTGTTCGAAGGCAACTGGCTGCTGGGCAAAGAAGGGCGCGAGTTCCTTGAGCAACCCAAATGGGTCAAGGCCGGTATCGTCGTCGCCGCGCTGATGTTCCTTTACAACGTGTCGATGACCGTTCTGAAGGGCAAGAAGACTGCAATCACCAATATCCTGTTGTTGGGCCTGTGGGGTCTGGCGCTGCTGTTCCTGTTTGCCTTCTACAACCCGGGCAACCTGTCCCTGGACAAGCAATACTGGTGGTATGTTGTCCACCTGTGGGTCGAAGGTGTGTGGGAACTGATCATGGCCTCAATTCTGGCCTACCTGATGCTGAAGCTGACTGGTGTGGACCGTGAGGTGGTTGAAAAATGGCTCTATGTCATTGTCGCCGCCGCGCTGTTCTCGGGCATTCTTGGAACAGGTCACCACTACTATTGGATCGGTACCCCCGGTTACTGGCAGTGGATTGGGTCGATCTTCTCAAGCCTCGAGGTGATCCCGTTCTTCGCAATGATGGCCTTTGCCTTCGTCATGGTCTGGAAGGGCCGTCGTGACCATCCCAACAAGGCCGCTCTGCTATGGTCTCTGGGATGTGCAACGCTTGCCTTCTTTGGTGCCGGCGTCTGGGGCTTCCTGCATACGCTGCACGGGGTGAACTATTATACCCACGGCACACAGATCACTGCGGCCCACGGTCACCTGGCCTTCTACGGTGCCTATGTCTGCCTCAACCTGGCGATCTTCAGCTATGCGATGCCGATCCTCAAGAACCGTGATCCTTACAATCAGGTGCTGAACATGGGATCGTTCTGGCTGATGACCAGCGGTATGGTCTTTATGACCTTCGTGCTGACCTTCGGCGGAACCGTGCAGACGCACATGCAACGTGTGGTCGGAGATTACTTCATGGACGTACAAGACCAGATCGCAATCTTCTACTGGATGCGTCTGGGTTCCGGTATCGTCGTGGTCCTTGGTGCGCTGCTGTTCATCTATTCGATCTGGGTTCCCCGGAAAGAAGTTATTGAACCCGGCGCCGCTGAAACCCCCGCGGAGTAATGGATATGGATGGCTCCATAAAACTGAAAGAGGGGGCGGCAAACGCCCCCTTCTACCTGCCCCAAGGCGATGAATGCGATGTGTTCACCGCGGCTTATAACAACGACTTGCCAGTTCTGCTGAAAGGTCCGACGGGCTGCGGAAAGACCCGCTTTGTGGCCCACATGGCCGCAAAACTTGGCCGCCCGCTTTATACCGTCGCCTGCCATGATGATCTGGCGGCTGCCGACCTGATTGGCCGTTATCTGCTGAAAGGCGGGGAAACCGTCTGGGTCGATGGCCCCCTCACCCGCGCAGTGCGTGAAGGGGCGATTTGCTACCTCGACGAGGTGGTTGAGGCCCGTAAAGACGTCACTGTCGTTCTGCACCCGCTGACCGATGACCGGCGCATCCTGCCAATCGACCGCACCGGCGAAGAGCTTGAGGCCGCACCTGGCTTCATGCTGGTGGCGTCGTACAACCCCGGTTACCAGAATATCCTGAAAACCCTGAAACCTTCGACTCGGC
The DNA here is from genome assembly GCF_056536285.1 of Ruegeria sp. AF3. Lineage (NCBI taxonomy): Bacteria > Pseudomonadati > Pseudomonadota > Alphaproteobacteria > Rhodobacterales > Roseobacteraceae > Ruegeria > Ruegeria sp. AF3. Next base: position 256,181 of record NZ_JBQFJM010000002.1, on the reverse strand, counting down.
AACGCTTCATCTCTTTGGAGTTCGATTTCCCGTCCGCGCAGATGGAAGCCGAAGTGGTTGCACAGGAAAGCGGTCTGCCGCTGGAACGTTGCAAGCCGCTGGTGCGGCTGGCGGGTAAGCTGCGCGGGCTCAAGGGTCAGGATCTTGAGGAAGGCGTTTCCACCCGACTGGTTGTTTATGCCGCGACACTGATCGCACAAGGCATGTCCACCGACCGCGCCATCCTTGCCGCCATGATCGAACCTCTGACAGATGACGAGGATATCAAACGCGGGCTCCTCGATCTTGTTACGGCTGTCTTTGGGTGAGGCCGGCCGATGGTCAAGATCGATTTTGAGCCATGGGAACCCGAAGAAACGATCGGGAAACTGTGGCACACCCTTGCCAGCCGCCTCGATGCACCCCTGGTGCACGTTGGAGCCGCGGTCGACCTCTCTGAGGTCGCGGGGCGGCTGGCCGTCCTCTTCCGAGGGCTGGGCGGTGGTCCGGGCGTAGAGTTGCGCCCGGTCTCGCCCGAGGTTTCACACCACCGTCTGGGTTGGCGTCGTCGTCTGGTGACAGAGGCAGAACTGATGCCACGCGCCTCGTTCGACGGTGAAGTTCTGCGCCTACCGGACCGGCTGGCGGTTTTTCCAGCCCGCGAAGCAAACGGCGCGCTGTATGTCTGGCTGGCCGCTGCGGCTGCCCATGCCGGAACGCGAATTGATGAAGACGATCCGCTGCGCGCCGACTTGCGCGCACTGATCGCCGCACAGAGCATGGTTGATGCGACCCTGGACGACGCCCCCGGCCTGCGTCCGCTTTACACCGAGCTTTGCAAGGGCGTGCTGCATCAGCGCGATATCCCCAACCTGCCACCGGTTGAGGCGGCAGTCGAAGAACTTATCCAACATAGGCTGTGTGACCCTCAACCGCTGTCGGCGAAAGCCGAGCAGCTTCTGACACTGGACGAGGACCTGATCGCCCCCCGCGGCTATCAGCCTATGCGCCCGGTTCCCCTATGGCCCGAACTGCGCGCGGTTGGCTTTTCCGAACATAACGAGGTGGAAAACCCCGAAACCGAAGGTCTGCCCGAGGAATCCGGTGAGAAAACCCACCGCGCCCGCCGTCGCAAATCGGATCAAGCCGAGCGCAGCGACAGTTTCATCCTGCACAAGTTCGAAGCCATCCTCAGCTGGGCCGAGTTCCTGAACATCAACCGCCGCATCGACGATGACGATCCCGACAACGCCAAGAAAGCGGCCGATGATCAGGAAGAGATTGGCCTTGGTCAGATATCAAAAGCCCCCCCAACGCGGCTGAAGCTGCACCTTGATCTGGCACCCGAGGATGTGAATCGCGAGCGTCTGTCCGGCCGCATCCTCTATCCCGAATGGGACGTGCGCTCGGGCCGGTATCTGCCAGATCACGTCAACGTCCTGCTGTCGGATGCAGATATCCGCGACGATGCTGCCGCGTTTGGCAAGGACCCAGCCACCGCTCGCCGCATCCGCGCGGTCAAACGCCAGTTCGAGGCGCTGCGCCCCGGTCGTGTGATGACACGCGGCCATCTGGATGGTGACCAGCTGGATATCGAAGCCGCCGTGCGCGCCGAAACTGACCGCATGGCCAGTGGCGAAAGCAACGACCGCATTTGGCAACAATCCCGCCCCGAGGCGCGCGACCTGGCAGTCTCGATCCTGCTGGATGTCAGCCGTTCCACTGAAAGTGCCGTAACCGGTCGCGCCGTGATCGACATTGAACGTGAAGCTCTGGCCGCTTTGGCCTGGGGCCTGAACGCCTGCGGCGACGATTTCGCCATTCATGCCTTCAGTTCGCTGAAACGCCAGCGCGTCTATATCCAGCGATGCAAGCGGTTTGATGAGCCGATGGGTGCCAAAGTTGAACAACGTATCGCATCGCTGCGACCCGGTCATTACACACGGCTTGGGGCCGCGATCCGCCACTGTTCAAAGGATCTGGCAAGTCAGACCCGCAAACGCCGCCTGTTGCTGGTGATCACCGATGGCAAACCCAATGACCTTGACCATTACGAAGGGCGCCACGGTATTGAAGACACCTGCATGGCCGTGCGCGAGGCACGCCGCGCCGGGCAATCGGTTTTTGGCGTCACCATCGACAAAACCGGCAAAAGCTGGTTCCCGCGCATGTTCGGACAGGGTGGGTTTGCGGTTATTCCTGACCCACACCGCTTGACCATGGCCCTACCGCAGATCTACCGCCAACTGGTCGGAGCATGAGCGAAACTTCTTTCATCGACGAGCTTCCGGGCGAATTGCTGATGTGGGTTCTGATTATCAGTGAGCTGCTGGTTTTTGGTGCCGGGCTGATCGCGTTCATGGGCGTTCGCCTGACCGACCCCGCAGGCTTTGCCGAGGCGCAATCGCATCTTTATCGAACAGGGGCAGCCTTCAATACTGCAATACTGGTCACATCTGGTTATCTGGCCGCACAGGCCCTGAACTGGCGCCGCGCAGCATTCCGGTTCAAGGCCAGGCTGGCCCTGACAGGTGCGGCTGTACTTGGGATTGCATTCCTGGTTGTCAAAAGCGTGGAATACGCTGGGAAGGCGGGGCAAGGCATTACCTATGAAACCCACCCGTTTTTCATGTTCTACTACCTGTTGACGGGGTTTCACGCGGCGCATGTTCTGGCCGGGGTGGGCATTCTGCTGCTGGTCGCGTGGCGCGATGATCCTCGTAACATCGAGGCGGGCGCACAGTTCTGGCACATGGTTGACCTGGTCTGGATCCTACTGTTTCCCGTTATTTATCTTCTGGGATAACCAAGATGTCGGCAATTTCATCTTTTGCAAAATACTCCCGCCGGAGGCGTCCGAACTCGCTCACCAGCGCATGGCTGGTGCTTCTGGCACTCAGTCTGGCCTCAACGCTTTTAACCCTGATGAAAACGCCTGGCGAACTCATTGCAGGTGGTATCCTGCTCCTTGCCTTGATCAAAGCCCGTGTGATCCTGGCCCGATATCTGGACCTGGCTGAAAGCCCGGGCTGGCTGCGGGGTTTCACCATAGTTTTGACGGGGTTCTCTGCCGTGATCTTCGCACTTTACCTGATCTGAAAAAAGCCGCCCCAAAAGGGGCGGCAGGTTACCAAGCAAAGGGACGCTTAGGTTATTGTGCGGCCATTGGCATCCGCGCGATCTGACAGCGCTGCCACAGCGCCGACAATGCGCCCACCAGATGATCGATATCCTCGTCCGTATGAACGGGTGACGGTGTGATCCGCAGGCGCTCGGTTCCTTTTGGAACTGTGGGATAGTTGATCGGCTGAATGTAGATGCCAAACTCCTCAAGCAGCGTGTCCGAAATGAATTTGCACTTCACCGGGTCGCCAACCATCACCGGGATGATATGGCTGGGGTTGGTCAAATGCGGAATGCCTTCTGCATCCAAAAGGGCGCGTACCTGCGCCACACGGGTTTTTTGCAATTCACGCTCGGCACTTGAATGCTTCAAATGCCGGATCGATGCGGCGGCGCCGGCTGCAATCGATGGGGGTAGGGCAGTGGTGAAGATGAAGCCACTGGCAAAGCTGCGGACAAAATCACACAGCGCGGCTGAGGCTGCGATATACCCACCAACCACGCCGAACGCTTTGCCCAACGTGCCTTCGATGACCGTCAGGCGATCCATCAATCCTTCGCGTTCGGCAATTCCGCCCCCGTGCGGGCCGTAAAGGCCGACGGCATGAACCTCGTCCAGATAGGTCATCGCGCCGTACTTGTCCGCCAGATCGCAGATTTCCTTGATGGGGGCGATATCGCCATCCATGGAATAAACCGATTCAAAGGCGATCATCTTGGGTGCGTTGGGATCAGCTGCGGCCAGTTTGGCGTCCAAATCCGCCAGGTCGTTATGTTTCCAAATCACCTTCTGGGCACGCGAATGCCGGATACCTTCGATCATCGAGGCGTGGTTGAGCGCATCAGAAAACACGATCAGCCCGGGAATTCGCGCGGCCAATGTCCCCAAAGCAGCCCAGTTCGACACATATCCCGAAGTGAACAGCAATGCCGCTTCTTTCCCATGCAGATCGGCCAGCTCAGCCTCAAGCAGAACGTGATCATGCGTGGTGCCCGAGATATTGCGCGTACCGCCAGCGCCTGCTCCACAGCGTTCCAGTGCGTCGTGCATGGCAGAGACCACCGAAGGGTGCTGCCCCATGCCCAGATAGTCATTGGAGCACCAGATCCGCACATCCCGCTGGACCGGTCCGTCGGTTTGGCGCGCGTTCGGAAACGCGCCACAGCGGCGTTGCAGGTCGATGAAAATCCGGTAGTTGCCTTCGTCTTTCAAAGTGTCGAGGCTGTGGCTGAAAAATCGCTCGAAGTCCATCTGGCGTGCTCCCCGGATAACTGAAATTTCGTTGAACCTATGCCAATGGTTCGCGCCCTTACATGACAATAGTCAAGTTGGAGACCGAGAAAAGGGTGGCACCCCCGCGCTGGCTTTGGCATAGCATGTCACGGGGTTGATCATCCGGGGGTGTTCCCGGAACGGACGAATAAGGGGCTGCCTTCTTGTCACACGAGGCACAAAAGATAGTTGCACGGCAGTCACTGCTCTTGCGAAGCCTGCCAGAGCAACATGTCGATACTCTGCTGCGTCAGGCCGTCTGGCGGCAATACGACCGGGGCGAGACGATCTTTCTGCAAGAGGAAGAAGCCAGGGCCGTACATGTTGTACTGGCTGGTTGGGTCAAGCTGTTTCGCATTTCCCCGACCGGTGCCGAAGCCGTGGTGAGTGTTTTCACGCGCGGTGAAAGCTTTGGTGAAGCCGTTGCGCTGCGCAATGTGCCCTATCCCGTTTCGGCCGAGGCGGTATCTCCTTGCGAGATCATGCACATTCCAAGTCCGGTGCTGCTGTCGCTGATGAAGCAAGATCCGGAAATCTGCGTGTCGATTCTGGCGGCCACATTCACGCACCTGCATTCCCTTGTGGCGCAGCTCGAACAGCTCAAGGCCCAGACAGGTGCGCAGCGTGTCGCAGAATTCCTGCTGAATCTGTGTGATAGCGATGCCGGCCAGTGCGAAGTTGAACTGCCGTATGACAAGATGCTGATCGCCGGACGTCTGGGGATGAAACCCGAAAGCCTGAGCCGAGCGTTTTCGAGGTTGAAACCAGTCGGGGTGAAGATCAACCGAAACCACGCGGAAATTGCAGACATGGATGTATTACGGAATTACGCGGAAAGCGACCCGAGCGAGAAATAGTGCCATGTGGCTGTTTCTCTGGGCAGTAAACTGGCCATTTCCGGTCTGCGATCTTTCCGGCAATCACTATCCTTACTATTCTTGCTGGATATGCCCTATCCGGCGCGATCCTGAATGGGTGAGGTGATGGAACGCAGACATGACGATTGAACAGAAACTAGCCGGTTATCCCCGCGCGAGACTGATGACAGCTGCTACGCCGGTCGAACGGCTTGATCGTCTGTCCGACCAGCTTGGTCTGGAATTGTGGATCAAACGGGATGATCTGACAGGGTTGAGCTTTGGCGGCAACAAAACCCGGCAGCTTGAGTTCTATATGGGTGAGGCACAGAAACAGGGGGCAGACACCATTCTGATCACCGGCGCTGTGCAGTCCAATTTCGTGCGCACGGCTGCCATGGCTGCGTCGAAGCTTGGGATGGAGGCCGTACTTCAACTGGAAGAGCGTGTGCCCGATATGGGAGAGCACTATTATTCCTCGGGGAATGTTCTTCTGGCCCGGATTCTGGGTGCCGAGCACATGCACTACCATACCGGAGAAGACGAGGCCGGGGCCGACAATGCCCTTCACGTGCGGGCAGATCAGCTGATCGCTGAAGGCCGAAAGCCATATGTAATTCACTTGGGCATCGATCATCCGCCCTTGGGGGCGTTGGGTTATGTGGCCGGGGCTGCCGAACTACTGGATCAGATCGCCGATTTCGACGTCGCAGTGGTGCCATCCGGCAGCGGTTCGACCCACGGCGGGTTTCTGGCCGGGCTGCGTCTGACTGGCAACACGGCACCTGTTTACGGCATCTGCGTTCGCCGCGACCGTCGCCAGCAACATGCGCGGTTGCAAAAGGTATTGGAACGGTTGGCGGGTATGATGGAGTTTGACCCGGCTCTGGTCATGAAAGACATCCTCACATGGGACGGCGCATTACCTCCTGGATATGGGCGGATAGGCCCGTCCACACGGAAGGCGCTTGCACTGATGGCGCGCGCCGAGGGTATTTATCTGGATCCGGTCTACTCGGCCAAAACATTTGCGGGTTTGTTGGAATTACGTGAAAACGGCACCATTCAACAGGGTCAGAAGGTTGTGCTGTTGCATACGGGTGGGCAACCGGCGCTGTTTGCATATCAGGAAGAGCTGATCCCGGCCTGAGAGCCATCCGAGAAGCCACTGTATACTAAGTCGCGATTAGCCAGCCAACCCGTGGTTTCGAAGCGCGCCACACGGTGACACGTGACCTATGTCAATGACAGTACCGCGGATGTCGTGTCGGTTGAGCGAACCTAGCCCACCTTAGAATGGGTGGAAGATATGTTCGCAGAGTTGGAGGCTGGATATGGCTGATGGATGCGGCTGTGATCGACACGCGCATATGTATCTGAGCGTGGATGAGGCCCTGCACCGTGGCCTGTCCGCTGCTGATCCGATCACAGAAACGGAAACGCTGCCTTTGGCCGCTGCAATAGGGCGAATATTGGCCCGCGACTGTTTCAGCAAGGTCGATATGCCCGCTTTCGACAATTCGGCAATGGATGGTTATGCGGTTCGAACCGCAGATCTTGGCGATGACGACCTGTTCCAGATGCCGGTGGAGGGTCGCATCGCAGCGGGGGACAGCGGGTCTCATGCTGCACCTGTCGGCAGCGCGGTGAGGATTTTTACCGGAGCGCCTGTTCCTTCTGATTACGACGCCATCGTCATGCAGGAAGATTGTGATGTTGTAGAGGGGCAAATTCGCTTCAGCCGCCGTCCAAAGCCCGGGCAACATATCCGGCGTGCCGGTGAAGACCTTCATGCCGGAGCGTCGATCCTGCGGCGCGGCTGCGAGATTGGCCCGCGCGAGGTGGCAGCCCTTGCATCCGCCGGGTATGGCGAGGTCGTGGTTCTCCGCAAGCTGAAGGTTGCGATCTTTTCAACCGGCAGTGAGTTGCGCCAACCGGGTGAGCCCCTTGGCCCGGGGCAGATCTATAACTCGAACCGTTACATGCTGCTTGCGCTGTTGCAGAAGCCCTGGATTGAACTCACGGACCGGGGGCAAGTTGAAGATGACCCCGAGCTTTTGAAACAGGTCTTGCTGGACGCGACTGAAACCTCTGACCTGATCATCACGACCGGTGGTGTTTCTGTCGGCGATGAAGATCATATGCCGCGTCTGTTCACCGAGATCGGTGGCGTGACGGATGTGATGAAAGTCGCAATGAAACCGGGTAAGCCCATCATGTTTGGTCGGCGTGGCCGTGCACTTTACATCGGCCTTCCGGGCAACCCGGTTTCTGCTTTTGTAACTTGGCAGATAATCGGATCGCAGATGATGGCGCGCCGTGCCGGTCTGCTCCACACCCCACAGGCAGCCGTACAGGCAGTTCTGTCGGAACCCTTGCACCGCACCGCGGGCCGTCAGGAATATCGCCCGGTTCAGATTGACAGTCATACACCGGACGGACGGCCCCGATTGCGTCTGATGGAACCGTCCTACAGTGGTCGTGTTGCTTTGCTTGCGCAAGCGGATGGATTGGCGATCATCCCGGCAGAGGTGGCGGTATACCCCGAAGGACAAGGCCTTGAACTATTGCTGTTTTAAGCCCTAAGCGCTTTTCCCGCGGCATCAAAGGGCGGTTCATGCAGGATTGTGGCCCTGTGCGGTCGCCCCAGAACCATAACCTCGACCTCATCACCTAGCTGGGCGTTTTTTACATATCCCAAGGCCAACGACATTCCGACAGTGTAGCCATAGGTGCCCGAGGTCACTCGGCCGATCCCTTCACCGTTCTTGAAGATCGGCTCGCCACCTGTTGCATCCGCGTTAGATGCTGTCACATCCGCTTCGTTCAGGTGTAGAACCACCAGGTGTTCCCGGGCCGGGTTCTGTAACACTTTCTGCGCAGCCGCCTTGTTGAGGAAGTCCTTTTCGAATTTGCAGAGGCGATCAAGACCCACTTCATGCGGCCAATATTCCGGGCTGTATTCGCGGCTCCAAGACCCATAGCCCTTTTCGACCCGCATAGACATCAGTGCCCGGCTGCCAACAGGGCCAGCCCCGAACTCTTTGCCTGCCGCAAGCAAGGCATTGTACAGCCGTGCCTGATCTTGGGTGGCGCAATGCAGCTCCCACCCCAGGTCGCCAGTAAAGGAGACGCGCAGGGCAAGAACCTGAACTCCCGCCAGCTCGATCTTGGCGGACCGCATGAACGGGAAATCTTCGGTTGCGAGCGATGTGTTGGTCAGACGTTGCAGGATGTCGCGGGACCTGGGGCCGGCCACGTTAAAGCCGCACATCGCTTCGGTTTTGCTTTCGAAAGTGGTACCTTCAGGTAGCGGAACCTGTTTGAAAAAGCGTTTGTGATACCGTTCTGCCATGCCCGAACCAATCACCCAGAACTCGTCATCAGCCACGCGGGTGACGGTAAAGTCGCCTGCAATACCGCCGCGTTTTGAAATCAGTGGGGTCAGACAGGACCGACCAACGGTTTTCGGCATGGTGTTTGCAAAGACGGCATTCAGCCAGTCTGCTGCACCCGGACCCTTGCAGACATATTTGGCGAAGTTCGAGATATCGATGATCCCGGCACGGCCGCGCAGCATCCTGCATTCTTCACCTACCGGTCCCCACCAGTTCTGACGGGTAAAGCCGTTGGTGTCTTTGGTGCCGGGCGTTGCGGCAAACCACAGCGGATGTTCCCAACCGGCGTTCAGGCCAAAAACCGCACCCATGGCTTTCTGCGCCTCATAGATCGGGCGAACCCGTGCCGGACGACCGGCGCTGCGTTCTTCATTGGGGAAATGGATCGCGAACCTATGACTGTATTGATCTGCCACGCGCGCTTTGGTGAACGCCTTGGTGGCCCAGCTGTCAAAACGCGCCAGATCCCAGGCGAACATGTCGTATTCCATTTCACCCTCGATGATCCACTGCGCCGCCATCAGGCCCATGCCGCCCGATTGCGAGAAGCCGGGGATGATCCCGTTGCAGCAGAAATAGCCGTCGACCTCAGGCACCGGCCCCATCAGAACATTTGAATCCGGCGACCAGATCATCGGGCCGTTGATGACACGCTTGATCCCGGCTTCACCAACCGCAGGCAGGCGTTCGATGGCGTTCATCATGTTCTCTTCGATCCGTTCCAGATCATCAGGGAACAGATCGTGGGCAAAATCCAGCGGCGTGCCTTCTTCGGCCCAGAACCTCATATCTTTCTCATAAGCGCCGACCAGCAGGCCGTTGCCTTCCTGACGCAGGTAATACTCGCCATCCCGGTCTGACACAGATGGCAGACGGGTGCCGTGGCTTTTCACATCAGCCATGGATTCGGTTACGAAATACTGGTGCTCTGTAGGTTGCAGCGGCAGTTCGATTCCGGCCAGTGCCGCAACCTCGCGCCCCCACAGGCCCGCTGCGTTCACCACCCAGCGTGTCCTGATGTCACCTTTTGGCGTTCTGACGATCCAGCTGCCATCCTCCTGCTGCTCGGTTGCAGTGACCGGCGTGAAACGGTGAATCTGCGCCCCGCGTTGACGTGCGCCGACCGCATAGGCGTTGGTCACGCCCGACGGGTCCACATTGCCGCCATCGGGCTCGAACATCACGCAACGGATGCCGTCGTAATTGACCAGCGGGTTTAGCTTTTGGGCTTCTTCGATGCTGATCTCATAGAAATTCATGCCATACAGTCTGGCCTTTGCGGCCTGTAGCTTCAGCTGATGTTCGCGCTCTTCTGTCTGGGCCAGGTATAGCGAGCCGGGCTGGAATACGCCGCAGCTTTGACCGGTTTCAGCTTCCAGCGCTTTATACAGGCTCATCGTGTAATGCTGGATGCGGCTGATATTGGTACTGTCGTGCAATCCGTGAATGTTGGCGGCTGCGTGCCAGGTTGACCCCGAGGTCAGCTCGTCCCGCTCCAACAGAACTACATCGGACCATCCCAGTTTGGTCAAATGATACAGGATCGAGCACCCGATCACTCCTCCGCCGATGACCACGGCCTGAGCTTCGTTTCGCATTTTGGCTATCTCGCGCGTTTTCGTTCGCGCTTGTTCTTTCATGAAGACTGACCCATCGACAATGTCGACAAAATTCGAGATCGAATGAAGTCAGCTAAACTCAAATTTGGAGAATGCCTGACGGCGCAATACGCTTAAGCAAACGAATTCGTCAGAACGTCAATCGGTGTGCGCGGCCACGTTCAAACAGCTTTAGGTTCAACTCATCTGCTTCCGGCGCGCCATATTCCAACGCAAACACAAATGCGTGGGTCAGGTAAAAACACGAGGCTTCATGATCCTGACGTTGTTCGGCCAGAGTCGCCGCTTGGTGATAAAGCCGGATCAATGCGGGTACATCTTTTTCCGTATGGGCTCGCAAGAGTTGTTTATCGAGTTCGTTCAGATCCACTGTGATCCTTTCAGCGATTTCACACCGGCTGCCCAATACTAAAGAAAAGACGGCAACGCCGTCCCGTCTATAGTGTTTGCAACCGACCTGCGATCTGGTCAGTCAGGCCTGACCAGATCGACTTTTCAGGATTGCTTACGCTTCAGCGCGGGCTTTTTCGATCTGCGTGGCCACCCAATGGTGAAAACAATGGGTCGGGCCGTCCATCGCGGGCGAGAAACGACCGCCATCGAATTTCACGCCGTGACGGCCTTTCTGCATGCCTTCAACCACAAAGACGTCTTCCTCGAACACCGTCTTCCACAGTTGCGCGTTCTTGGCACGCAGTGCTTCGTGTTCGGGCGCGTCTTCGGGTTTTTTGGCGTAGTAGAGCTCAATCCGTTCGTTCGAACGCTCATGCGTGATCGGATCGATGAGGAAAGCAAAGCCGTGGTCACGCTGAACACCCAGCAGGGTATTCGGGTAAACGACGATATATTCCGCGCCGTCAGTCCACTGCTCACTCAGGTTCTCGAAATCATCCAGCTTTTCGCCATCGTGACCCTCGAACTGGCGGTAGACATAGGTGCCCTGACCCGAATACTTGCCCAGTTCGTTGATGTTGTAGTGATCTTCCAGACGCGAATAGCTGTTCAGGCCGGGATGAACCCAAGGCAGGTGATAGCTTTCGCAGTAGTTCTCAACAGCCAGTTTCCAGTTCGAGTTCAACTCAAGATAAACCGATGCGCCAGCGCCACCGTGATACATTGGTTGATCGAATTCTTTCCAGCGTTCCATCAACTCGCCATGGACATTTTCGAATTCCGGAGCATCGCCGCTGACATTGACAAAGACAACATCCCGCCAGACATACGAGCGGATGCGGATAAGGCCCAACTCGGCGAAATCTAGATCCTCATGGGTGTTTTGCCCAGGGCCCCCGACATGAGGGGCAGTCCGCAGTTCACCATTCAAGCCATAGCACCAGCTGTGATAGGGGCAGCGGATCGCGCCGCGGATTTTTTGCGGCTTGTCGACCAAAATCATGCCGCGGTGGCGACAGGTGTTCTGGAACACGCCGATCTGACCGTCGCGATCGCGTACCATCAACAGCGGCACACCCAGGAAATCGATCGGATACGCATCTCCCGCCTCTGGAATGTCTTTGCCAAAGCCGATGCCGGACCAGTTCGCAAACAAGACCGCATCCCGTTCTTCGGCAAAAACTGCGGGATCAATATAATGCTCGTTCGGCAGACCCTTTGCGGTGTTTACCGGTGTCAGAACAGACGAAAGCGGTGCGTGCTTGTTCATCGGCCACTCCTGAGTGATTTGAATGAGTTTATCGCTGCATCCATTGGCGGCCGAGGCCGCCCACGTTCAATACTAAAAAACCTAATGGCAAATTGAGGCAGGCTAAACCGAACCTTCAGACAGTTCGGTAAGCAACCAATTCTTGAGAGCCAGCGCTCCTTCCGAAAGCTGATCGTCCGGACGACCGACAAGATAGAAATCATCCGGGGCGGGTAGGCTGAATTCCTCTAATGCGACGAGTTTCCCTGATGCGAGCATGGGCTGGACCAGACGTTTCCACCCCAGCGCAAGACCCGCCCCTTTACGCGCCACCTGAAGGGCAAGCGCATAGCTGTTCACCCGCGATTCCACCGGAACAACCCCAGAAAACCCGAGGTCGTGGAACCAGGATGACCAGGTCGTCCAGGTACTGTCCTGCGTTTCAAGATGGATCAGCCGCCGCTGCACGAGGTCTTCAAGACTGGCCCCTTTAAGGTCCGCGGCCATCTGGGGGCTGCAAACGGGTGTCAGGATATCGCGATACAGTTTCGTGTGCGTGAGTTGCGCGTTCGCGTCCCGGCCATAGCGGATGAACAAGTCGATATCCGGCCGGTCCGTGAACGCCTTGTCCTGCGCCATCTGGTTCACTTTCACGTGCGGATAATCCTGCCAGAACCGGATGACAGACGGCGACAGCCAAAGTGCGGCGACGGCAGTGGTTGACCCAACGGTTACGTGGTTCTCGACATCGTTGCTGCGAATCTTTTCAAGTACCTTTGAAATCTGCCTGAACGAAGCGCCGAGTGCCTCAAACAGGTCTTGCCCATCCTCGGTCAGTTCCACACCGCGGTGCTTTCGGACAAAAAGTGCCGCGCCCAGCTCACCTTCCAGCGCCTTAATCTGATGACTGACGGCACCCGGCGTCACGGAAAGCTCACTCGCGGCTTCCTTGAAGCTGAGATGCCGAGCGGCGGCTTCAAAGGCCGATAAAGTCGTAAGAGGGGGAAGGTTGTAGTGGCGTCGAGACATGGAGGTTTGTTGGCTTTTGAACTCTGGGTGAGCTCAATTCACCCGAATGTTAGAAATTTTGCAATTGAAATCTATCTTTTTTCCTGTTGTTTGCTGAACGACGCAGAATGTACGCCACGTGAGACCGAACAGGACAAGTGATGGATACTCAAGTCGCCCGCCTTGTGCGAAAAACGCCGCTCAGCCCCGACACCTCCGACTTCTGTTTCGAGATCGAAAGCGGGCGCTTCACCAGCCTCGAGCCCGGAGCGCATGTGGACATCCATCTTGAAGACGGTCTGATACGGCAATACTCGCTGTGGAGCTGGAGCCAGGATGGACGCCTGATCAACGTGGCCGTCAAACGCGAAGACAAGGGGCGAGGCGGTTCACTGGCGATGCATGACCTGCAAGAGGGCGCGACCGTGGAAATCGGCGGCCCCCGCAACCACTTCAAACTTGAAAGCCATGATCGGCACGTCACTTTGATCGCAGGCGGCATCGGGGCCACTCCACTGGTTGCAATGGCACGTGAGCTGCTGAACCGAGGGCAGGATTTTCGTGTCTATTATCTTGTTCGATCAAAAGAATACGCGGCGATGGATGCACAATTCCGGGCGCTTGGACTGGATGAATGGTATCATTTGCATTGTGATAACACAGACGGGGTGTTCGACCTGAGATCGGTCATGCAATCGATGCCGATGGGCGCAGACGTTTATACCTGCGGCCCTGAACCGATGCTGAATGCGGTATTGGAAGCTGGTGCCTTGCTGCGCGGCGGCGCGATACACTTTGAACGGTTTGCCGCCGCGTCGGACATTGAACACGCCCCGAACGCCGATTTCCAGATCGAGATCCAGTCGACCGGTGCGATCTATCCCGTTGGCAAGGACCAATCCATTCTGGAGGTTTTGCAGGCCAATGGTGTGCAGGTTGATTTCGGCTGCTCCGAAGGGCTTTGCGGAACCTGTATCGTTGATGTCGTTTCCGGCGAAGTTGATCATCGCGACGGTATACTTACCCCGCAAGAGCAGGAAACGCATGAGTTCCTGTGCACATGCGTTTCGCGGGCCAAGTCGGGTAAACTGGTATTGAAACTGTAGAAGGAGCCACATTCATGCCCTTTACTTGTTCTCGCTAACATCTGTTTCGAGTACCCGTGAGCGTCGTTTCAAGTTGCATATGTGTCGGAATCTTGGGTGAGCTGCCCTAACCTCTGTCATAGGTTTCCCCGAATTGAAGGGCGCAACCACTTCTTGCGAAGCTGCAACCAGGTTCAACGGCAGACAGACTTGCCACTTCGAGCCAACAGCTTTTGCAAGCGAGAACAATCCGGGAGGAAAAGAGCGGTGGGCGATCCCACATGGTGTGTGGTCTTCCCCGTAAATCTCAGCTGAGTTGCAGTCAACTCGCTGATCGTTTGGTGCATTGGGCATGTTTGTTTACGCCGTCCCGCGCGGTGCACCCCAAGCAGAAATCCAAAGAACAAGAAACGGCGAACACACGGAGGAAAACGCAATATGTCGATACCCGATCCATTCACGGACGTTGAGATAAAGACGGCGGATGCCGGTTTTTATGAAAACTACAGCGTCCCAATTGCCCTGATCAGCAAGGCCATCATGGTCGCGCTGGTTCTGTGGGCATTGGTATTCCCTGCAAATGCAAACGGCACGCTTGGCAGCCTGAACGGGCGGCTGCTTGAGCTTTTCAACAGCTTCTACATTGTCATTGTCGGGTTGTTCCTCGTTTTTCTGGCCGTTGTCGCCGCTATTCCGTCCACGGGTCGCCGTGTGATGGGAACACCCGGTGAAAAGCCCGAGTTTTCAAACTTCTCATGGTTCTCCATGATGTTCGGCGCCGGCTTGGGTGTTGGTCTGATGGTTTTTGCAACCGCAGAACCGTTGGGGCTGTGGGGTTCGAACCCCGAAGTCGTATCCGAGGCGGTCGTTGGAAATACACCCGAAGCACTGCAGTCGGCTTACCGCTATACCTTCTTGCACTACGGGTTTCACGCTTGGGCCATCTATGTGGTGACCGGTTTGTCGCTGGCATATTACGCTTATACCCGCGACATGCCTCTCACCATCCGTTCGGCGCTGACGCCTCTGTTTGGCCGCTTCGTCAATGGCTTCTTCGGCCATGTGGTTGACGTTCTGGGTGTTGTTGCGACGATCCTCGGTGTTTCCGTCACCATCGGCTATGGTGTCAGCCAGTTCATCGACGGGCTTTATGCCATCACCGGTATGGAATGGGTCATGGATCTGGGTGGCGAAGTTCCAACCCCAAGCAAAGTAGGTTTGATCGCCGGTCTGGTCATCATCATGAGTCTGTCGATTATTTCGGCCGTATCAGGCGTTGGTCGTGGTGTTAAATACCTGTCGAACCTGAACCTCGTATTGTCGATCATCCTGTTGGGCACATTTATCGTCTTCGGCTCGTTCGTCTTTGCCATGACCACTTATGGCACGGCAATGGTCGACTATATCCTGCATATCCTGTCGCTCAGCTTCAACGCCTATGGTCCATTGTCAGTTGAAGCCTTCGCTGCGGCTTTGCCTGCCGAAGCACAAGCCCATGCCAATGATTTGATGGGCGGAGCCACCAATGCGTGGGGCAGCTTTGACGGTTTCAAGAGCGGCCTGGAAGGGGCTGCAGCCGAGTTGGATGAAGCAACCCTGGCAGCCGTTTATGCGGCGGGTGAGCAGGGGCGTCAGTTCGGCTGGCAGTCGGGTTGGACCACGTTCTACTGGGCCTGGTGGATCGCGTTCTCGCCCTTCGTGGGCCTGTTCCTCGCGCGCATTTCGAAAGGACGCTCTGTCCGCGAGTTCATCGTAGGCTGTGTGTTCGCCCCGGCTTTGGTGTGCTTTGCGTGGATGACTGTTCTGGGAGGAACTGCGATTGATCTGGAACTGGCAGGCGCTGCAGAAGGTGCAATCATCGGCGCATCGAACACCAACAAGCTGTTCGTGACACTATCTTACATGATTGACGGTGGTCTGCTGTCAATGTTGAACGTGATGTGCGTGATCCTGATCATGACATTCCTCGTCACGTCGGCAGACTCGGGCATTCTCGTGATGAACACCATCATGTCGGGTGGCAGCCAGGAGACGGGCATCAAGCACCGCATCATCTGGGGTGTCATCCTGACGGCTGTGATCGGCGCTCTGATCCTCGCAGCCGGTGAAAACAACCCGATGGATGCGCTGCGAAACGCGATGATCATCGGTGCATTGCCCTTTACTGCTGTGATGGGTCTGATGTGTATTGCTCTGGCCAAAGCTTTGTTCCGCGACAGCCAGCGTGACAAACACGCCGCTACAGGTGCACAAGCCGCCGAATAAAGCGAAAGCTTAGTTTATGACTTGATCAGGCCGCCCGGAAATGGGCGGCCTGATTTCATTTTGCGCAGACACTGGCCACGACCCTCAAACAACGGAAAAGTGCTGGCCAGCCCGACCTTGGTGAGACATCAAAACCATATCTCAACGAAAAAGCCCCAGTAAAAACCGGGGCTTTTGAGCATCTTGTCGTGAAATGCCTACATGCAGGCTTCCACGGCGCGTTTGGTCATGACCGACACAAGATGCGCCCGGTATTTCTTGCTGCCATGTAAATCAGCGATCATGTTGGCGGGGTTAATCCGAAGGTCCATCAAGGCGTCCGGGCGAAACTCCTTGTTCAGCGCCTGCTCGGCTTCGCTCCAACGGAAGACGCCATCCTCACTTGCGCCGGTCACCGCCACGCGCACGCCGTCCGTGAAACGGGCCAGATATACCCCAACAAGTGCAAACCGCGATGCTGGTTGCAGGAATTTTTGATAGCTTGCCGCCTGCGGAACCGGAAAGCGGATCGAGGTGATGATCTCTCCTTCATCCAGGGCTGTGGTGAACATGCCCTGAAAAAAGTCATCTGCCGCAATTTGACGCGCGTTGGTCACCACGGTTGCGCCCGATCCCAGCACACCCGCCGGATAGCAGGCAGCCGGGTCATTGTTCGCAACCGAACCACCGATGGTTCCGCGATTGCGCACTGCCGGGTCGCCAATTTGTCCAGCCAATGCCGCCAGCGCGGGATAAGATCCTGCAGCGTCGCGAGCAACGACAGCGTGAGGTGTTGCACCCCCAACAGAGACCGAGCCGTCATCATCAACGCAGACGCCTTGCATCTCGGCAATGCCGCCCATCGACACCAGTTTGGACGGAGCCGCCAATCGCTGTTTCAATGTCGGGATCAGGGTTTGCCCGCCTCCCAACGCCTGCGCATCCTCTGCTGCCAATGCTGCAACCGCGTCAGCAATGGTCGAGGGCTTCTCAAACTCGAAATTGTACATTTCGTTCTTCCTTTCCGAAAGGCGCTGATCCGCCCTTCATCTGGCTATAAATATCCCAGGGAGCGCGAGGGGCTGGCCCCTCGCACCCCAACCTCTCAACCATGCATCGCAGTCCAAACGCGTGACGGGCTCATCGGCATGTCGATATGATCAACAGCCTTTCCGCCCGAATTCAGTGCGTCCAGAACCGCGTTTACCACCGCCGGCGGCGAACCGATCGCTCCGGCCTCGCCGCAACCCTTCACACCAAGCGGATTGTGTGTACAGGGTGTTTGGCTTGAATGATCGACGCTGTAGAACGGGACGTCATCAGCGCGTGGCATCGCGTAGTCCATGAAGGACGCGCTCAGCAGTTGGCCATTCTCGTCATAGGCACAGTTTTCAAGCAAGGCCTGACCGATGCCCTGACCAATACCGCCATGCACTTGTCCATCAACGATCATCGGATTGACGATATTGCCAAAGTCATCCGCAGCCGTGAACTTCTCAATCGTGACCTGACCTGTGTCCGGATCAACCTCGACCTCACATGCATAAGCCCCTGCCGGGAAAGTAAAGTTGGCCGGGTCATAAAACGCGGTTTCTTCCAGTCCCGGTTCAACTTCCAGCGGATAGTTGTGCGGGACATAAGCCGTGAGGGTCACATCCCCCCATGCCACCGACTTGTCGGTCCCCGCAACACTGAACTGACCGTCCTTCAGCTCGATATCCGCCTCGGACGCTTCCAACAGGTGGGCGGCGATCTTCTTGGCCTTGTCGATCACTTTTTCGGTCGCCTTAACCATCGCCGAGCCGCAGACCGCCAGCGAGCGTGAGCCATAGGTGCCCATGCCGAACGGGATCTTCGAGGTGTCACCATGCACGATCTCGACCATCGACTCGTCGATGCCGATCATGTCGGCCACAACCTGCGGGAAGGCCGTCTCATGCCCCTGACCATGGCTGTGCGCGCCGACCATGACGCTGATCGAACCGGTGGCATTAACCCGAACGGTCGCGGCATCATAAAGACCCGCCCGGGCCCCCAGCATGCCAACGATGTTCGACGGCGCGATACCGCAGGCCTCGATATAGCAGTTGACACCCAGGCCCCGCAGCTTTCCGTTGGCCTCGCTTTTTACACGGCGGGCGGCAAAGCCTGCCAGATCGGCAGCAGCCTCAAGCTTGTCCATTGTCCCGTTGTAGTCCCCGGTGTCGTAAGTCAGCGCCACTGGCGTGTCATAGGGGAACTGCGTGACAAAGTTCTGGCGACGCAGGGCGATCGGATCCACACCCAACTCGCGGGCGGCCTTGTCGATGACACGTTCCAGCTGGAAGGTTGCTTCGGGGCGGCCAGCGCCGCGATAGGCATCCACCGGCACCGTGTTCGTGAACATCGCCTTCACATTTACCTGAATGACCGGGGTCTTATAGTTGCCCGCCATCAGCGTCCCGTGCAGCCACGTCGGCACCGAGCTGGAGAAGGTCGAAAGATAAGCGCCCAGATTGGCGTAGGTGTTGGTCCGCAGGCCGATGAAGTTGTTATCCGCATCCAGAGCCAGCTCAATCGTGCTGACATGGTCACGACCCTGCGCATCCGACATGAACGCCTCGGACCGGCTGGCGGTCCACTTGACGGGGCGGTTGCAGGCCTTGGCGGCAAAGGTGCAGAACGCTTCTTCCGCATAGTGGAATATCTTGGTGCCAAATCCACCACCCACATCCGGGGCCACGACGCGGACTTTATGTTCCGGCAAACCCAGAACGAAGGCGCACATCAACAAGCGGATGACATGCGGGTTCTGCGAAGTGGTATAGAGCGTATATTCATCCGTGCCCCGGCTGTATTCCGCCACGGCCACGCGCGGTTCCATCGGGTTGGCGACCAGCCGGTTGTTCACCAGATCCAGCTTGGTAACGTGCGCCGCGTTGGCAAAGACGTCGTTCACCTTTGCGTCGTCGGCCTCACCCAGCTGCCAGTCGTAGCAGATGTTGTTTTTCAGATCGTCATGAACCAGCGTCGCGCCTTCCTGCGCGGCGGATTTCATGTCGATCACGGCGGGCAGTTCCTCGATATCCAGATCAATAGCCTCAGCCGCGTCACGGGCCTGTTCCAGGCTGTCAGCCACCACGGCGGCAATGGGATCGCCCACATGGCGCACCTTGCCCTGTGCTAGAATGGGATGTGGCGGTTCCTGCATCGGTGCGCCGTGCTTGTCGGTCACTTCCCAGCCACAGGGCATTCCGCCCACGCCTTCAAAGTCTTTGCCGGTGAATATCCTGACCACGCCGGGCATACCCTCGGCCGTTGATGTATCCACAGAATTGATCCGCCCATGCGCGATGTCGGACCGCAGGAAATATACGTAAGCCTGGCCACGTACATTGATGTCGTCGGTGTAGTTGCCTGCTCCGGTCAGAAAGCGGACGTCCTCGCGCCGCTTGGAGCTGGCTCCGATGCCACTGTCTTTGGGCATTGCTTGTTCTCCTCCCATAAACGGATGCTGTTGCACCCTTCACTTGTCCCACGGGCGCAACATTTACGCCCGCAGCGGCATCATTCCGCGGCGATACTGCCGACGTCCTGGCCAGAGGCGGCCATGATCGCCTTGACGATATTGTGGTACCCTGTGCAGCGGCACAGGTTGCCTTCCAGGTATTTCCGGATTTCGGCCTCAGATGGGCGAGGGTTGTCTTTCAGCAGCGCTGCGGCGCTCATCACCATACCCGGTGTACAGAACCCGCATTGAAGGCCGTGATGATCCTGAAAGGCTTGCTGGATCACGTTCAGCGAACCGTCCGCATTTGCCTGACCTTCGATGGTGCCAACATCAGCGCCGTCGGCTTCGACCGCCAACATATTGCACGACTTCACGGCCTGGCCGTTCACATGTACAACGCAAGCGCCGCACTGGGCCGTATCACAGCCGACATGCGTGCCCGTCAATGACAGTTGCTCGCGCAGAAAGCCGGACAGTAATGTCCGGCCCTCAACCTCGCCGCATACGGCCTTGCCGTTCACGGTCATAGAAATTTTCATGACTTTCTCCTCCCTGAATTCCAACGGTTCAACCGCCCAATACGCGCTTGAACCAACCTTTTTTTGCTTCGCCGCCTTTATCCTCGGCCGAAGGTTCGGCTTGAACCTGATCCGATGTTTCCGGATCGGGCGTTTTTTCCGGTTCGACCGCGTTCTGAAAGTTTTCAAAGAACCGGTCGGCCATTTTTCTGGCGACGCCATCAATGACTCGGCTGCCAAGCTGGGCCAGCTTGCCACCGACACGTGCGTCGACGGTATAGGTCAGCAGAGTACCTTCGGGCACATCAGACAAACTGACATCGGCCGCACCCTTGGCAAAACCCGCAGCCCCACCCTTACCTTCACCCGAGAGCTTCACGCTTTCAAGCGTTACGATATCAGAAAGGGTAACAGCCCCTTTGAAGGTCGCTTTGACGGGGCCAACTTTCTGCACCACCGTCGCTTCGAACCCGTCATCGACCGAGCCCGTCATTTCCTGACATCCCGGAACGCATTCTTTCAGAACCTCAACCGACAATAGCGCGTCCCAGACCTTGGATCGCGGCGCGGCGATGACGCGGCTGTCACTAAGCTCCATTTCTCTTCTCCAGGTGTTTTTGCTTACGCTACGCGGTGTTATTCGCCCTGCCTATTAGACCTTGGGTGTAGGTGTCGCCGCGCCGATCTTATGTACGACTTTGGGCCAGTAGGCGCAGATTACTTTCGTTGTTAGAATTGGGTAAGCTGGGGACAATCTGATTGAAAAAAGGCAATACCAAATGCTTGCTGACTCTATTGTAAGGTCTGGCTTCGAGAAAGTGCTGATCGTCGATGACCACCCCCTGTTTTGCGACGCGCTGTCGATGACCTTGCAAAGCGTGGCGCAGATCGGCGAAATCCATACCGCAGACCGACTGGAAGGCGCGATGGAACTTCTATCAGGGGGGCTGAAACCGGACGCGGTCATGCTGGACCTCAACCTGCCGGATGTGGAAGGGCTGGACGGCCTTGTCCGTCTGAAGGCTGCTGCGAATGCCCCGGTTATTGTGGTGTCCTCGATGACGGATAATCGCGTTGTCAGTCAGGTGATTCAGGCGGGTGCATCGGGTTATGTACCCAAGCATAGCCAACGCGATGTGTTTCGCCTGGCATTCGAGACAGTGCATTCCGGCAAAGTTTTTGTGCCCGAAGGATGCGTTCTGATCAATGTTGAAGAGGATGAACACGCCGGCGCGGTCAATCGGCTTGCGACACTGACAAATCAGCAAGCCCGCATCCTGCAACTGATCTGCGAAGGTAAACTGAACAAGCAGATTGCCTATGACCTGTCCATTGCGGAACCCACGGTCAAAGCGCATGTCACGGCAATCATGCGGAAACTGGGTGTGCAAAGCCGGACGCAAGCCGTTCTGATTGCAAAGAAAGCTTCGTTTGCCAGCGTCTTGCAAGACCAAGGCTAAGCGTCATACTCTCACCACATCGTCGCGCTTTAGGGAGGAGGCTCGATGGACCAAGCAGTCGGGTGGGCGACAGCCCGGACCGGTGCAACAGGCATCGTCAAAACGGCTTTCGTGCGTTACGACACCGGGCAGGCGCTTGGGGTGCTCGAACGTCAAATCGGGGCTGAGCCACTTGCGCTGGTGATATTGTTCGTCAGTCCGAACGCGGACGCCGCTGCGGTCATTGCCAAAGCCGAGCAGGTGTTTGCGCCTACGCCGGTGGTTGGCTGCACCACCGCCGGAGAACTTGCGGATAGCGGTTATTGCGAAGACCAGATCGTCGCAATCGGCCTCCCGCAATCCCATTTCGACACGCGTACGGTCCTAGTTTCCGATCTGAACGATTTTGAGGCGGAAAGCATCATCAACGAGATGATCCACAACCGAAATGCCATGATGGTCACGGCGCCCGACTGGAGCCATGAGTTTACGTTCCTGATGATCGACGGATTGTCGACCAAAGAGGATGCGTTGACCTCCGAGTTGGCCGTCGGCTTGGGGCCGGTGCCATTGTTTGGCGGATCGGCCGGTGATGGAACCCGGTTCGGGCGTACCTATGTGCTGCATCAGGGCAAGGCACTGAGCAATGCTGCCATACTGACTCAGGTTCGTACGCGGTGCCCGATCAAGGTGTTCAAAACTGATCATCTGGTTCCAACGACCCGGCGTATGGTCGTAACCAAGGCGGATCCGGCAAAACGCATCGTTGAGGAGATCAATGCCGAGCCCGCCGCCCGCGAGTACGCCCGTATCCTTGGCAAGGATCCGGAACAACTGACGACATTCACCTTTGCGGCGCACCCCGTTGTTGTGCAGATTGGTGGGCAGCATCACGTCCGCGCCATTCAGCAGGTGGCGGGCAACGGGGACCTTGTCTTTTTCTCGGCCATTGATGAAGGGCTTGTGCTGACGCTGGCCGAACCAAGGGACATGGTAGAGCACCTTGAGGAAGAAATCGGCCTTCTGACCGAGAAACGGCAACCCGACACAATTCTGGGCTGTGATTGCATTCTCCGCCGACTGGAAGCGCAGGAAAAGCAAAAGACACGCGAAATCTCGGACATTCTGGCCCGCAATCACGTTGTCGGATTTTCAACTTACGGAGAGCAGTACAACTCTATCCATGTGAACCAAACTCTGACGGGTGTTGCGATTTATCCGCCCGAGAAAGAGTAACGCATGATCGAGCATCTTACTGACCCGTCGGACTCGGTTGACCGCCAGAACGAGAAACTTCGCAAGATCGCCGAAGCGCTGATGCGTCGGGTAGAAGAATCCACCGATGCGTCAGGCGCAGCTTATGCGCAGTTTCAGCGTGCGGCCGTGCTTGAACAAGAGGTCCGCGCCCGGACGAATGATCTGGAACGTGCCCTTGAATTGCTGAACGATTCCAATGCCAGATTGGCACAGGCGAACAAGGACACCGAAGCCGCACGCGCGGATCTGGCCAATGCAATCGAAACGGTGCAAGAGGGGTTTGCCCTTTTCAATCGCGACGAAAAACTGGTGCTGTGTAACAGCCGTTTTGGTCTGCATATGCCCGACATTCAGGAGCGGCTGAGCCCGGGATTGAGCTTTGCCGAATATGTCGAACTGGTCAGCCGATCAGGGTTTCTGTCCCTGCCTGAAACAATGACACCGACAGACTGGGCCAAAAGCCGCCTGGATCGGCACACGGACGATCATGTGGTGTTCAACGTCCGGCTTGTTGGCAATCGGTGGTCACAAGTGTCCGAACACCGCACGCCGGATGGCGGCACTGTTATTCTGCAAACCGATGTGACCGATATCATGCGGATCGAACGGCAGGAGCGTGACCGGATACTGGATGACAAGGCCAGGCTGATCCGCGCAACGCTTGAACATATTGAACAGGGCGTTTGCATTTTTGACAACAAACACCGTCTGATCGGGTGGAACAACCGCGCTAGCGAGTTGCTGGCCATTCCAATCGCACAGTTTCAGACGGGAACCCGGTTTGAATCGCTGTCCAATCGCCTTGGCGCGAACATCAGGTTCCAGAAGGGGGTAACGGAAGCCGATCTTCTGAACTGGGTGACGCGGCAAACCTATCGCCGTCCTCTGCAATTTCAGATGCACCGTGGAAGGTCGAAGATACTTTCTGTTTTTGCGCAGGAAATGCCCGACCGCGGTTTTGTGATATCCTTCACCGATGTAACCGCAGAACGAAAATCCGCCCAGGCCTTATATGAGGCCAAAGAATTGCTGGAACAGCGCGTAACATCGCGCACGATGGAACTGGCTGACGCTTTGAACGAGGCCGAGCGTGCAAACGCATCCAAGTCGCGATTTGTGGCAGCGGCCAGTCACGACCTGTTGCAACCTCTGTCAGCGGCAAAGCTTTATGTTGCATCGCTGGGCAGCGGTCTGGACAAAGACGACGCAAGAACCGTTGCAGGAAAGGCTGAAAGTGCGCTGAACAGTGTTGAACACATTCTGGAAGCGCTGCTGGATATCTCGAAACTTGATTCAGGGCGGGCCACCGCGCATTTGTCGACCATAACAGTGAGTACGCTGTTTTCGCAGATGGAAGATGCGTTTCGCCCGGTGGCGCAGGCAAAAGGGCTTGAGCTGTCTTTTGTTGACACGAACGCGCGCGTGACCAGCGACGCCAGCTATTTGCGTCGGATTTTGCAGAACCTGCTTTCGAACGCGATCAGGTATACCGAGGTTGGAAAGGTTCTGGTCGGTGTGCGGCGTCGCAAAGGCGCAATTGCCTTGCAGGTCTGGGATACAGGTATCGGTATCGCGTCAGACCAAAGAGACCTCGTCTTTCAGGAATTTCAGCGCCTGCATTCTGATGCCAGCGCCGCAGAGGGTATGGGATTGGGCCTTGCAATCGTGGAGCGCGCCTGTGGGCTGTTGCAACATCCAATCCAGCTGTATTCCGAAGTAGGCAAAGGAACTGGATTCTCGGTCGAAGTGCCGTTGGCGCAGGAAGAGCAGACCATTTGCAGCAGCGGCCCTGCGGCCCACGATCCGGGCTCCAAGGTCCTTGGTAACACGGTCGTATTGTTGATTGAGAATGATGAAAACCTCCGTAGTGCACTGACCATGACCATCGAATCCTGGGGGGTCGAGGTTCTGGAGAGCGAAAGCGAAGACGAAGCAATCAATCTACTTCGTGAAATTGACATTCTGCCTGACGCAATAGTTGCCGATTTTCAGTTAAATCACGATAGAACCGGTGTCGACGCGATACATGCCCTGACGCACGAGTTTGGCCCTCTGCCCGGCTGCATTATCTCGGCCAACCGATCACCTGAACTGGCCGAGCGTTGCAAGCGCGCCAATCTGCCTTTGCTCTACAAACCGCTAGATGCGCAACTACTGCGCTCAACGCTGGAATCGTCGATTGCACGCCGCAACTGAGCGGCGTCAATCTGTGACCGGTTCAGATTGAACCAAGGGTCTTCCCCTTGCCGAAACAGCTGGTTAAGAAGTTCTTCCAGCGTCGTTTCAGGAGGCCCCATTGGACCGTATCGCCCGCACCATCGCCACCGAGATTAATGCACGATCCGAGCAGGTCGGTGCCGCGATCAAGCTACTGGACGACGGAGCAACCGTGCCTTTTGTCGCCCGGTATCGAAAAGAAGCAACCGGAGGATTGGACGACACCCAGTTGCGTCTGCTGTCCGAGCGGCTGACCTATCTGCGCGAGCTTGAAGCGCGGCGTGAGACCGTCCTGAACTCGATCAAGGATCAGGGTAAACTGACAGAAGATCTGAGCCAATCCATAGCACGTGCCGAAACCAAAGCGCAGTTGGAAGACATTTATCTGCCATACAAGCCAAAACGGCGCACCAAGGCGATGATTGCGCGCGAAAATGGGCTTGAACCTTTGGTTGACGCTATTCTGGCGGACCGCAACTGCGACCCTGAAACATTGGCCGCGGCGTACCTCACCGAGGCGGTAACGACGACCCGGGATGCATTGAACGGCGCGCGGGACATTTTGACCGAGCGGCTGACGGAAAACGCCGCACTGCTGGGCGAATTGCGCAGCTTCATGCAGCGCGAGGCTCTGCTCAGCGCAAAGGTCATCGAAGGCAAGGAAAAGGACGGCGCAAAGTTCAGCGACTACTTTGACCATGCCGAATTGTGGGCAGACGTGCCGTCGCATCGGGCATTGGCGATGCTGCGGGCATCCAAAGAGGGCATCGTCACGCTGGATATCGCGCCTGAACCGGAATTTGGTGCCGCGCGGGCCGAGACGATTGTTGCCGCTCATCTACAGACACGTGGCACGGGGCCGGCAGACGCATGGTTGCGCAAAGTCGCGGGCTGGACATGGCGGGTAAAGCTTTCGCTGTCCATGATGGTCGAACTGATGGCTGATCTGCGCAGCCGGGCGCAGGACGAAGCCATTCAGGTCTTCTCGCGAAACCTCAAAGACCTGCTGTTTGCCGCGCCGGCAGGTGCCAAGGCGACATTGGGTCTGGATCCGGGCATTCGTACGGGCGTAAAGGCTGCTGTCGTTGATGCGACCGGCAAGGTCGTTGCCACTGACACCTTTTACCCATTTCAGCCGAAGAATGATTTGCGTGGTGCACAGGCCAGTATCCTCAATCTGATATCTGCTCATCAGATCGAACTGATCGCAATCGGGAACGGGACTGCCAGCCGTGAAACCGAAAAATTGGTTGCAGACACTCTTGCTCTACTACCCAAGACGGTGAAAGCACCAACAAAAGTGGTGGTGTCAGAAGCTGGGGCTTCGGTCTATTCCGCTTCTGAACTGGCTGCGCGCGAGTTTCCGGATCTGGATGTCTCGCTACGTGGTGCGGTCTCGATTGCGCGCCGATTGCAGGACCCTTTGGCCGAGCTTGTTAAAATCGAACCGAAATCCATTGGTGTCGGCCAGTATCAGCATGATGTGGATCAGCATCGCCTGTCACAGTCTCTGGATTCCGCGATCGAGGATGTGGTGAATGCTGTCGGGGTCGATCTGAACACAGCGTCCGCGCCTTTGCTGTCACGCGTATCAGGTCTGGGGCCAGCGCAAGCCGAAGCGATTGTCACCCACCGCGATTTGAATGGGCCCTTCCTATCGCGGAAGGATTTGCTGTCCGTCGCCCGCCTAGGACCGCGCGCGTTCGAACAATGTGCCGGCTTCCTGCGTATCAGGGACGGTTCCGAGCCGCTGGATGCGTCTTCGGTACATCCCGAAGCCTATGACATTGCGCGCCGGGTTGTTGCCGCCTGCGGCCGTGATATCCGAAACATCATGGGCCATAATGGCGCGTTAAAGGGGTTGCGGGCGGAACAATTTGTAACTCAGGATTTCGGCCTGCCGACGGTTCGGGACATCTTTGCCGAACTTGAAAAGCCCGGACGCGACCCCAGACCCAGTTTCGTCACCGCATCATTCACCGATGGTATCGAAGAAATCACCGATCTGAAACCCGGAATGGTTTTGGAAGGCACAGTCACCAACGTCGCGGCTTTTGGCGCTTTTGTGGATATCGGCGTGCATCAGGATGGGCTTGTTCATGTCAGCCAGCTGGCAGACCGGTTTGTCAAAGATCCGCATGACGTGGTTAAGACCGGGCAGGTGGTTAAAGTACGTGTTGTCGATGTTGATGTCCCGAGAAAGCGCATTGGGTTGACCATGCGAAAACAAAGTGGCGGCGGACATCGTCGCGCGTGATCGCAAAACGACGCGTGATGAAGTGCGCTACCTTCTTGAAACCGCGTTTTGTGGGGCGTCAGCTTAGTGTCTTGCAGGTGGTTCAATCCATGATTACGACTAGGACGACCGGAATGAAGGTGATGTTGGCGCTACAGAAACGGCTGGGCTGATTGATCTTTTCTTTCTTGAAAGTTCGAAAAGACCGGGGTTGTCGCGGTGGGCTGGTTCGTAGTCTCTTGTATAACGTCTGAAGCACAACCTTGGCCCAAGGCGGATCTGTAAACTTCCTGAGCTTCACCTTTTCGTAAACCAGAGGGTATGCATGACACATGTCGTGACACTGAATGCCGGATCGTCTTCGATGAAGTTCGGCCTGTTCGAAGTGACAGAAGACGATCCAATCATGGTGTGCACCGGTGTGGTCGAGCGGATCGGCGAGCCTGAGCCAACCGTCAAGGCGCGGTCATCTGGCGGTGGAGTTCTGGCGAATGGCACGGCAGGAGATATTCACGATCACGCCGCCGCCCTGGACTGGGTACTGAACCTGTTGTCACGTGCCTTCCCCAGTTGCGAGGTCACCGCGGTTGGGCATCGTATTGTTCACGGCGGACCTGAGATCGATACGCCGTTGCCGTTGACCGCCGCTGCTTTGGAGGAGTTGGACAAGCTCTCTCCGTATGCACCTCTGCACCAGCCGCACAACCTGGCTGGCGTCAAGGCAGCTATGGAACGCTTTCCAAATGCCGCCCAGATTGCCTGTTTTGACACGGCCTTTCATCGCAATCACCCCTGGGAGAACGACGTATTCGCTCTGCCGCGCGAGTATTACGACAAAGGCGTCCGGCGCTATGGTTTTCACGGGCTTAGTTATGAGTACATTTCGGACCATTTGGCCAAAACCGCGCCACTTTTGCACGCGGGGCGGGTTGTGGTCGCGCACCTGGGTAACGGTGCGTCGATGTGTGCCATGATCGGGGGGCGATCCGTCGGTTCGACCATGGGGTTTTCGTCGTTGGACGGGCTGCCAATGGGATCACGTTGCGGTCAGCTCGATCCAGGTGTTTTGTTGTATCTGATGGATCAGGAAGGGTTGAGCGCCTCAGAGATTTCCGACCTTCTATTTCGCAAATCAGGTTTGCTGGGTCTGTCCGGACTTTCAAGCGACATGCGCACTCTTGAAAAAGCAGATACCCGTGAAAGCCGACAGGCCATCAGCTATTTCACTTTCCGCATCCGCCGCGAACTTGGGGCAATGGCCGCAATATTGGGCGGTATTGATGCCCTGATCTTCACTGGTGGTATCGGAGAAAACTCGCGTCTTGTACGCGACAGGGTATGTTCCGGAATGGGGTGGCTGGGGATTGAACTGGATCCCGATGCCAACGCGGACAATGATCGGATCATCTCGACAGATCTGTCCCGAGTGGTGGCCATGGTTATTCCGACAAACGAAGAGCTGGTTATTGCCCGTGCTGCCGCAGATCTGTTGACAAATCGATCCCATCGGAAAAGTGCTTAGCCCGGCTGGTACGTCCAGCGATACGAGGGTGGGGTCGGCCCTTTGTTGCGACCACCTTGCTGCATCTGCTCCCAGGCATGTGCCAGAATACCCACTGATCGGGACAGGCAGAAAAGGCCGCGCGCCAATGGTGGCGCAAACCCAAGCTCGGCATAAATAACTGCGGTTGCGCCATCGATGTTCATCGGGACGGGTTTGCCCTTACGCCGCGCAAGCTCTGCCTCGATCTGCTGCGCAATGCGCATGACCTGCCCATCGCAAGCACCGGTTTTCACCGCTTCGGCGACCAGTTCCATCAGGCGCGGCGCACGAGGGTCTGTGGGTGTGTGAAACCTGTGACCAAAACCCGGAAGTATCTTTCCGTGGCTTTCGATCCTCGCATTGATTGCCTGCTCTAAAGTGCCAGGGTAAAGGCCCACAAAGTGGTAGAGCTCCACGGCCTGCTCGCCAGCCCCTCCATGAATGTCGCCCAACATGTTCACGGCGCTCGCCATCGCGTTGTTAAGAGGCAGGCCACAGGTCACCGCCATGCGCGCGGTCGCAATCGATGGGGCCTGCGGACCGTGGTCGACTGCCGCGACCAGCGCGGCTTCGAACAATCGGGACTGCGCTTTTGATGGGTGGTCGCCGCGTACCATGAACCAGATCATCTCCGCGAAACCAAGGCGTCCGATCAGGTTTTGAATCGGCTCTCCGCGCAGGTCGATCCGGCCAGGTTCCATATCGATGATGGATGTTGCCCACCAATCTGACACATCGTTCATATGATCCCCTCTCTGCGCAGCGCGTCGATTTCCGCGTCGGTCAATCCGATTTCAGACCACACTGCCTTGTTGTCGGCCCCAAGATTTGGTGGCGCGATTTGCGGCATTCGCCGGGTGCCATCCATTACGACGGGACTACCTGCAAGCTGCATCTGTTCGCCGTGAACCTGTAAAGAGCCAATCAGACCGCGATCGTAAAGTTGCGGGTCTGCAAGGGCCTCTGGTACGGTCAGAACTTGCCCAGCTGGAACACCCAAAGCGTTTAATTCACTCACCCATTCGGCCGCAGCCTTCGTTTTCAGGGTTCGTTCCAGTTCTGTACGTAAGGCGTGGCGGTTTCTTTTGCGGTCTTCGCGCGTTGCGTAATCGGCGTTGTCCAGAAGATCATCCCGCCCCAGACAGCGGGCAAGTGCCTGCCATTGCTCGTCCCGATTGGCCGCGATGTTGATCGGGCTGTCCAGCGTGGCAAATGTACCTGAGGGGGCCGAGCTCGTGTTCTCATTCCCATGCGCTCCGGGCGTTACGCCACCGACCAGAAAATTTGAAACGACCCAACCCATTGTCGAAATAACGGCTTCGGACATCGCAACATCCAGGTAGGTGCCGCGCGGGTTGGCGTTCAATGCCGCCGCGACTGCAAAGGCGGCCGTCATCCCCCCGACCGTGTCCGCCAACGGATAGCCGACGCGATACGGTGCCGTGTCGGGGGCGCCGGTGATTGACATCACGCCGCTGATACCCTGTACAATCTGGTCATAAGCCGGATCGCCGCGCCGGGGGCCATCCTGCCCGAACCCGCTGATGGCGCAATAGATCAGGTTGGGATTGACGTTGCGCAGAACTTCATAACCAAGACCAAGACGATCCATTACTCCGGGCCGGAAGTTTTCCACCAGAACATCGGCTGACTGGACAAGGCGTTTCAGCAGCGCCTTGCCCTTTTCCGATTTCATGTCCAGCGTGACAGATTTTTTCCCGGCATTCTGCGCCAGAAAACTGATCCCCATCCCCGCCTTGTTTCTGGCAGGATCGGCTCCCAGAACGCGAGCAAGGTCGCCACCATCGGGGCGTTCGACCTTGATCACGTCGGCACCCATCAATGCCAGTTGGTAGCAGCAATACGGACCCGCGAGGACATTGGTCAGATCGAGAACCCGTATTCCCGCCAGCGGGTCAGTCACCTTCGGCAACCCCTTCCGCCCGGGCCTGTGCACGGCGCGCGCGGTAGCTGGGCAGGAGCACCAGAAGCGCCGCGATAACCAGCAGACCCAGCGTCATCGGGCGTTCCCAGATAAAGGCGATGCCATCGTACAACTGCATGGACCGTGAGAAGTTGTCTTCCATCATGCCGCCGAGGATGAAACCGATCAGCAGTGGTGCCAGTGGGTAATCGGCAAATTTCAACGCCGTTGCGCATACCCCAAAACCTACCAGTATCAGCAGTTCGGTTGCATTGTTCTGCCCGATATAGGCCCCCATCAGAGTAAAGAACAAAATAAAGGGGATCAGATAGTTGCGCGGCACCGAGAGAACTTTGGCAATGTAGGGGATCAGCGGCAGATTCAGGATCAGAAGCACCAGATTGCCTATGAACATGGACATGATGACCGCCCAAAAGATCTGCGGCTCGTCCAGCATAAGGCGTGGGCCCGGCGTCACGTTCAGCGCAATCAATGCGCCAAGCAAGATCGCCGTCGTACCCGATCCGGGAATGCCCAGGGTCAGCAGCGGCACGAACGAGCCGGTACAGGCGGCGTTGTTTGCTGTTTCAGGCGCGGCCAGCCCTTTGATTGACCCTTTGCCGAATTCGTCCTGCTCGGCCTTTGGGGCGATGTTACGCTCGACCGCATAGCCCAGAAAACTGGCAATCGTTGCACCGGCACCCGGCAGAACGCCGATGAAAAACCCTTGGATAGACTGGCGGCCAATCACCGGAGCAATGGCTTTGGCTTCCTCCCTGCTTATGCGCAGGTCCTTGATTTCGCCTTCTTCGCCCTTAAGGTCCTTGGGTTTGAGAACAAGAAACAGAGCTTCGGGTAAGGCGAACATGGCCATTGCAAGTGTGATAAAGCCAAAACCCGACTGCAAATCCATGATGCCCATTGTGAAGCGGGGCATGTTGAACAGCGCGCCTTCGCCGACGGTTGCCATAATCAATCCAAGGATTGTCATTATGATAGCCTTGGCAACCTGACCTGTTCCCGCGAAAGCGGCAATGGCGGACAAGCCGACAACCATCAGCGCGAAATACTCGGCAGAGTGGAAAAGCAACGCAACAGAGGACAGGGCAGGAGCGAAGACCATCAACAGCAACGCACCGAACGTGCCACCTGCAAAGCTCGCGATTGCGGCAATGGTCAAAGCTTTGCCCGCTTTGCCCTGACGGGCCATCGGGTAGCCGTCAAAGCTGGACGCGACGGTACCCGCGACCCCCGGGGCATTCAGCAGAATAGAAGAGGTCGAGCCACCAAAAATGGCGCCATAATACACGCCGGCCAGCAGGATCAGCGCGGCCGACGGGTCACCCATGGAAATTGCCACCGGGATCATGATGGCGATGATCGACATCGGGCCCAGACCCGGAAGCATTCCGATGAATGTGCCGATCAGACAGCCTGCGACGACCATCAGCAGGTTTTGCAGTGAGAATGCCGTTTGCAGGCCAATCAGAAGTCCTTCAAGCATGTCAGCCTCCGAAAATGCCGGGCAAGGGGCGCATGTAAATGCCAAGGACTTCCTGAACCAGATACCAGACTGTACCGGTGGCAATCAGGGCGACGAGAAACATGAGATGCCATTTGCGTTCGCCCAATATAAATGATCCTAAGATCAGGAAGGCCGAGGTTGAGATCAGAAACCCAACAGGGCGCAGGCACAATGCGTAGACGCCCATCAGAACTAGCAGCATGATCGCCTGACCAAGATGGTAATCGCCCAACCGCCGATAATCGATTTCAGGTTCGCTGGGTTCAGCCTTTTCAAAGCCCAGCAGAATGATCGTGGCCGTGATGATGCCCAGAATCGACAGCACTTTGGGAAAAGTGCTTGGCCAGATGGGATTTCTTTGCATGAAAGGAGGCAGACTACTGTCCATCGTGAACCAAGCGGCGTAGCCATATGTTATACAAACACCCAGAAGAATGAGCGCGATCCAGCGATCCAGCGCCATGGGACCCCCTCCTTTTTTGGTCGTCAGAGATGGCAGAGCGGGTTACCGCTCTGCCAAAGTAGTATTCAGAGGAAGCCCAGCTTTTTCATCAGATCACCGATCTGTTGTTCCTGCTGCTCAAGAAATGACCGGAAATCATCGCCCGAGTTGTGGATGTTCACCCAACCGTTGCGTGCACGAACCTCTTCCCATTCCGGGGTGTCGTACATCTTTGCAATCGCGGCCTGATAGGCTGCAAGCTTGTCCTCGGGCAGGCCCGGGGCCGCGAAGAAGCCACGCCAGTTCACAAAGGTGGTGTCGATGCCTTGTTCTTTCATGGTCATCGCGTCTGGGGCGGCGTCAACACGATCTGCCGATGTAACGCCAATGATCTTGACTTCACCTGCGTTGGCCAAATCGACGGCCTCCGAAAAACCCGTAGACAGGGCTGCGATCTCACCGGACAGAAGGGCAGCCATGGCTTTGCCACCTGCATCATATGGGATGTATTTCACGCCAAGCGCATCCTTCCCAGCGGCTTCCATCACCATTGCTGCGACCAGGTGGTCCATGCCACCGGGAACCGAGCCACCGCCAATGGCCGTGTTGCCCGGGTCGGCGTCGAAGGCAGCAAGCAGATCACTCATAGAGTTGATAGGGCTGTCTTTGCCGACAACAATTGCTGCGTAATCTCCAATCGTGCCCGACACCAACGTCAGGTCGCGAAAGTTGTGTGGAAACACGCCAGTCAAAGAACGGATCACGATAGGCGTGGAGTTTACCATCAACGTCCCGTGGTTGCTGTCGGCGTTTTCAATCAGATAGCCGATGGCTTTGCCGCCGCCACCGCCTGACATATTTTCATAAGACGCGGTGCCCACAAGACCGGCGTTGGTAAGCGCTTCGCCGGTGCCGCGAGCGGTACCGTCCCAACCACCACCGGCGCCGCCGGGGATCAGAAAGTGGATGCTGTCCACCAGCTGGTCTTCAGCCAGAACGGGTCCTGCAAGACCTACAGCAGCAACAGCTGCGATCAGGGCGCGACGGCCCAGTGCGAAAGTTGTCATGATGTCCTCCCATTTGACAACGGGCCGCATGGCGGCTCAGATTGGGAAGAACAAAAACACACCAACCTGACATCAACCTGTCACGCGCGAGAATAGTATTAAAGCCCGATGAAATTTCTGCTTGTCGAAGACAATCTAGACCTCGCAAACGCGATCAGTTCCCGCATGAGGTTGGACGGGCATGTGGTTGATAACGCGTCCACATTAGGCGATGCAACTGCCTTTGTTGAAACTCAGGAATACGATCTGATCCTGCTGGATATCATGCTGCCGGATGGGGACGGTCGCGATTTCCTCAAGCGGCATCGCGCGAGCCATTTGGACACGCCAGTAATCGTTTTGACGGCCCGCAGTCAGGTTTCTGATCGAATCGGCTCGCTTGATCTGGGCGCTGACGACTATGTCACCAAACCGTTTGATCATGCCGAACTTGAAGCGCGCTGCCGCGCTGTTCTGCGCCGCAAGTCTGGGAATACGAAGACAACGATAGAAGTCGGCGGCATCGTATTCGACCCTCTGGCAGGCCATCTGACGGTGGGTGACGAGACCGTGTCGCTGCGTAACCGTGAACTGCGCCTGCTGGAATTGTTCATTAGCGCACCTGGTCAGGTTTTTTCGAAACAAAAACTAACCGACCGGCTGTTTTCTTATGATGATGATGTCTCTGATAACGCGATCGAAGTTTATGTGGGCCGCTTGCGCAAGCATCTGGAACCCTCGGACCTGAAGATCACCACCTTGCGTGGGCTGGGATACAGGTTGGATCATGCCTCCTGATCCCAATGTGTCAGGATCACTGCGGAACAGGCTGGTTCTGACACTGATCGGTGGCGCGGCCATACTTGCGTTCCTGCTGTTTGTCGCAGTGCGAAACTATGCTGCGCAGGTCGCGCTACAGGGGCAAGACAACATACTTGGCGCATCAGTGGCCTCTATCCTCGATGCGGCCGCTTTGCGGGAAGGCGTGTTGGAGGTCGATATCCCGTATGCGGCCTTCGCGATGCTAAGCACCCCTGCGGACGACAGGATCTTCTATTCTATCTTTCAGGACGGGTCGTTTCTGTCTGGATACGAGGATTTTCCACCGACCATTGGACCGCATGACGGCAAGTCGCTTTTTAGGTTCAGTCAGATTCGCGGTGAAACCATTCGTCAGGTCAGTGCCAGCCGGACTTTGGTGGGATTGGATAAGCAAACCGAGCTCGTAGTCGCGCTGGGGCAAACACAAGACGCGTTGGCGGAGACTCTGGACCAGATTTCGCGCAATGCGGCGATTCTGGGCGTAGGGTTCTTTGCCCTTGCCGCCGCTCTTTCCTTTTGGGCGACGTCCTCGACCATCGGGCAGTTGAACAGGTTGACAACCTCTGTCACCCGCCGTGGCCCACAGGACTTGAGCCCGTTCAAAAAGCCGGTACCCCGCGAAATGGCCCCTTTGGTTGCTTCACTGAACTCATTGATGGGTCGGCTTGATCAGTCACTGAGCCAGTCAGAAGATTTTATCGCCGAAGCGGCTCACCGCGTTCGCACCCCGCTTGCCACTGTCAGGTCATATGCTGATGCCACTTTGCAAAGAGTTGAAAAAGAAGAAAACCGCGAGGCGCTGCGTTCGATGGTGCGCGCCATTGACGAAAGCTCACGTGCAGCTGGTCAGCTGTTGGATCACGCAATGATCACGTTCCGGGCTGATCATCTTGAGCGGGAAGACATAGACCTGAACGCCTTGGTCCGTGACCTTGTGCAGCGCCTAACACCAATTGCCGAGATGAAGGACCTGTCACTGTCGCTTTGTGGCGACCCACAGGTCATGTATTCAGGTGACCCCATCCTCATTCAAAACGCCGTACGCAACATGATTGACAATGCACTGAAATATGCTCCGGCCGACAGTTCTGTTCGCATCGAAGTCACTTCGGAACCACGGGTTCAAATCCGGGTAAAAGATCGTGGCACGGGGTTCCCCATAAACGAAATTGACACTCTCACGCGCCGTTTCGAACGGGGTAAGAACGCAAGTGGCACCATCGGGTCCGGTCTGGGCCTGACCATCGCGCGGGACGTTGCAACAGCGCATGGTGGAACGCTTGACTTGTCCAACAGGCAGGGAGGCGGCGCTTGCGTTACATTATCGCTTTAGTCTTCCTTTGGTTTCCTGCTGTCACACTGGCGCAAATCTGGGAGGATCGGCAAGTATTCAACGCCGAAGCAGACGAGGCGCATATTCGGGTCATCTCGAGCACGGATACGTTTTTGTTTGAGCCTATGATTTCCGGTTTTATCAAGGAGAACCCTGACATTTCTGTCGAGTATATGGTGACGGGTACTGCCGACATCGATCGAATCGTGCGTGCCGCACCGGAAGATTTCGATATTGTCATTTCCAGCGCTATGGACCTGCAACTGAAACTGGCCAATGACGGATATGGACGCGTGATCGATGACATATCTCTGCCGTCCTGGGCGCAGTGGCATCGCAGTCTTTTCGCCTTCACGTTCGAGCCCGCGACCATCGTGATCAACCGTGCCGCCTTTTCCGGCGCGCCTA
Source organism: Ruegeria sp. AF3 (assembly GCF_056536285.1). Taxonomy (NCBI): domain Bacteria; kingdom Pseudomonadati; phylum Pseudomonadota; class Alphaproteobacteria; order Rhodobacterales; family Roseobacteraceae; genus Ruegeria; species Ruegeria sp. AF3. The sequence continues at coordinate 219,753 of NZ_JBQFJM010000002.1, read as the reverse complement.
TCCCGGAGACCCGACAGCAACTGATCGAAGCACTTCGAATGCGACCAGACAGTTTTCGGGGCCGGGTGGGAACTTATGACATCCGCCAGTCCGGTCTAGGGTATCTGTTTGCGACGCAGGATGCCCGTGCGTCAGAAACGTTCTGGCGTCTGATGGAAGTCATGGGCGGTTTGGATGTGCGTCTGTACTGCTGTTCGGGTGACATGATTGACGACCTTGTTAAAGGCGAGATCGCCGTCGCCTACAATGTACTTGGCAGCTACGCGGATGCGCGCGCCGGGCACAAGGATACGCTTGAGGTTATTCTGCCGTCGGATTTTCAGACGACCATGATGCGCACGGCGATGGTGCTTGAAGGTACACCCGTACCTGAATTTGCCGCGTCTTTTGTCCGTCACCTTGTATCCAGTCAATCCAGCCGGGCAGGTGGCAGCCATACCCTCCCGCCTTTGGCACCTTATGACACGGACGAAGAACGTGAAACGATCGGGCTGGATCCAGCGTTGATGACGTTTTTGGACAGATTAAAACGCCGCCGGTTTCTGGCCGAATGGGAAAGCGCGGTAATCCAGAGATAGCCCTGCCGTTATTCCCTAAATGCACGATTGAAGTAATCGGCCAGCGGCTTGACAAGATAGGACAACGGAGTGCGCTCATCGGTTTTGATCAGTGTCTCAACAGGCATACCCGGCAAAAGTTCCTGACCGTTGAGACGGTCCATTTCACCATCATTCATAATCACCTCGGCGCGGTAGAAAGTGAAGCCGGACTGTTCATCCGTGAAAGTGTCGGCAGACACGTTTTTGACCTGCCCGTCCAATTCAGGTGTTTCGCGCTGATTGAAGGCCGGAAATCGCAGAGCGACAGGTTGACCCACGTGCAGCTGATCCACATGGATTGCGTCCACACGCGCGGCGACCAGCAATGGCGTATCCTGTGGGACCACATACATCATGGGTTCGCCCGGCTGAATCACCGACTGCAGGGCAAAGACCTGACTGCCGTAAACGGTTCCGTTGACAGGTGCGCGGATGTCCAAACGTGCCATCCGCTCGGACAGGGACAGTCGGCGTTCCGAAAGTTCAGCAATTTGCGCCTGTACGTCTCGCAAAGTGGTAATCGCCTCCTCCCGGCGGGTTGCAGTCAGTTCAACGATCTGGATCTCGGTTGATGCGATCTGCCCTTTGAGGCGGGCGACAGCGGCTTCCAGTCGACCTATTTCACCTGTCAGGCTGGCTTCTTCCCGTTGCAGGGCCAGCACGCGACTGGTTTGGGTCAATCCACGTTTCAACAGGCTTTGCTGGTCTTCCAGCTCATCCTCGATCAACTCAACCTGACGGCGCAGGGAAACGAGTTGGGCTTGTGTGCCTTCGATCTCACTTTCGATCTGAACCAACTGCTTTTTCAGTTGTTCGTGCTGCTTGGACATTGTTTCCACCCGCGCGTCGAACAAGTTTTGTTGCCCTACAATCAGGTCGGGATCAATGCTGTATTCCTCCTGTACCTCGTGCAACTGCGCCGACAGCTCTTGCGACGAAAGCCCGTCGCGTTCGGCCTGAAGCCGGGCACGCCGGACCAGAAGTTCGAAAAGCTGCGCTTCCACAATCGTCTGTTCGGACAATAGGAAAGTATCATCCAGTCTCAGCAACATCTCGCCCGAGGCGACCACATCACCATCGCGTACAAAGATTTCGCCAACAACGCCGCCATCAGGGTGTTCGACCACCTGACGGTTGCTTTGTACCTCGATCACGCCTGAGGATACGATCGCACCAGCTAGGCGTGTCTTCACTGCCCAAAGGCCCAGTCCGCCGACCAAAATGGCAAGTGCGGCGAATCCTACCAGGGCGGGGATTCTCATACTCCAGGCCTGCGCCTGCTTCTTGGTCGTGTTTTTTGCCATTATTCACCTACGGGGCTAAGCTTGCGCTTAATCGCGCCCGCATTCTGCACCATTGCGCCGAGAACCTCGTCACGACTACCGAACCTGACCACTTGTCCTTTTTCAACAACGGCCAGATCGTCACATTCCGAAATGGCCTGCGGACGGTGTGTCATGATGATGGCGGCTTTGCCTGCCGCCTTGAGCCCCCTCACGGCCGCGTTCAAGGCTTCGGTGCCATCCGCGTCCAGTGCCGAGTTTGGTTCGTCCAGAATAAGCAGAACAGGGTCGCCATAGAGGGCGCGGGCCAGAGCGATGCGCTGTTTCTGTCCACCTGACAACTGACTGTCATTGCCTTCAAGGAAGGTGCCATAACCTTTCTCCAAAGACAGGATCAGGTCGTGTGCATTGGCTTTTTTGGCCGCGGCCACCACCGCTTCGGAATCCGGGTTCTCCGACATCCGGGCGATGTTCTCGGCCACCGTTCCGTTAAATAGGGTAACCTGCTGCGGCAAATATCCGATATGGCTGCCCAAATCGCTGGAGTCATATTGATCCAGAGTGGCACCACCCAGCCGAATTTCCCCGGCTGCCGGATTCCAAAGCCCCAGCAACGCCTTGGCCAGTGTCGTCTTTCCCGACCCGCTTTTGCCGATGACACCCAGCGCCTTGCCCGGTTGCAGTTTCAGATTGACGTTCCGCAACGTTGGCGTTGTTGCCCCAGGGGGAATGACAGTCAGCGATTTTGCTTCCAGCTGCGCCTTCGGGATGGGCAAGCGGATCCGCTGCTCTTCGGGTGGGGTCTGATCCAAAAACCGGCTGAGGGAAGTCCAGGCTGTTCGCGCACGTTCGATCATGCCCCATTGGCCAACCGCTTGTTCGACCGGGGCGAGGGCCCGACCCAAAAGGATTGAGCCCGCAATCATCGCGCCCGGTGTCATTTCATTTTGCAGAACCAGCCACGCGCCCAAGGCAAGCATTGCAGATTGAAGAAACAGTCGTAGCGACTTGGTCAGAGATGTAAAACTGCCTGTCCAATCGCTGGCAGAAATGGTTTGGCGTAAGGCATTCGAACGCTGGTCCAACCACCGCTTTGTCACGTCCGCCTGCATACCTTGAGAGCGCACAACCTCTGCCGCTTGTCTCGCATGTTCCGCAAAGGCGTTTGCCCGCGCCGCTGCAGATTGTGCCTCGGCGACTTTCCTGCTGGTCAGCGCCTGATTGAGCAGTGCAATCACGACAAGTAGAACACCGCTTGTCACGGCCAGCCAACCCAGCAGGGGATGAAACAGGAAAATCGCGCCCAGAAAAACAGGCGTCCATGGTATATCCATCACCGCCAGCAGAACGGGGGACGAACACAGGTTTCGAATGGATTCCAGATCACGCAAGGCCGTCGCCGGGGCAGATCGTATTTGCGGCATAAGTGAACGCCGCAGCGTTGCTTCGAAGACGCGCTCATCCAACTGTGACTGGAACCGTGCGCCGAACCGGGCAACGATGCGTCCGCGGGCAAAATCCAGCATCGCCATCAGCGCATAAAGCAACGCCACCAACAAAAACAACGCTGTCAGTGTTTCCACCGCACGCGAGCCCAATACCCGGTCATACACCTGCAACATAAACAATGGGCCTGTCAGCATAAGCAGGTTCACAAAAATGCTGAACAAGAACGCCAAAGCAAGGAACGCGATCCCCTGATTGCGCACATTGCGCAGTTCATGTCGGGGGGCCGCGGATACGCGGTGTTCAGGTTTCAATGTTTTAAATCCATATTATTCGGAGATGCGACCCCGCACTTAAAAAGTTAGATCAGCCTTGCCAAGTTTGCACATCTTTTTTTGGGCAAGAAACCGCGGGTCCTTGGCGTAAAGAAGCACTATTCAGCCGTAGCTGACAAAAAAACCTAACGGCGATTATGGGCACCGTTAGGCGGGCGCTTCAGGATAACGGCAATTCGGGCGGAATACAGCAAGAAAGACGGTCACGCAAAGACCACAACCCGCCAACAAGCCGCAGGCGAGGAAGGCTGTATCGATCCGGCCGCGAAATGACCGAGACCAAATTTTTTCGACTTTATCTGTAGGGATGGCAAGTGTTGTTATATTGTCGGACATTATTGTTTATTTTGTCCTACATTAAATGTAGAAGTGAATGAAACACGAATCGGAGAAGTCGCACGTGGTCAAAAGAACGCCCCTAAAGGAAAAAGCTGAGAGTGTCGGCAACACCTTGAAGGTGCTACCGGCTGGCAGCAGTGGCCGGGACGTTCTGGAAGCTCTCTCTGGAATGATCGAAGCGGAAGGTTTGAAAGTAGGCGATCGCCTGCCGCCAGAGATCGAAATTGCAAATCAGCTTGGAATCGGACGGGCGAAGGTTCGCGAGGCCCTGACAAGTTGGCAGAACATGGGCATCGTTGTGCGGAACAAGAAAGCAGGGACGCGTTTGGCAGCCGAGGTATCTGCCAACACGATCCATCTCCCACTCACGCTGAAGCTCGAAGCCGAAAGCCTTTTGCGGACACACGCCGTGCGCCGGCCACTGGAAATCGAGGCTGCAAGGTTGGCTGCATTGAATTGCTCAGACGCGCAGCGGCTTTTGATTTCGGCCCGCGTTGCCGAGCTCATAGCTGTTCATTCTGCGGGTGAGGATTGGCGACCGGCCGACTACCGGTTTCACGCGGCACTGCATGAAGCGTGCGGAAACCCACTTTTCGGGCAGTTGATACGGCAAATTCAGAAAGCATTTCACGAAGTATATGACACCCCATTCGGCCAACCACACTTGGGTCAAGCCTCAATTCCAATACATGCGCAGCTGGCTGAAGCAGTTGTCGCAGGCCGTGCAGATGAAGCCGCGCGTATTATCGGCGAGATCATGGACATGGTCGAAGCAGAAGTCCTAGAAATCATGGAAAGTCAGAATGTCTGATTACAGAGACCTTGCAACGCGTCTTGCAACTATCTTCCCGGAAGAGGCAGGTTCGGTCACGCCTCCTATTGTTCAAACCTCACTATTCACCTTTGACAATTATCAGAGTTTTGAAGACCGGATGGCCGGAAGATCAGAAACAGCCATCTACACGCGCGTGGAAAACCCGACCGTCGCCGCGTTTGAAACGCTCATGGCTGAAGCCGAACAAGGTCAGGCTGCCGTTGCATTTGCTTCCGGGATGGCGGCCATTTCCTCAACGCTGCTGGCATTTGTCAAACCCGGTGACCGGATTGCCTGCGTCGAACACGTCTATCCGGATTCATTCCGGTTCATGGAGCGCATCCTGCGCCCGTTCGGGGTGCATATCGACTACCATGCGCCGGAGCGTTTCGAGAACGACCCCGATCTGCTTGCCGATGTAACGGTTGCCTATCTGGAGAGCCCCGGATCGATCGTTTTTGAGGCGATGGATCTGCGTCGCGTCGCAGAGCATGCCAGACGCCACAATGTGTTGACGATGATCGATAATTCATGGGCAAGCCCGGTGTTCCAACGCCCCCTCTCATTGGGCATCGACATCGTCATCCACTCGGCCTCGAAATACATTTCGGGGCACTCGGACACGGTTGCGGGCGTGGTGGTTGCCTCCCGGGACCATATCGCCCGCATCCGTGATCTGACACTTCCTTTGCTTGGCGCCAAACTGGCACCTTTTGAGGCCTTCCTGCTGACGCGCGGCCTGCGCACGCTGAACGCACGCATGATGCAGCATCAAGCAACGGCCAACACGTTTGTTGATCGCCTGGCCACTGTTCCGCAGGTCAGGCGGGTCAACTCACCCGGTGCCAACGACGTGCCCGGGTTGACCGGGCGGTCCGGTCTTATGTCGGTTGAGTTTGATGACAGTGTCGACATCGCAAAACTTTCTGATGCCTTGAACCTATTTCGCCTCGGTGTGAGCTGGGGTGGCTTCGAAAGTCTGATCCTGCCTGCGCGCGTCGGGCTTGCTCAGGCTGGCGAACAGAACTCAATGCATAAATTTGGGGTCTCACCCAATCTTGTGCGCCTGAGTTTGGGGCTCGAGTCGGCGGAAGATCTATGGGCCGATTTTGCTTCGGCTCTCGCCGAAAGCACGGCTTAGAACTGTTCGCTCAATAAAATCAACAGGAGGAAAACATGAAAAAACTACTAGCTGGAATGACGGCTGCGGCCGTGTTCATGGGTTCGGCGTCTTATGCCGAGACCACACTGAAACTGGTCGAGGTTATTACAAGCCCCGAGCGTACAGAGGTGCTTCAGGGACTGGTTGATGAATTCGAAGCCAATAACCCCGACGTCACTGTCGAGATTGTATCGCTACCTTGGGGTAACGCGTTCGAAAAGCTGGCAACAATGGTGGCAGGAGGCGACATCCCGGATGTGGTTGAAATGCCCGACACCTGGCAGGCCCTCTATGCCGGGTCCGATCAGCTGGTCAGTCTCAAGGATCATGTCGCCGGATGGGAACACGGGGCTTCTCTGACTGACAAGACAGTCGCCATGGGCAGCCAGGCGGGTGACCTTTATATGATCCCGTACGGCTTCTACCTGCGGGCGATGTTCTACAACAAGAAACTGCTGGCCGAAGCGGGTATCGACGCTCCCCCGACTACGATGGAGGAGTTCAAGGCAGCCTCGGCCGCGGTGTCCGAGCTTGAGGGCAAGTATGGATACTGTTTGCGCGGTGGTCCCGGTGGAACAAATGGCTGGATCATGTTCGCGGCGGCCATGAACGGCACCAACGAGTTCTTCACAGAAGACGGTGTCAGCCGCATCAACGAGCCCGGCTCGGTCGAAGGTATCCAGTTCATGATCGATATGTATCAGAACGGGTATGCGCCCAAGGATGCCGTCAGTTGGGGCTTTAACGAGATCGTGGCCGGCTTCTATTCCGGCACCTGTGCATTCCTCGATCAGGACCCGGACGCACTGATCGCTATTGCCGAGCGGATGCCTGCCGAAGATTTCGCGGTCATTCCGATGCCTGTTGGGCCTTCGGGCAAAGCTTTCCCGACCATTGGGTTCGCAGGCTGGTCGATCTTCAATGCGACTGAACATGAAGACGAAGCCTTTGATCTGGTTGCGGCCTTGTCGACGCCCGAAGCCAACGCCACGTGGGCAAAACGCGTTGGCGTCATTCCGATCCACAAAGGCGCTGATCAGGATCCTCATTTCCAGACCGAGCAATTCAAAGGCTGGTTTGAGGAACTGAACGGCGAGCAATATGTGCCGACAACAATGCCAACCAACCTGGAGCAGTGGGGCTATTTTGGCAGCACACTTCTGCTGGAAACCAGTCAGGAAGCCCTGTTGGGACAGCGCAGTGCGCAGGACGTCGCGGACGAGTGGGCAGAGTTCCTCACCGACGAGCATGCCAAGTGGAAGGCAAAACAGTGATTTCGCGCATTCAGAAAACTGTCAGGCCCGGGGAAACCCGGGCACGACGCTCGCTCTACCTGCAATACATGGTCGAGCCTTTTTTCTATTTGTCGCCCGCAATTCTTTTGATCGGTGCGGTGATCATGGTTCCGCTAATCATCGGAATCTCATATTCGTTCCAATCCATTGAGCTGTTAAAGCCTTTTGCGTCTGGTTGGATCGGGTTTGAAAACTACGTTGACCTGTGGCGAGACCGCAAGTTCTGGATCGCGATGGAGAACACGCTGTTCTGGACCTTTTGGTCGATAACGTTCCAGTTTCTGCTTGGCCTTGGCCTTGCCATGCTTTTGAATACGCAGTTCTATGGAAAGAAACTTTTTCAGGCGCTTGTTTTCCTACCCTGGGCTGTCCCGACCTTCCTTTCCGCGCTGACATGGGCGTGGCTTTTTAACCCTGTCATCGGCCCGCTACCGCATTGGCTGGCCGCCCTTGGCATTCTGTCAGAGCCCTACAATATCCTTGGCGATCCTAAGCTTGCAATATGGGGCCCGATCACTGCAAATATCTGGTTCGGCGTACCGTTCTTTGCGATCACACTGCTGGCGGCTTTGCAATCGATACCCGGTGAGCTTTATGAGGCCGCAGAAGTCGATGGCGCGACCCCCTGGCAGACCTTCACCAAGATCACGTTGCCGTTCCTTGCTCCGATGATCGCGATCACCGTGATGCTGAGGACGATCTGGATCGCCAATTTCGCCGACCTGATCTATGTGATGACCGGCGGCGGGCCTGCCAATTCGACGCAAATCCTGTCGACCTACATATTCACCACCGCTTTTCGCAAATTGGACTTCGGCTACGCGTCAACCATTGCTGTGGCGCTGTTGCTGATCCTTCTGATTTACGCCGTTATCCTGCTCTGGCTTCGCAAGAAGCTGGTCAAGATTTGAGGAGTTGACCATGTCAGCTGTCAGGAAACCCAACCCCCTGCTGGTTGTGGGTAAATACGCGGCACTTGCGTTCTATCTGATCTTTGCGTTGTTCCCGCTTTATTGGTTGCTCAAGATCGGGTTGACGCCGGACGCACTGATCTTTTCAGAGGGCACCCGCCTGTTTCCAAGCGAGGTGACCTTTTCAAACTTCAAAACGGTTATCTTTCAGACCGATTTTGTGGCCTATTTCCGGAACTCTCTTGTGGTGTCGCTGGGCGCGGCGTTCTTTACGACCTTGTTCGCGGCTGGGGCGGGTTATGCCTTTTCCCGCTTCGTTTTTGCGGGCAAACGCATCATCATCGCCTTGATGCTAGTCACCCAGATGTTCCCCCTGCTGATGATCATCGCACCCATCTACAAGATCATCGCGGACCTGGGGCTGCTGAATTCGCTGACAAGCCTTATCGTGGTCTACACTGCGTTCAACATCCCCTTTGCAACATTCCTGATGCAGTCATTTTTTGATGGCATACCCAAAGATCTGGAAGATGCGGCGATGATGGATGGCTGTACACGGTTTCAGGCGCTGCGCAAAGTGGTGTTCCCGCTGACATTGCCCGGGTTAGGGGCGACGCTTGGGTTTGTCTTTACTGCCGCGTGGTCCGAGCTCTTGTTTGCGTTGATGCTGATCTCGAAGAACGACGCGATGACATTCCCGGTTGGCTTGTTGACATTTGTTTCCAAATTCTCGGTCGATTGGGGGCAAATGATGGCGGCTGGCGTGCTGGCTCTGATCCCAAGTTGCCTCTTTTTCATCTTCATTCAACGCTATCTCGTGCAGGGCCTCACGTCCGGCGCGGTCAAAGGATAGGAGGCCAGATCATGGCACGTATCGAACTTCGTGATGTTGCAAAACGCTATGGATCCGTCGAGGTCCTGCGCAACATCAACCTTGAGATTCAGGATGGTGAGTTCATCGTTCTGGTCGGCCCGTCAGGCTGCGGCAAGTCCACTTTGCTGCGTATGGTTGCTGGTCTTGAACCGATATCAAGCGGCGACTTTCTGATCGATGGCGAGCGCATGAATGATGTGAGGCCAAGGGATCGGGACATCGCGATGGTGTTCCAGTCCTACGCTCTCTATCCGCATATGGATGTCGCTCGGAACATGGGCTTCTCAATGGAAATCCGCAAAACTCCGGTGGCTGAACGCATATCAAAGGTCGCCCAGGCGGCAGAGACGCTGGGGTTGACCAAATTGACGGATCGCTTGCCCAAGGCCCTTTCAGGAGGTCAACGTCAGCGGGTTGCCATGGGGCGGGCCATCATCCGAGACCCACGCGCATTTCTGTTTGACGAGCCATTGTCAAACCTTGATGCGGCTCTGCGTGTCGAGATGCGGCTGGAGATAGCGCGGCTTCATCAAAAACTAGGTGCGACCATGATCTATGTGACCCATGATCAGGTCGAAGCGTTGACGCTGGCAGATCGGATCGTTGTTCTCAACGCAGGGGATATCCAGCAAGTCGGCAGTCCGCTCGAGCTTTATGAAAGGCCGGCCAACAAATTTGTTGCCCAGTTTATCGGCTCACCCACCATGAATGTTGTGCCTGTATTGGGAACCGAAACAGGTGTGAATGTCGGGAATGGGGTTGAAATCAGGATACTCGATCAACCCCTTACCGCTCAGGCGAAAGAACTGGGTGTAAGGCCGGAACATATCGATGTTGTGGACAACGGCACCGGTGACCTGTCGGCCGTGGCGGATGTTGTGGAACATCTCGGGTCGGACACGAACATTTACGTCAATGCTGAGGGGATCGGCCCCATGATGGTGCGCAAGCATGGCAATATCCCCGTGAAATCCGGGGATCGCCTCGGTTTGCGCATTCAAGCGCAGAATGCACATCTGTTTGCTTCGGATGGTACAGCGTTGAGACGGGCTTGCTGAGATGGTGGATAATTTGGAAGATTGGGCTTCGCCGCATGCGATAAAACTCCATCCGCGGGATATTTAGATGAACGATAACCAGCTATTGCTGCCGGGGTCGCAGTCCGAAGCCGGGTTTTGGGTTGAAACGTCAAGACATCGCGATTGGTTGATGAATCAGGCCATGCGGCAACTTACGTTCTTCAGCGCGAGCTGCCGGGATGAGCCCGGGTTCTATACACTTGGTCACGATGGCCGCCCGTTGCCCGGCAAGCCGCAGGAGCTGCACACGACGACCCGGTTGGTTCATTCTTATGCATTAGGACTTCTGTCCGGTTTCCAAGGTGCTGAACGGATCATTGATCACGGCATGACATATCTCGATAGCCATCACCGAGATCGCGACCACGGCGGATATCTCTGGGCGTTGGATGGGGATCAGATCAAGGATGACCGCAAGCTTGCCTATGGGCACGTCTTTGTCCTTCTTGCCTCGGCAAGTGCGAAACTGGCGGGTCACCCGGATGCAGACAAGCTAATGACAGATGTCCAAAGTGTTCTGGAAAAACACTTCTGGGACGAAGAAGCAGGCCTGTTTCGCGATGAATGGAACAGGGATTGGACGCCGTTTTCCACATATCGCGGAATGAATGCAAATATGCACGGCGTTGAGGCAATGCTGGCCGCCTTTGAAGCCACAGGAGACGAAATCTTCCTGTCCCGCGCCGGTCGCATTCTGGACTTCTTCATTGGCAAAATTGCACCCGGTGAAAACTGGCGGCTTCCCGAACACTATTCGTCTGATTGGCAGATCAACCGGGATTATGCGGGTGACCCGATGTTCAGACCTTACGGAACAACGCCGGGGCATTCGTTCGAATTGGGTCGGCTTCAGCTTCAGCATTGGGATTTGTCAGGCCGAACGAACCCCAATGCTCCGTACAGGGCGCGCCGCTTGATTGCGCAGGCTTTGAATGATGCGTGGCTGCCTGGCGGCGGGTTGGCCTATACTCTTGATTTTGATGGTCGCGTTGCCAATGCTTCGCGGTTCTGGTGGCCCATCACCGAAGCCATAGGGGCGGTTGCCGCTCTGATCGCGCTAGACAGAAGGCCAGAAGACGAGGAGTGGTACAGAAAGCTCTGGACCTATGCGAGTGAAACACTTGTGGATCATCGACATGGCGGCTGGTTTCCAGCAGTGGATGGGGCAGGGGCTGTAGTGACATCTATTTTTGACGGCAAGCCGGACATCTACCACTCGTTGCAAGCCTGTCTGTTTCCGCTGTCAGGACGTTTGTCGAGGATGATGCCGCTTTAGGTTTGGAAAATCCGCAGTTGCGGCTTGTTTTACCCGAGTCAGAATCCGGTGCAGGATCTTGTCGAATACCCGCAGACTACAAATCGTAGCCTGCGGCGGTGTCCGAAAGTCCCGGGCGCGCTCGGTTGCCCTTGCATTCCAGCGCTATGCATTCCAAACAACCTCGAACTCCTCGCGAAACGCAAAGCGTTTCAGGTGGTCCTCTATAACACCCATCCAAAAGTTCAAATCCTCACGTGGGCCGACTGAAGCAACTATTTCCAGCCCTTCGTCCGTCGCTTTCATCGCAACCGCGCGCCGGTTTTCAAACGAAACGTTTCCTTCAGTTGCGCCAAATTCGACTTGCCCTTTGTGGGACCAGTGCTTGCATAACTGCTGAAGATACTTGCTGGCCATTTCTGTTCGCGCATTTCCAGACGCGCACTGGTCTGGCAACATTTCCAACGCAGTTTCGGCCGCCCCGCGCATAGACTTGGCAAAAAGTGTTACGTCGATATTCGTGGCCAGGAACGTAACCCCAAGATCCAGACACTTGCGCTGCATCACGGGGTCCAACGTTAGGATGCCCGCTGCCTTGCCCGCTGCCACGATCCTTGACAACGCGTCCAAAACCGCTTCGACCACGTCGGGGTGGCCAGCATTGCCGATGTGGCCCATATCCGCGGCCAAATCTGACGGACCGATAAATACGCCGTCGACATCTGTGGTCAGAATGTCATCCAGTGCATCCAAGCCAAGGCGGTTTTCCACCTGAACGGCATTTATTCTCAGATCCCAAAAGTTTGGCTCGAACAAGGTGCCTTTCGTTCCGGGTTTCGAACCCAAGGGAGCGCCTGCACAAAGGGCCCAATTACCCTGAGGGTAAGGCCCTAGCTGCGACGCCCAATACCGCCGCTCATGTGCGAAGCAAAGCCTTGCCATGGGTCAGACCGTTCACCTTCTCCAGGATAGCGTCCGCGTCAATGCTATGGTGCCGATAGAGGTCGCCGATTGTCCCTGTCTGGCCAAAATGTTCGACCCCTAATGGGATGGTCTGATGTCCCTGTACGGCACCCAGCCAAGACAATGTCGCGGGGTGTCCGTCAATCACGGTAACCAGCTTGCAGTGGCGCGGCAGACCGGACATCAAAGTTTCGATGTGGGACCGAGCCGTTTGATTGCCGCGCGAACGCGCCCGTTGCGCTGCCGTCCACCCGGCGTTTAGCCGATCTGCTGAAGTCACCGCCAGCACTCCGATGTCTTTGCGTCCTTCGCCGATCACGCCAGCGGCTTTGATCGCTTCGGGTGCAACGGCCCCTTGATAAGCGATTACGACCTCGCAATTCGGGCCCGGCCTCCGCAACCAGTATGCACCATCAATGGCACCTTGACGGAACTCATCGTCCACGCGTTTGCCAGGCTGTTCAATCGGGTTTGTCGTCAAGCGCAGATAAACCGAACCGCCTGTTTCGTCACGCAGCCAGGTGCGTTCGTCCGGCTGCCCTTCGCCGTCGCGCTGAAGATAATCAAAGGCCCATTCCATGATCACGGCCAGTTCATCGGCAAAGGCTGGCTCAAAGGCCGCCAGACCGTCCTGGCTCATCCCGATCAACGGTGTGCCAATGGATTGATGTGCGCCGCCTTCTGGGGCCAGCGTAATGCCCGAAGGCGTGCCGACCAGCATAAAGCGCGCATCCTGATAACAAGCATAATTGAGTGCATCGAGGCCGCGGCTGACAAAGGGGTCATACACAGTACCGATCGGGATAAGCCGCTTGCCGAACAGGGAATGCGAAAGGCCCGCAACGCCCAAAAGCAACATGAGGTTCATCTCGGCAATACCAAGCTCGATATGTTGCCCTTCAGGAGTAAATTCCCATTTTGCCGTCGAGGGGATACGGTGTTCAATAAAAGCGTCGGCTTGCTCGGATCTGGCAAACAGTTTGCGCCGGTTTACCCACGGGCCAAGGTTTGTTGTGCCTGTGACATCAGGAGACGTCGTCAGGATACGCTCGGCCAATTGACTGTCGCCCTTCGACAAGTCATCCAAAATCTTGCCGAAAGCCATTTGGGTCGAGATTTCGCGGCTTGTGTCGATGTCAATAGATGGAACATCCAGCTTGTCATCGAAATAGCGTCGCGGACCTTTGGCAAAGAAGGAAACTTTCGACAGAAAGTCTTTCAGCGCTTCCGGGTCCTGCACTGCCGCAAGTGGCTCCCATTCCTCACCGGCAGGCACGCCCATGTGTTCTTGCCACGCGACGAACTGGCTGTTGTTCATCAGCCCACCGTGGTTGTCCTTGTGGCCCGCAATTGGCGTACCCCATCCCTTGATCGTGTAGGCCAAGAAACAAGTAGGGCGGTCATGTTCGATGGCAGCAAAGGTTTGGGCCATGGTCTCAACGCAGTTGCCGCCGAGGTTTTCCATCAATGCAGCGAGTTCGGCATCTGTGCGCCGCTCGATCAGCGCCGTCACATCCCCCTGATCCCCAAGATCGTCCATGAGGCGCTTTCGCCAAACCTCGCCGCCCATGAACGTCAGGGCCGAGTATTCCTGGTTCGAGCAGGCATCAATCCAGTCTCGCAGCCGATCGCCGCCAGGTTCTTTGAAGGCCGCACGCTGCAACACGCCGTGCTTCACGCGCACAACATCCCATCCGAAGGCATCAAAGATTTTCTCGATCCGTTCGAACAACCCTTCACGAACGATGCCATCAAGTGACTGCCGGTTGTAGTCGATAATCCACCACGTGTTGCGCAGGCCATTTTTCCAGCCTTCCTGCAATGCCTCGTATACGTTGCCTTCATCCAGTTCAGCGTCGCCTACAAGCGCCACCATTCGCCCCATCGGGGCATCTGCCCCCCAGTTTTTGGCCTTGACGTAGTCCTGAATGATCGAAGCAAACGAGGTGATCGCGACACCCAAACCTACCGAACCTGTCGCGAAGTCGACATCATCGATGTCCTTTGTCCGGCTGGGATAGCTTTGCACGCCACCAAACCCGCGAAAGTTTTCCATCTTCTCGCGGGTCTGGTTGCCCATGAGGTACTGCATCGCGTGGAAAATCGGTGACGCATGCGGTTTTACCGCAACCCGATCTTCGGGCCGTAAAGCCGAAAAGTAGAGCGCAGTCATGATCGAAACCATCGACGCAGACGACGCTTGATGACCACCGACCTTTATCCCATCAACCTTGGGCCGGATATGGTTGGCATGGTGGATCATCCAATGCGACAGCCACAGCAGACGCTGTTCAACGATTTTCAACTGGTTGGGATCATACGGCATGGTGGTCTCCGGGACTCAGGCGGCACTGCGGGCAGGGTAGGGCAAAGCTTGCTCTAAATCTGCAAGGATATCTTCAACGTCTTCCAACCCGACGGAAAGTCGGATCAGGCCATCGCTGATTCCATGTTCTGCTCGTTCTTCCGCAGTATACGTCGAATGGGTCATGGATGCCGGGTGCTGGATTAGGGTTTCTGCGTCCCCCAAGGACACGGCGCGCTGGATCATGTTCAGGCGGTTCATGAACTTGATGCCACCGGACAGGCCAGACTTGATTTCAAAGGCGATCATGGCCCCCGGCTGCGACATCTGGCGTCGTGCGACATCGTGCTGGGCAAAACTCTCAAGCCCCGGGAAATACACCTCACTGACGGCAGGGTGTGCCTGAAGGTAATCGGCAACAACCTTGGCGGACGCACAGTGGCGATCCAGTCGCAGGTTCAGTGTCTTCAGCCCACGCAGGATCAGCATTGCGTTGAATGGTGCCATCACTGCGCCTGTCATGTCCTTCATGCCGACAAGCCGGATCTCAGAAATCTGCTCGGCGGTTCCGACCACAAGACCCGCGACCACATCGCCATGCCCGCCCAGATATTTGGTGGCGGAGTGAAGGACGATGTCCGCGCCGTGCTCGATCGGGCGGGTCAGATAGGGGCTGGCATATGTATTGTCGACTACAACCTGCGCACCAACAGAATGCGCGATCTCTGAACTGGCGGCGATATCCACCAAGCGCATGTTTGGATTGGCTGGGGTTTCGAAGTAGACGACACGGGTTTTTTCGGAAACAGCGGCTTTCAGGTTCGCGGGGTCCGTCATGTCAACATGGGTAATAGTGACACCCCATTTTGCCAGACCGTGGCGCATGAAAGCGAATGTGCAGCCATAGAGTGTTTTGTCGACAATGACTTCGTCACCTGGCGACAACAGGGTCCAAAGTACGGCGGTAATTGCGCCCATCCCACTGGAGAGCGCGAGCCCAGCCTCGGCACCTTCCAGCACGGCAATACGCTTTTCAAGAAGGTCACAAGTAGGGTTCGATATCCGGCTATAGATATGACCTGCGCGCTCGCCAGCAAACATTTCACCGCCTGCCTCTGCGGTTTCGAAGGAGAAGGTTGAGGTCAAGTGGAGGGGCGGGGTCAGTGCACCATCATTTTCAAATGGGTTGTAGGCATGATGAATGGCGCGAGTGGCAAATCCGGTTGTGTGGGTCACGGTGGGCTCCTGATCTAAGTCGTTATCACTTTGCGCCTTTACTTTGAGCAATGGGTTGCGAATAATGCCACGTTGAGGACCTACATTGGCATATTATGCTAAAAAATGGAGATAAGATGGACGCCAAGGACAGGCAAATCATTCGAGCGTTACAGCGAGATGGGCGTATGACGAACCAGGATCTTGCTGATGAGGTCAATCTGTCTCCTTCACCGTGTTTGCGGCGGGTCAAAAACCTTGAGGCCAGCGGTGTCATCAAGGGATACAGTGCCGATGTGGACGCTGCTGCATACGGGATGGCTATAACCGTCTTTGTCCGCATCCGGCTTGAGCGGCACAATGAAACAGATGTGCAGAAATTCGAAAAACGCGTTCGGATGATCGATGAAGTTCTAGAATGCCACGTGCTGACCGGCGCAATGGATTACCAGTTGCGGGTATTGGTATCGGACCTCGAAGCATACGAAGACTTTATTCGAAACCGAATTCACCCGATCGGCGGGATAGCTTCGATCGACACCAGCTTTGTTTATGGAACAGTCAAGAAAACAGCGGTGTTTCCAGCCTGAGATGGTTTGAGTTCTCGAAAGTGACCCTTAGCATTGAGTTCTAGATTGTTAGGATGCGGAAGAACCAGTTTCGAGTTTCCGTGACTGTGAGTATTACCTCGGTTAGGTAAAATTCGCCGACTGGATGCGTCTCCGTACAAGTAACATAATCATCATTATGCGCTAAATTCGACTATTAGGGTGTGCGCTACCTTCAAGTGCGACTCCTATTAGAAAACAATGAGTTATCTAATGAGGAGATTGTGCCATGGGAGCTGTTTACACCCAACTGAGCATTGAGGAACGCCGCAGAATCGAACGCTGGCGACATGCAAAGGTCCCTGTTCGCGAGATGGCGCGTGTGCTGAAGCGCTCAAAGGCCACGATCCATCGTGAGATCAAACGAAACTTTTTCAGCGATGAATGCATGCCCAAATGTGACGGCTACTATGGTGCCGCCGCCCATCTGATGGCGGCCGATCGGCGCGCCCGGCAACGCAAGCTGATCCGCTATCCGCATTTGCTCAGGAAAGTTGTCGAGCGACTCAAGCATGGCTGGACGCCTGAACAGATCGGCAACCGGATGATCTATGAGGGTGCCAAACTCAGGGTCTGCCAGGAAACCATCTATCGCTATATCTACTCGAAAGAAGGCATGGCCAGGAACTCTGGTGGTACCTGCCAAACCACCGCAAGTATCGCCGTCCCCGCCGTGCCAGAAAGCGTCAGGCACCCAAGTTCGACCGCGATGTCAGCATCCTGTTCCGTCCCGATGACGTGGCGCATCGCCGCCAGTTCGGCCACTGGGAGGGAGATTTGATGCTATTCAAACAGAGCCTTGGGCAGTCGAACGTGGCATCCCTGATCGAACGCGTCAGCCGGTTTACGGTGTTGCTGAAGAACCCGAACAAGCGCACGAAGCCGGTCATGGGCAAGATCATGAAAGCGGTTCGCGACCTGCCCCACCTAGCCCGGAAATCCATCACATTCGACCGCGGCACCGAGTTCGTCAGCTGGCCACATCTTCAGGCCGAGATCGGAACGCAGACGTGGTTCTGTGATCCCTGCTCTCCGTGGCAGAAAGGCACGGTCGAAAACACCAATCGGCGGGTCCGAAGGTGGCTGCCGAGAAAGCGGGACATCACGGCGGTCACAGATCATGAACTGAAAATGATCTGTGACCGCCTCAACAACACGCCCCGCAAATGCCTCGGATGGAAAACGCCAGCCGAAGTGTTCAGAGAAAGGATGATGGCAGAGTTGGCTCGATCTCCCTACCCTCGAAGGCAATAGGAGTCGCAGTTCAACTATCGCTCACACTCCTCCTACAATTCGCATTACTTCAAATTCTCAAGGTCGGGTCACAACAAAATCCGGCACGATCGCTGCCTGTTTGATCGCTTCCTCGACATCATGCCCGGCGAAGAATCCAAAATCCGAGACAAGTGCCGAAGCCACTCCGGCATGACGCGCGCCCAGAATGTCAGTATGCAAACTGTCACCCACCATCAGAACGCGGGATTTGTTGACAGGCCCAAGTCGCTGAAAAGCAAGATCATAGATATTGCCGAATGGCTTTCCATAAAATTGCGGGGCTACACCTGTCCGGTCGGCCAAACGGTGTGCGAAAAGACCTGGTTCTTTGGAAAAGCCGTACTCGCGCGGGGCAACGATATCCGGGTTGCCCACCAATACCGGGCGGGGACGGCTTAGCAATGCCACCTCCAACATCGCCTGCCGGGCTTCGGTCCAGGCGGCTGACCCGATCATCAGAAAACCATCAACAGATTCATAGGGCTGCGGGTCATCTTCCAGATAGGTTAATTTCAAACCTTCCAAGTCGCGAAGACCGGCGCTGGGTGTCGCCATCAAACCCCAATGCAGCCCACGTTGGCCATTCAGCCCGGACAGCAACGTAGCCCGACTGGTGATCACATCCTGCGGCGCGAAGTCATATCCCAGTCTGGTGTATTTCTCCAACAGCGTGGCGTGGGGAAACCCAGCGGCATTCGACACCACCAAGACACGTTTGCCCGCAGCCTTCAGTGACTTGATCCGTTCGGGCGTTTCGGGGATCGCCGTGTCGCCTATATTAAGAACCCCGAACGCATCCAGAAGAAACACGTCAAACTCATCCATAATTTCGGAAAGAGTCTCGATACGACGATAGCTCACGTTGTTCGGTTCTATATCTGGAAGGCGGTGCCGGACGGCTTCGTAAGCCTTGAAAGCCTCTTGCGCTGAGAATCCGGTCAAATGATCGCTCCTCGTACTTTTGCCGAAACCCACTCGCTGATCATGACCGCAAAAAGAATTACAATTAGGATCAGGCTCACTTGCGGCCACGCCAGAACGTTAAGCGAGGCCGAAAGCTGCAACCCGATGCCACCGGCGCCAACCAGCCCAAGCACTGTGGACTCGCGAATGTTGATATCCCAACGAAAGACTGCAATTCCGGCAAATGCTGGCAGGATTTGCGGAACGATCCCATACGCCATGACTTGCCACCGCGAAGCACCGGTGGCTGTGATCGCCTCGACCTGACCGTGATCAATCTCTTCAATCGCTTCGTAAAGAAGTTTAGCGCAGAACCCGATTGAACGGATGGCGATTGCTATGACACCTGCGAACACGCCCGGTCCAATGATAGCGATCAATAGCAGCGCCCAGATCAGCGAGTTGATTGAGCGGGTCGAGACAATGACCAACAAGGCAATGGGGCGGATGAACAACGCCGACGGAGTAGTGTTGCGGGCCGCCAAAAAGGCAACAGGTACAGCCAAGCACAGAGCGATGATCGTGCCCAGAGTAGCAATGTTCAGGGTATCCCAGATCGGGCGACCCAACTGGGTGATATAGTCCCATTTGGGCGGCGTTGCTCGGGTCCATATATCGTTGGCGATACGGGGCGCGTCCCAGACAAAAAACCAGGTTGTCGATTCTGAAATGAGCTGCCAACAGTAGACAAAAATCGCTACGCCCAAAAGCCAGCCAAACCAGCGAACCAGGCTTTGGCCCGTCGTCCGCCTGCGCCAGATTTTTGTATCGTCGCGTTCAAGAACAGGCATTACTGAACCCTCGCGCGGATAATCCCCGAAAGGTATTCAAGGGCCATGACGATCCCGATGATAAGGATCAGAATGGCGGCTGCCGTGTCATATTCATATCGATCAAAAGCAGTGTTCAGTGTCGCGCCAATGCCGCCTGCCCCCACCAGCCCGAGAATAGCGCTTTCCCGGAAATTGATATCGATCCGGTACATGGAAAGACCCACAAGCCTAGGCATGATCTGAGGCTGAACCCCGTAGTTGATCCATTGCAGCCATCTTGCACCAGAGGCCTGGATCGCCTCTGCCTGAACTTTGTCCATCGCCTCGATATCTTCAGCCAAGAGCTTGGAAAGAAATCCAATTGTCGCGAAGGACAGCGTCAGAAATCCTGCCAGCGGGCCAAATCCGAAAATGGCCACAAGCAAAATAGCAACGATAATTTCCTGCAGTGCCCGGCTTAACGCGACAATGCCGCGGCAAATTATGTAGATTGGCAACGGGGCGATATTACGTGCAGCACCCAATCCAATCGGGATCGAAATCAGGATACCAACAACCGACGCGGCCACGGTCATCACAATGCTTTCCAGAAGGCCGGCCCAGATATCTGACCACCGTGAAATGAAATCCGGGCTTGTAAAGGCAAGGACGAACGCCCATCCCCTGTCCAGCCCCTCATAGACCCTTCCCCAATCAACATCGATGGTCATGAAAGCCGCAATCAAGTAAGCGAAGAACCCCAGTATCAATGCCCTGCGCAGCAACGTGTTTTTGATAAAGGCCGGTTTGCGCCAGCCTTTTCCCAGCATATCGTCAAGTTCTCGATGGCTCATTCTGCTGCCTCGACATCTTCATCCTCATCCACTTTTTCGATGGTCGCTTCCCAGTCTTCCTCGCCGTAAATCTCGGTCAGCTTTTCCGGGGTGAGCCCTGTTGGGAGACCATCAAACACGATTTCGCCAAAGCGGAGGCCTACGACACGGGGAACGAACATCTGGGCCAACGCCACGTCATGGATGTTGATGATGGCTGCCAGCCCGCGTTCCTGACACAGTTCGGTGATCAACCGCATGATCTGACGACTGGTCTTCGGATCCAGCGACGCGGTCGGTTCATCGACCAGCAACAACTTTGGGTTCTGGATCAGAGCGCGGCAGATACCGACCCTTTGGCGTTGACCACCCGACAACTCGTCCGCGCGTTTGTCAGCCATGTGCAACAGTCCCACCCGGTCCAGCAGGCGGAAAGCCTCGTCCACATCGGACTGCGGATACCGCCGCAGAAAGCTGCGCCAGAAACCGACATACCCCAACCGACCGGACAATACGTTTTCCATCACGGTGAGGCGTTCGACTAGGGCATATTCCTGAAAGATCATACCCATTTCGCGGCGTGCTTTCCGCAACGCACCCGAGCCGAGTTTGGTCAGATCCATGTCGTCCAGAAGAACACCGCCGCTTGTGGGCTCAACCAAGCGGTTTATGCAGCGGATCATGGTCGATTTACCCGCGCCCGAGGGTCCGATCAGTGCAAGCACCTGCCCTTTGGGAACCTCAAGATCGACGGCCTTCAGTGCCTGATCTCCGGTCTTGTAGGTTTTTGTTAGCTTTTGAAGACGCAGCATAAATTGCCCCCGATTAGGGTGATTAGCGGGCCTATTCAGGCCCGCCGGATTGACCAAGGCTTATTGGCAGGCGTAGGAGACGCCGTTTGCCGCGTCAATTTTCCGAATGACGTCCCAAAAGTCCTTGTAGTTCATATCGATAAACTGGGCCTCGTTGGACTTGGAGAACTCTGCCTGTAACGCGGTTCCTTCCCAATCAAACGTGAAGAAGGCCTCTTTAATCTTGTCCTGAAGCTCGGGCGGAAGGTTGTAAACAGTGCCGAAACCAGTAGTCGGGAAGGTTTGAGACTTGTAGATCGACACAACTTGATCAGCACTGATAACATCTCGTGCGATCATACGCTGCATCACAGAATTGGCGACAGCACCTGCAGGATAATCCTTGTTGGCCACACCGAGAACAGTATTGTCGTGCTTGCCTGAGAAGACTGGTTCAAAATCACGATCTGCAAGCATGTCATACTCACCCTTCAGGATAGCAGATGGCGCTTTGAAACCCGAATTCGACGTGGGCGACGAGAAAGCAAGCTTACCGCCCTTGATGTCTTCTACCGACTCCACACCTGATCCTGGAAATGTGATCAATTCCATCTCGTAGCCGAAATGTCCATCTTCCGACGCCATAATTGTAAATGGGCGGAAACCGGCACAATTCACTGCCAAAGGGTTAGATCCAGTGTTGAAACCCGAAATATGCAAACGTCCAGAGCGCATAGCCTCAATTTGCGCCGCGTTCGATTGAACTGGAAATATCTGGGCATTTTTGCCAGTTACACTTTCAAGATGGTCAATGAACTCAACCCAAGCATCCCGGTAGACCGCCGGATCCTCAACCGGTGTATACGCAAAAATCAAGGTGTCAGGATCAATCCACTCATTGGGATCAGTGGGGATATCCGCAATCAAATCCCCATCCACGTCGCAAAATCGCTCGTCCAGATCACCCCTCGGGCAATCTTGCGCCGAAGCTGTGCCGGAAAGCGACATAAGCGAAATTGCCGATGCCCCAATCAATAATCTGATGTCTATCTTCATGTTTTCCTCCCAGTCATGCGCGGTCTTTTTGCAGTCCGCTGTTCGTCATTCGTTTCAGTGTTTACGGGGCGACGAGAACATCAACCTCGGCACCGTTGATCGCGTTAAGCAATTCTCCTGTTGGTTTCGTGTCGGAAACTATGGAATCCAGGCTGGTCAGGTCTCCGACCTGAGACAGGCCTTTACGGCCAAATTTCCCTGAATCGATTAAAAGATGTCGATTTGCTGCGCGCGTCAGCATCATTCTTTTGACAGCCGCAAAACCGCGCACGGTTTCTGAAGGGCCTTCAACCGAAAAACCCGACGAGCCGATCATGCATCTGTCGACATTGAACCGAGACAGGAATTCCAGCGTTTCGGTTCCAATCGTCGCAGATTCGGTTGCCAGATATTCTCCTGGACAAAGCAAAACCTCGGCAGCCCCATGGCCGAGGGTCATTGCCACCGGAATAGAATTCGTAATCACTGTGCAAGGAGTGCCGAGATAGGCCAATGCACGGGCCATTTCGATTGTGGTCGAACCGGAATCGATCATGACCGTTTCACCATCGCGTACCAACCCCGCCGCGCTGATACCTATGCGTTCGCGTTCCTCAATCCGCGCGTTGGCTCGCTCGTCCAGACCTGGATAATGCCCTTGTGCCGGGGCAGATGCCCCTCCGTGCGCGCGTGCGATCAGGCCGTCATTCGACAGGGCGTCAAAATCCCTGCGCACCGTCTCGTTAGAGACGTTGAAACGCTGGGCCAATTCATTGATGCGAACGTGCGGGCGAAGCTTCAACTCCAGCAGTATTTGCTGGCGCCGGTCGGATTTCTTTACCCTACCCCGACCCTTTTCAATCGTTTTGGCACGTATTTTCGTTTTGGACATCCAACAACCCAATCAGGTTTCAAGCCCCACCTTTGTGGGATTTCGGGCATAATGCAATAATTTTTGTTGCATAACCCTCAGTAGGTTGTGACAATTCGGAAGAGTCTAAAGCGCAAGGCAAGAATGTGTGAATTGAACCGTTTCAAAGTGAAAACCCAAGGACCACCATTAACGACTGAAGGTTATTCTGGGTGCGCTTTTGATACCGTGTCATTGAGGGCAGCATGAGCGACGGCAACATAACAGACCAGATTGCAGCACTTCCGATGCGCTGGGACAGTGATGGAAAGCTGCGTGTTCTGATGGTGACTTCGCGCGATACAGGACGGTGGGTCATCCCAAAAGGTTGGTTGATGGAAGGAAAGAAACCCTGGCATGCCGCCGAAATTGAAGCACTGGAAGAAGCAGGTGCAGTCGGGGCAATCTCGAAACAGCCAGTTGGTCATTTTTTCTATGACAAACGCTTTGAGGGCGCGAATAGCGTTCGTTGCCGCGTAACCCTCTATCCAATGGTAGTTGAAAAACTGAAACGGCGTTGGAAAGAACGGGACGAACGGACGCGTCACTGGTTTTCACCAGGGAAAGCGGCAAAGCTGGTGGAAGAAAGAGATCTCTCAAGTATTCTGAAAAATCTGACGGGCAATCAGAACGCCCAGTCAGTCATTAACAAGCTTCGAAAAGCTGGATGAGAAAGCGCCTGACAAAACAATAGATACTGGGTGCGCAATAACCAAAGGGAGGAAGAATAATGAAAAAAATTACATCCACGGCCGTCGGGTCGCTGATTGCAATAGCCGCGTCTGTGTCGGCAGCGCAGGCAGACAAGCTGGCACTCTATTGCTCCGCGCAGGAAGACTGGTGCCAACTCATGGCGCGCAGTTTCGAAGATGCGACGGGCATCGACGTCAACATGACGCGTAAGTCGTCAGGTGAAACCTTTGCACAAATTCGCGCCGAAAGTTCGAACCCAAAAGGAGACGTGTGGTGGGGCGGCACGGGTGACCCGCATTTGCAGGCCGCTGAAGAGGGCCTGACAATGGAATACTTGTCGCCAATGCGCGACCAGCTTCATGATTGGGCGATTTCCCAGGCCGAAAGTGCCGGAAACAGAACGATAGGTATCTATTCCGGCGCACTTGGGTATGGCTATAACGCAGACCTGCTGGCGGCCAACAACCTGCCCGAACCCGCCTGTTGGAAAGACCTGCTAAAGCCTGAATACAAGGGCCACGTTCAGATGGCCAACCCGAACTCGTCTGGTACGGCCTATACGACGCTGGCCTCGATGGTGCAGATCTTTGGCGAGGATGAAGGTTTTGAGTTCATGAAAGGCCTGCATTCGAATATCAACCAGTATACCAAATCCGGATCGGCACCAATCAAAGCAGCCGGTCGTGGCGAGAACACGATTGGCATCGTCTTCATGCATGACGCGGTAAACCAGGCCGTATCGGGTTTCCCGATCAAGGTAGTCGCGCCATGCGAGGGTACGGGATACGAAATTGGCTCGATGTCCATAATTGAAGGCGCCCGCAACGAGGAAGAGGCGAAGAAGTTCTATGACTGGGCGCTGTCGCCCGAGGCGCAGAACCTTGCTCTTCAGGTCAGCGCGTTTCAGGTGCCATCGAACAAGAGCGCAGAAACATCGGAAAGCGCGCCTGACATGAGTCAGATCAAGCTGATTGACTATGACTTCAAAAAGTATGGTTCCTCAGACGAACGGAAACGTCTGTTGCAGAAATGGGACGAAGAGGTTTCGGTTCTGCCGCAGTAAATGATTGACCGGACTTCAAAAAAGACCCGCCCGGTTCTGATCTTTTGGGTCATCGCCGGGTGGGTCGGGTTTTGCCTGCTGCCGTGGTATATGGTCGACGGCGGCCTGTGGTCATTCGAATGGCTTTTTGACGGCTACCCGTTTGACGAAGATTATGCCCCCGCTGCATTTCTGATCGCACAGGGTGAGAAGCTTTGGCTGGCCCCACTGTTGATCGCCCTGACCTTACCCCTTCTGGTGTTGAAACGAGCGAAATCTGACCCGCTCTATGCCCGTGTTCTGATCCTTTCCGGTGCACTCGGCTTCGGCTGGTTGATTGCACAGGGCTTTGGGATTGGCATCCGGGGTTTCAATTTCAATTGGTTGGCAGCCTATTTTGGTGAACTTGGCGATCGCCAATTCGGCATGGGCTATGGTGCAATGATTTGCGCATCAAGCTTTCTGTTCCTGTTGACCCAAGGCATTGCGGCAAGAGGTGCCATCAACGGTGACGTCTTTGTTGTCAGTGCGATTGGCGGTGTGATTACCATCGTCACCGTCTTTGTCTTTTTTCCGATCGCCAAGATGCTGTTCGCTGCTTTCGTCACTGAAGATGGCGCATATTCGATTGCTGTCTTCTTCTCAAAGTTCTTTGATGGCCGGCTTTGGGGGTTGGGGTGTTTTTATGGTGCCAGGTGTGGCGCGGCATGGAACTCACTGTTTCTTGCCATCCTGGTTGGCTTCGTCACGACTGCCCTGGGTTTGTGCTTTGCACTGGTCGTGACCCGCTCGGGCTTTCGCTACAAACGCCTGTTGCGGGCTTTGACTGTTCTTCCGATCATCACCCCGCCATTTGTGATTGGGCTTGCGCTGATCCTGCTTTTTGGCCTGTCAGGCTCAGTCACACGGTTCGTCGCCGATCTGTTCGGCACGCAGCCAACGCGCTGGCTGTACGGAATGCCAGGTATATTCATCGCACAGGCCCTTGCGTTCACACCTATTGCATTCCTCGTTCTAATCGGCGTGGTGGAAGGCGTCTCGCCATCTATGGAGGAAGCGGCCCAGACTCTCCGCGCCAGCAGGTGGCAAACGTTCAGGACAGTGTCCCTGCCCCTGATGCGCCCCGGACTTGCCAATGCATTTCTTTTGGGCTTCATCGAAAGTATGGCCGACTTCGGAAACCCACTTGTTCTGGGTGGGAATTTCGACGTTCTATCGACTGAGATTTTCTTTGCCATCGTAGGGGCACAATACGACCAAGGACGGGCCGCCGTTCTGGCCATGGTATTGCTGTTTTTCACCCTTTCGGCCTTTTACGCACAGCGTGTTTGGCTGGGTAAGAAAAGCTATACAACCGTAACAGGCAAAGGCGACGCAGGCGTGCACCCTTTGATGCCGACAGGCCTTTCTGTTCCCGTGCTGGTATTCGCCCTTGGCTGGGCGGTGTTCACGATCATTGTCTATGCAATGATCATCTACGGCAGTGTGGTCGAGCTTTGGGGTGTCAATAACTCCCTGACCCTAAAGCACTACGTCACTGCATTCTCTGTACGATTTGAAGAAGAGGGCATTCGTTGGACCGGCGCCGCTTGGGACAGCTTCTGGACCACCATAACCATTGCGGCAATTGCTGCACCTCTGACGGCGGCGGTTGGGCTGGTAACGGCTTACCTGTTGACCCGGCAGAACTTTGCAGGAAAGAACGCTTTCGAGTTTGGAACCATGCTGTCCTTTGCTATCCCCGGTACGGTGATTGGTGTCAGCTATATTCTTGCCTTCAACGTTCCGCCAATCGAAATAACCGGCACAGGCGTTATCCTTGTTATCAGCTTCATATTCCGCAACATGCCGGTTGGGGTCCGTGCGGGCATCGCCAGCATGTCGCAACTTGACCGCAGTCTTGATGAATCGTCGCTGACCCTTGGTGCAAACTCGTGGCAGACATTTCGTCGTATCATTCTGCCGCTGCTACGCCCCGCGATACTGGCCGCACTTGTTTACAGTTTTGTTCGCGCGATGACGGCGATCTCGGCTGTGATCTTTCTGGTCAGTGCCGAATACGACATGGCAACCAGCTATATTATCGGGCGGGTCGAGAATAACGACTATGGTCTAGCCATTGCGTATTCGACGACGCTGATCTTCGTGATGCTGGCAGTTGTTGCGTTGATGCAGCTGATCGTTGGTCGCACTCAGATCGGGCGTCGAATGACGCAGTCACGCACCAATGTTTAGGAGATTTTGACATGAGCCTGCAATCCAAGGCCGCGCCGGTACGGTTCGAGAACGTGTCGAAAGTGTTCGGCAAAAACGTTGTGGCTGTTGATAACATTAACCTTCATGTCGAAGCGGAAAAACTGGTCACGCTGCTTGGTCCGTCAGGCTGTGGGAAAACAACGACGTTGCGCATGATCGCCGGGTTAGAAATGGCAAGCTCTGGCAAGATTATGATTGGCGACCGGGACGTCACCAAACTGCCCGCAACAGATCGCGACGTATCAATGGTGTTTCAATCATACGCGCTGTTTCCCCACATGAGCGTGCTGGAGAACGTGATGTACGGCCTCACATTCTCGGGCTTTGCAAAGGATGAGGCTCGGAGCCGCGCCTTGCATGGCTTGCAACTGGTAGGGCTCAAGGGGTTCGACAATCGCCTTCCCTCCGAACTCTCGGGTGGTCAGCAACAACGTGTCGCCGTCGCGCGTGCGCTGGTTCTTGAACCACAGGTTCTGCTGTTTGACGAGCCGCTATCCAACCTCGATGCCAAGCTGCGACGCCAGGTGCGCGAGGATATCCGGGCCATCCAGCAAGACCTTGGATTAACGGTTGTCTATGTCACCCACGATCAGGAAGAGGCCCTGGCCGTCTCTGACGAGATCGTCGTGATGCGGAACGCCGCGATCGCTCAGATGGGTACACCTCGCGAGCTTTATGACGCCCCGAATGACCGGTTTGTTGCCGATTTCATAGGCGAGGCAAACCTGCTCAACTGTCAAATCATTGCAACCGACGATGATACGGCAACAATCGAGATCGAAGGTTACCGCCACACTCTGCCGCGTCGCGGTTTGACAAATGGGCCCGCGACCATCGCTGTACGACCATCGCGCCTTGTGATTGGTTCTGATGACGGAATCGCCGCTACAGTGGCCAAGGCAACCTATGTTGGCGTGCGGATGGAATACACACTGACCGGCGCATTTGGTCAGGTTTTTGCGGTCCACGACGATGTTGATGCACCGCTTGCACCGGGTACTGAAATCAGGATGGGGTTTGCCGGCAAAGGACCGGTACTTCTGCCTGACTAGGTGCCGGATTTACTGATCATTACTCACCCCGAGGTCGTTATTGATCCGGATACCCCCATTACGGAATGGGGTCTGAGCACGACAGGTCGCTGGCGCGCCGCATCCTTTGCCGCCAGTGAAGCTATGGCCAATGTCAGCCATATCTGGGCCAGCAGCGAACGAAAGGCTCGCGACACTGGTGAGATTCTGGCTGCGCCCTTGGGGTTGCCCTTATATTTCCACCCGGATCTTGGCGAGAATGATCGGAGTGCCACAGGTTTCCTGCCACGGGAAAAGTTCGAGGCGGCCGCCGACGCATTCTTTGCCCAGCCGAACATTAGCTTTCGCGGTTGGGAAACTGCGGCCGATGCTCAGAGGCGCATTCGTCGTGCAGTGTCGGAGATCATTCGTGCCCATGGAGCCGGAGACCTCGCAATCGTTACACATGGCGCGGTCGGTACATTGTTGTGGTGTGAACTTTCTGGAAATCCGATTAACCGCCAGTACGATCAACCGTCACAAGGCCATTATTGGCAGGCAAGCCTGACAAATCTACGACCTTATTCCACTTGGTTATCAATGGCCTAGACGTTAAGCACCCCAAGCGTTCTCTGCGATTTCCAGCAAGCTTTCAAATACATCTGGCGTTCCGACGATCACACGCCCACCGTCGCGGATCATCGCGTCGGCGTCTTGATCTTCGACAACACCACCCGCTTCCGTAACCAACAATTGCCCAGCCAGACAATCCCAAGCGTTCATGTGTTCTTCCACATAACCCAGAAGTCGCCCGGCTGCGACATAGGCCAATGACAATGCACCACTGGCGTTTCTGTGAAACATGGAACCGCGCTCGATCAGCGCTGCGACCACCGGCACGACGTGGCGAGTTTCGATCCGGTTCGAATACCCCACAGAAACCGTCCCGTCCTGAAGAGCAACCCCAGAGGCCACGTGTATCGGTGAACCGTTCAGTGTCGCGCCCTCTCCACGTGTTGCCACAAAGGTTTCGTCCATATTCGGATCCCGGATCACACCGACCGCAGTGCGCCCTTCGGTGACACCGGCCAGAACAATCGTCCATACCGGTATGCCATTGACGAAATTCGTAGTTCCATCAATTGGATCAATCACCCAGTCAAACCCGCTCTCACCGGTGGCAGCGCCGTGTTCTTCGCCAAATATCCCGTCTTGCGGCCAGGCATCCATGATCTTTTGGCGAATGAAGGTTTCGACGTTTTTGTCCGCCTCACTCACCCAGTCCTGAGCACCTTTTTGATCGATGACCAGATTACTCCTGTCCAAGAAGTATTTCTCGGCAATCACCCCAGCTTCTTCACAGACCGCGATGGCAAAAGCTCTGCGTTCCGAAAGACGATTCATGGCCTGTCCTTTTGTGTTTGTGTATCTAGGGCCAACATTGCGGTCCAAGCGGAAGGCTTGCAATGACTGAGTTGCAGTACCGTTCAATTCAATTCATGCCGCTTCGAGGTTGCCGAGCAATATGGACGTCATATCGGCGGTTATCACGCCGTCTATGGCAACAACATCCATTCCAGTCTGATAATCAACGTTGCTTTTTGTAATTCCCGACAAGTCCGCATCTGAATCCAAAAAGACCCATTGAGGTTCATGCGCAGTGGTTTGCCCAACGGCCACCTGCAAGATCGCCAGTGCATCCAGGGCATTGATGGTTCCATCTTGATTGATATCCGCCGCGATCAGGTTTTCCGCATCGGCAGGTCCCCATGTCGGATCGAGGCCAACCGAAATGCGTAACACTTGCAAGGCATCCAGGGCGTCGATCTCTTTGCTCGCCGTTGAATAATGTTTGACGACGTCCAGTCTTCCGGGGAAAGTGCCATCTGGAAGGTCCAAATCAAATTGCCCCTGATCGTCAGCCGTGACAGATACCGTGCCACCACCGTCAGGAGTGAACTTGATCTCTGCATCCGACAATCCGGGATTTGCAGATTGGCTGTCCACAGTGATTGGCCCAAGCACGCCATCCGAACTGTCGGGCGTCAAACCGCCGAAATCACCGAAATCAACCGGGATGTGATCGGGGCCTTCAAACCCGGCCCCGAAAATATCGGTACTGGTCAGCGTTCCACCCGAAGCTGACTGAACCTGCACCACCTCGCCCCGATAGTCTATCCGCGCCCCTTGAGTGGTGCTGGTAAAGGTCAGTTGCTGAGGGGACCGCAACAGCAAATAGTCGAACATGTCCAGACGGTCCACACCCGGTTGAAAATCCGTGATCGTGGTCAGACCGCTGCCCGACTGCATCACGAAAATGTCGGCCCCTGCTCCACCTGACATAGTCGTAGCACCTGTTCCAGCTATCAGTATGTCATCGCCATCTCCGCCAATCAGGGTGGTATCCAGAATACTGCCGCTCAGCATGTCGTCTGAGGTCGTCCCCGACACTGTTCCAAACCCTTTGTCCACGATCCCCAGATCATCGACAGGAACCGAAATAACAGTGACTCCAGCGTCTTGTTCCGACGTAACCAGAATCTGCAACTCATTGCCGACATGTGCAATGCTCAGCGATTCGACATTCTGCAATCCACTAGTCAAAGTGTCGGCGAAACTGTCCAGATAGACCAGCTGGCCTTCCGGTGTCAGCGTGAACAATGTAAGCCCATCGTCGCCGCCACCCACCACGACGAATACGCGCCCGTTGATGTCCACGACCTCAAGGTCCTGCACGGATTCAAAGCGGGTCGTGAGCGAATCCAGAATATGGTCTGTGGCGCTCAGGCTGCCGTCAGCGTTAAATTGAAGCACGCTGAGCGAGTTGCTGCCTGCACCCGCCACGATTACCCAGGACTTGCCGTAGGCTTCGGTCGTTTCGATGGCTGTCGGGTTAGAGATTCCAAGGGTTCCGAGGGCCGAACTGTTGTCAATCTCGGTCAACTGACCCGAAATGCTGTCGACCCGATAAGTTGAGACTGTATTGCTGGCCGCATCACTTGAGATCAGGAAATGGTCTGTTCCTGCGCGCAACGTCTGCATCGCGCCACTAAAGCCTGCAACAAGGCCAGCAAGGCTCAGCGTTCCGTCTGGATTAACAAGATATGTCCCAATTTGACCCGTTTCTTCATGAGCCATTGCTAGAACATCCATGGGTCCGATCGACACTTGAACAATGGCCGAGATATCTCCGCCTCCTGTCAGAGATCCGGTTTCCGTAAGGGTGTCCAGGGTACCATCCGGGTTTAGGTCATATCCGACCAACCCGACCGCCATATTCACATCCAGTACAAGTTGTTCGGTTCCCGCCAGCGCTATTGGTGTGCCACTGCGACCAACGTGAAACGTGATTGTGCCGCTGTAATATTCCGTGTCGACCAGTTGAGGCATCGCGCCCTCGACCAGCCTCCAGACCGCGACGCCGCCGCCCGGTCCGGTGACGGTATAAAGATACGTGGTTCCGTTAAACGTTTTTAAAGCCGTATCGCCGATACCTGAATCGAGCGCCGCGCTCCCCGTTGCCACCACACCTTCGAATTGAAGCATCTCAGCCACACCTCCTGCGCCACCCCTGGCCTTGACCAAAAGATGACCTGATGCACGGACCGAAACAAAAGCGGAATTGTGGTGAAAACGAGAAGTTCGGTTTCAGATTAACTCAATTTTTCACTTTCGATCGCAACAGTAACCAGTGGGAAAGACAGATGGACCAGCCGTTATCAGCGCGACATGTCTTCCTTTTCGGTGATCGCGGAAACCACATGTGAGGGTAAGATGACCAAAGCACCAGAGTTCAACAACCGTCCGGCGGCTGAACCTTCGGAAACGGACCGCAAGCAACACATTCGTAAGTGGATCGATGGAAAACTTGGTCGCTGGGCAGGGCGCGGCGCTGCCGGTGGGTTGATTTCAACTTTGATGGCCTTGCCCGCGTTATCACAAGCCACAATTGAAGAACTGTATGCTTTTCAATTCGCGGAAACCATTCCAGGCGTTCGCTCTGTCAAGTTGTTGAAGAATGGCGATGTTCTTCTAAAAATGGCCGATGGCCGCACAATGATTGTGGCGGCTGAAAACGTCCAGATCCTGGACAGCGGTGCCATCATGATCGCTGAGAATGTGGTTCAGGAGATTGCCCAGTTCAGCGCTGTGGAAGCAGGCGCGTCCGCAGGCGGCATCAGTGGGGCCGGCGCGGCGTTGGGCGGATTGGGTCTGGCCGGGGCGGCTGCGGCCGCAGGAGGTGGCGGCGGTGGCGGTGAAGACAGCCCCGTCGTATCCGAACCCATGCCGACATACACAAGCCTCAACCTCGCAGAGCTGCAATCCACTGCACTGAACAATGTCAGCACCAACGCCATCGCTCCCGAAGGGACTGCGACTATCGAAGTCACAATAGGGTCACTGGTCAAAACCGTGACACCCAACCCCGATGGCAGTTGGAGCATCTCTCTGACAGCCGCCGAGGCCAGCGCGCTTCCACAGGGGGTGTCGACGGTGACCATCAGGAACCTGGATGGGTCGGGGGCTGAGCTGTCGACACAATCCGTTCAGTTTGACATCGATACGGTCCCGCCAAGCCTGTCAATCACCGGATTTTCTGACGGGCCGGTACTCAACCTGGCCGAACAGGCCACCGACCTGACGGTCACCGGTGTAACTGATGCTGAAGACGGGCAAATCGTAACGGTTTCACTGAACGGGCAAAGCTATTCCGGTACGGTTTCCGGTGGACAGTGGAGCGTAACCGTCCCGGCGGCTGACCTTAGCGCCTTGCCTGACGGCGCAATCGTAAATGTAACGGCAGACGTGACTGACGCGGCTGGAAACCCGGCCGCACAGGCCAGCGGAAGCTTTGATACGGATTTCACCGCGCCAAGTGTTTCTCTGGATCCAGTTGCGGGTGGATCAATTGACCTGATTGATGTGGCTGGTGACTTAACCTTAACGGGTTCCACCACGGCCGAGGACGGGCAAACCATCATCGTCACGTTCGACGGTCAGGTGTACACTGGTGCTGCGACAGGCGGAAACTGGACTGTCACGATCCCCAATTCCGACCTCGGTAGTCTATCCACCGGAACACCTGCTGCAATTGTTGTGGCGGTCGAGGATATCGCTGGCAACCCGGCCGCGCCGATTCTTGTTACTGTACCTGTGGACCTGACCGGCCCCTCAATTTCGATATCTCCGCTTTCCGTCGGCGCAGTTCTCAATGCTGCTGAAGCCGCGGCAAGCTTGGCTATAAGCGGGACAACCGCCAATGTCGAAGATGGTCAGCAAGTCACCGTCACACTGGATGGCCAAACATATACCTCAACAGTGACGGGCGGAACATGGACTGTAACAGTCCCAGCGGGTGATCTGGCATCTTTGGCCGACGGAGGCAGCTTTCAGATCACCGCAGACGTCAGCGACGCAAACGGGCTGACAGCCCCTCAGGCTGATGTGACACTATTGAAAGACGTCACAGCACCAACCCTCAGCATCGACACATTCTCGACCGGCGCATTCATGAATGCTGCCGAACAGGCGGTGGACCTGACAATATCGGGCGCAACGTCGGCCGAAGACGGTCAAGTCGTGACCGTCACTTTGAACGGTCAATCTTACAGTGCTACAGCAGCCGGAGGGTCTTGGAGCTCAGTTGTCCCTGTTGCCGACCTTGCGGCCCTCTCTGATGCCGCCACCGTGACGGTCACGGCTGACGTTTCGGATGCCGCAGGAAATCCGGCGTCACAGGCCAGCAACAGTTTCACGACCGATTTCACACCCCCTACCCTGGGAATAACCGGTATTTCTGACGGCACTGTTATGAACGCTGCTGAGCAAGGTACCGACCTGATTGTCTCGGGAACCTCAGACGCTCAGGATGGAACGGTCATTACCGTGGAGGTCGCGCGCGCAGACGGAACAGTAGATATAAGCGGTACCGCAACGGTAACCGGTGGTGTCTGGACCTACACAGCCACATCGGCGGAGCTATCAGGGCTTCAGGATGCGAGCACCTACCACGTCACGGCTTCTGTTTCCGACGCGGCTGGGAATGGCAACCAAACCTCGACAAGTTTTACAACCGATTTTACGGCGCCAGCAATCACGATCGACAGTTTGCCGGTTGGCTCCGTATTGGATGTAACGGAACAAGCTACAGACCTGACAATTTCAGGCACGACGACCTCGGAAGATGGCCAAACAGTGCCTGTCACGTTTGCCGGGCAAACCTATACCGGTATTGCATCGGGCGGAACCTGGGCGATCACTGTGCCAGCCAGCGACCTAGGCGCGCTGTCCGACGGAACAAACCACACCATCACCGCAACAGTTGACGATATTGCCGGCAACAGCTCGGTTGCGGCAAGCAGTTCGGTAACGACGGACTTTCGGCCTGTTCTGATGCTGGACGATATCGGCGTGAACAACGCGGTGGCCCTTGCCGACGCCAAGGCGTCAGGCATTACTGTCAGCGGTTCCTCTGCCGGGCTTTCAAACGGCCAGACCGTGGATGTCTTGCTGAACGGCAGTTCCGTCGGTAGCGCGACAGTAACCGCTGACGGATCCTGGACACTGGCTGTCGCGTCGTCAGATTTCGCCGCCATAGAGGCTGGGGATGATCTTATTTTCTCTGCCCAGGCAACTGTTGCAGGGGGACCAGATCCCTTGCCTGTATCGGATCAGGCGGTTGCTCATGAGCCAGCTGTCTACGTGATCTCTGAGGTCGGACGCAGTGGGTCAACCGTTACGTTTGCCATTTATGCCGATGCAAATCGTGACATCTCTGGTGGCCTGGCTTTTTCAGCGGAGCTTGAGTTCGACTCAGCCGTTGCCACATTCGACATCGGATCAGACACGGAACACAGCGCGTTTGATTTGTTCCTGGCAAACCCAGGCGCAGGTGACATCATCAACTTCGCTGGGGCGGCGACTGTTTTTACTGATTTGTCCCAACCTCTTGTCACCTTCACGATGACAATACAGGACGCTGCTCAACCCATTGAGTT
Source organism: Ruegeria sp. AF3 (assembly GCF_056536285.1). NCBI lineage: Bacteria > Pseudomonadati > Pseudomonadota > Alphaproteobacteria > Rhodobacterales > Roseobacteraceae > Ruegeria > Ruegeria sp. AF3. The sequence goes on along the minus strand of NZ_JBQFJM010000002.1, from coordinate 184,712 downwards.
AACGATAAAATCACCTGAAGGTGGCCCTGTTGCAATTCAGTTTGGCACCAATGGCAATGACATCCTAACCGCGGCAAACACGGATACAATCATTCGCGGCGGTGGTGGCAATGATAGTATTGACATCACCGAAGCCGGGCGGGACGTCGTTGTCTTTGAAGCCAACCCGAACATCAATGGCGTAGACAGCATAACCGGCTTCACAATTGGGTCTGCAGCAGATGTAACCGACGCCCTAATGTTCAGCGGACTGAATGTCGCCACGCTCCGCGGTGATGGTACGGGTTTCGAACTGCTTTCTGTCGGTGGCACATTGGGCATAGATACTGGATTTGTAGGCCTCGATACCGTTCTTGCGGACCTCAATGCCGTTACACTCGAAACGGCTGTAGAAAGCCTTGCCGGGGCATCTACAGGTGATGAGCTCTATGTGATGGCAACGGACGGAACGGACAGTGTTCTGATCAAAGTTGATTTCGTGACACCAGGCGACGCCAACGTCGAAACCCTCGCCACTTTCCATGGTTTGGGCGATCTCAGCGGCTTGACCGCGGACAACATCATACACACCGACCCAACCGGCGCGACCGCCTGACGCGGCTTCGAAACAAATTGGCGCCCATCATTTTCCTGAGGCAGTTATGGCACAGAATGGCTTAACCCCAATCACACGATTACGACATGGTCATCGGTTCTGGAAACGTTACACGTCGTTCGAATTCGCGCGCGATAAGGTCGACTGCCCGGTGGCAGAGGCAGAGATCCTTCAGGCAGCAGCCACTTTTCCAATCGCATTTTTGAAATCCGACCGGGGATTTTACCCCGTCGCAATCTTATCGGTGACACCAGACAAACCGACGCCATTCGTGTCAGCGGAAGGGGATTGGCGTGCAAGCTATGTTCCTTCTGCACTGCGATGTGCACCGTTTCAATTCCTGCCACCTGAACTTCACGATAAAATCGGTGAGGGGAAGTTTGACTTGCTTGTCAACGAAAGCTTGGACTTGGTTACCGACAACCCCGAAGATGAGCCGTTCTTTGACAAAACCGGAGAGTTGGGGCCGGAACTGCAAAAAGTCCAAGCGTTCTTTCGCACTCTCACAGCATCACTGGAGAACACAAATCAGTTGTGCCGTACGATAGCCGGTATGGGGCTTTTTTCTCCACTCGCCTGCGCACAAACGGACGAAAGCCTCGACGGTTACTTTGGTGTCAACGTGGTTGCCTTGCAGCAAGTTCCTTCAGCGCATCTGTCATTGCTCGCCATGAACGGTGGCCTGCGCCTCATATATGCCCACCAAGTTTCCTTGACCCATTTTTCGTGGCTAACGACCGCTCAATTGCGCGCCGAACAATTGGTTAAAAGGTCGTCGCCAAGCGTACGATCTGATGCTTCAGATTTTCTAGAAGCGCTGGCCGCCGCCCAACAAAAAGAAAGCCTGCTGGACCATCGGTGGCAGGAGGATCAGTATGCGATTTAATGAGTATTCACTGCATCTTGTCACGCTCAGTCTGCTTTTGGTCTCGATTTCCGCCTGCACCCGCCCGCCCGATTTGACGCCAGTTGCGATGTCCTTTGCAGCCCAAACAGCCGGTGCCAGGGCAACAAAACCATCAGAAACACTCAGCCACAGCGCCTTCGGGCAGCGGGTGAAAAAGGCGGTCGAGAACAGCCCCAACCTGGCGCAAGTCAAATCCAGAATGGGCATCGCGAAAGCCAAACAAGACGCAGCTGAAGGCGCTTTTCTCCCGGAGATTTCGCTGGGGCTAAACGCACGATCTGAAAGGATTGCCTCAGATGTAGCGGATGTATCGCCGTATGTGAGGGTTTCACAATTGGTCTATGACGGAGGGGCGTCCTCAGGGGATCTGACCGCTGCGCGGGCACGTGTCTTGGAAAGCAGAGGCGATCAGATTCAAACAGCCTCATCCACTGCTCTCGCAGCTATCGAGACCTATGTACTTGTCCTCGATCAACGAAAGATTCGAAGCATCGCAGCACAGAATGTTCTAACACATGAAGAGCTTGTTCGCCAGATAACCGACCGAACTGAAAACGGTGTCGGTTCGAGTGCCGACGTTCTGGCAGCCCGGTCGCGCATGTCCGATGCGCGCACAAAACTGGCTGATGCGCATGCGCGAACAGACCGCGCCGAAGCGCGATTCCGCGAGGTTTTCGGGGATGAGCCCGGCGCTCTTTCTGCACCAGTTCCGGCACCTGGACTGGAAAGAAGTGACATGCAGATCATAATGAACAGCCCTCAGGTTCGGCGGTCCGATGCAAGCCTGCTTGCTGCCAAGGCTGAATGGTCCGCAGCGCATGCGCGTCGCAGCCCTGATGTCAGGGTCGCCGCATTCGCGAACCAGAATAACAATCGTGACGCGAACTTTGGAGTGGATCTTTCTTTCAATTACGAGCTGGACAGCACCGGCCAGCGCCGCGCTGCAATAGCAGCGGCGGAATCGCTGGTCAAAGAGACCGAGTTTGCGCGCGAGCAGCTTATCCGCGAAATAACGCGAGAATTGGGTTTTATCCGTTCGGATCAAAAAGCGGGTGCCGATCGGTTACGAGAAGCCCGGATTGCCGTGGAGGCTAACGCGGAAAATGTCGTAGCTTCCCGCGAACAATTTTCGATCGGTCGTCGTAGCCTCATTGAAATTCTGGATGCACAGCGGGACTACGTTAATGCTCAGGAACGTTTGATCCTTGCGGAACAGAGCTACTTTCTGACCAATTATGCAGCCCTAAGCCTGACCGGGGACATACTCGACCTGCTCGGGGTTTCATTGGGCGACTGGGGCAATACGCAATGAACGCATCCGACCCTGCCCCCAATGCTTCGCTGCTTACACCGTTTGAAGCCTGTCTGTTGAATATCTCGTCGGCACTTGAACGGCCATTGAGTCTCGCGGCGCTGCACGCGACGCAAAGTGGCGCAGAAGGGGATCTGACAATACGGGACATTCTCACCCTCGCGCAAAAGGCGGGCATGCAGGCGGGGTATGGGGCAAAGCGCCTTTCCGACTTGGATAACAATCTGACACCCACCCTGTTGCTGTTGGCAGAGGGTAGAGCCGTTGTCTTTCACGGACGAAGGCAGAAGGGTACTTTATTGGTCTTCGACCCAGAGCTAGGTGAAGGTGTCGGTGAGATTTCCGAAGACAGGCTGGCAACCTGCTATACCGGTTATGCAATCCTGTTCCGGCGCCATCACGACGGTGAAACATTGGGGGGGGCCGCTTCACATGGCGGTCACTGGTTCTGGAACGCACTAACCGCAAACCGGTGGTCATACTTTCAGGTCGCGCTAGCAGCGGCGCTGGCAAATCTTCTTGGTTTGTCCACGTCCGTATTCATCATGGTGGTCTATGACCGGGTATTGCCCAACGAAGCTACGGAGTCGCTGATCGCTTTGACCGTGGGTGTGGCGTTGGCACTGTGTTTTGACTTTGCCCTCAAGTTGCTGCGGGCGGGATTTATCGACATGGCCGGGCAGAAAGCCGACTTGTTGATGGGCCGGCGCATTTTCGACCAGTTGCTGAACATCCAGATGAAATCGCGCACGGGGTCTACCGGTGCCATGACCAGCACCATTCGCGAATTTGAAACTCTGCGAGAGTTCTTTACATCCGCGACGCTGGTGGCCGTTGTCGACCTGCCGTTCATTGGATTGTTTATCCTGGCGATTTTTCTGGTAGGCGGACAACTGGCTTTGATCCCTGCACTGGCCGTACCGGTGGTGCTCCTGACAGGTTTGGCGGTGCAACCAATTTTATCAAGGATGGCGGAACGAAGCTTGTCCGACGGGCAGTCCAAGCAATCAGTTCTGGTTGAGGCTGTCTCGGGACTTGAAACCATTAAAACAACGGCAGCAGGCCGAAAAATGCGCGCACGATGGGAACAGGCCATCGAACAGCAATCAGCGCATGGTGCGCGAAGCCGGACTGTCACGCAATTTGCCCTGAACCTGACCGGATTCACCCAACAGGCCGCACAAGTGCTTGTCGTATTTCTTGGTGTTTTTCTGATTACAAACGGGCAAGCCAGCATGGGTGCGCTGGTGGCTTCGGTAATGTTGACCGGTCGGGCGTTGGCCCCTCTGGGTCAACTGGCGCAGACTTTGACCCGCGTAAATCAGGCCAGGTGCGCCTATCGCAACCTCAATGCGCTAATGCACGCAGAAAGCGAACGCCCGGCGGGGCGCACATGGCTGACCCGATCTGATTTCAAAGGGGCAATTGCCTTTAATAACGTGTATTTTTCGTATTCTGACCAAAGCGAAGATACCCTGCGAGGCGTGTCATTCACCATAAAGCCTGGTGAGAAAGTCGCAATTCTAGGTCAAATCGGATGCGGGAAAAGCACGATTGCGCGCCTGCTATTGGGGCTTTACACACCACGAGTAGGCTCGGTCATGATCGATGGGCTCGACATACGTCAGATCGACCCAGGTGACTTGCGGCGCAATATTGGATCTGTCCTGCAGGATGTCTGGCTTTTTTCGGGGTCTGTCCGGGAGAATATCGCCAGCGGCGCAGTCCGACCCAGAGATTGCGACATCGTCGAAGCCGGTCGTATTGCCGGTGTCGAAGAATTCGTGAACAGCCATCCGTCGGGCTATGACCTTCAACTCGCGGAACGCGGTGAGGGGCTTTCCGGTGGGCAACGGCAGGCAATCGCCCTGGCACGGGCACTTGTCGGGCGACCTCCGGTTTTGCTTTTTGATGAGCCAACCAGTGCGATGGACGTCAAAACCGAAGCCCAACTGGTTCAACGCCTGAGTGCGTCAACCTCCGGATCAACCCTGGTCATTGTAACGCACAGAACCAGTCTGCTGGAGCTTGTGGACAGGGTTATCGTTCTGGAAAACGGAAAAATCGCAGCTGATGGACCCAAGAGCTTGCTGACGCAGCACATGCGCCAGAAAGGGAGGCACTTGAATGTCGCAGCATCCTGATCTGGCGAAGTTGGCGCACGAAATGCAGGGGCGGTCCCCCGTTCGTGGTTCATTGCTCTTGCTGTTGATCCTGTCCTGTATTGTCTCGGCCGGGTTGTGGGCACATTTGACCGAGTTGGATGACGTAACGCGCGTCGAAGGGCGGATCGTGCCTTCGGGCGACATACAGGTGATCGATGCTGCCGAGCCCGGCGTGTTGCGGTCGCTCCATGTGCGCGAAGGCCAGTTGGTCGACAAAGGGGCATTGTTGATGGAATTGGACGCCACACAAATCGACAGCCAACTTAGCCAGGAACAACAGCGCGTTTTCGGGCTGCAAGCCCGTGCTAAACGCCTGCAGGCAGAAATTGATGGAACACAATTAAGTTTCGATGCGCAGCTGATGGAAGGTGCACCCAGTGTCGTGCGTTCGGAAACTGCATTGTATCAGGGTCGGCAAGCAGAGCTGGCGGCAGAAATCGCAATTTTGGAACGTCAGCGTGAACAAAAGCAGCGAGAACACGAAGAAGGTGTAGTGGATCAGGTGACGGCAGATGAAACCCTAGATGTACTTGGGGAGGAGCGTGCGATCATTGCTCCGCTTGTTGAGAGGCAAATGGAACCTGCGACAACATTGCTGGCGTTGCGGCGTAGCGAAGCCGAGTGGCGCGGTCGCAAGGTCCGGGCCGAAGCCGTGACCAACAGGTTGCAAACTGGTTTGGATGAAATCGATGATCGGATTCTGGCTGCTCATAGCCGATTTCGAAGTGCGGCGCTTACTGAATTGGCAATTGTAACTGCGGAACTGGCGGCCTTGCAACCAGCCTTGCCTGCCCTACGCGACCGCGCTGCACGAGCGCAGGTTCGCTCTCCGGTTCGCGGTATCGTTAATCGCATCCACCGAACCACCATTGGAGGTTTGGCGCGAAGTGGCGAAGACCTTGTCGAGATTGTTCCCCTGGACGATACACTATTGGTCGAGGCTTACGTAAAGCCCGAAGATATTGCATTTTTGCGTGCTGGACAGCCCGTAAAGGTAAAGATCACGGCTTATGATTTTGCGCGATACGGGGCGCTGGATGGTGAAATCGTACGGATTGGCGCCGATACCGTCACACGTTCAGAGCGGAACGACGAAGAGGTGTTCGTTGTGGAAATTCGCACGAGCAACACCATGCTCGACGGAAGTGGTGTCGCGGTGGAAATCATACCCGGCATGATCGCAGAGGTTGACATTTTGTCAGGTAGAAAATCCGTATTGGAGTATCTGCTGGAACCTGTCGTGAAGATTAAAGATCAAGCTTTGCGTGAGTAAGTGAGAAGACTAAAATATCTTTTTTCAGATGCTTACAGTATTTTGCATCAACATCTCCTGACGCGGAGGGGAACAAAAGAAACTCAGGTTTACACTCTGGCCACCAGAGCGTCACTATTTCCAGTCGACATCCCCCAGGAAAATATACCCGGCACCGTAAATCGTTTTGATCAGGCGCGGATTCTTTGGATCTTCACCAAGTTTCGTACGCAACCTGGAGATTCTGACATCCATAGCACGATCAAAGCTGTCGCCCGCTGCACCGCCCAAGGACTCCTGCATCTGCCCCCTGCTGATCAGCCGCTTGGGGCTTTCCAGAAACAGACGCAAAACCTCGCCTTCAGCATGGCTGAAAGGTGTTTCAGTCCCTGACCCGTCTTCCAGAACATACCGATCAAAATGCGCAATCCAGCCGTTGAATTCTGCCCTGTCCGATTGTGATGTCCGACCGCGCGGCGCGCGCAACCTGGCCCGCACCCGGGCAACGACTTCTGTCGGGTCAAACGGCTTGGTAATATAGTCATCCGCGCCCAACTCCAGTCCTGTCACACGGTCCTGAACCTGTGCCCGGCCGGAAATAATGATCACTGCTGCACCCTGTTCCAGCGCCAAGCGATGAACTAGCGCCAGCCCGTCGGTATCTGGTAAAGACAGGTCCACAAGGCAAACATCAGGGGTTACTCGATTAAGGGCTGCTTCAAACTCTCTGGCACGGGAAAAACTCTGCGTCCGGAAACCGGCATCCTCCAGTGCATCCGTCAGAATGCGCCGTATCTCGGGTTCGTCGTCGAGAATGGTCACCAGTGGTTGCGACATCAGGCGGCCTCGGTTTGGATCAGAGCAGACAATTGAGCCTGTGAGAACGGTTTACGCAAAACAGGTGCCAGGGCAAGCGCCCGTTGATGCAGCGGATCTGAATTTGGCAGAGATGTCATAAGGATAAGCGGCAACCCCGGTTTCAACTGTTCAAGGATGTCCAAGCCTGTACCGTGTCCTTCCAGACGGATATCCGACAAGACCAGCGAAATGTCCTTCACACTCGATATCAAGGCCAGTGCTTCATCAACTGAATTTGCTTCAATGACAGTAAAGCCCAAATCCACCAGCATGTCCCTAAACTGCCCGCGCAGGTCTTCGCTGTCTTCAACCAACAGTACCAATCCACCCTGAGCCGGAGGAGCGGGCCGAAAAGGCAAACGCATGACAACTGAGGCCCCAGATGGTGTATTTCTTAGATTCAGATCGCCACCGGCAAGCTTGACCGTATCATAAACCATCGGCAGCCCCAGTCCTGACCCGTCGCTCCCTTTTGTTGTGAAAAACGGGTTAAGTGCCTTTTCTAGCGCCTCGGGTGAAAACCCCGGCCCGGTGTCGGAAACCGTGACTTCGATCCAGATCTCACCTATGGCATGTGCACTGATTGTGATTTGACCCGTGCTCCCGCAGGCATCCCGGGCATTCAGGACCAAATTCAAAAGCGCATCCTGAACCATACCCGGATCAAGCATCAATGTTTGTTTTGGCAAGGTGTTTACGACGGACAGGCCCACACCGCGAGGCAGTGAGGGTGTCGCCAGAATCCTCAGGTCTTCCAACAATCCCCCGATGTCCGTTGCCTGCGGTTGCGGCGTTCGGTTTCCAGTCATGTCGGCGATCCGGTTCAGCAGCTGCCCGCCCCGGCGCGCGGTTTGTTGAGTTGCGGCCACAAGTTCCTGAGCGCCATCCGGCAAATCCATCTTGTCGAGGCGGGACTGCATCCCCAGGATGATAGTGAGCAGATTGGAAAAGTCATGGGCAAGCCCGCTGGTCATCTGGGCTGCCATCGCCCGGCGGCGGGTTTGCTGTAATGCAACGCGTGCCTGTGTCTCTTCGGTGATGTCCACCGACATCACGTACACACCCCCTGCCCCATCCGGCGTAAACGAAACCCGGATGCGTCGGGAATCCTGATCTTCGGTGAACTCGAAAACCGACGGCTCTCCGCTATAGGCCTTAAACAATTGGGCCTTAACCCGTTCAAAGGCGGTCGCACCCAGCGCTTCAGAAATGTGAAGCCCCAGAATATCGGACGGACGCCCAGGCATGACGGCGCTCAGGCGACGGTTCGAGTAATCGTATCGGCCGTCGCTGTCCAAATGCGCAATATGAGCCGGCATCATCTCGGTCACCATACGTGTGCGAGCTTCGATTTCGGTCAATTCCCGCTTGGCCTCTTCCAGCGCCGCGATCGTGGCCGCAAGTTTGCGGTTGGTTGCGGACAGTTCTTCCGCGTGGCTCAGCAACTGTTCCGACAGTTCCTCAGACCGCGCGCGCAACAGGTTTTCCGCCCGCCGCGTTCCGGTGATATCGGTGTAGACCGCGACCCACCCGCCTTGTGGCAGCGGTGCGCCTTCAATTGAAACAACCTGCCCATTGGGACGCACGCGCTCCATGTAGTGAGGCTCAAACGCCAAGGCTTGCTGGACGCGCAGATTGACCATTTCCTCGACACTTTCATCGTCGCCATACTCACCGCGGCTGGCAAGAAAGTGGATCGTATCCCGAAACAAAGCACCCCTTTGAACAAGCTCGTCCGGCAAACCGAACATTTCCTGGAAACGGCGATTGCTGAGCACCAGTTGCAATTTGCTGTCATAAATGGAAAGCGCCTGACCTATCAGGTTCAGCCCGGCGGTCGTCATCGCCTTGATACGCTTTTCCGTTATGTCCAACTTCGTCTTCTCCTCGGCTCATGCCTAGCATCTGAAACCATGCACGGGTAGTGGAATTGAGGTGAGGCGTTTCGGACCCTGTCTTCGTTCAATTGCTTTTTGCAATCCGGGAGTGCACAAAGCAAAATACTTCGACAAACCCGCCCGTGACCGAGCGTCCGGTACAGCCAGAATAGATGAACGTTGACAATAAACCGCGTTCTAAGATGTGTATCTGGGACAGGATTTTGCGCCTTCAGTTGTGATCGAGTGCAAGGACAATGTGTGGTCCATATTTTTCATCCGGTGGCGCAACATCTGTCGGCCTAACCGTGCGAGATCTGTTGCAAAATCCGGATTCTCCGCGACATTCTCGAATTCGCCCTTACCTTGATGGTCGAACAGGATCGGGGGCAGGTCGGCAGCGAACTCGACCAGGGTGAACCGTTCATCCCGCAATATTCCCAAACACGAGTCGCTGTTACCGGTCCCCAATTCTTGCTGCCATAACGTCGGGTTTTCAGGTTCTGAGAAATCAAGTTCGCTGAAAGAATAGTCGCGCCAATCGTCTGGGATATTACCCCGCAACAATGGCAGCAAGGACCGTCCATCCATAGCGTTCGGAACAGCCTGTCCAATCCAGTCCAATATGGTTGGTGTGACATCCACAGACTCGGTTGGAACGGTGATCTTGCTTCCCGCCATAGCTTCATTCCCGGGCAAACGGATCATCAGCGGTGTGTGATACGCCGCATCGTAGACCGTCATCTTGCCCCAGCTGTGTCGATCCCCCAGCATTTCACCATGATCGGCGGTGATAACCAGCAGTGTATCGTCGTATTGCCCGCTGTCCTTCAGGTACTGGACAACACGACCGATGTGGTGATCAACCTCTGTTGCCAGGCCAAGATATATAGCACGCAAAGTGCGATTGTTTTCGTCCGTAGGTTCAACGTCATCAAAACCGTGAACGAATTTTTTCGCGCTATAGGTATCCAGCTTTGGTCCGAAGAACGGATGAAGCGCTTTTTCTGCTGCTGCGCTCGGCAAGCAGTGCGGCAGAGGGATGTCCGCCGGGTCATACATGTCATTGTAGGGGGCCGGTGCGACCAACGGCGGATGCGGGCGGATATAAGTCAAATGGGCGAACCAACCCTTTCCACGATGAGGCGCGATTCCGTCCAGAAAGGCATCGGTCAGAAAGGCTGTATCGCTGTCTTCTGCCCGATACAGCGCGGGATCATTCAGCCGCGGGTGTCCACGATCGGGCGAAACGGGCTTGTAGACGTCCCAGTACTTTTCGAACTGATACCCCTTTTTCATCAGATGGGCTTGCCATGGATATGATTCTTCAAGGCGCATTTCGACAACTTCAACGAACCCGGTCATCGACTGTTCGTAAGACTTGAGGTCAGGGTCATTGGGATCATGGACGCGCGGATCGGCGGAGGTATCTGTGTATCCAAACAACATTGGCAAGTAACCAGCTTTGCGCATTTCCGTGGCAATGTTCGGGGTATCGTGTCGCAACGGCGTTCCGTTTCTAACCGACCGATGATTCATCGCATATTGGCCGGTCAGAATCGATGCACGCGAGGGACCGCAGGGATTGGTGACCGAGAAATGGCGGGTAAAAGTCACGGCCTCATCCATAAAAGCCCGCAAATTCGGAAGGTTCACATGGTCTGCCAAGGCCCCGGACAGGCAATCCGCTCTGAGTTGATCGATGATGACAAACAAGACGTTCTTGGTCTGATGCATACCGACTTCTCCGATTCCGCGCCGTAACAAACAACGCGGAATGTGTATTGCTTCCCGCCATAGCGCAACCGATTTGTCGGTCGGACAAAGGCGTATTATCCCGGCAAAATCGCTGCGCGATAACTTCTGGCAAGCACCTGTTCAGCATAGTTTCAATGCGACGGTCGGCGTGACGTCAAGGCCATCCGGCGCGGCAAAAAGATGTTCAATGGCACAAAGCCATTGCGGTCATTGAATGTTTCACTTCACATGACCTCATGACGCAGCCTTCGATAATCTCAGAACACGATTCCAGCGGTACTCGTGTACGCATATCCGGAGAGCTGCTCACGCAATCGCTGCAAACCGTTGAACAAGGTTTTGCCTCTGTCCGCCCAACCGGAGACAGGCTTGTTCTCGATCTGTCCGAGGTCGAAGCTCTGGATACCGGCGGTGCCTGGCTGATCGCGGACCTTGGCAAACGCTTCACGTCGCAAGGTGCAACACTTGAATTTCAAGGGGTGAAACCGGCACATGCCACTCTGATAGATACTGTAACCCGCAGCATACCCGACGAACCCGGTGAACTTGATAAACCGCGAAGTCTGTTGGATTTGATCGCACAGATGGGTCACATCACCGTAGGTGCCTGGCGGGATACGCTTTCCATCCTCGAATTTCTGGGTCTGACACTGCATCGGCTGTTTCGTACCATTGTCATGCCATGGCGACTGCGCAAGGCAGCGCTGGTCACACACATGGAAGAGACCGGGTTCAAAGCACTGCCAATCGTGGCCCTTATGGGATTTCTGATCGGTGTAGTACTGGCCTTTCAGGGCGCAACCCAGTTGAAGCAATTTGGAGCTGAGATATTCGTTGTCGAACTGATCTCGATCTCGGTTCTGCGTGAATTGGGCATATTGTTGACGGCAATTATTGTTGCCGGGCGCTCGGGTTCTGCATTCACCGCATCTATCGGTTCGATGAAAGTGCAGGAAGAAATCGACGCAATGCGAACACTGGGTCTGGACCCGATCGAAGTTCTGGTCATTCCCCGCGTTTTGGCCTTGTTGATCATGTTGCCCTTACTGGGTTTTGTCGCCGATATCGCGGGTCTGTTTGGTGGCGCATTGATGAGCTGGATCGACCTGGGTGTAAGCCCCGGCATGTTTCTTACTCGCTTGAAGGAAAACACCGACGTCTGGCAATTGGCGGTCGGTCTTATCAAAGCTCCGTTCTTTGCGCTCGTTATTGGCGTTATTGCCTGCTGGCAGGCAATGCAGGTCAAAGGGTCCGCCCAAAGTGTCGGTCAACGTACGACAGCATCAGTTGTTCAATCCATTTTCATGGTGATCGCAATCGACGCTTTGTTTTCGATCTTCTTCTCAGAGATCGGAATATGACATGACCGGGGATACACCACAGCCATCAGTCGCCACAACTAAAGACCGTGAGGCTGTCATTCGTGTAAGCGGGCTCCGAACTCAGTTCGGTACCCAGGTGGTACACGAAAACCTGAATCTTGATGTCTGGAAGGGAGAAGTTCTGGGAATCGTTGGCGGGTCGGGCACCGGTAAATCCGTATTACTCAGAACTATCGTAGGGCTGAACAAACCCGCCGCCGGAGAAATCGAGGTGCTGGGCGTCGATCTTCTGAATGGCCCAGAGGATGACCGCCGCAGGATCGAACGCCGCTGGGGTGTTGCCTTTCAGGACGGGGCACTGTTTTCGTCATTGACCGTGCTGCAAAACGTGATGGCTCCGTTGCGGGAACACACAGGTCTCAGCGAAAAACTAATGGAGTCTCTGGGTGCATTGAAGATTAGCCTCGTGGGTCTGCCACAGCTGAGTTGCGGCAAGTTTCCGTCAGAACTGTCGGGTGGCATGCGCAAGCGCGCTGCGCTGGCTCGGGCGCTGGCCCTTGACCCCGAGATCGTTTTTCTGGACGAACCAACCGCAGGATTGGACCCGATCGGCGCAGCCGCGTATGATGAACTGATCGGTGAGTTACAGCAGGCACTTGGGTTGACCGTTTTCATGGTCACCCATGATTTGGACAGTCTTTACGCGATCTGCGACCGCGTTGCAGTGCTTGCAGAAAAGCGCGTACTGGTTGAAGGTCCGATTGAGGACATGACCAAGGTCGACCATCCTTGGGTACAGGAATACTTCACAGGCCCCCGCGCCCGCGCGGCGCAACAGAAGGGGCAAAACAGGTAAAAGCAATGGAAACCCGGGCGAACTACATCCTGATCGGCGCGTTTACTCTTGCAGGGTTGCTGGGCGCATTCGGCTTTTTCCTGTGGCTCGCCAAGTTTGAGATCACGCGCCAATACGCTTATTACGATGTACTATTTGACAATGTCGCAGGTCTGTCGGCAGCCAGCGGCGTGAACTTCAACGGCCTGCCGGTCGGGCAGGTCGTTTCCTTGCAACTGGATGATAATGATCCGTCAAAGGTTCGCGTGCGGATCGAAGTGGACGCAGACATTCCGATAACCAATGATACAATCGCACAGCTTCAGTCACTTGGTGTGACTGGTGTTGGTTATGTCGAACTGACAGGGGGGTCCGCTAACGCCGAACGATTGCCACAAAAGAGCATTATCAAGAGCAAACGAAGCACAATTCAATCCCTGTTCGAAGGCGCGCCAAAAGTTCTGGATGAAGCCGTAACGCTTTTGGAGAACCTGAACAAAGTCGTCGATGATAAAAACCGGGAAGCTGTGAGCGGTATTCTGGACAATCTTGCTTCGGCCACAGGTAAACTGGACAATACACTGACAAGTTTTGAATCCGTGGCAAATGACATCGGCAGCGCTGCGCAGGATATTGGCGCGTTTTCAAAGCGGCTGGACCCACTGATCGAAACTGCTCAAACAACGCTCGAAACCGGTACGGAAACATTGGAAGCCGTCAAAACGGCTTCCGGGTCCGCCAAGACCGCGCTGGACGAAGCTAAAACAACTCTTCAGACGGCGGACCGCATTTTGCAGCAGGACGTGAAGCCTTTCATCGAGCGAGGCTCGCAACTGGCTGAACGGTTGACCGTTTTGTCTGATGAAGGCAGCGTTACCCTTGGAATTGTGAACGAAACCGTTCTGAACGCCAATACGGCGCTTGGCTCGATTACTACGGCGATGGAGTCCGCCAAGGGGGCGTTGGCTTCGGCAGAAGCCGCTTTTGACTCTGCAAATCGTGTCATGGAGGAAGACGTGGCACCTGTTGCGGAAGATGTCCGGAAGGCGGCCAATCAGGTGACCGAAACCGTCGCGGGCATAACGGAAAAGATCGATCAGATCTCGGACGACGTCCTGAGCGCGTCAAATTCCGCGTCCGAATTGCTGGGAACCATCGACGAAATCGTGCAGAGCAACCGCCGACAAGTGTCAGACTTCCTGCGTGTCGGGTTGCCTCAGTTTGTTCGTTTTATCGAAGAATCCCAGCGTCTTGTTATCAGTCTGGATCGCCTCGTAGACAAAGTTGAACGCGATCCGGCACGTTTCCTTCTGGGCACCCAAGCATCGGAGTTCCGTCAATGATCAAGCCTGCACTTGCAATGCTGATGGTCGTGTTGTTTGGCGGCTGTGCTGGTCTGGGCACGTTGAAACAAGCGGCGAAACCGAATGACTTGTATCTGCTGACCCCTAAAAGCACTTTTTCCTCAGCGCTGCCCAGGATTGAAAAGCAGATCGTCGTTCAGGAACCGACGGCAACTGCCGCAGTGAACACGGATCAGATTGCCATTCAACCTACCGCGTTGCAGGTTCAATATTTGCCCCGCGCCCGCTGGGTGGATCGCGCGCCCTTGATCGTTCAAACCCTATTGGTCGAAAGCTTTGAGAACTCGGGCAAAGTCGCAGCTGTTGGACGCTCAACCGTTGGTCTGCGAGCCGATTACGTAATTGCCCCGGACCTTCGAGAGTTTCAGGGGGTCGTGATCGAAGACACCGAGAATGGAACCAAAATTCGCGTCGAAGTTCGTATTAACATCAAGGTGATCGACGAATACGAAGACAAGATCATTGCGTCCAGCTCGTTCCAGGAAAACGTCGTGGCGGCAAGCGATCAGACACCCGATCTGATCAACGCGTTTGATCTGGCTTTGGGGCGCGCGATGCGAGATTCTGTAGAATGGAGCATTCGCAAGATCAATACCCACGTGGCAAACAACCCGCGATCCATTCCCAGATAACGAAAGCCGCATAAGACGGTGGAAAAAGCGGGCAATTACAGACGCGCTTTCACATGACCAAACATTGCTCTACCCAATGTGGTTTTCAGAATTGTGCAGCCGAAGCTCGGTTCCAATCATCTGCAAATTCTTCGGGAATGTCGTCCTTTAACAAGGCGCCATCCTCCAGATAGGTATAAAGTTCGGCATAGCTGCGCTCATGCTCGTCCGCAGTGCGGCGCAAGATATCACGGGGATGTAACTCGGATGCTTTTTCCTTGCCCATGGCGCCCAAAAGCTCGCGGAAACTTTCCAGCGTGGCATCGTGATAGCGATGAACACGCCGACGTTTCTGCGGCACATTCACGGCGCGCCCGCGGATGGGATCTTGTGTAGCCACCCCTGATGGGCAACGGTTTGTGTTGCAATGCAATGCCTGGATGCAACCAACCGCAAACATCATCGCGCGCGCCGAGTTGCACATGTCTGCACCAAGCGCCAACTTCTCGACCATGTCATAACCGGTCGCCACTTTGCCGGAGCAGATGATCCGAATCTTGTCACGCACTCCGACACCGCGCAAACAGTTGCTGACAAAGATCAAGGCTTCGTTCAGGGGCATACCCAACCGGTTGGTAAATTCCACCGGGGCTGCGCCTGTGCCCCCTTCTGCCCCGTCAATCGTGATGAAATCCGGCAAGATACCCGTTTCAAGCATTGCTTTGCAGATCGCCATGAACTCGGACGGCCTGCCGATGCACAGTTTGAAACCGACAGGTTTGCCACCTGACATTTCCCGCAGGTGCTGGACAAAATGCATCAAACCCGTGGGCCCATCGAATGCGCTGTGGGTGGGCGGAGAAATCACATCCTGATGTTCTGGCACACCACGTATCTCGGCAATCTCAGCATCAACTTTGGCAGCAGGCAGAACACCGCCATGGGCGGGCTTTGCACCTTGTGACAGCTTGATCTCAATAGCCTTGACCACGTCCTTTCTTGCCTTTTCGGCAAACTTGTCCTTGTCAAATCCACCAGCCGGGGTCCGGCACCCGAAATAACCCGTCCCGATCTGCCAGATGATGTCTCCGCCTTCAGCCAGGTGATGCGGTGACAGACCGCCCTCTCCGGTGTTATGCGCGAACCCCCCATCCTTGGCTCCTCCGTTCAGCGCGCGGATGGCGTTGGCGCTGAGCGCGCCAAAGCTCATGGCAGACACATTAAGACGCGAGGCGCTGTATGGTTGCGTACATTGTGGACCGCCCAGCAATATGCGTTCTTCACTTTTGTCTACATGTTTGGGGGCAAGTGAGTGGTTGGCGCGATGATACCCGGTTTCGGTAATGTCGTATTGCGTGCCGAACGCCTGTGTGTCCACCTGCCCCTTGGCCCGAGAATAAACCAGCCCTCGGACAATTCTGTTGAAAGGCCGTCCACTTTCGTTGGTTTCCACGAAGTATTGGCGAATTTCCGGACTTACAAATTCCAACATGTACCGGAAATGGCCAAGAACCGGATAGTTGTTCAGGACGTTGTGCCTGGTCGTCAAAACATCATAAAGACCGATGATCGCGTACGGCACCAAAATGATCAGAAGCCAATGGGCAGGCGACCAGAAGAACCCAAGGATCAGAACCACTGGCAGACAGACACAGCTTAGAAAAAAGAAAATTCTGCGTACAATCATGTTCCAAACTCCTTGTGTTTTTATCGGGCTGATGAGCCATGCTGTCAGAACTCAACGTGAAACAGATTGAAATTTTATTTCAAGTGTCAGCGGTAAAATGTCTGCATAGGGACGAAAACGTGAAATCGTGTTACGAACCGCCCAAATGTTGAACCCAGTGCATCCAGCGGATAAATCACGCGAACCGGACGACAAAGGGCCGATCCTTGCCAAGTACACAATCCTATCTCTTGCGTGAACGAAAAAGCGTGATGTTTCTGTCCGTCTTCGTCGGTGGGGCGCTTGGGTCGTTGATGCGTGAGGCGTTTGCACTAGAAATCCCCGGCCTCAGCTTTCTAACTTCGACTTTCGGCATCAACGTGATCGCCTGTTTTGTTCTGGGCTGGCTGTATTCCGTGCGCCATAAGGTGCACGCGCATGTTCTGCATCTTAGCGCCGTTGGATTTTGCGGCGGATTGTCGACCTTCTCATCTTTTGTTGCTGATCTTGAACGTATGACCGAAGGCGGCCTATGGGTAACGTCCCTGGCAATCGGGCTGGAAGTTTCATTTGGCCTTGCGGCCGCGCTGATTGGCGAAAGCCTTGGTCGTCATTTTCACTCTGAAAAGTCGCCGTCATGAGCGAATTGTATCTTCATTCCATGTTCGCGTTGGGTGGAGGTCTGGGGGCCGTGATGCGCCATTGGCTGGCGCTGAAAATTCGGCACGACTTGCCACTAGCAACCTTGCTCGTAAACGTGTTGGGCAGCTTGTTGCTTGGGATCTGGGTGGGGTATTTGGGAGGTCCTGTAGACATAGCCGAGGACCAAAAACGTCTTGTTTTCGGGTTTTGCGGCGGTTTTACAACCTTCTCCAGCTTTGCCTACCAATCGCTCGAGCTTCACCGCGAACGCACAATGTTTTTGGCAGCAGGCAATATTCTGATCAGCCTTGCTCTGTGCTGGTTCGCTTTCTGGCTTGGCCTGCTGTTAACGCGCTGAAGCGCACCAAGCTGGGCAACAAACTCGAACACTGATTTGCTTTTCTTTCCGACCAACGTTGGGTCCCAAGCCACGCCAACGCTCTGACAAATAAAGAGTTTGAAAAGACTTATTGCATTAAGCTGAACTGCATCGAGTGTTCTGGTGTGTGAGCAATGGCCTGTGTCCTTTACCCGGACATGGGCCATTTCTTAATCGGATCAGACCCCATAACGGGCAAGAAACATATCCACGGCTTGTGTCGCCACTTCGGTGATTTCTTCTTTGCTGAACGAATTCTGAATTCCAAATGCGGCCCGGGTCCAGATTCTTACCTTGCAAAGCTCGGAGAACTGCTCAGCCGCGATATAAACATCTTCAATCGCCAACTCACCTTTGGCCACGGCTTTTTCAAGATATTCCGCCATTTGACGCTGGCCATTTTGCGGCCCCGCTTCGTAAAATGCGCGGCCAAGTTCCGGAAACCGGTCCCGTTCGGCAACACAAATCCGGAAAACTTGCTGCGCGAAATCTGAAACCAGAAACGCCGTCAATTGTGTGGCCGCGATCATCAGCACGTCGCGGGCGGGTTTGGTCTCGTCAATCATCGCGATGATCCGTTCAGCCATCAGGCAGCATTCCGTTTGCGCAACTTCCATGAACAAAAGACGCTTGTCCGGGAAATAGCTGTACAAGGTTGCTTTTGATACTCCAGCCGCGCGGGCAATATCATCCACGCTTGCGCCCTCGAATCCATCCGCCATGAAAACCTCTCGGGCCCCGCGCAAAACCTGATCGAACTTTCGGCCTGTGCGCAGGATGGTGGCGGTCTGGGTCATGTCATCTCCTCGAGCAATACCTGATACAGTTTATAAACCGTTCGGTTCAGGTACAAGGATTCTCGTATTTCTCTAATATCTGACAATGCTCTAATTGTGCCGCAGGTCTCTTGCGACAGTTTCAAACCGTGTTAGGACTTGGCCCATGGCCGATATCTTTTTGCGTACACTTCCCTTTTTTGCGATCATCGGCCTTGGCTTTTGGGCTGGGCGCACACGGTTCTTTACGGCCGAAGCAACCGCATATCTGACCAAGTTCGTATTCTTCTTCGCACTATCGGCAATGCTTTTTCGATTTGCGGCGACCCTGCCCTTTGCAGAGATTTTTAACGCAAGACTGATCTTCGGTTACCTCATAGGCACCGCCGCTGTTTATGGCATAGCCACTTGCGTAGCGTGGATTCGCAGCCTTGATGTGCCGACTTCGGCGGTTGAAGCACAGTGCGCTGCCATTGGAAACGTTGGCTTTCTTGGCCTGCCAATGCTCGCGGTGCTGTTCACCGAAGCAGCTATTGGCCCGGTCATGCTGGTTCTGACCGTAGATCTGGTTGTATTCTCGTCTCTGATCGTGATCCTGATCAACGGTGGGCGTGACGGAAGGCTGACGCCAGCCACTTTCAAACTGATTGGAATGGGTCTGCTCAAGAACCCGATGATTGTCTCGATCTCTGCCGGGCTCGTCTGGTCATCCCTGCAAATCCCGGTTCCCGATCCGCTGAACAGCTTTCTGACCATTCTCGGTGGTGCCGCTACCCCCGGAGCGCTTTTTGCAATCGGCGCGTCCCTGACTGGCAAATCCGCAGAAAGAATTCAGATCGCAGCCTGGTTGAGTTTCTGCAAGCTGGTGCTCCACCCGCTTTTCGTGGCAATCGCCCTGATCTGGCTGATCCCGGTCGAAACATTCCCGGCAAGCATTGCAATTGCGGCGTCCGCTCTGCCCGTAGCAGGAAATGTCTATATGTTGGCCGCGCATTACGGCATTGCCCCACAGCGTGCCTCGGCTGCTATTTTGCTGTCGACGCTCGTCAGCATTGTAACAATACCGCTTGTTATTGCGACTCTAGGAACTCCCTGACCTTCACCTTTTTAAAAATACTCACACCAAAGGCACTCGGACTTTACGCCGGGTCCGTGGATCGTTAGCCATGTTGCGACTCTAGAATAAGGACGATGCCTGATGGAAACCCTTTCGGAAAATGCCTGTTTCGGCGGAGTGCAAGGCGTGTATCGCCATGCTTCGTCGGCATGCCAATGCGACATGACGTTTGGCCTTTTTCTTCCGACCGAGGCGAAAGATGGCCCGGTTCCGATATTGTGGTATCTGTCTGGTCTGACCTGCACTCATGAAAACGCGATGACAAAAGCCGGCGCACAGGCGTGGGCTGCGGAACAGGGCATTGCAGTGGTGTTTCCCGACACTTCGCCACGCGGTGAAGGTGTTGCGGATCACGACGACTACGATTTGGGCCAGGGCGCTGGGTTTTACGTGAATGCCACGCAGGAGCCTTGGGCACCGCATTTTCGGATGTTGGATTACATTGCCGACGAATTGCCCGCCTTGCTGTTCGAGAACTTTGCCATCGATAGCGAGCGACAGGCCATAACCGGTCATTCCATGGGCGGGCATGGTGCATTGACACTGGCCATGAACCTTCCGGGACGGTACCGCTCGGTTTCGGCCTTTGCGCCCATCTCGAACCCGACGGGTGCAGACTGGGGGCGCAAACAGCTTGGCGCGTATCTGGGGGATGATAAATCCCTTTGGGCCAAACACGATGCTTCCCTGTTAATGAAGGAAACCGGTTTCGACGGTCCCGTCCTGATCGATACGGGCAGCAATGATCAGTTCATTGACCTGCTGCGCCCCGAAACGCTTGCCCAAGCCATCGCTGAGCGTCGCCAGCAAGCAACCTTCCGCCTCCAGCCAGGGTATGACCATTCGTACTTCTTCGTATCCACCTTCATGGAAGACCACATCGTTTTTCACGCCGAAGCGCTGTACGGAGACTGAGGTATGAGCAAATACGACTATGATCTGGTCATCATCGGATCCGGGCCTTCGGGGCGTTCCGCTGCCATTCAGGCTGGCAAGCTCAAGCGACGGGTTCTGGTGATCGACCGCAAAGACCGTTTTGGTGGAGTATCCGTTCACACCGGAACTATCCCATCCAAGACATTGCGTGAAACGGTTCTGAATCTGTCGGGCTGGCGCGAGCGCAGCTTTTATGGCCGTTCCTATCGGGTCAAGGACCAGATCCGCGCCGAAGATCTCAAAGCCCGCCTGCACATGACCCTTGATCACGAGGTCGACGTGCTGGAACATCAATTCAACCGGAACCATGTCGATACGTTGAACGGTCTGGCAAGGTTCATTGGACCGCACGAAGTGGAAGTCGCCACTGATGCTGGCGAGACTACCCGAATAACAGCCGCCAAGTTTTTGATTGCGACAGGAACCAAGACTTATCGCCCCGATTACGTTCCGTTCAACGGCAAGACAGTGGTCGATGGCGACGAATTTCTGGAAATGGCAGAAATTCCGCGTTCACTGGTTGTTATCGGTGCCGGGGTCATTGGCGTCGAATACGCCACGATGTTCTCGGCGCTGGACGTTCGGGTTACGCTGATCGAGCCGCGGGATACGTTTCTGGATTTCATCGATAGCCGCTTGATCCATGATTTCACCCATCAAATCCGCGAAAACGGTGTTGATCTGCGGTTGGGATCGGCTGTCGAAAAGATTGAAGATGCGGGCGAGCATGTGGAAGTGACCCTTGAAAACGGGCGCCACGTGCGGGCGGAAATGCTGCTGTTTGCAGCCGGGCGCATGGGCGCAACATCGAAACTCAATCTGGATTCAGTTGGACTGGAAACCGATCACCGCAATCGGATCAAGGTAGACCGCAAGACATATCAGACCGCGGTTCCGCATATCTACGCGACCGGGGATGTGATCGGTCACCCTTCGCTGGCCTCGACTTCATTACAGCAAGGGCGTGTGGCTGCCTGCCATGCGCTCGAGACACCTACACTGCCGGAAAGCCCGTGGTACCCATATGGTATCTACTCGGTTCCCGAAATTTCCACCTGCGGCATGTCCGAGGAAGAACTTCAGGAACGTGGCATTCCGTATGAGGTCGGCGTGGCCCGATTCCGCGAAACCTCGCGCGGGCATATCATGGGGCTGGAACACGGCATGCTGAAGATGCTGTTTTCGCTGAAGACCCGCCGTGTCTTGGGTGTGCAGATTGTGGGCGAAGGTGCGACTGAACTGATCCACATCGCTCAGGCGGTGCTTAACCTGAAGGGCACTGTCGATTACTTCGTTCAGAACACGTTCAACTATCCAACTCTGGCCGAGGCTTACAAGATCGCCGGGCTGGATGCTTTCAACCGGATGCCGATCCCGGAGGAATTCAAGGTGCGGAAGAAACCTGCAGAACCGGAGGAAAAAGAGGCCAAAAAGGCGTGACAACGCTCTATGTCGATGGCGATGCCTGCCCTGTAAAGGCCGAGGCCGAACGGGTTGCTACGCGACACAAGGTGCCTATGGCACTGGTGTCGAATGGCGGTCTTCGAACGTCAGCAAACCCGCTTGTACAGGTCATCGTGGTCTCGGAAGGTGCTGATGAAGCGGACAAATGGATTGCAGAGCGCTGTGGCGCAGGGGATGTAGTTGTTACCTCCGATATCCCTCTGGCCGCGAAATGCGTCGCAGCGGGTGCCCAAGTTTTGCGCCCGAACGGCGAAGCTTTTACGGCAGCGAACATAGGCCAGCAATTGGCAATGCGTGATTTGATGGCTGACCTGCGGGCCGCCAATCCGCTGGGGGCCGGAGGCGGCGGCCGACCATTCAGCAAAGCAGATCGTTCAAGGTTTCTGGATGCGTTAGAGCGGGAACTTCGCGCAGCGACCCGAGGATAAGTGCAATCATCGGCAAGCTAAAATGCGAGCCTGCAACCAGAAACGCCCGTTTACAAGCCCGCTGAAAGAACGCAGGCTGCGAAAGACTTCTGATCAGGCTATTCGCAAACGGAGACCGAATTATGAAAGTACAGGGTGCTCATTACCGGTCAATTTGGTGGGACAAATCGGCAGGTGAGGTTCGGATTATCGACCAGCGATGGCTGCCCCATGACTTTCGGGTGGTTACCCTGAAAACGCTGGATGAATTTGCGACAGCGATCCGCGACATGTGGGTCAGGGGTGCGCCACTGATTGGTGCAACAGCCGCGTTTGGAATTGCCGAACAGATGTCCCGTGACAGCTCTGACGCTTCGTTCGACGCCGCATATGACGTATTGCACGCGACCCGGCCAACGGCTATCAACCTGCGATGGGCATTGGACAGATGCCGCGACGCGCTGATGCCACTTGCCCCAAGTGATCGCGCTGAACGGGCCTGGGCACTGGCACAGGAAGTTGCAGACGAAGATGTCGAGATCAATGCATCGATAGGTCGCCATGGGCTGCAACTGATCAAAGATATTGCAGCCCGAAAGCCTGCAGGTGAACCGGTGCGGCTATTGACGCATTGCAACGCCGGATGGCTGGCAACGGTGGATTGGGGAACGGCGACAAGCCCAATGTATCATGCGCATGACGCGGGCATTCCGCTTCATGTCTGGGTGGATGAGACCCGGCCACGAAATCAGGGGGCGCTGACATCTTGGGAGCTTGGTGAACACGGCATTCCCCATCGTTACATCGTGGACAATGCAGGTGGTCACCTAATGCAACATGGTTTGGTTGACGCAGTCATCACCGGTACAGACCGGACCACGGCACAAGGCGATGTCTGCAATAAAATCGGCACCTACCTGAAAGCCTTGGCGGCGCGGGACAACGGGGTTCCGTTTTATGTCGCCCTGCCCTCACCCACGATTGACTGGACGGTTCGGGATGGAGTGAGGGAAATACCGATCGAGGAACGTGATACAAAAGAAGTGACCCATGTCATGGGCGTGGATGGACAGGGGGATATTGCCGATGTTCGCGTCACCCCGAACGGGGCGGAAGGTGGCAATCCTGCCTTTGATGTCACACCCAACCGGCTAGTGACGGGGCTTATCACCGAGCGTGGCGTCTGTGCCGCCTCGGCCGAAGGCCTTGCCGGATTGTTTCCGGACCGAGTCGGCTAGATTAACACCCCACACGGCATTACCGCTGGCGCGCGCACGTAGATCGAGCGCGAAACGTTACCTCAGGCGGGGACTGCCAGACGGTTCTCTCGGATCGGTAGATGAACGATGGCGCTGAAGGCCCCAATTGCCACACCGATCCACCAGACCAGGGCATAGTCACCATACTGGTCATACATACGCCCCCCCAGCCATACGCCCAGGAAGCTGCCAACCTGATGGCTGAAGAAGATTATGCCATAGAGTGTTCCCATGTAACGCAAACCATAGAGGTGCGCGACAAGACCCGACGTGAGCGGAACGGTGGCCAACCAAAGCGATCCCATCACCAGCGAGAATGTAATGACGGACAGCGGCGTTATCGGGAAAACGATGAACAATGCCGCAGCAAGTGTCCGACCGGCATAGACCGAGGCCAGCAGATATTTCTTGGGAAAATGATTGCCAGCCCAGCCCGCCAAAAGGGTCCCGGCGATATTGGCCAAACCAATCAGTGAAATCGATACCGCGCCAAGTGCGGACGTGGATGTGATGCCGATGGAATGCAGCACGCTGCCGGGTTGGATCGGGCCGCACATTTCGGTCACGAATGCGGGGAAGTGAGCCGTGATAAATCCCAGCTGGTAACCGCAGCTGAAAAATCCAATAAATATCAAAGCGTAAGAAGGATCTCGGAACGCCTTTCCCAGAATTTCTCCCATGCTTTCTTGCAACTCTGCCTTTGAAGCTGGTTGAGGCGCCCGCATGAAGGGCAAGGTCAATACAAGCGCTAGAATCGCAGCGGCAAACACGACGAAGACCTGTTGCCAGGGCAGGAATGACAGTAGCCACTCAGCCGTCGGCGCGCCCAGAACCTGTCCGAAACTGCCCGCAGCTGTAACGACGGCCAGCGACATGGACCGATTTTCATCAGAGGACGCGCGACCGACCACAGCCAAAACCACGCCGAACCCGGTTCCGGCAATGCCAAACCCCACCAGCCACGCATAAACCTGATGCTCAAGCGGTGTGACGGACCAGGCCGACAGAACCAGACCAGCAGCATAGGTCAAGGCACCGAGGACAATGGCCTTTCGGTCTCCTACTTTCTCAGCGATAGCTGCAAAGATCGGTTGACCGATGCCCCAAGCCAGATTCTGGATGGCGATCGCCAATGAGAAATCCGTGCGCAGCCAGCCAAATTCGCTGGCAATCGGAATCTGAAACACGCCGAAAGACGCGCGCACGGCAAAACTGACCGTTATGATGATGCATCCAACGAACAGGATCGGGTTCAACATGCGGGTGGATTGCGGCAT
The DNA here is from genome assembly GCF_056536285.1 of Ruegeria sp. AF3. NCBI lineage: Bacteria > Pseudomonadati > Pseudomonadota > Alphaproteobacteria > Rhodobacterales > Roseobacteraceae > Ruegeria > Ruegeria sp. AF3. The sequence continues at coordinate 159,933 of NZ_JBQFJM010000002.1, read as the reverse complement.
AGCGACCTCGGGTAGTTTGGTCCGACGGACCGTACTGCATTTACGGATCGCGTCAATTCAACAGATTTGCGGTCACGGATAAGCAATTTTGATACGTCAGGGAAATGGCATCTTTTCAACGCGCTGGGTCACGGGTAAGGCTCTGGGTCATGACGGATCTGATTTCGCTTTACGAAGCCCGCGTTGCGGATGGAACTCTGACGCGCGACGACGCTCAAGAAGCCGTTTTGCCCCAGTTTGATCGCATCCGCGCGGCACTGGCCGAGCCGGTAAAACGAGGGTTTTTCCGCAAGGCTCCGCCAACGCCCAAAGGCCTGTACCTGTGGGGCGGCGTCGGACGCGGCAAATCGATGCTGATGGACATGTTCGTCGACACGCTGGGTGAAATCCCCGCACGGCGCGTTCACTTTCATGCCTTCATGCAGGAAATCCATGCCGGAATGCACAAGGCCCGAAAAGAGAACGTCGAAGATGCTCTGGCACCTGTGGCGAGAGAGGTTGTGAAATCCGTCCGCCTGCTGGCCTTCGACGAGATGCAGATCACTGACATTACGGATGCGATGATCGTTGGCCGCTTGTTTGACCTGCTGCACGAGGGTGGCGTTGTTGTTGTGACCACGTCGAACAGGCATCCGGACGAGCTGTATAAGGATGGGTTGAACCGGCAATTATTCTTGCCTTTTATTGCCCATATCAAAGACCAGTTGCAGGTATGGGAACTGGTATCGCCCACGGATTACCGTCAGAACAGACTAGAGGGTGCTCCGGTCTATTTTACACCCATCGGGCCCGAAGCGCGGCAGAAAATACGGGATGTCTGGAAAGATCTTGCAGGCGGTCCTGCCGATCCGTTGATATTGCAGGTCAAAGGCCGCGCTGTCGAACTGCCCGCATTTCGCAATGGTGTTGCACGGGCTTCGTTCTATGACCTGTGCGGCCGGATGCTGGGACCGGCAGACTATCTGGCTATCGCAGAAGCAATTAAAGTGCTGGTGCTTGAGGACATCCCCCGTCTGTCGAGAAATAACTTCAACGAAGCCAAGCGCTTTGTCATCCTGATTGATGCGCTCTACGAGGCAAAAGTTCGGTTGATCTGCTCGGCTGCGGCAGAGCCCGAGATGTTGTATGTCGAAGGTGAAGGCACCTTTGAGTTTGAGCGTACTGCGTCGCGCCTGCGGGAAATGCAGGACCAGAACTGGGGGAAGTAGGGGGCTCTGCCCCCGTCGCGCTGCGCACGCCTCCCCCGGAGTATTTGCGAAAAGATGAAGCTTAACCGTTTTCTCGCAGGATGTTTCCGGCAAGATAAAGGGAGCCGCAGATCAGGACACGCGCCTGTGGGTCTTGATCCGTGATTGCCTTCAACGCATCCGAAACGCTTGCAGCGACCGAAGAGGGCAAGCCAACTTTGGCGGCGGCGGCGGCGGTTTCATCGGCGCTGAGCGTGGCCGCCTCGCCCGGTATGGAGACGGCAGTCAGACTTGCAACCTGTCTGGACAGTGGCGCGAGATACCCAGTCACGTCTTTCGTGTTGAGCATACCGCAGATTAAATGCGTGGGACGTTTCGGCATTTTCGCCAGCACATCGGCCAGCGCGATACCTGCGGCCGCGTTATGCCCTCCATCCAGCCACAGTTCGACCTGAGGGGCTTGCTCGGTCAGCGGGCCGGTTTTGAGACGTTGCATACGCGCAGGCCAATCGGCATTGGATACGGCAGCCTCGTAGGCCGCGTCACCCATTGAAAGATGACGCAGAACCGCTAAGGCGGCACCGGCATTCTGGAACTGATGTGCACCCAGCAGGTTGGGTAGCGGCAGATCACGCAGCCCGGTTTCGTCCTGATAGATCAAGCGCCCGTTTTCTTCATGAACGTGCCAATGCTGGCCATGTACAAGCAGCGGTGCGCCCAACCGGGCGGCTGTGTACTCGATCACCTCCAGCGCCTCGTCTTCTTGCGGGCCGACGATGCATGGCACACCAGGTTTGATAATGCCCGCCTTTTCGGCGGCAATCTTTCCCAGGGTGTCGCCCAGATACTGTTCATGATCGATTGAAACCGGCGTAATGACTGTCACCGCCGGTTCATCAATCACATTTGTCGCGTCAAGCCGTCCGCCCAGACCGACCTCGAGCAGAGTGTAATCTGCTTTGCAGCGAGAGAAGGCCAGCAAGGCGGCGCAGGTTGTGATCTCGAAATACGTGATGTTCTCGCCGCCATTCGCCGCGTAGCACTCATCCAGAACCGCGGTCAGGCCGGGTTCCGAAATCAGTTCGCCCGCCAACCGGATACGTTCGTGAAATCGCGCTAGATGGGGCGAAGTGTAGGCATGAACGGAACGCCCTGCCCCTTCCAAGCCCGCCCGGATCATGGCCTGGGTCGAGCCTTTACCGTTGGTTCCGGCAATATGGATAACTGGAGGCAGCTTGAGCTGCGGGTTGTCCAAAGCGGCCAGCAATCGCCAGACGCGGTCCAAGGTCAAATCAATGATCTTGGGGTGCAGCGCCATCATCCGGTCGAGTATGGCGTCAGATGTCTTGGTGTTCATTTTTTTCCGGTCTCTTCGGCCTGCGCGACCTTGGCCGTTTCATCCGGGATCGGTGCTGGCAGATCACCTTTGATCGCCGGCGGTTGGTTCATCAGCATCCGGGTGATGGTGATCAGTTCGTCGCGCATCTCGGTACGTTTGGTGACACGGTCCAGCATCCCGTGATCCAGCAGGTACTCGGCCCGCTGGAAGCCGTCGGGCAACTTTTCGCGAATCGTCTGCTCGATAACTCGGGGACCGGCAAAGCAGATCAACGCGTTCGGTTCAGAGATGTGGACATCGCCCAACATCGCATATGACGCCGTCACACCACCGGTGGTGGGATGGGTCAGCACAACGATATAGGGCAAATTCGCTTCTTTCAGCATTTCGACGGCTACGGTTGTGCGCGGCATTTGCATCAGGCTGAGTATGCCTTCCTGCATCCGCGCACCACCAGCTGCCGAGAACAGGATCAGTGGGCGCTTTAGCTTAACCGCTTCTTGAGCGGCCGCGATGATCGCGTTGCCCACATACATGCCCATTGATCCGCCCATGAAGGAAAAATCCTGCGCTGCTGCAACGATAGGCGTGCGCCCGATTTCTCCTTTGACAACCAGCATCGCCTCTTTTTCGCCGGTCTTTTTCTGCGCCGCTCGCATACGCTCGGGATATTTCTTCTGGTCGCGGAAATGCAAGGGATCGTCTTTGGGGGCTGGCACTGCAACCTCAGTGAAAATACCGCCGTCGAACAGGTGATTGAATCGCTCGCGTGGGGTAATCGCCATGTGATGGTCACATTGGGTACAGACGTTCTGATTTTCCGCAAGTTCACGATGAAACAGCATCGTTCCGCACTCGTCACATTTCTGCCAGAGGTTTTCGGGCACTTCGCGGCGAGAGAAGATCGAGTTGATCCGGGGGCGGACGTAGTTTGTGATCCAGTTCATGTCGGAACCTTGGCTTGTGCGGTGTTGACGTCAAATAAGACGCCACGGGAAGAAATGCAATCAACGCCTGAGCGCAAGCCGCGCTGCCAGCCAGCATACGAACATCACAGCCAAATCCACCATCAGCCAGGGACGAAGCCGTTCGGCGTCAGATGCATCGAAGGGAAGCAAGAAAAGCGCCAGCCCACTCAAGTTATCTGGCAAAGAAATGAACAATAATGCGATGATGTTATTGAAGAAATGCAAGGCGATAGCTGGCCCCAATGTGCCTGATCGCGCTGTGAGATCGGATGCAAACAACCCAAATATTAATGCCCAAAGCACAAACAGAATTGCATTTTCTCCTTCCAGTTCCGGTGTGTAGTGGCCGGCGGCAAACAAAACAGACGGAACCCCCATCCAAATGACGGGCGATTGAAACCTGGCTGCAAGAGCTTGCTGAATGTACCCTCGAAACAGAACTTCTTCGGCGCTGGTCTGAATCAGGACAACCAATACCGAGACCGGAAGCAACAAGAGCCAAGTTGAAAATGGCAGATTCTTTGACAGAGATTCCCCCAAGCCGTAGGGCGGCAGCAAGACACCGACGGCGCCCAAGATAAGCAGGGCTTTCAGCACTTTCAGAAATTGGGCCGCAACCAGACCCCGTTGGCCAAAAATTGATCGCAAAGATCGGTGCTGAAGCTGACGCGCGGCCACTGCCACGCCAAGAATGATGAACCCGAAACTGGCCAGCATCAGAAGCAGCGCCAAAGGTGTGTTGCCTTGCAAAAGTTCCTGACCCCACTTCGCTGGGCCCAACCCCGTGATCACGGTAAAAAACACCAGGTTCAAAACGCTGACCAGCGCGGCGATCAATGCCAGCCCCAGCAAAAGACGCCAGAGTTCGGGTCTGGCGCGGGCTGTTTCGACCAAACGCGCATGAGCCGAATACGCTCTAGGCATTCTTACCAATACCTTCCTGCGCCGTTTCATCTGTCACGGGCGGAAACATGTCTTCGGCGTTCTGGGTCACGCTGATCCTGTTCGAGAGCGTCGTCAGATACCCTGCAACCGTCTGCAGCAACTGCATAGCGACCGAAGCATCGCTTTCAACAACGGCACGCAGCTCTTCTGCGCCGATACGCAAGAAGCTGCTATCTTCCGTCGCGACCAGATCCAGCTGCCGTGGTTCCCCTGTAATGATGGACAGGTCGCCGATGAGCCGTCCGGGTTCTATGATCGAGATTGTCCGTTTCGTTCCATCCTCGTTGGACCAATCCAGTTTGGCCTGTCCTGAAATGCACAAATAGGCCGCATCCGGCGCCTGACCGCGGGAAAAGATGACTTGTCCGGCGCTGGCCTCGTACCATTGCGCCGAAAACGCCAGCAGCCGCTGGTTTCGGCCATCCAAGCCAGAAAACAGCTGCGTTGCTGACAGGATCTCGAGTTTCCGGCTCAGATCGTCCGAAGTGCTGTCCTCATGCGCTGGCCTGCTCCGCGAGACGCCGTCGATCCGTCCATCCTTTATTTCTACAAACAAGTCATAGGCTTCGGGGTGCGCAAAATGATCCTCCATGAAAATCATGATGGAATCGGGCAGCAACTCCCGCAGTTTCAGGCGCGTGCGCAACCGGCTTTCCGAGTCGTGGCTGGCCAACGCCTTGTCCAGGATCAGAATGTCGGGGCGTTTGATGCCTGCGCGCGAAAAAGCGGCACGCTCCTGAAACACAGTTGGAAGGTTGTTGCCGCCCAGCCCGGACGGAAGGTCATAAATAATGGCCGCTGCTCGACGGCGCAGACCGGCTTCGTTCATGGCCTCTGCAACGATGTCTTCGATATCTTCGGCATGGGCACCTGCCATCAAAGATATCCGGCCATAGATCGCGTTTTCCATCACGGTCAGGCGCGGCACATAGATGTCAGGCGCCACAGACATGAACAAACCGTCCATTGCACCACGCAACCGTTCAGCCTGGGTCTTGCGGATAGCAAGGATTTTTTCCTTGTATTCCTCTGGGAAATCAGGACCGATCTGTTCTGCGGTCAGAAGGAAAGGCACTGTCAGTAGCAAGGCGCGCTCCTGATCGCTCAGCGCAGCATTCCCTTTGGCTTTGCGCCGGTCCTGGATGTCAAGCAGCCGATGATACATGTCCTTGGACATGCCAAGCCGCAGAAACAGGGGATGGTCAGCCCCATCCCGCCCAAATGTCTTGCCAAGAGTATCCATGACGGCATTCGATATGCTGATCGCGTCATCTGCAAGATCATGGGTGCTGAGCAATTGTACAAACCGCGCGTCGCCAGCCAGAATGTCTGGAGAGATGTCGCGCGACGGTGCCGCGAACAACAGGTTTCCCCCAAGCGGGACAGCCGGGTTGAACTGGTTGGGATCGAACCGATAAACATACCGATCCAGTCCTTTTGCCTTCAACCGTTCAGCGATGGAGTCTCTCAGCCTGACTATTTCCTGTGCCAGTATCGGGTGTATCTCTGGATCAAACTGGGTGCGCAGAGTGCGCCGGAACATGAACTCGTCAATCCCCATGGCTTCCACCAGTTGGAACCACCAATCACGTATTCCATCAATATCGTCCAGACCGGCCAGTCCCGGATCGATCCACTCATCTTCCAGCGAGTCTGGTGGGTTACCGGCCCGAACAGACTCGATCTGACGACGGGACGGGGTTCTTATGGCATCTGCCTCGTGCTGTGGATGGGTGCGCAATGACATCATGAGGTTATCGCCCAAAGTCCCGTCAAACAGATACGGGCGTGAATAGGCATAACCGATCCGGGCCGCGATAACTGATTGGTGCAATTCGTCCAGCCTGTGGCCAGCTATGATCACATCGCCCTGAACAGGCAGAACCTCGCGGGTCAGCAACTGGCCCAATGCACTGCGTTCCGACGCATGGGTGGATTGAATCGCCACACGCGCGCCACGTGGGATAGTCAGATCAATATCCTCTAGAATGGTTTTGCCATCGCCATCGCGTACGGTCACATTGCGCAATTCGATATCACCGGTCAGATGCGGAATGGTTTCCGGCTCACCGATGAACAGCTCTTCGGGAATCATGTTGTCCGGGGCAAATCTTTCAGTAACCACTTCCCATCGCAGGGACATATCCTGTACCTGGTTGTAGTAGGTCAGAAGGTCTTTCCAGGGCCCGCTAAGGTCTTTGTACGCGCCCAACGCGGCAACCAATGCACCTACTGTCACCTCGCCCGTGATCGCCAGGTATCCGCCCACCGAATAAAACAAAAAAGGCGTCATCTGAGTGATCAGATTGTTCAGGAACTTCATAAAGAATTTCTTTTTGTAGATCTTGAACCGGATCTCGAACAAGGTTCCCAGCCTATGGCTGAACTGTGCCAGACGATACCGCCAGCCGCCATTCGTGCGCAGGTCGCTGATGCCCGCCGCGCTTTCCCCGATTTCCGAGCTCAGGCGCCGAACCTCCTGAATACGGTCCTTGTTCAGCAAATTGATCTGGCGTTGCAACTTGGGGATCAACCAGGCCTGAAGCGGGATCAGCGCGATGCTTGCCAGACCAAACCAGAGGCTTTGCATGAACAGAAAGGTGACGATTGTCATCATTTGGCCGAACTGAAACACCGGTTGCGCAATCGCATCCCCCATCAAGCCGCCCATCGGCTCGGCCTCGGATGTGATCATCGAGACCAGCTCTCCTTGGCTGGTGGTCGCGAAATAGGACTTTGGGAACCGCATCGAGCGTTGAATCAGGGTATAGCGAAGACGGCGCAGCATACGTTCGGACAAGATGCCTTTCATCGTATTGATGCGCATCTTCATCAAACCACTGGCGATCACAGTGGCCAGAAATAGAAAGCACAGTATCATCAGATACTGAACTTGAGACACTGTGATGCCCCAGACTGTCACCGTGTCGCCCGGCGCACCAATAGCGTCATTGATGATTTGTTTCGGCAGCTCCAGCGACGCATATAGAAAAGGGAAGGACAGGACCGTTAGCAGCAACAGGACAAGTTGCTGTTTTTTCGAATACTTCCAAATAAAAGAAAATAATGTGGGCTCCATAGCCTGGCCTTATCGATAGCTTAACTGATGTTTGGCTGTTCTGGGGTAACCCATTTTTAGGAAACAGACGGTAAGCACTGACCCGACGTATTGCAAGAATTGACGGCATCAGCCCCCCAATCCGGCACCTATCTTTTTTACGCTTACCCACCAACCAGAAAACGTAGCGCTCAAGTAGTGTTTTTGTGATTGCGGGTTTATTCCTACTCATTTCTTTGACTAAAGAAGGACATTATCGGACGAAGAGACCATGCGCAGGATTCTGGATCGCTATATTCATCGCCGGACGCTCGGCCGCTGGAGCCGGGCTGTGCGGCAGGCGCCAGATTCGGCGCAAGCCGAGTTGCGATTGAAACGCGATCAGGCACGCAGTCTGCGTGGACAACTGGATCGCCTGATCCAACTGGCGGATGCGCGTTTGCTCCGCCCAAAAATAGGATCAACTCAGTTTCACCGGCCTGTCGGTACCGACTGGAGCTGGCGGCCCGGACTTTGGCGCGCACCGTTGTTGCAATCCGGCATGGCCTCTGTTCCCCGTAGAACGGTTATGGACGATCAGGTCAGCTTGTTTCACGACTGCCCATTGACCGAAATCGTCGTGCGGCAAATCCGCAACCGGGGGGCAAGTGATCTGGCTCCGTTCAGTCTGGAGGTAGAGGTCTTTGGTTTCGAGGGGTCGTTCCTGTCAGTATCGATCGACTTGCCGCGTGAGGCCGCCCGTGACCTGACACGCGAGCATCTGATCCGGTTAGAAACCCTGATTGACTGCGAAAAACCATCGGGTGTGTTCGCACGTCTCAATGTTCAGCACGGACCCAACATGGAGCAGGTTTTGCGGCAACTGAACCCTTCTGACGCCGTGAACGCAGTTGAGTTTGACTTGGCTCACCTGCCCCTGAATGAACGCAGGATCGAAAAGATCTGGCTGGATCTTATTTTCGAAAAACCGGAAATGAACCGTATGAGTGTGCGAGACCTTACGTTTTGCCGTTTCCATCGCGCCGACTTGTGAGACGATCAAAGATGACACAAACATCCCTGACCTTCATTCGGTTCGAAAACGGTATTTGGCACGGTCATGTTGAGGCCGAGCGGCAACCAGAGTTGGAGGTTCGATATCTGGGCAAAGCTCTGGAGGGAGTTGAGCTTTCACCTACAGACAACGGATGGAATCTGTATGTTCCGGTACCCGTCACAGCCCTGTCCGAAGGCGTGCACAGCTTCGTCATAGTCGACGCAGGCAGTGTCGATAAACTTGGGAGTTTCTCCATAATAGCAGGAGAGCCCGCCGCCGATGATCTCAGGGCGGAAGTGGACCTTTTGCGCGCGGAGTTGGATATGCTGAAACGCGCTTTCCGACGGGTAAGCCGCGGAGACGGCTGAAACGCTTGCGAAATCGGATCATCCATTCGGTTATGCGCTCTCTGCGCGACGCCTTCAGATTGCGCTGCTGGATGATGAAATGAAATCTCGCGAGACAGAAAGAAAAGGGCCGCGTGGTACGCGACCCATTGGTTTGGTTATTGGGACGGCCCGTGCGGGGTGAACGCTGACAAGCCTTTGAGGATGTCTATGGCATATGCCAGTTGATAATCCTCTTTCCTCAGCTCAGCGGTTGCTTCGGCCCTTGCACGATCTTCCTCGATCTGGCGGATTTCATCCTCGCTCAGGCTGTCATTGTTCAGACTGCCGCGCAAGTCAGCTTCGGACCGGGTACGCCCGTTGCTCTCTTCCTCTTCTTCTGCAGGTGCAGGGCGAGGCTGTTCAACAATGATGTCCGGGCTGACGCCAAGAGCCTGGATTGATCGTCCTGATGGCGTGTAATAGCGCGATGTGGTCAGGCGCATAGCGCCGTCGCCGCGCAGCGGCATGACCGTCTGCACGGATCCTTTGCCAAAGCTCTTGGTGCCCACAACGATAGCGCGGCGATGATCCTGCAATGCACCGGCCACAATCTCGGATGCCGAGGCCGAGCCGCCATTGATCAGCACCACAATTGGCTTGCCTTCAGCCAGATCCCCGGGGGTGGCGTTGAACCGCTCACCCTCATTCGGGTCGCGGCCGCGCGTGGAAACAATTTCGCCTTCGTTCAGGAACGCATCCGAGACTTTGATCGCCTGAGTCAACAGGCCGCCTGGGTTGTTGCGCAGGTCCAGAACAAAACCGTTCACCTTGTCGATGCCACCCGCTTCGGCAATCTGTTCCTGCAATCCTTCCTGCAGGTTCGGGAAGGTCTGGTCGTTGAACGTGGTTACACGCAGCACGACACTGGTGCCTTCGGTCCGTGCGCGCACAGCGGTCAACTTGATTGTATCACGGATAATAGTGACATCGAAGGGATCAGGCTCACCCTCGCGTACGACGGTGATGATAATTTCGGATCCGACCGGGCCGCGCATCAGGTCAACCGCTTTGTCCAGCGTCAGGCCCAGAATACTTTCGCCGTCCACATGGGTAATGAAATCCCCGGCTTCGATTCCGGCTGCGTCGGCGGGGGTATCGTCAATAGGTGAGACGACTTTGACAAAGCCTTCTTCCTGCGTGACTTCGATACCCAACCCACCAAACTCACCCCGGGTCTGCACGCGCATCTGTTCGGCGTCGTCAGGAGAAAGATAACTCGAATGCGGATCAAGCGATGTCAACATGCCGTCAATGGCCGCCTCGATCAGTTCTTCGGGCTCAACCTCTTCGACATACTGGGCGCGAATACGTTCGAAAATGTCGCCGAACAAATCCAGCTGTTCATAGACGCTTGCCTTGTTCTCGGCCTCCTGCGCCAGCAGGGGTCCTGCGATCTGAGTTGTTGCAAGAATTCCTGCCACAGTTCCAGCCAGACCGGCCACCACAAATTTCTTCATACGCGTTTATCCATCCTTGTCGGTCCGAAACCACGATTCCGGGTCCACGGGGCGATTGTCTTCTCTTACCTCTATATAGAGCGTTTCTGAGCGGTCAGTTCCAGTGCCATCACTGCTTGTTGACAAAATTGCGCCGATTTCCGGCATTTCACCGGGCATCAGACCAACTGGTGTGCCCTCTGGGATCACCTGACCGGTCCGGCCATAGACCTCCTGCAAACCGGAAAATACGAACAAAAGTCCCGATTGAGGTTCAAGTATTATCAGGTTCCCCAGGTCCAGCAGCGGCCCGCGATAGCGAATTGTCGCAGCGGTTGGCGATGTGACCAAGGCGCGCGGGCGTGTCCCCACGATCAGGCCGGGGCGCGTGACACCAGCGGCGTCCGTTTCACCCGCCTTGTGCAGCAAGATGCCCTGTACCGGCATTGATATCCGGCCTTTCCTGTCCAAGACGCTGGCATTGCTGTCGAGGATCTCTCCCTCCGAGATCTCGGACAGACCACTTGCAAAACCATCCAGTGTTTCGGTCGACGAGATCAGAATGGCCGTACGTACCGGGTCTTCCACGAAACGGCGGGGCAAATCCGTGCGGTCGGCGATTGCCTCGCTCAGACGGGTGCGGGCCGCCTGAACGCCCGTCAGACCCTCTGTCAAAGTTTCCGAGGCCTTTTGCTGCAAGACACGCAATGTCTGCACTTCATTTAGCTCCTGCGCCAGTTCCTGCGCGCTGGCGTTCAGGCCGGGGGTGACCTCGGACAGCATAATACCCGCGCGGGCAGCCCCCAACGGGCCGGCGGGATGTAACATCAAAACGGGTGGTTCAGTCGTTTCAATGGTTTGCAGAACACCGAGCAATCGCCGGATTTCCTTTTCGCGCGTCCGCAAGTCGGCACTCAGTTGCGCCTCGCGGGTAGCCGCTTGGCGCAATCCCACCCGCATCGCACCCAACCCGGCCTCATAGGCATGGATCGTCTCCGTAAGAGCATTGACCCGGTCCCGGGCACTTTCGGCTTCGGATAACGCGATGGACGCCTGTTCGAGCATCTGCGCTGCATCCAAAGCAGCCTTGGAAGCGTCTGGCTGGGCCAGCGCCGGCAAGGCCAAAAACAGACACACTGCCAGAGCAGCCGGTTTCATGACAGCAGGCTTTCCCCGGTCATTTCCATGGGTTTAGGCAAACCCATCAGTTCAAGCAGGGTCGGGGCGAGATCGGACAAACGTCCTTGGCGCAATACAGCACCTTCTGGCCCGCCAACCAGCGCTATGGGAACAGGATTAAGCGTATGGGCCGTATGCGGACCACCGGTCACAGGATCAACCATGACTTCGCAATTACCGTGATCGGCCGTGATAATCATCGCTCCCTTGACCTTTTCAAGAGCCGCAATAACTTGCGCCAACCCCTCATCGACGGCTTCACATGCTTTGATCGCAGCATTCAGATCACCTGTATGGCCAACCATATCGGGATTGGCATAATTTGTAACAATCAAGTCATACCCTCCTTCGATGGCTTCGATAAATTTCTCCGTAACCTTTGCGGCCGACATTTCGGGCTGTAGATCGTAGGTCGCCACTTTCGGCGAGCTCGGCATAAAGCGATCCTCGCCTAGTTCGGGCGTCTCCTTACCGCCATTCAGAAAGAACGTAACATGCGGGTACTTCTCGGTTTCAGCCAGTCTAAACTGCCGAAGCCCTTGCTTGGCGACCCATTCGCCCAGAGTATTCACAATCGAGCGCTTTGGAAAAACCGTGGTCATGTAAGCATTGTGCCCGTCAGAATATTCGACCATGCCCAGCAGAGCTGAAAGCTTCGGGCGCGGTCCTGTCGCAAACTCGGAAAATCCTGGCTCTCCGATGGCGCGCAGAATTTCACGGGCACGGTCGGCGCGAAAGTTCAGGCAAAAGAAACCATCGCCATCGTTAATACCGTCATACCCCGTTAATACGGTTGGTGTGACGAACTCGTCAGATTCGGACTGGTTATAGGCGTGATCAACCGCGCCATGGGAACTGCTTGCTGTTCGGCCCTGCCCGTTGACAATTGCAGCATACGCTTCACTGACACGCTCCCAGCGATTGTCGCGATCCATGGCAAAGTACCGCCCGCTTACGGTGACGATGCGTGCGTTTTCGGGCAAGCGTTCTTCCAACTCAGCGATGTAAGTCAGAGCTGACCTTGGCGCGACATCACGCCCGTCCGTCACTGCGTGTAGTGCAACCGGGACACCGGCATCCGTTATGGCAGTGGTTGCGGCAACGATATGGTTCAGATGACCATGCACCCCACCATCCGAGATCAACCCCATCAGATGCGCAGTGCCGCCAGAGGATTTGACGCTGGCGATGAAAGCTTGCAGCGCTTCGTTTTCGAAGAAAGTCCGGTCTTCAATGGAAAGATCAATCTGGCCCAGATCCATGGCGACCACACGCCCTGCACCGATATTGGTGTGCCCGACCTCTGAATTTCCCATCTGTCCGCTTGGCAGACCCACATCGGGGCCGTGGGTGATCAGGGTTGAATGCGGGCACTCAGACAGGATCGCGTCAAACGTCGGCGTGTTTGCCAGATAGGGTGCGTTGGCTTTTGTGTCCTCGGACAGGCCCCAACCATCAAGAATGCACAGGACAACAGGTTTGGGGGTGGCCATTGATGTACTCCGTTTTCTGCTCTTGGGTCACCTTCTATCCTTTGGACTTCAACGGGTGAACCACCTTTGCAATGATGAACAATTTTAACCGACACAGAGTGTGTTAGTCTTTTAGATAGCTCTGGAAAGGGCGCGCCTTGCGATTGCGGTATTTGACGGTCAGGTCCAACGGCGCATCGTTTTCATCATAGACGCCCAGAACAACACCCCTGCCCCGGCTTTTGGTTCGCATTTCAATCAATTGCTGCTCGGACCGGGTTGTGCGTTGTGACGCCCGCCGCGTCCAGGCGAACAGGTGCTCGTACATTTCAGCGATCATACCGGCATGCTCCGCGCTGTCACCCAGGTCGTTCAACTCATCAGGGTCGTTTTCCAGATCGAACAGGATTGGCCGGTACCCACCTTCACAATGGATCAGTTTCCATTTCTTGCTTGCGGCCATGAACATCACCGCATCGCGGACCGACACGTCCAAAACATTTGCGATTGGTGAAGCCGAGTAGTCATATTCGCAGATCACCACATCGCGTGGCAATGCGTCCTTCTCCCCATAGAGAATAGGCAACAGGGAGTGACCTTCCAGAATATGCGTCGCCACTTCCCCGCCAGCCGCATCGACAAAGGTCGGTGCAAGGTCGATGGATTCCACAAGCGCATCGCTGACGGTACCGCGTGTCGCGTCCGCCTCGGGCGACGGGTCATAGATGATCAACGGCACCTTGGTGGAGGCGTTGTGGAAGAAGGTCTTTTCCCCCATCCAGTGATCGCCCAGAAAATCACCATGGTCTGATGTCAACACGATCATCGTGTTTTCCATCCGCCCGGTTCTCTCCATCCAGTCCAACAGGCGGCCTATCTGGTCATCTGCTTGCTTGATCAGCCCCATATAGGCCGGGATAACCGCCTCACGTACGTCCTGCCGCGAAAAGGTCTGGCCGATATTTGTGTCCATGAAGGCTTTAAGCACGGGATGCGCATTCTGACGTTCCGCCTCGGATCGCACCACAGGCAGCACATGTTCCGGTCCATACATCGAGGCGTATGGGTCCGGTACGATGTACGGCCAATGCGGCTTGATAAAACTCAGATGACAGCACCACGGGCCATCATGCGTTTCCATGAACTCTATCCCGCGACCGGTCAGATAGGGCGTTTCGCTGTCTTCCTCGGCAATATTAGCGGCTTCGGGTGAATTCTTCAGAAACCAGCCTGACAGAACGTTGCCATTCGCATCCAGCCCGGAATTGGCAAAGTCATGCCAGGGATTGTCGCTCTCATACCCTTTGGCCTTTAGGAATTTGTTGTATTCCTTTGCCCCTTCCGGGTCATAATACCCATCCGGACCTTCGGGCAGCATACCGTCATCCCGTTCGTACACGTCGAACCCACATTCGGCGACGCGGGCCCCGATCAGGCTGTCAGGCTCCAAGCCCAACCTCGCCATCCCTTCGGCATCTGCACGCATATGAGTTTTGCCAACCAGCCAGCAATCCATCCCCGCCTTACGCAGGTGATCGCCCATTGTAATCTCACCGACTTTCAACGGAATTCCGTTCCACGACGCCCCGTGAGAATGCACATAGCGCCCGGTATAAGTGGACATGCGGGAGCTGCCGCAGATCGGTGATTGGATATAGGCGCGGTTGAAGCGCACGCCTTTGGCTGCCAGACGATCGATATTTGGGGTATGCAGATGCGGATGGCCGTAACAGCTCAGATAATCCCATCGCAGCTGGTCGAACATGATGAACAGGATGTTTCTTGCCTTGGCCAAGTTGACGCCCTTCCCCACAAGTCACGAGGACCTAGTTAGCCATTTCTATCCGCAGAGCGAAGCAAAACCAGCGTCAGGCCTGGCGGTCCATTTGCTCCAGCATCTTCTTGGCACGTTTGCATTGCAGCTTGTCGCGCAGTGGGCTGTCGGGGTCGATGTCTTTTTGGCAAACAACGCATTTATCCGCGCCCGAGATCGCGTTTAGACCACCGCAGCTGCCTTTGATGGTCTTGCCCATCAGCATGACACCCAATGACATGCCCACCATGACGAGAGCGAGAAGAATGAAGGCCAGAATAAAGGTACTCATCTCAGCTCCAACAGTCAGTTCGATCCCAGCGCGTCTTTGAACGCTGTGCTATGGGCAGTGATATAGGCATCTTCGCCGCCTGTCACATCCCGCGAGATGAAATACACTGCAAGTTTATGCTCCTCTGCCAGAGCTAGCCCTTTTTCCTGCCCCAAGGCCAGCATGGCTGTTGCCCAGGCATCGGCCATCATCGCGTTTTCGGCCAGCACGGTGACCGAAGTGGTGCGGTGCGTGATCGGACGGCCTGTTGTCGGATCGATGATATGCGAATATCGCACACCATCTTTTTCAAAGAAATTCCTGTAATCGCCCGAACTGGCCATGCCCCTGTCATCCAAAGAAATGATCAACTGGATGGTTTGCGAACCCGTTTCAGGTTTTTCGATACCAATGAGCCACGCTTCGCCCTTGTCATTCTTACCTTTGGCCACAAGATCGCCGCCAATTTCAACCAGATAGTTTTCGATGCCAGCGGCCTGCAAGGTTTCCACAACAGCGTCAATTCCATAGCCTTTTGCAATCGCGGACAGGTTAATGCCTACACTGGCGTTTGACTTGGCAAGCGTACCAGCATCCGTATCGAGCGCTAGCAGGCGTTCTTGACCTACACCATTCAGCGCGGCGTTGATATCCCCATCTGATGGCACCGGGTCTTCGGGCTTGCGTGGGCCAAAACCCCAAAGTTCGATCAGAGGGCCGAGGGTTACGTCGAAAATGCCACCGGATTTCGAGTGCACTTCGTTCGCTGCCGAAAGAACCAGCGCGAGTTCGTTGGACACAGGCATCGGATCTGTGCTGGTCGATGCGGAAAAAACAGAAACTTCCGAGTTCGGATCCCAGTTGGACATCTTGGCATTCACTGCTGCCAACTTATCACTGACGGCCGCGGCCAGTGCGTCTTTGTCAAGGTCCTCGCCAATTGCGGTGATATTGTAGGTCGTGCCCATTGTCTCGCCGGACAGACGAACTTCTTCGGGTTCCTTGTCAAAAAGACAGCCTGAAAGAAGGGTGAAAAAGGCCAGTACGGGCAAAAGACGCATTGGGCGTTCTCCGGGACATTCTGTGCCCGGCATATGACAGCGGTCCCCGCCAGAGTCAAATTGGCATTACAGTTTCAATGGAAGGAAACCCAACAGCAGAAGACCAGTTCCAGCCGGAATTCCGAACAACCACGCGCGTTTCCGCCACCCGGGCTTCTGTTGCTTCCACGCCATACGAAAGTTGTGACCGCACACAACAGCCACAAAGAAGATCAGCGCGGCAACCGGGGGCGTAAGATAGAGTTCATTCAAAGGCTTAAGCTCCCTCTGCTGACCTGCGTTTGGCCAACTCGTGCAATTGCACCCTATACAGGTCGTTTAGCTGCGCTAAAGTGAAAGGGAAAGACTTTGCAAGAACCATAAGGAGATTGCTCATGGCCCCAACTTCTTATCAGTCGCCGTCGCGCGGTGACAAGGCTGACAAGACAACCTACAGCCAATCAGCGGAATCAAACCTGTCGCATTCGCAGACGACCGTGGCCAAACTGCTTGAGGGTAAAGGGGATGCGGTGTTCTCGGTGCGACCTAATGATACCATCCATTCGGTAGTGAACACGCTCAAGGACAAGCGAATTGGTGCTGTTCTGGTGACCGATCAGAACGGGGCATTGAAAGGAATTTTGTCGGAACGCGACATCGTGAGGCGCATGGCCGATACGCCGGGACAGACTCTGCCACAGTCGGTCGAAGACCTGATGACCAGAGATGTAAAAGCCTGCATGCCCGAGGATACGCTGAATGACGTGCTGAAGACCATGACCGAGGGACGTTTCCGCCATATGCCGGTTCTGCGTGATGGCAATTTGTGCGGTGTCATCACTATCGGTGACGTAGTGCATTTCCGCCTGAGGGAATTGGAGTATGAAGCGCTTCGCATGAAGCAGATGATCGTAGGCTAGTTTCAACCGGTGGAAAGAAACCCGATGCTACCGCTGTCTAATTCAACGGCAGTTAATCTGCCCGAGGCAAAGGCACCGGTATCAATCGACACAACCCGGTTTTTAACCCGGGGTTGGTTTACAATTGTATGACCGTGTACAACCCATTGCGCGTCGCTGCGTGCAAGCCGTGGAAACATCGGATGACCCCATAGACAGATTTGGCGATCCTGGGATTGAATGGATTGCCGCGGATCAAGCGCCGCGTGGACAAAGGTGACGTTGCCGCTGGTCCAGGTCAGCGGCAGATTTGCAAGCCAGTCCAGCAAGCTGTCGCCCATCTTGTGCCGCAGACGCTCTGCCAGTTCAGGCAGATGCTTGCCACTGTGCAACTCGTCGGGACATACGAGGCCGAAAGATGCCAGAGTTTCCGCTCCACCGTTATGAAACCAAAGCCTGGCGTAGCGTTCCGGGTCGTTTACAAATTGCAGCAGCATCTCTTCGTGATTGCCAAGCAAGCATTGCACCCGCCCGTCTGACGCTTCACTCAGGTGATGCAAATGCCGCAGTACCTGCGCGCTGTATGCCCCCCGGTCGATGTAATCGCCCAGAAAAACCAGCGGGCTTTGATCGTCGAGTCGTGGCAAAACCGCCTGAAGCAGATCAAGACGACCGTGAATATCGCCGACAGCTGTCACTTTTTCTGCTGGTGCCACGTCGCATGGCATCGCATTGGAGCTTTCCCTCGCCGCGGATTGGAACCGCCGTCTGATCCAGTCTTTCATCATGGCATTTGATCCCTACCCGCCCCGCTCGGTGGTCGCAATCAACAACTGTTTGAATAGGCAAAGTGTTGACCACGAGCCTTAGATTGTCCGATATGCCCGCAGGATGTTCGCAAGCAGTTGATCTGATGATAGGATCAGCCTTCCAGCCAGCGGTGAATTTGCAGTGAGTTCTGAGGGTTTTATGAAACGAGTATTGATTACAGGTTCTGCCGGGTTCATCGGATTCCATCTGGCCAAGTTGCTTTTGGCAGAAGGGTTTCAGGTACACGGCTACGACGGGATGACCGACTATTATGATGTGACCCTGAAACAGCGTCGACATCAGATACTGCTTCAAACCTCAGGATTTACGGCAACTGAAGACCGTTTGGAAAACTTTGATCGGCTTGTGCAGGTCGCTGAGGAGTTTCAGCCCGATGTCATCGTACATCTGGCCGCGCAGGCTGGCGTGCGGCACAGCCTTGAATATCCCCGCAGCTATATCGAGTCGAACGTTGTGGGCACGTTCAATGTGATGGAAATTGCGCGTCAGCATAAGGTGGAACATCTTTTGATGGCGTCGACCTCATCGATCTATGGTGCAAACGAAGACATGCCGTTCATCGAAACAGAAAAAGCCGACACCCAACTGACGATCTATTCCGCCACCAAAAAGGCGAATGAGGCGATGGGGCATTCCTATGCCCATCTGTGGGATTTGCCGACCACGATGTTTCGGTTTTTCACCGTTTACGGCACTTGGGGGCGCCCCGATCTGGCCTATTTCAAGTTCGTCGCTGCGATACTGGATGGCAGACCAATAGACATCTACAATCATGGCGATATGTATCGCGACTTCACGCATGTAGAAGACCTTGTGCGCGGGATCAGGTTGCTGATCGATGTTCCACCGGTTCGCCCGATCAGCCGCGCGGATATCGAAGACGGTGACAGCTTGTCGCCAGTTGCACCGTACCGCATCGTCAACATTGGCAACGGAGACAAGGTGCGTCTGATGGATTTCATAGAAGCCATCGAAGAGGCTGTTGGCCAGAAAGCGGTCAAAAACTTCATGCCAATGCAGATGGGCGATGTTCATGCCACCTGGGCTGACAATCGGCTGTTGCAGCAGCTGACGAATTATCGCCCGCAGACCGACTTGAAGGACGGCATTGCCCAATTCGTCGCCTGGTATCGGGACTATTACGCAAAATAGGTCGACCTGGTGCCGGAATGAAAAAACCGGCGCACTCAGTGCCGGTTTCATTATTTACCCGCCAAAATCGTCGAGCATGATATCTTCTCGATCCACGCCCAGATCCAGCAGCATGTTGATAACCGACTGGTTCATGATTGGCGGTCCACACATGTAGTATTCGCAATCCTCAGGTGCCGGGTGGTTCTTGAGGTATTCTTCGAACAGAACGTTGTGGATGAAGCCGGTATAGCCTTTCCATTCATCCTCGGGCTGGGCGTCCGACAGAGCGACGTGCCATTCGAAATTGTCGAACTCTTCCGCCAGCTGATCGAAGTCCTCGACAAAGAACATCTCTTTCTTGGATCGTGCGCCGTACCAAAAACTGATCTTGCGGTCGCGGTTCTCAAGGCGTTTGAGCTGGTCAAAGATGTGGCTGCGCATCGGTGCCATGCCGGCGCCACCACCGATGAAGACCATTTCCTTCTTGGTTTCACGCGCGAAAAACTCGCCAAATGGACCCGAAATAGTAACTTTATCGCCCGGCTTCAGGTTGAAGATGTAGGACGACATCTGGCCCGGCGGAATTCCTTCTGAGCCCGGAGGCGGTGAAGCTACCCGGACGTTAAGCATGATCATGCCCTTTTCATCCGGATAGTTGGCCATCGAATAGGCGCGTTCGATCGGTTGTGTCACAACCGACTCATATTGCCACAGATTGAAGCGATCCCAATCCTCGCGGTATTCTTCCTGCACGTCGAAATCGGTGTATTTCAACTGATGAGCGGGCGCTTCGATCTGGATGTAGCCCCCGGCACGGAATTTCACGTCCTCTCCTTCGGGCAGGTCCAGAGTAAGGGCCTTGATAAAGGTCGCAACGTTGTCGTTCGAGCGAACGGTGCATTCCCATTTCTTGACGCCGAAGACCTCTTCTGGAACTTCGATTTCCATGTCCTGCTTGACCGCCACCTGACAGGACAGACGGTCGCCACAGGAGGCTTCGCGCTTTGTAATGTGACTTTCTTCGGTCGGCAGGATCGAACCGCCACCCGAATGCACTTTCACGCGGCACTGGGCACAGGTACCACCACCACCGCAGGCTGACGGAACAAACAGTTTTTCGGCCGCCAATGTTTGCAGCAGTTTGCCACCCGCCG
The DNA here is from genome assembly GCF_056536285.1 of Ruegeria sp. AF3. Classification (NCBI taxonomy): domain Bacteria; kingdom Pseudomonadati; phylum Pseudomonadota; class Alphaproteobacteria; order Rhodobacterales; family Roseobacteraceae; genus Ruegeria; species Ruegeria sp. AF3. The sequence continues at coordinate 139,782 of NZ_JBQFJM010000002.1, read as the reverse complement.
GAACCGAGATAGTCTTTTCACCGTTGATGGTGATGTTGACGTTGCCGGTTGACACCAACTTTGACCGAGCAGCCATAATGATGGCCACCAGCGCCAGAACAATCAGGGTGAACAGGACAACGCCGAGCGAAAAGGTTTCCATTCTCTCGCCCCCCTTACAGTTTCACGCCTGAGAAGGACATAAAGGCCATCGCCATCAGCCCGGCGGTGATAAATGTGATGCCCAGCCCCTGAAGCCCGTCCGGCACATCCGAGTATTTGAGCTTTTCGCGCACGCCCGCCATCGCGGTGATCGCCAACGCCCAACCGAAGCCGGATGAGATGCCATAGGTGGTCGCCTCGGCAAAGTTATAATCCCGTTCGACCATGAACAGCGAACCACCTAGAATGGCACAGTTCACAGTGATCAAAGGCAGGAAGATCCCCAGCGCGTTGTAGAGCGGCGGGAAATACTTATCGAGAATCATTTCGAGGATCTGAACCATCGCTGCGATCACGCCGATATAGGAAATCAGCCCGAGAAAGGTCAGATCCACATCCGGGAACCCGGCCCATGCCAATGCGCCCGGTTTCAGCAGGAAGGACAGCAACAGGTTGTTGGCGGGCACGGTGATGGCCTGCACCACCATGACCGATATTCCCAGGCCGATGGCAGTCGAAATCTTTTTCGACACGGCGATGAAGGTACACATGCCAAGGAAAAAGCTGAGCGCAAGGTTTTCGATAAAGACGGCCTTCACGGCCAGAGAGATAAGCCCTTCCATCAGTGCGCCTCTACCTGCTGGATCTTGTATTCACGTTCTTCTACCTGGTTCGGCTTCCACGTGCGGAAAGCCCAGATCAGCAGGCCGATCACGAAAAACGCCGAAGGTGGCAGCAGCAACAGGCCGTTGGGTACGTACCAACCGCCATTATTGACCGTTTGCAGGATTGTCACGCCGAACAGGCTGCCCGATCCAAACAACTCCCGGATGATGCCCACCAGCATCAGGATCAGGCCATAGCCCATGCCGTTGCCAAAACCGTCGATGAACGACGCTACCGGCGGGTTTTTCATGGCGAATGCCTCGGCTCGGCCCATAACGATACAGTTGGTGATAATCAGGCCGACAAACACCGACAGGGTCTTGGAAATCTGAAAGGCATAAGCCTTGAGGATCTGATCCACCAAAATCACTAGCGAGGCGATGATCACCATCTGCACGATGATTCGGATCGAACCGGGAATCTGATTGCGCAAAATCGAAATGAACATCGACGAAAACGCAGTCACAAAGGTCACCGCCAGCGCCATGACAAAGGCCACCTGCAACGACGAAGTCACCGCCAAAGCTGAACAGATGCCCAGCACCTGCAGGGTGATCGGGTTGTTGTCGACAAGGGGGTCGACCAACAGCTCTTTCTTGGTCTGCGACATCAGATCTCTCCTGCTTGCAGTTTGGCCAGGAACGGCGCGTAACCCGCATCGCCCATCCAGAATCTCACCAGGTTGTCGACACCGACAGTGGTCAGGGTCGCACCTGCCAGGGCGTCGATGTAATAGTCGGGCCCGGCCGCAGGCTGCGACTTGGCGACGGTGATCTGCAACACTCCCGCGTCGTCGCGCAGCTTCTTGCCGTTCCACAACGTCTTCCAGCGCGGGTTGTCCACCTCAGCACCCAAACCCGGTGTCTCACCATGCTGATAGAATTGCAGGCCGAAAATGTCGTTGCCGTTCTTTTCCAGCGCGATGAAGCCGTAGAGCGTAGACCACAACCCATAGCCATGCAGCGGCAGGATCACCTTGTCCAACGCTCCGCTGTCGTCGCGCAGCAGATAGATGACCCGATACTTTGCCTTGCGACCAATGCCTGCGGGATCGTCGTCAAGCGCGACGCTCAGGTCCGGATCGCCGGCAGCGGCCAAATCGTCAAAGGTGGCCGGCTCGAACTGATCGTCCACAAAATCGCCCGTTGCCAGGTCCAGCACATGCGGCTCGAATGCGGCAAATGCTTCGGTGACATTGACGCCGGGTTCATACACCCCCGCCACCTGCAGGATATTGACCTGCTTGTCCTTCAGCTTGTTGGCCTCCTGCACCGGGCGCAGGCTGACCGCGGCGGCCGACACGATCATCGAGGCAACGAGACAGACCGCAACAGCAATAAAGATTGTTTTGCCAACTGAATCTGGTGAGGCCGCCAGAAACCGGGCAATCACGCCCTTGCGTTCAGGGGGTTGCGTATCAGACATGGCGACGCGCCCTCCGTTTGATGTTGGCCTGAACGACAAAATAATCGATCAGCGGTGCAAAGACGTTGCCGAACAGTATGGCCAGCATCATACCTTCGGGAAAGGCTGGGTTGATCACACGTATTAACACAACCATGACACCAATCAGGGCGCCATAGACATAGCGACCGGCATTGGTGTGGCTGGCCGAGACCGGCTCGGTCACCATGAAAGCCAGACCAAAGGCGTAACCACCCAATACGACATGCCAGTACCAGGGCATAGCGAACATCGGGTTCGTCTCGGACCCGATCAGGTTCAGCAGCCAGGTGAACGCTATTGTGCCTGCCAGACATCCCACAATCAGCCGATAGTTGGCGATCTTGGTGATCAGCAGGAAGGCTAGACCGATGATGCAGGCCAGCGTCGAGGTTTCCCCTATACTGCCTTGGATGGTGCCATAAAACGCGCTCCACCAGGTGATACCGTCAGCGGCCAGCGCCTGATAGCCTTCGGCAGCCGACACAGCCAGAGCCGTCGCACCGGAAAACCCGTCGACCGGGGTCCACACGGCATCGCCCGACATCTGCGCGGGATAGGCAAAATACAAAAACGCCCGCCCCACCAAGGCAGGGTTGAGGAAGTTCTTACCAGTGCCACCGAAAACCTCTTTGCCGATCACGACACCAAAAATAATTCCCAGGGCAACCTGCCACAGAGGCGTAGTTGCTGGCATGATCAGGGCGTAAAGCATCGAAGTGACAAGAAAGCCTTCATTCACCTCATGCCCGCGGACCGTTGCGAAAATGACCTCGAAAATACCGCCTGCCACCAACGTGACGACATAGATCGGCAGGAAGTACATGAGCCCGTGCATGACATTGGCAAAGATGCTGTCCGGACTAAGCGAAATGCCAAAAACCTGAAGAATTGCAATTCGCCAGCCGGTTGCCGACTCTGGGCCAAGCGCGGCAATGGCCGAATTTGCCTGATAACCGGTGTTCCACATTCCCCACAGGATGCAAGGAATAGTGGCAATCACGACATATGTCATGATCCGCTTCATATCTACATAAGACCGCGCATGAGGAGCAACGGTGGTTACGGTTTTCGGAGTGTAGATGAAGCTTTCCACCATCTCGTAGATCGGAAAAAGCTTCTCGTACTTGCCGCCCTTGGTAAAGTTCGGCTCGATCCGGTCAAAGAAGTTACGCAATCCCATTCGGATCAGCCCTCCTTTTCAATCTTGTTCAGGCAGTCGCGTAGCGCCAGCCCGTATTCGTATTTCGCCGGACAGGCAAAGCCCACAAGGCCCAGATCCTCTTCGTCCAGCTCAAGCGCTCCCAGTGCCTGAGCCGTATCCGTATCCATCACCAACAACGCCCGAATCAATTGTGTGGGCAGATAGTCCTGTGGCATCAACTCTTCGAACACGCCTGTTGGTACCATTGCGCGGCGGCCACCGTTCAGGTTGGACGTGAAAGCATAGAGTTTTCTGGAAAAAGCCGAGCCCAATACAGGCTGGACGGAATACTTGGAAGGCATTGGTCGGATCCAGCCCATCGGAATCTGATCGTGATCCTCTCGGATGATACAGATTTGACGGGCAAACCTCCCCAGATATGCGGTCGGTCCGTCGGCATGTTTACCCGACAGGATCGAACCCGAGATAATGCGGGGCGTTCCGTCCACATTTACCTCATCCCGTGTCAAGTCGTCCGTGGACGCGCCCATCACGGTGCGGATCAAGCGCGGCTGACGCGCACCGGGTCCAGTCAAGGCGATCACAACGTTCGGGTCAAGATGCCCGGTCTGCATTAAGCGACCAATCGCGATGACGTCTTGAAAACCGATGGTCCAGACCTGCTTTTCCCCTGCAATCGGTTCGAGGAAGTGAATATGGGTTCCTGCCAGGCCCGATGGATGTGGACCCGAAAACGCCACGGCCTCGACACCGGCAACATCCGCGCCGGGGATCGTGTCACCTTGTTTCTGGCAAATATAGGTCTTGCCTTCGGTTAGCTTGCTGACCGCGGCCAACCCAGAGGCAAAGGCCTCGGGCGCTTCGGCAATGATCGTGGCGGCATCAGCCGCCAATGGGTCACTGTCCATGGCTGTCACGAAAATCGCGTTCGGTTTGACACCGGGTTCCGGCATTTTCGAATAAGGTCGCGTGCGGAATGAAGTCCACAGTCCAGCGGCGCACAGTTTGGCAGTCACGCCCTCGGCGCTGTCCACATCGCCCACACCCGAAAAATCCAAGCCCATGTCATTGGCGTCGGACACTTCGATAACGACGCTTTGCAACACCCGGCGGGCACCGCGGTTGATGGCGACGACCCTGCCGGTGACCGGCGCAACCATCACAGCGTCAGGTGCATCCTTGTGACAAAAGAGCGGTGAACCTCGCTCGACACTATCACCTTCCTGCACCAGCATCTTAGGTTTCAGGCCAATGTAATCCCCACCCAGAACGCCAACGGTCGAGTATTCCGGACCCGGACGAATGGTTTGGTCGGGAGCGCCCTCTACCGGCAGGTCCAACCCTTTTTTCAGTTTGAAAGTTTGCATGCCGCTACGTTCTTCCAAGCCTCTTTCCTGCGCCAGCCTTGCTGACACCCTTACGGGGTCATGCAATAACGCGGTTTTTTCAGGTGCCCATCGCAAAAGCGTCAGATTGGGTCCAAAATCCGCAGGCGTAATTCTGATCACGGACCCTTTACGCGCGGATGCCCGTAAACGCAAACCTGTTACCGCCAAAAGTTAAGTTCAAACCGCAAAATCTTGGAGTTTTTCCATTAAGCTGGCTAAAAAAACGGCCCAAAATTGCGTGTCGCGCTCGCTGAGCTTCCAGTGTAAGCAACCGGAATGGAAAAAGACACAGACTTCGAAATCTTTCTTGTAGCCACTCCGGGTCTTGAAGCCCCCCTCGGTGCCGAGGCGCAATCCAACGGATTCGCTCAGGTCAAAACGATGCCTGGGGGTGTCACCTGCCGTGGCTCATGGACCGAGGTCTGGCGCGCCAACCTGACCTTGCGCGGCGCAAATAAGGTCCTGGTGCGTCTGGGCAGTTTTCCAGCCGTGCATCTGGCCCAATTGGACAAACGCGCGCGCAAATTTCCGTGGGGCGAGTTCCTGCGGCCCAATGTTCCGGTCAAAGTCGAGGCCACCAGCCGCAAATCCAGAATTTATCACGCCGGTGCCGCGCGGCAGAGAATTGAGCATGCGATATCAGAATCTCTGGGTGTTCCGATATCTTCCGACGCCGAAATCAGGATCCTGCTGAGAATCGAAAAAGACATCTGCACGATATCGGTCGACAGTTCGGGAGAGCTATTGCACAAGCGCAGCCACAAAGAGGCAATTGCCAAAGCGCCAATGCGCGAAACGATGGCAGCCATGTTTCTACGAGACTGCGGGTTTAGCGGCACTGAACCGGTGTTGGACCCGATGTGCGGCTCGGGTACTTTCGTGATCGAAGCCGCCGAGATTGCCCTGGGGCTGCACCCCGGTCGGACCCGCAGCTTTGCGTTCGAAAATCTGGCGGGCTTCGACCCTGACCGCTGGCAAGACATGCGCAGCGAGTCAAACGTCGCTGAATGTTCTCTTACATTCTGCGGCTCAGACCGCAACGCCGGAGCAATCGAAGCCGCGACAGCCAATGCAGAGAGAGCGCAGGTAAACGCCAATACTCGATTTCAACAGCTTTCCGTCAGTGACATCAAACCCCCTGCGGGACCCGCCGGGCTGGTCATTGTGAACCCTCCCTACGGGGCGCGAATTGGAGATGAAAAGCGTCTGCGCTCTGTCTACGGCGTCTTGGGTAAGTCTCTGATGACCCGGTTTCGCGGATGGCGTGTCGGGGTGGTCACCAGCGCCCCGGCCCTGGCTCGGGCGACCCGTCTGCCTTTTCTGGCACCCGGTCCGGTGGTAGACCACGGAGGCACCAAGATCCGTCTGTACAAAACGAATCCGCTGCCATGAGAGTCGCGTGGCCTGCTTAGCCCATCCGATACCGGTTCAAAGACGGAAGATTCAGATGACCGCTTCTCAAAATCCTCTTGCGCATCGGAAAAGCCCCGTATAGATCACCCGCCACGGTCGGAGTGTAGCTCAGCCTGGTAGAGCACTGTCTTCGGGAGGCAGGGGCCGGAGGTTCGAATCCTCTCACTCCGACCAGTAAATCAAGGCGCCCAAGGGCGCCTTTGTTGTTTTCAAGACAGTGATCCGAGGTTCGTTGAACCTGAGCTTCATTCGAACTCCAACGCCTTGGCAGCTTTACGCAGGTGCTCCGGGCTATAGCGTGCATAAACGGACGCAGTGATCCGAGAGTCTGAATGACCGAGAAACTGAGCGATCTCATCCATCGGAGTGCCGGCCTCCGCCATATGAACTGCAGCTGTGTGCCGCAGCACATGTGGTGACACATCAGGCAGGCCCGCCGCGACTGCTGCTGCCTTGAACCCCTTTTTGATCGACTTTACCGGTCCACTGGCCCACTCCACGACATGGTCAGATAATGCGGCCTTTCGGGCGTTCAAAAGCGCAGCATACAGGCTCTCGGTCATGGGGACGATGGCCCTGCCCTTCCTCTGCCCGTCGCCAGTGCGGAGATTGATTTGGCGGCGTTCGAAGTCGACCCGATACCATGTGAGTTCTAACACAGCCGTTACCCTGGCCGCCGTCGACAGCATCAGCCATATAGCCAGCTTGATGTGCGGTGCGCAGTCGACCGCCAGGAGCTGTGAAATCTCCTGGCGCGTCAGGTACCTCTCCTTGGGAGCCGGTTTGCTGGGGCGCTCGATGTAGGGAGCCCTATCAATCAGCCCGGTCTTCTCAGCCCAATTCAAACAGGTCCTTAGCTTGCCAAGCTGTGTCCAGATTGTGCCGTCCTGAATACCAGCCTGCCGCCGATCGGCTATGTAGGCTTTACAGTCCCGCACGCTTATCTGTTCCGGACGAAATGCTCCAAACCAAGGCAGCACAGAACGGCCAGTGTATTGCATGCTTTCGTGCACCGGCCGGCCCTCGACTGTCACGCTATAAGCATTCCAAATCGCTGCAACGGTCAGTTCATCCTTTCCGGCTGTCTGGGCGAGGAGGACGTCACGGGCTTCGGCCTCCGCACTTTCGAGGGTGTCCGCGTCAAGACGATACCTGCGTCTGCGTCCATCTTCCTCATACCAGACAACGACGAAGCGGTTGTTGAGTCGACCGATGTTGTATTCCTGCACTGCTCAAATTCCTCTACTTTGTGCGCGGGGATGCGAAACTGGCGTTGAACTCTGAAATATCCGAGCTGGCCGGATTTGCAGAGCTGACGCACAGTTTCAGAACTGCAGCTCCAGCGCTCTGCGAGTGTCTTGGGGGTATACGGCGGGGACAAAGTGCGCTCCTTCATTTTGGCAAAATCATTTACTCTATAGCGATCGCGACGAGGGATGCGCCTAAGATTTCAATAAAATTCATAACTTATTGAAATGAAATAAAAGAATTTCCAGTCGAGATAGTAAATACTTCAAGACTTACACCTTGGAGCAGACTACGGCGGAAGCTGTCGGGTATACATTCGTTCTTCTTAGTTTGTTAAAAAACGTGCCGTTTGCGAGTAAAGATAAGCTTCACGCACAAGTAGAGAAGAGTGTTTTGAAATCGTTCACTAGAAGTGATTGTTGCCCCTCTAACCTCGCCTCCTAAGCCACCGAATGCGTCCATTCTGAAGACATGGCATGAGTTCACTCCTCCAAAAGATCGACCAAGAACTCGGACACCGGCTCAACACCTGACATCCAAAGGTGATCCCGAGCCCGTGTTGCCGCTACATACAGAAGGTGCCGTTCAGTGTTCATAACTTCGTCTAGTTGTGCCTCGTCTTTTGCAGATAGCAACCGTCTCTCGTCCGGGATTATTCCGTCGTTTAACGCGCCGATCGCTACAGCACGATACTCAGCACCTTTTGCATCATGCATCAGCATGATTTGCACATTCTCTTCCGACAAGGCTGCGGCGTAACGTTCCGCACCAATTTCGTTTCTCAGCAATACTGCAAATTCGGAAGGCGGCACGTCGTCGTCTGACAGCCGACCACGCACCCATTGGACAAGCGCTTCAAGTTCAGCATCGGAATTGGCGAAAGAACGGAAAATTGGCACGGGACCATCGAATACCGAGGTGACACCGGTCCTACACTCTTCATTGCCGTCTGCCTCGACCAATGTTTCGGGAAGCAGCCTGTCGCTTTGGCACCTTATCTGATGTGACGTTCGGTAATTCACCTTCAGACTGCGAGAACGCCCTCTTAATTCAATACCAGCCGCCGTCCAGGGGAACGGTGCACGGAATATGCGCTGACCTATATCACCGGCGAAAAACAAACCGTTCGGTTTGTTGCCGACCTGGCGACCAAGCAGCTTCAGTTCTGCAACTGAGATATCCTGCGCTTCGTCAACAAGAACGTGGTCGAAGGGTAGAGCTCCGAATTCGGAGAGCTCATGGGCAAGCTGTGCCTCGGTTGTTACGGACTCCCGCGCAAGCCGCTCGCGGACGGCTTCAAAAACTTTCCAGAGGGCGTCCCGGCGCGACGCTGCCACTCGGACTTTTCGCCCAAGGCGTGGCAGTTCGCGGTAGGCCTCTTGCGTGCGGATGTCCCATGCATCGACTACCAAAGTCCATTCGTCGAACAGGAAATCTGGATCAACTAACATTCCCAAGTTAACAGACGCTTCAACTAGGAAGTGGCGCAAAGATGTCTCATCGACAATCTCGCTATTTCCGAAGGCCTCGTGATGCAGTCGAGCAATTAGCACTGGCAGCGCCTCTACAACGATGCGTTTCATGGCATCCGGCGACGCCACCTGCGGGATTTTGTCTCGAAGGTTGTCCGCGAGCTTGCGGTTGAATGTCGTCAGCAAGACCTTCGAGTCAGTGTCTTCCGCCAAACGTGCCGCGCGGTGGAGCGCAACGACAGTCTTGCCAGTTCCGGCCGAACCAATCACACGAGCAGGGCCATTGAAGTCGCGATCTACATATTCCTGTTGAGCGGGATGTAGGAAGACAGCCCATTTTTCCCACGGCGCATCCAGGGCAGCCTGAAGCTCCTCGACGTTTTCCAGGACGCGGAAACGGCGCATCGTATCGGGGTGAGCCCATGGATCCGCTCCGTTTGCGGACACGGCGGCCGGCGTAGGTGTCTCACCAACGGCAGCCGAGAGGATAGCATTCGCCGCCTCGGTTGGCAGCCGCCCAGCAATGTCGAGCACGGTATCCTCAGTCACATCCCTCACGGTATCCAGCCAGTCCATCGGCACACCCCAGGACAGGAGTGTATCATCGTCCTGCTCAGCCAATGGCCTCGGCAATTCAACAGCTTTCTCGACGTAACGCTGAACAACAACCTCTTCGACCGTTTCTCGTGCTTCGACGATCTGGATGGCACCTGTGCGGGGATGGCTCTCAATCCTTCTCGTCTCGGCCCAACGGTATGCCGCATCATGGTGGCCGACCCAAGCCAGAAGGGCTTGCCCGTCTTTCTTATGGATAACCATCCGGATGTCGCGGTTAACACGCGCAGTCCAGAAATCCGGGTCTCGAGCGCGGTCGACCCGGTGCATCGACAGGCCAGGCAGGCTCGGATCCATCTGAAAATCGAACGCGGCCGTCTTGACCTGCTTTTGCTCTTGGTGAGTCAGCTTGGTGAGTGCGTCGTAAAAGGTATCGGCGATGCGGTGGGTCATTCGGGCTCGCGCTTTTGCATGTCCGCAACGAATTTGGTGAAGGCCTCATCCCGTCGCTTGCGGTCAAGGCGCTCCTTCTCAGCCTTTCTGACTTCCGATATCTGTCGCGACTTTCGAACCTTCTCCATTACCGACCAACGCTCTTCGGGCGAAAGCACATGTAGGCCGGGAGCGTCGTCGCTCAATGTTGCATTCTTCTTCTTTGGGCGTCGACCACCAGGTTTCACACCCGCCCTGCGGTCATCGAGAATGTCCTCAATTCGATCGCTTCTGTCGCGAGGCGAAATCTTACTTCCTTTTCCCACACGTAAAACGGTCGAGCCACCTCGGTAACCACCTCCACTCATTTCTAAACTCCCAGCACCTTCATCACCTCATCTCCGAGATGGTTGATGACCTTGACCGCCACACGCCCGGACTTGGGGCGCGCGAAGGGGCGCGACACGGTGCGTTTCAGGCTGTCCCAAGCCTCCTCGTCGATCTCTCCCTTCAGGGTCGTCTTTAGCTGCTTGTAGGGGATGTCCGCGCCCGGAAAATAGGCATGTCGGACGAAGAAGGATTCCTCGTTATAGTCCGTGTCGATGAACCAACAGGCGATGTCGTCCGGCTCGGACGACACCACTTGGCCAGTCGCTGGCTTGAAGATGTCCACGCCCAGCAGCTCGATCCGCAGTTTATCGCCTTCTTCTTTCACCTCGATGTCAGGCTCGCCGAACACAACAAACAGGTTGCCGCCTCCTGCCTTAAGATCATCGGACATGTGCAGATCAGGATTCATCCGAGCTTGCAGGATCGGCAGGCGGCCCAGCTTGCGGAACTCGGCAGTATGGGCGTCATAGTTGAAGGCACAGGTGATCAGGATGTCGAACCCCGCATCCACGGCCTCGCGCGCAGCGGCGGTAAGGTCGGCGCGTTGCAGGGTGCCGTATTCTGGGCCGATCAGAATGCCAGCCTTGCGCTCTGTGTCGCCTTCAAGGTATCGGCCCTCTGCAGCCAACCATTCTCCAGGCCAGGGCTGGAGAGAGGTGAACTCCACTCTATCGGTTTTATCCACCTGTTGCACCCCGGCCTTCTTGAGGTTCTCAAGGATGGCGGCCCGGTAGTTGTCAGCCTCAGACGCATCAGAGGCGCGCTTGCCTTGGGACGCGTCGACCTCGTCGACTAACTCTCCATGTTCGTTTACAGCCTGCGTGCGGTGGGGTGAGAGGCTTTCGACAGTAAACGGCCCGGCAACACGAACGCGCTTTTTGTCCTCATAGGGTTTGTCATAGAGAAACTCGTAGTCGGCCTTGGCGGCGATGGAAGCGTCGATTTCTTTCTGTCGCGCGATCCGTGCTTCCCAGAAGGCAGTGAGGCCTTGTATTGCCGCTTCGGGCCAGTCTTCTGGGGTGTTGATTTCCGCTGAGAAGTGACCCGGTATTTTCACCGAGATTTGACCCACCTTTGTTTATGTCTCAGCGTTTATGTTGTGGTCAATGTTGGCGTTTCCTTTCTCGTTTTCCTTGCTTCAGAACTTGCCTTGAAGCGGTAGCTGTCGTTACCGGTTTCGAGGATGTGGCAGCGGTGCGTGAGGCGGTCGAGGAGAGCTGTTGTCATCTTTGCATCCCCGAAGACCTGCGCCCATTCAGAGAAGCTGAGGTTGGTTGTGATGATGACGCTGGTGCGCTCATAGAGCTTGCTGAGCAGGTGGAATAGCAGTGCGCCGCCGGATGAGCTGAATGGCAGGTAGCCGAGCTCGTCGAGAATGACCAAGTCGACCTTGGTCATCATCTCAGCCATCTTCCCGGTTTTGCCTAGCACCTTTTCCTGCTCCAGCGCATTGACCAGTTCCACTGTCGAATAGAAGCGGACTTTACGCCTGTGATGTTCGATGGCCTGAACGCCGATGGCAGTCGCGATGTGGCTCTTGCCAGTACCGGGGCCGCCGATCAGGACAACGTTCTCTGCATTTTCCATGAACTCTCCGCGGTGCAATTGCCGGACAGTGGCCTCGTTGATCTCACTGGATTTGAAGTCGAAGCCTGCGAGGTCTTTGTAAGAGGGGAAGCGCGCCACCTTGGTGTGATAGGCGATTGACCGCACCTCCCGCTCAGCGATCTCAGCTTTGAGAAGCTGAGACAGCATCGGTGTTGCGGTCTCGAAGGCGGGCGCGCCCTGAGCGACCAGATCCTCTACTGCATTTGCCATGCCATACAGCTTGAGGCTGCGCAGCATGATCACGACGGAAGCTCCTGCTGGATCATGACGCATGGCGCTTCTCCCGGTTTGTCTCAGATCATCGTAGCGGTCCACGTTTGCCTTCGGGGTCGTTTCCAAAGCCAGCGCATCTGGTGGGTCGATCTCTGGAAGGTCTGTTTGCTTCTTGTCAATCAAGCGGTGCAGCAGGTTCAGGATATGCGTCTTGGTAGGAACCCCGGCTTCCAACGCCAATTCTACGGCGCGTAGAACTGCGTCCTCGTCGTGATGCAAAACCAGTGACAGGATATCGACCATTTCCCTGTCACCACCCTCTTTGCGGAGCATATGATCCTGGAGTCGACGGAAGGCATCTGGCATCTCTGTGAACGGCGCACCGTTACGCAGAGCACCCGGTTTACGTTGGATGACTGCCAAATAGTGACGCCAATCGTAGACCACTCTGCCAGGCTTGCGATGTGACCGCTCTATGATCCGCTCATGTGAACAAACGGTTTGGCCCTCAGCCACGATGACCAGACGTTCGGGGTAGACATGCAGGCTGATACGCTGGTTGGCAAAGCTGGCCGGCACGCTGTACCGGTTGCGTTCGAAGGTCACCAGGCATGTCGGCGATACCCGTTTGCTGTGTTCGACAAATCCATCGAAGGCGGGCGGCAGCGCCATCAACGTGGGCTTCTCAGCTTCCCATGCATCAGCAACAGTACCCGGCAATTCCCGGTGCTTTGTCTCGGCCCATAGGGCGACACAGCGATCCTCAAGCCATTGGTTCAGCTCGCCCAGATCCTTGAAGATGGGCATGACCTGCCACAGCCGGTTGCGCGCATCGCGGACGTTCTTCTCGACCTGACCTTTCTCCCAACCCGCAGCAGGGTTGCAGAACTCTGGTTCAAAAACATAATGGCTGGCCATGGCCTTGAAGCGGGCATTGATGTCACGCTGCTTGCCTCGGCCCACACGGTCCACGGCCGTCTTCATATTATCGTAAATCCCGCGGCCGGGAACGCCACCAAACACGCGGAACGCATGCCAATGGGCGTCAAACAGCATCTCATGCGCTTGCAACGGATAGGCTCGCACGAGGAAAGCCCGGCTGTGTGAGAGTTTGATATGGGCGACCTGAAGCTTGACCCGATCTCCACCGATATTGGCCCAGTCTTCGCTCCAGTCGAACTGGAACGCTTCACCCGGCTGGAATACCAGCGGCACGTAAGTTCCGCGTCCCGTCGTCTGTTCCGCACGGTGCCGATCTGACCGCCACGTCCGCGCGAATGCGGCAACACGGCCATAGGATCCTTCATAACCCAGCTTCACCAGATCAGCATGCATCTGCTTCACCGTGCGCCGCTCCTTGCGGGGCTTGCGTGTCTGGGCGAGCAGCCAGGCAGACAACCGATCCGCATACGGATCCAATTTGCTAGAACGCGGCGGTGTCTTGAACTTCGGTTCTACAGCGCCTTCGCGTAGATACTTTTTGATGGTGTTGCGAGACAGCCCCGTGCGCCGTGAAATCTCGCGAATTGGCATTTTGTCACGCAATGCCCAGCGTCGTATGACACTCAAAAATCCCATGTCGATCACTCCAAATCTCCCCAAACGAAAACGTCGGGGCAATGTGCTCACATGGGTCAATTCTCAGTGAAAATTATCTGGCTTACCGGCTCACTTCTCAGCGGAAATCAACAGCCCCGGCGTCGATACGCTGATGCGCCAAGCCCTTGATTTCTTGGTTTCGCGCGTCTCAGACGTTTACATTTTTCTGGAAAAACGTGGTTTTGGAGCCAGATCTGTCAACTTTATGTAAACATAGGGTAAACGTCGAAGTCCCAAATCGAGGCAAAATCACCCATTTTCGAGCCTCAAAGGTTTCCGACTTTTTTACTCATGTAAAGGTCTGTCAACCCGATGTAAACGTCGAGCAGGGATTCGGCGAGGCACGTAGGCTCAGCCATTCCTCGCCTACGCATGTTCATCGAAACCCTGTCCGTCTCTCGAACAGCATTGATGCTGCCATAGTGGCTTTGCCGTCAACATCAGCGTGTCGCCTTTGGCCATCTTTAGCCAAGTAAACACATTCCCTTATATAGTTGCCCTTATATAGTTGCTGCCAGCGCGGACCATCGCCTGCACGCCAGTTGCCTCAGCAATGCTCCTATCCTCATAGGTCATGGATCGAACAAAACGCGTCCAAGGATTGTGGTTACGCCAAATCGACGTCGAGCTAACCAACCTGAAAAACATTCCTTTCCGGCCATTAATCCAGTAACCATCAAGGACAAAAAGGAAAAAGAGAACACACGGGCAATGCCAATGAACGGTCAGCAGAACACTTCGCGTTTTCTTGCGCGCTGCGTTTCGATTGATCTGGAGGTTGATCCTACCTCCGCCAGAATATTCGCGTTCGCCGCCACAACGCTTGAGGACTCCCGGCCAGCCTTGGTCGAAAAGAACGCCTCAACCACAACGCTATCGCAGCTCGGAGCCTATTGCGACGGGTTCGACCATGTCCTTGGTCACAACATACTGCACCATGACCTGCCTCATCTCGCCGCTGCCGCGCCCAACTTCGCAGCTTTGGCTGAAGCGCCAATCGACACGCTCTGGCTCAACCCCTTGGCCTTCCCGCGCAACCCCTATCACCACCTCGTCAAGCACTATTACGACGGGCGGCTGCAATCGGGCCATGTCAACGACCCCGAAGAAGACGCACGTCTGGTGTTCAAGGTGCTGCAAGACCAGATTGAGGCGTTTGGAAAGCTCAAGACAGCCGCACCTGACGCGCTGACCGCCTATCATTTCCTCTCGACCCGCCTGCCTCGCAGTGGAGGGTTTGATGCATTGTTCGACCATGTGCGCGGCACTCGCAAGCCCGATGAACGTGACGCCTTTGCTGCAATCCGTCGCCTCCTGGAAGGGCAGGTGTGTGTGCATCGTCTGAAACAAACCCTCGAACGGTTGGAAAACCCCAACCTGGCGTGGCCCATGGCCTATGCTCTTTCGTGGATTTCCGTAGCGGGTGGCGACAGTGTCATGCCGCCCTGGGTCCGCATGCAGTTCCGCGAGGCTTCGCTGATCGTGCGTCACCTTCGAGAGACCGCCTGCGACGATGCCTCATGCCAATGGTGTGTCGAGAACAACGATCCCAAACGCGCCCTGGACCGCTGGTTTGGGTTTCCTTCCTTCCGCCCCGAACCCATGGACGAATTCGGCCAGCCACTTCAGGAACGCATCGTCGCCGACGCGATGGCAGGCAAAAGCGTTCTGGGGATCCTGCCCACCGGCACCGGCAAGTCCGTCTGTTATCAAATTCCTGCCCTGTCGCGGTTCGACAAAACCGGTGCGCTGACCATCGTTATCTCGCCCCTTGTCGCGCTCATGGCAGATCAGGTGCAGGGGCTTGCGAGAGTCGGCATATCCTCGGCCGTCACGATCAATGGGCTTCTGTCCTTGCCCGAACGGCACGACGCGCTGGACAAGGTGCGACTGGGTGATGCCGCGATCCTGTTGATTTCGCCAGAACAGCTTCGCAGCACCTCGGTTCGCAGCGTTCTTGCTCAACGCGAGATCGGGCTTTGGGTGCTGGACGAGGCACATTGCATTTCGAAATGGGGGCATGATTTCCGACCCGACTATCGTTACGTCAGCCGGTTCATCAAAGAAAGCTCTGACGAAGCCCCGGCTCCGATCCTCTGCCTGACCGCCACTGCCAAACCCGAGGTGGTGCGCGATATACGGGAGCACTTCAAAACACGGCTGGATCTGGACCTTACCCTGCTTGACGGGGGCGCCTCGCGGACGAACCTCTCTTTTTCGGTGCGCGAAACGCAGCGTTCGACCAAATTGGCAGACATACTGGATGCGATCGAAGAGGGCTTGCCGGCATCTGGGGTCTCGGGCGCCGTGGTCTACTGCGCGACCCGCAGCGCGACGGAACGCGTGGCCGAGTTCCTGAAACAACAGGGTGTCAGCGCCGAACGGTTCCACGCTGGTCTCCCTCCCGAAGAAAAGCGCGAGATCCAGGAACAGTTTCGCCTCGGCGAGTTGCGCGTGATCGCGGCCACGAATGCCTTTGGCATGGGCATCGACAAGCCCGACATCCGCTTGGTGGTGCACGGAGATGTGCCAGGGTCCTTGGAAAACTACATGCAGGAGGCAGGCCGGGCCGGACGCGATCGCGATCCCGCCAACTGCGTGCTCTTGTTCAACAACGAAGATGTCGAGAAACAGTTCAGCCTTTCCGCCCGCTCTCGCCTTGCGCGGCATGAGATCGGCGCGATCCTCAAGGCACTCCGCCGGCTCGATGTGCGCACGCGAGACGAAGGCAGAATCGTCGCCACGCCGGGTGAAATCGTGCGCGAAGAAAAAGATCGTGAGTTTCAGCGCGAAAGCACCACCGACGACACACGCGTCAAGACTGCCATCGCCTGGCTCGAGGAGGCTAGCCTGCTACGGCGCGAAGAGAACAATGTTCAGGTCTATCCTGCCTCGCTCCTTGTGCGCGACCTGGAGACGGCAGCCGCGATACTTGGAAAGGCTGACATCTCCGGCGCACGGCGCAAACAGTTTCTGGCAATCCTTCGCCATATCGTAAACGCGCCCGTCGGTGAAGGCGTTTCCACCGACAGTTTGGCCGGCGCAAGCGGGCTCTCCACCGCTGCGTTGCGCAAAGCGCTGACCGATCTGGAGGCGCTCGGGCTTGCCAGCGACGACACCAACATCACCATCTTCGTGCATTCTGGCGTGGCCGATGCCTCACAGGCGCGGCTGGAACAGGCCGCGCGGCTTGAAGAAGACCTGATCGCCCTGATGCGCGAAATGGCCCCCGACGCCGATCAGACCGAACCGATACCCCTCAACCTGTCCGCCGCCTGCCAGGAATTGCGACACCGCGGTCATGGCGAGGTGCGTCCCGATCTTGTCGAGGCTCTGGTGCGTGGCATGGCACAGGATGGGCGTGACATGGAGGGGGGTCGGGGCAACTTGTCCTTACGCAAATCGGCACGTGGAAGCATCCTTGTGCGGCTTCAGCGGTCGTGGAACGTGATCGCACAAACTGCGGAGTTGCGCCGTCAGGGCGCGCAGCGCCTGCTGTCGCATCTTCTGTCGCTTGTTCCCAAAGGCACACGCGGCAAAGACATTCAAGTTGAAACCACGCTTGGTGCGATGCTGTCGGCCATCACAGGCGACACCTTGTTGCGCAGCGCCGTGAAAGACCCGAACCGCCTAATGGACCGGGCACTTCTGTGGCAGCACGAACAGCAGGTGCTCACGCTGGGTCGCGGACTCTCTGTCTTCCGCCCTGCCATGACGATGCATCTAAGCCCCAAGGGGGGTGGTTTCACCGTCCAGCATTTCGCCCCACTTGAGGAGCACTACACCGAGCAGACCATCCAGACCCATGTGATGGCTGCCTATGCGGAAAAGGGGCTGGAAAACATCGGGACGGCGCAGCGTCTGGCAGATGACTATTTCGTGCTGGAACAGGACGCCTTCATGCGCCGATGGATGCCTGGACGCGGGACCGAGTTCCGCCGTCAGGCCACTGGTGCCACCTACAAAGCCATTGTCGACGATCTGGGCAACCCGGTGCAGCAGCAGATCGTGCGCGACGACCGCGAGCAAACCAACGTGCTGGTCTTGGCAGGTCCAGGTTCGGGCAAGACGCGCGTTCTGGTCCACCGCATTGCCTATCTTCTTCGGATCAAGCGCGAGGATCCGCGCGGCATCCTCGTTCTGGCCTACAACCGCCATGCCGCCGCTGAAATCCGTGAACGCTTGCGCCGCTTGGTCGGGGATGATGCGGCATTCGTCACCGTCTCGACTGTGCATTCGTTAGCGATGCGACTGGTCGGCGCCAGTTTCACTGGCAAGCAAGCGAATGAAAATCCCGATTTCAAAGGCCTGTTGCAACAGGCCAGCGCCTTGCTGCGCGGCGATGGCCTGGGCAAACAAGAGGCCGAAGCACTGCGCGAGACGCTGATACAAGGCTATCGCTGGATCTTGGTCGACGAGTATCAGGATATCGGACCCGACGAATATGCGCTGATCGCCGCCGTTGCGGGACGCACACTGGACGATCCAGACCTGCGGCTCAGTCTCTTTGCAGTGGGTGATGACGATCAGAACATTTATGCGTTCTCTGGCGCCTCTATCCGTTACATCCGACAGTTCGAACAGGACTACGCCGCAAAACCTACATTTCTGACCGAGAACTACCGCTCCACCGGCCACATCATCGCCACTGCCAATGCGGTGATCGCAGGGGCAGCCGCTCGCATGAAACTTGGCCATGATATTGCCGTGGATCAGGCCCGGACAAAGGCTGACGCCGGTGGATCTCTGGCCAAATTGGATCCAGTCGCTAAGGGCCGTGTGCAGATCCTTGAGTGCCCTGCTGGGAACGACGAGCAGGCTAAAGCTGCGCTAGACGAGTTGATCCGCCTCTCTCGTCTCGACCCCGATTGGACGTGGTCACGCGCCGCGATTATATCACGCGATTGGCGCAAGTTGATACCAGTGCGCGACTTTGCCGAAAACCTCGGCATACCTGTCGAAATGGCCAACGAAAACATGCCTAGCCTCTGGCGGATGCGCGAGATACAGGCATTTGTCAAAGCCCTACGCGAGACCCCCACAGAACTTTATTCGCTCGAACAATTGACCGAAGTGCTGAACACAATTCCTCCCTCGCTGTGGACCAACCGAATTGGAGAAGGACTAGGCCTTCTGGCACGCGAAGTCGGCTCGCGAAGCTTGCCTGTCCCAGACATAGTCGAATGGTTCGCAGAATGGGCGCGAGATAGCTGGAACGAACAGCGAGGTCTGAAGCTACTCACGGCTCACCGTGCGAAGGGGTTGGAGTTTGACGATGTGATCATCCTAGATGGTGGATGGGAGCGTCCCTCTAAAGCAGAAGATCAGGACGCCCCCCGCCGACTTTTCTACGTCGCCATGACGCGTGCTCGCCGCAGCTTGGCCGTGATGAGCAACGACAACCACGAATACCTACCAACAGAAGCACCTTCGGTTCTGACCCGTCGCGTGACACCCGACATGAAGGCGTTGCCAGGTCCCCGCCGTTTTTTTCAAGCAGCTGAGGCACGGATGGTTGATCTTTCCTTTGCTGGACGCCTGCATCCGGCCCACTCCTCACTAACCGCGATCAATGAGGCACGTGTTGGCGATGCAGTAGTATTGGAAAAGGACGGCGACCGTTGGCTGCTGCACAACGAAAAGGGGCAAGTGCTAAGCCGCATGTCCAGATCCTTCGCACCGCCGCCAAATACCCGGTTTGAGAGGGGTGAAATCGCCGCCATCCTTAAATGGAGCAAAGAGGACTCAGGTGAAGCCTTCCACCATACGCTCCGCCGCGATGCATGGGAGGTGGTTTTGCCGGAACTCGTTTTCGTGACCGTCAACTAGAACATCACTAACAATTTTCATGTTTCTAGAGGGATCCGACGAAGCTCAGCACTTCAACCATTCCTTACCGCTGTCATGCTATGCGTTTTCATCAAGCTCTCCGAGGCACGCATAGGCGCCGCAATAGCTGCACCCGGCGCAGGGTAATGCCGGGATCGCTGTCATTGCTAACATCGCGCAGAAAGCGCAGCCAGGCGCGTTCGTTGGGTGTCAGATCGTCATTCTTGTCACGCATGGTTTCTATCTCCCAAAGATCGCGTTGATCGCAGCCTGTGACCTGCTCGTCAGCCTGGGATCGGTGTTGTTGGAAGCCTCGCGGATCACTTGCAACCAGCCGACTTCATTCGCTGTGACGGGCTCCCCGAATACCTCCACGACTGCCTCGGCTGCCGTCCGGCCAATTGCCTGCTCCAGGGCGAGCCGCATCATGAAGGCCGGATCTGCTTCCAGAGCGTGCGCCAGGGCCGGAACGCGATCCAAGGCCACCTTGGAGCTCCCCTGCTTGATCATCGTGATCATGTTGGCGTTGGTGTATCCAGCCTGCGCGGCTATCTCAGCCTGGCTCTTGGTAGGTTTCAGCTCGAGCACCCTCCGTTCGACATACATCGCCATCCGGGTGTCTAAGTGCGGTTTCTTTGTCATCGCTATCCTCTCAGAATTGACGCAGCACTCACTGCATGTTTTCGATATAGCGAAGGGATGATTGGGGATTCCGAGGGAAACGATACGTCGTTTGTGTTCCCGTATTCTCGTTAACAGAAAGCGAGCTCAATACTTCCGCCTTGACGGTCACGACGTCGTGGTTTCAATTTCTCTCATAGGTTTAGTGTTTATTGGGGAAATATGTTGGCCTTCCGGTTCGTTCACACTGCAGATATTCATCTGGACTCACCGCTAAAGTCTCTAGCCATGCGCGACGAAGCACTGGCCGAAGTAGTCGGGAACGCGACACGAACCACATTCAGGCGGATGGTCGATCTGTGCGAGTCTGAAGATGTCCAGGCGCTGCTGATTGCCGGCGACCTGTATGACGGCAGTCAAACATCAATGAAAACTGCTCGGTTCCTCGCTCTAGAGATGGAGCGCTTAGACGCAGCGGGCATTCCGGTTTTCATTATCCGCGGCAACCACGATGCGGCATCTAAGATCACGCGTGAGCTGGCCCTGCCGGAAAACGTGACGGTTTTCCCAGGCAAAGCCCAGGTCGTCGAGACTTACTGGAACGATCATTCAATTGCTGTTCACGGGGTTTCATTTCGTGACCCCCATGCACCAAAAACTCTGTTGGACCGTTTTGGGGCGCCGGTGATGGGGGCTTTCAATATCGGAATGTTGCATACGTCCCTCGGCGGGGCTCAGGGACATGATCCATACGCACCTTGCACGCTGGCCGACCTAAAAGCTACCGCGTTCGACTATTGGGCGCTGGGACACATCCACCAAAGATCTGTTGACGCCGGCACAACAACTGTCGTCATGCCAGGAATTCCTCAGGGGCGCGACATCGGCGAGGCAGGCAACAAGTCGGTGACGCTAGTTTCTGTCGCCGATGACGGTTCGGTCGAGCTGGAGGAGCGTCACATCGCGGTGGCCCAGTTCGAACGGCTCGAGGTGGACTGCCACCAATTGTCTGACTGGCCTGACCTTACCGAGGCACTGAAGCATGCTTTGCGCTCGGCACGGCGGGAACATGCTGCCGAACATCTGATTGTCCGGCCTGTGCTGACTGGAACGACACCACTGGCCTGGCGAGCGGGACGTGACCTCGACCTTCTACTCGCGGAAGCACAGAATGTCACCGAGCCGATCGGGTCACTTTGGATCGACAAGATCGAGCTTGCGTTGTCCGCCGCAAGCAATGCGTCCACTGGAGGCGCGGTAGAGGAATTAGCTCAGATCATCGCTCAGCGAAGTCTTCCCCCGAATGATCCGGCTGTTTTGGAAGACGTGGAACGACTTCTAAAATATCTTCCGCGCGAGTTGCGAGGGCTCCTGGGTGATAGCGAGGAAGAAACGGCCGCAACTATTGTCGATGCGATGCAGCAAGGTGCAATGGAAGTGCTTGCGCGCCTCGAAGAGACCGGTGGCTGAACAATGCGGTTGAACCGGCTCGACCTCACACGTTTTGGCAAGTTCACTGATCTGAGCCTGTCGTTTCCCGTTCCAACACCCGGAAGCCCCGACCTGCACGTGATCTACGGTGCAAACGAGGCCGGAAAATCCACCCTGCTTGAAGGCTGGCTGGACATGCTGTTCCAGATCTCTGTTCGAAGCAGCATGGACTTTCTTCACCCTTACCCGTCAATGCAGTTGGGGGTCGTGCTAGACATCAACGGGCAGACGCATGAACTGCTTCGGGTAAAGAAACGTGACAATTCTTTGCTTGACGCCAGCGGTAAACCGCTAGGTGAAGCATTGTTGCATGGCGGTCTGCGAGGACTCGACCGCACATCCTATGCAGCGATGTTCTCGCTGAATCGGCAAACCCTGGACGAAGGAGGCGAAAGCATCCTCGCCAGCAAGGGGGATCTCGGTGAGTTGCTGTTTCAGGCAAGCGCCGGGATGACCGATTTGGCGGCGCAGTTGGACGAATTGAATGCAGAGTCGGAGGGGTTCCTGAACAGAACCGGACGCAAGGGTGCGTTACGCGATCTTTGTGCCGCCTACGACGACTTGGGAAGGCAGATTAAGGAATTGGACACTGCTGCTTCCGAGTATGCTCGCCTATCGACTGAATGCGATCGGACCAAAGATGCCTGGCAAAAGGCGCGCGAGGCGGCAGAAGCTGCACAGACCGATGTAATCGAGACCGACCGCCACATCGCAGCACTACCGCTTTTGCCGCGGCTGGACCGTCTGGAGGCGGAGATCGCCAGTTACGGTTCACTACCAGAACCTCCAGAGGGATGGCTTGCCGAGCTTCCCGAACTTGACCGCAGGGAGACCGCCCTTGCCACCCAACTTGAGGCCGCGAAAAAGACTGTGGCAAGGTTGATAGCCGAATTAAAGGATCTCCCATCCGACGGGCCGGTTCTGAATGCGCGCGAGGACATCGAGGCGGCGGAACAGTTGAAATCGGCCCATGACACCGCCGTGGAGGACTTACCCAAACGGCGCGGAGAGCTCGAAGCTAAGGCCGGAGCAGTCAATGATTGCCTGTCTCGACTTGGGCAAGTTGGAGCGGATCCGACCACGCTGTTGCCCGAGGCAAGAACCCTGGGGCGCCTGCGCGCGCTGATCGAAAAATGTTCTGGTGTGGAAACCGCGAGCGATTCCGCGACTGGAGAATTGCAGCGTGCTAAAGATGACCTCGAGCGCGCTGAACGGCGTTTACGTGAGGCTGGAGGCAGCGTGTCAGATTTGGGTGGGCTGGCCGGGTTGGTGCAAAACCTTCGCCGCGACGATCCTGTAGGCGCACACGATCGTGTAAGCACCGAGCTTGAAGAGACGGAAGCACGTTTGAATTCGGCCCTGTCTGCGCTTTCACCCTGGACGGGAAACAACGATGAACTGGCGAGTTTGACTCCGCCAGACGGCGCCACTCTTGAGCAACTGGACGCGGAAATCGCCGAGGCTGATAGGGCGGTCGACCGGGCGGATGATTGGCTGGAGCAACTAGAACAGTCTGTGACCCAAGCTCTCGCTCGACGCGATGCAATCGGAACAACTGCCGTGGTTACTCTGGAAGAGGCAGCTCAAGTGCGAACACGTCGGGAATTCGAATGGTCGCACCACCGTGCGAATCTGACGGATGAAACGGCAGAGCGCTTTGAAGTTGCGATGCGCCTCGACGACCAAGTGACTGCCACCCTTGCGGATCAGCGCGCCCATGCCGAAAAGACAGCCGAGGCCGAGCGTGCGTTGGTCGAAGCCCAACAACAAGTCGACGCTGCAAAAGTGAAATCGGCCGAGGCCAGAGAACGGCGCAAAAACCTGGCGAAACGGCTTGCCGGAATCGCTGCCAACGTCTCCCCCGCTCTCCCTACCGACATCGACCTGCCAACTTTCCGCGCTTGGCTCGACAAGCTCGACATAGCACAGGATGCCCTGGTCAAGCACGATGACAAGGCGCGCGATCTTGCCAGGCGCGTGCAGGTCGTCGCCCAGGCGCGTTTGGATGTTTCGAACGCTTTTGCACAGGCGGGCCGCGAAATACCCAAAGATACGAGCCTGGCCCTAGCTCTTGAAACCGCCCAATCTCTCTTGGACCAGGTGTCTAAGGTTGAGGCTTTGAGCGAGACCGAGGCCGAGGCCCGCCAGAACCTGACCAGACGTGAGCGCAACAAACTAGAGGCAGACGACGCGCGCGCCGAATGGCAGGTAAAGTGGGAAGCCGCCTGTGCCGACACTTGGATGGCCGACGCGCCGCCCGCTGTCGACGAGATGCGTGCGATCCTCGAAGAGCTCGAACGGCTGCGTGAACATCAGGGCCGCATCGGTGAACTGACCCACCGGATAACAACCATGCAATCCAACCGCGAAAGGTTTGAACAAGAGGCTTGCGATTTGGCGGTTCGCCTCGAAATGCCTACCGATCTGCCAGCGACTGATCTGTGGCGTGACATCACCCGGCGACAGCGCGCAGCGGAGAGCCGCGAAGATCAGCGAGCCAACCTCACAGATCGTTTGACAACGGCCACACAAGCCCTCTCGGAGTTGGAAGAGGAAGCCGAGATTCATCGTAATCGGACCGTCGAATTTTCCCGTCACTTTGGAGTCGAAGATTGGGCCGAAGCGCGCGATGCGCTCACGCGAGCAGGGGAACTGTCGAAACTGCGTGAAACTCAGCGCGAACTGACCGAAGACCTCTGTGCAGGGATGCGATGCGATACAGTCGAAGAAGCACGTGCGCAACTGCGTGAACTAGATGCCGATGCACTCACCGCACGCGCTGACAGCCTGCGGACCGAATTGAAAACCCTGCGCACAGCACAGGAAGAAGCACAGGACGACTTCCGCAAGGCGGAAGACGCCGTCGAAGCGGTCGGTGGCGATGACGCAGTTGCCCGTCTGGAAGAACAACGCCAGACATTGTTGCTTGAGATTGGGGACGGCGCCCGGCGCCACCTACGGCAGCGTTTGGGGCTCTTGGCAGTCGATGCTGCTCTCAGGAGCTATCGTGACACTCACCGCAGCGGTATGCTCGAACGCGCATCAGAAGCCTTCCGCATCATGTCGCGAGACCGATATTCTGGCCTTGCCGCACAGCCGGATGGTTCCCGCGAAGTATTGGTGGCGCTGGCCGCTGGGGGTGGCTCGAAACAGGCTGACCAGCTCTCAGACGGCACCCGGGCTCAGCTCTACCTTGCGCTACGCATCGCAGGCTACCACGAGTTTGCTCGCAACAACGGCCCAGTGCCGTTCATTGCCGATGACATCATGGAAAGCTTCGACGACGACCGCACCGCCGAGGCCTTCGGCCTGCTAGCTGAGATGAGCAAAAGCGGCCAGGTGATCTACCTGACTCATCACGCGCATCTCTGCGACATCGCGAGAAATATATGCCCATCTGTGTGTATTCACGAGTTACAGGGCTAAAAGCGTTGTGTTCAACATCTTTACTTTTTGTTGAACATACGCCATGTTCAACAAAATTAAAATCCGTTGAGCACAGTGGGAGCCAAGATGTTCACGCGCCATTCATCCATAGCACATGCCGCTTATCACGATCTCCTGCGTTCACTGCGGGACGATTCTGTTTCGGACATCCGGGGCACCCCCACACGAGTCGAACGCAACGACAGGACCTACTGGTATGACACCTACCGGGTCGGTTCCGATGTCAAAAAGCACTACTTGGGAGAGGATTGTGAGGAACTGCGCGGCAGGCTGGAACAGCACAAAACTTTGAAAGCCCAACAGGAAGACCGCCGCCGCAACCGGGCGCGCCTCGTGCGGCTCCTAAGAGCAGAAGGTTTCCTGGGTCTGGACGCTGCCACGGGCAGCCTGCTCTCTGCGATGGCAACGTCCGGCGTATTTCGTCTAGGCGGCACCATAGTGGGGACCCACGCCTTCCGCCTCTACGAAGGTGAATTGGGTGTGCGTTTCGACATGGATATGACCGCTCACACGGATGACATCGACATCGCCAGCTTTTCTAGGTTGTCGCTGGTGCTGGAGGACACTGCATCACCACCGCTGGAAGATGTGTTCCGTGATTTCGACTTCATGGCGCAGCCCACTCTCACGGCCGGACGCACCTGGCGTTGGAAACAGACACGAGGCAACACGCTGATTGAATTCCTCACTCCATCATTTGGTGAGGATGAGGATGTGCGCGAACTGCCCGCTTTGGGAGTGGATGCGCAAGGGCTGCACCACCTGAACTACCTCATCGCGGAGCCAATCAACGCTGCTGTAACCTACCGGAGTGGCGTTTTGGTGCAGATCCCGCAGCCAGAACGCTATGCCATCCACAAGTTGATCGTCGCGGACCGTCGCCGTCCCGGTGAAAATGCCCTCAAAGCAGAAAAGGACAGACGACAGGCCGCGTTTCTAATAGAGGTGCTTTCTCAGGATCGGCCGGATGAATTGAATGACGCCTACGAAGATGCACTCTCTCGTGGGCCCAAGTGGCGTTCTAGGATTGAGGCCAGCCTGGATCGCATGCCGAAAACGCAGCGGCTGTTACGGGAACTGCAGGATTAACGCGCATGTAGACAGTGCTCCCAGGTTCAATGAACCTGTCGAACCGTGTCTTAGTTGGTTTGCTTGGCAAAGCAGCTTGAAAAACAGGGCTCCTTTGACCAAAAATCAATGGCTTGGCCCTCTGCACCGGTCTTCGGGAGGCAGGGGCCGGATGTTCGAATCCTCTCACTCCGACCAGTAAAACAAGGCGCCCGAGGGCGCCTTTTTTAGCAGATCGACCGCAACAATATCCGCAACGCTTCGTCTGCCGGATGTACTTGGCTCTGTCGCAATCTACATCCATAACATACGGCAGCAGCAACTCGTATCTTCCAGTCTTGATCTCTGCGATATTCTTAACCTCTTCTGGACATATTGACCGATAAGGAAAGCCCGATTCACCAGTGGAAAAGATGCACACCTTTGAGGGCGCCAGAGGTGCGCGATTGGATCGAAGGCAGGGAATCCAGCAGCGATTGAACATGGGGGCCAACTGGGGGCTAAAGCCTAATAGAATTTATAAATACTTATATTTTCAAAACTTTAGTTGATCAAAATGGTGCGGGTGGAGGGACTTGAACCCCCACGCCTTGCGGCGCCAGAACCTAAATCTGGTGCGTCTACCAATTTCGCCACACCCGCAACTCAGCGCCGCAGCGCTGGAATGAAGCGGTCAATAACAAAGCTTGCTTCCGAGCGCGAGAGGTAAAATACACGTATCGCCAAGTTTGTAGATCCTCTGATGAGATATTGAGCAACCACGGTACCTCATGAAAATGTATAGCCCTAAGAGACTTGTCAGTGGAAAACTGATGGGAACATCAGTGGCCGTGAAACCCGATATCCTGAGGGACAAAGACCACGCAATTTTGGAAGAGCTGTTCATTCCTGCAGAAGTTTAGATTTCGGCCAAGTTAGCCTGCGAAATATCTCGTTTACGTTGACCAAAGGCCAAAAAGACAAGCTGACAGCCTGTTGCCAGATCACCAATAGCGAATATAGAAATCATCCTTCACTGCCCTCACATGCTCATAGTTAAATCCTTGGGACGAAGCGCGGGATTACCCACCCCAACATCCCAAGAAACGCATCTGCGACCCTTTCCAACTCAGAGAGAGACTTCAGGTTTCTGAAATAACAAGAATGGCTTACTCAGCTGTGGTGCCCTTCACGGCCACACAGATTATCGAATGACCTGTACCGTCAAGTGCAAGCAATAGTGTTCCGCCGGTCCCCGCTCGGTTTCACACTGTAGGTGCCGAGTGGCGCTTGCGTCATAGGCATTCCCGCGCAGGTTGAGGCATTCTCAAGAGCGCTCCACCACAAAGCTGCCACATTTCAAACGCTAAAAAATCTTATTCACGTCAAAATAAGACCGCCTTGAAGGGTCTTGTTGTTTAGCAGGAGTTAATGAGTCTTTTTTGCCACTTTGGCGCCGGTACGAGTTTCCTGCTCAACTCCAGTACAAGGTTTACTGCTGTGACCGATCTGAATTCCTCCGCTACTGCCGAGCAAGAGGCTGTCTTCTTTGCTCGTGAAAGCTTTCTTGGCGAACTCAAGATCCTGAACCGGGACCATCCGAACACGGGCTTTGGGATTTCGCTCCGAACCCATTCCGGAGACCACTACCTGCTGGCCAATGCGCGTATGCCATTGCCCGCGGTCAAATCCGAGGGTTTCCCGACCGGACGCCGCGTTGCGTGCCTTGAAAACGGCGATCGCTTCAGCTCGATCGAGGTGCTGGCTGATGCCAAGGCTTACGAAACCATCAGCCCGCGCGCCGAGGCTGACATTTTGGGCAACGCTTTGGACCTGATCGCACGTATCGACACCCTGACAGGAATTCCAACGGGCCGTCCTTCGCTTGAACCCCGCATCGCTGCTACGGGAACCGGAGGTTAAGCATGGCGCGCAATGATCACCTGTTGTCTGTAGGCAACGAAGCTCTGGCGCCGATGACTTCGGCAATGTCATCACTGACGGCGCAGATTGATCAATTGACTGAGGTGGCTGATGCGCGCTCCTCGGCACGTCTGGCAACACTCAAGACCCGGATGGAAAACTTCACCGCCAGCATCACCATGGTCGGTCAGGTAAAAGCGGGCAAATCATCGATTGTAAACATTCTCGCAGGGCGCCCATCTTTGCTTCCGTCGGATGTGAACCCGTGGACGTCGGTCGTCACAACCCTGAACATCAACACGCGCCCGCCGGGCGATACCAAGGCCAAGTTCACCTTCTTTGAGCAGGAAGAATGGGACAACCTGATGGTCGGGGGTGGCCGGTTGGGCGAGTTGGCCAACCGTGCCGGTGCAGATGACGAGATGGAGGACATTCGCCGTCAGATTGGCGAGATGAAAGCAAAGTCCGAAGAGCGTCTTGGAAAGCACTTTGACCTGATACTTGGCCAAAGCCACCAATACGACCACTTCGATGAAGAACTGATCCAAAGATATGTGTGCCTGGGCGATGAGGACGACCCGGATATCAATCCAAAAACCGGCCGGTTTGCAGATGTGACCAAGTCGGCCGAGTTGTACATGGATATCCCTCAGTACCCGATTGCGCTGAAACTCTGTGATACGCCGGGTGTCAACGATACCTTCATGGTGCGTGAACAGATTACCCTGCGCAGCCTGCGCGGGTCCGAGGTCTGTGTTGTGGTGCTTGCCGCAAGCCAAGCCCTGACCACCATGGACATGGCCTTGATGCGGATCATCGCCCAATTTGAGAACCGTCAGATCGTCTTGTTTGTGAACCGGATTGACGAGTTGTCAGACCCGGTTAACCAGGTCCCCGAAATCCGCGACCGGATTCTGGACACTCTGAAACAGAACAACATCGACGCAAAGACTAGTGTCGTGTTCGGCAGTGCCTTGTGGGCTGAGGCAGCGCTGACCGGGAACCCCGAGATTCTGAACGAGGAATCCCACGAAGCACTCAATACTTTTTATCTCGCTGCTGGATTCGGTGATCAGGCACCCTCGCTTGACAAAATCTGGGCATTGTCCGGATTGCCTGACCTGCTGCTGGCGATAAACGAGCGTATTGCAGAAGGTGCCGGAGCGCGACTGATAGACCGGGTTCGCCATCGCGCCCGCAACATTGCCAGCCAGATTCGTGCCACCGCCGTGGCAAAGACTCTGTCAGAGGGTGAAGGCGTCGCGCGTGATCTTGATGGTGTTTCGCCGGAAGATGCGATTGCGAAGGTTTCTGCGGAATATGAAAAGAAAGCGGCCGAACTGACCAACGCATTACGCGACAAAGTACTGGAGCGCCTGAACTCGGCCGAGGCAAGTTTTGTGAAGCGCGCAACAGATTCCCTGATCGCGCATCTTGAGATGAATGGCGAGCAAGGCACCTGGCAATACGACCCGGCTGGCTTGAGGACGCTGCAAAAAGCTGCCTATTTCAGTTTTGCCCGCGCAATGCGTAAGGATGCCGGGGCGCTCTACTCAACTGCGGCTGCAGATGTCGAAGCGCTGTATCACAAAATTCTTGGCAACCATCTGGGCGAGTTCAGCATCGAAGCACCTATCGTGCCGCGTGTTCCACCACCATTGGGGATTGGCCGGACGATTGCCCTGGACTTGCAAAGTACCTGGTGGCGACGCTGGTGGCAAAAGCGCAAAGGCTTTGAGGCATACGCTGCCGATTACACACGCCTGATCGCGTCCGAGGCAAATTCGATCACCAAGGATATCGAGGAAAACCAGATAGCGGCAGTGTTGGAAAACGTACGCGCTATTCTGGCGGACTTCATGCGGGAACAGAAGGAAACGCTGCTGAGCATCTCATCATCAGCGGACAAAAACTCCGGCCAGGCCTCGGCAGCGATGGCGGGCCTGCAACCTCAGAAATCGCGAGACGAAATTCTGGGTGACATCCTGAAAGACCTAAGCAACGAAGCGGCATAAGTAGAAAAATGGCAAAAGATTCACAAACACGCTTTGTTTCACCGAAAGCATGGGAACGTATCGAGCAGTGGTCCCGTCGCAAACCGGTTTTCGCTTTGATGGGTGAATTCAGCGCTGGCAAGTCCACACTGATGAACTTTTTACTGCGAACGCAAACCTTGCCGACGCAGGTTACCGCGACCCAGTTACCACCGGTCTGGTTTAGCTGGGGCAGTGAAACACCATACATCAAGCGGCATGACGGAAGCATCGAACCCATCGAACTGGATCAGCTTGAGACTGTTGGCGTCAACGACGCGCAGTTCGTTCGCATCTTCCTTGAGGCAGATATTCTGGAAGCCGTCGATCTGATTGACACCCCCGGAATTTCGGACCCCAAGATCTCGACAGATGTCTGGCAGCGGGCAGTCGGACAGGCAAACGGGGTCATTTGGTGCACCCACGCGACCCAAGCCTGGCGCGAAACCGAACGCGCAACATGGGTTTCGCTGCCGGACCGCTTGCAACACAACTCGCTGCTGTTGGTGACGCGGGCCGACGCACTAAACCTTAAGGATCGTCAAAAGGTTCTGCGCCGCGTCAATCGCGAAGCCGGACACCTCTTCAACCGATCCATTCTGTTTTCCGCCCGCGATGCGATCAATGCCCGTGACAAGACGGGCGACGCCGAAATGTGGTCGCGCAGTGGTGGCGGCAAGATGATCGACAGTTTTCTGGAAATCACAGAACAGATCATGGACAATCGCGCCGATCAGCTGGCACGGTATCAGATCGACAAAAGCCAGTCCGGCGCATTCAGGGTTCAACCGCTGCGCCCTGCCCGCAAACCAGACGACCGAGAGGCACTGGCAGACGTCACCGAAGCTACTCCTCTGCGGCTGGTCAATCCTTTGGAAAACGAACAGCGACCTGGAGCCGACGATCATAATGTCGTAACAAGTTTCCCCATCCGGCCAGCCCGTGTAGAGCGACGCCTTGACGAAGGCGAACGGGTTCGGATCAACCCAGAAGACGCTGAACGGCTGCGGGCTGAAATGGTATCAGACCCCGAGCAGATGCTCGATGAAACCGATACCAGCGACGAGTTGCGTGCTTTCTTCAAGGATACTGCGAACGATCCGCTTGAATTGAAGAATGTCGCCGGTCTGGAAGAAGACGTGGATGAGTTCGACCTGTCCGGTGAATTCGACGATGCTGATGATGCGGACGATCTGCTGGATGAAGCTCCAGATGCTGAAACGGGCGACAAGTCCGTTGATGACGTGCTGACCTCCTTAAACACGACGTTGCGGGAAGCCTCGGTCGAAGCGGATGAAATTGAAGTTTTCACGCCGGAAGTTGAATCGCGTGATGATCGGGGTATCGAAGTCTCGGTATCCTCCATTGCGGCGCTGATGGCGGCTCAGCCAGAGAACAACGCCGAGGATTACGAACCTGAGCCTGAGACAAACGGTTTAATAGAAGTCGTGGCCTCAGTCGAGGAAGAAGCCCGCAATATCAGTCACGAACCGCGCATTAATCTTCCGGAATCCGCAATCGAGTCGCCCCTTAGCGCGTCGGATATGTGGCGGGAAATCACAAACAACGAAGAGCTGCCAAAGGACGCAGACGGGCTTCAGAACGTATTCAAGGCCTTTCTTGCCGAATTTGACCAGATCGCAGTTGAATATAGTGCGAAACATTCCAAACACGCCCTGCAAGCCATTCCAAAGTCAAAAGAAAACAGCAGTGCAGAGTGGCATGTTTTGTAAGGATGCCTTAATCAAGGCGCTGAGAAAAAGGACGATAAAGAGTTAAATGTCCATTCAGGATGCATTGAACACCGCGATTGAAACAATACCCGACTGCATCGCAGCCGGGTATATCGACATGGAGACCGGCATGCTTTTGGGCAGCAGTGTCTCTGATTCCGATTGCGCTGAATCGCTGGACACTTTGGCAATCGCAGTGGCCAATCTGTTTCAGGGGCGTGGTGTCGCTGCATTTGAAGCGCTCTTGCACGAGGCCGGAAACACTGATGAGGAAAACGCCGGGTTCGGGGAAATCGCGGTGTTTTCAAAAGACCGATTGAAAATCTTTTTGCGGACCCAGGAATATCCTGATCATGTGGTCTGCTATATCTGCCGCAACAGCACAAATGTAGGACTGGCACTCACGAAATCGCATCTCAGCCTCAAGCCGGTTGCGGCCGCAGTCTGAACGGGACCAGAGGGGGTCACGGTATGATGGACACAGACATTCTCGACATGCTCGAAGATATCGGGCGGTCTTCGGTTGCGCGCCTGTCTCCGACGGTGATTGTCCCCGGTGAAACTGCAACAGCCCGTCGCGCGGCTGTACTGCGTTTCATTCGCGGAACAATATTACCCCGGCGACTGGAGCTGACCGCGGCAAACGGAAGCTGCCTGAAGATCGAAGTGAACAGCTCCCGGATCACGGATGTGTTTCAAGTACCGTCCGGGAAGATCCCAGATTTCGAAACGGAATCACGTACCGCGCTGGTCGACAAACTGGCCCAACTGGTTTCTGACATTTCAGCCGCCCCTGCCCCGCTGGAACTGATGTCTGGAAAACCCGCCTCGTCGCTGGAGGCTGATGATGTTGGTATCACCTTGAGTGAGATCGAGAATGCCTGCGCCGGAATTGAGCTTTCCTCTGAGCCCATCGTGTCTGTCGTTCCCGATGTTGAAAAATCTTCAGACAACAGCCCTGCCCCGGTAGCAGAGTCGGGCAACTCCTTGGCACAACAGTTTTTTGACGGGGCTGCACGCTTTGCCACAGGTCGTGTCCTTGTGGGCAGTATGGAAAACACTGCGCTGGCTTTCGAAGGAGCCTGCAAACCTTCCGAGGGAATGCACCCCAATCAAGAGATTTTGGCACGTTTTGTTTCGGATCTTGCTGGTTGGAACAACGACACCCGGGACGAATTCGAAGGCCCACATCTGATCGTCATACGGCCATCGGGTGGTAAGGGTGCGGGCATGGCAATTCTGAGCGATAACGAACAGATTGCTGTGGCCATCCACGATGCCCGCAAACTTGGTGCGGTCATTAATCTGTGGACATCTTTGGGGGAGGTTGAGGAATGACTACCCCTAAAGCATTCAAATTTTCGACTAATTCAATGCGTTGTTTTTTTGTAGTCAGGGTAAAGAGTAATGAGTGAAACACATCGTCGCGAGCTTATTCGCATCGCAGAAGACATGAACGGGACGAGCAATGACGAAACACGTCAGTTCATATCGCGCATCATTGGTGATCTGGGGAAACTGAAACCGTCAGTTGCCTTTGTAGGACAAATCAAAGCAGGAAAGTCGCGCTTGATCAACGGCTTCACCGGTCAGGCAGAATACCTGCCGTCGGACGTGAACCCCTGGACGACCGTGATCACCGACATGCATTTCGGGCACCCGAACGGTCGAACCGAAGGAGCCGAGTTCCATTTCTTCGACAACTATCAGTGGCAATCACTGATCGCCGAAGGCGAAGAGTTGCGCAACATGTTCCCGGATGACGAGGACAGCTACAAGCGCGAGATGATCGAAGAGCAGGTCGAAGCCATGAAGACCCGGGCGCGTCGGCGACTGGGGGACAGTTATGAACAGCTTTTGGGTCAACATCACGATCTGGATCAACTGACATCCGATGATCTGGCGCGTTACGTGTGCGCTGGGGACGACCCCGCAGAAGATGGGACAGTTGACCCCGGCAGTGATCGCGGACTTTACAGCGACATCACGCGCAAGGCCGAGGTCTATTTTGACATCGGACATTTCCCATTCCCTCTGACCGTCACCGATACGCCCGGAGTAAATGACCCCCTGCTGATCCGTGAGGAGATTTCCCGCCAGTATCTCAAAGAATCCGATTTCTTTGTGGTGGTTCTGTCAGCGCATCAGGCGTTGTCGCGTGCGGACCTGAAACTGTTCCGGCTGATGCAGGCACTGGAACTTGGACAGATCGTTGTCTTCATCAACCGTGTCGATGAATTGGGCGGCGGGGCCGAAGATGCGGCAAAGGTGCGTCTGGATGTTGTAGACGGGCTGGAAAAAGCTTTGGGTACTTCGAATATCGATGTCCTGATGGGCAGCGCACAATGGGCGCATTATGCGCTGACCGGCGATGAAACCGGTGTGAATCACGATCATATTCTGGCGTGGTTGCGGGCGCACCCGGAACAGATGCAACAATACCTGAACGGTGTGGCAGAGATCAAACAAGGACCGGGGCCCATCAGCCGTGAGGCTGTCTTGCGGTTTGCTGCTATGATCGCGTCAGGCTTGCCCGATTTACGACGCCATGTCACTCAGGCGTTGACGGAGGGGCCGATAAACGAACAGTTGCGGATGGCGTGGCAGCATCTCGACAGCTTCGCGCGTGGCGAACTGGAGCGATCCCAGGTACATCTTCGTGCCCTGCAAGATGAAGGCAGCGCGGGTGCGCGCAGCGCTGAGGACAGCGACAAGACGCTGGGCGATCTGCGCAAACTGATTGCGGACAAAACGCAGGACATTGTCAGGGACATGGACGACGTTCTGTCAAACCTGCGTGGAGTCATGGATGACACGGTGTCCGAGTCTGTCTTTGTTGTGGTGCGCGGGCCTGAAGGACAATCCCCATTGCTTGCCAAAGGTGGCGCGACCGAGTTGAATTTCTCACCACTGCGCGAACACATGCGCGAGCTGGTGCAAGGCGCCTCGCAAGTGGTTCGCCAACGCATGCTAAGCGAACTTTACGCGATCGATATGCAATGCAACGCCGCTTTGCGGGCACTGCCGGGGTGGCAGGAGCCGGTCGACAATCGCATGAACACAAGTGCGGTACGTTGGTTTCGCCCGGACACCACTGCGCTAACCCGTGGCATTACGGTTGAGCTGCGTGTAAACTGGTTGTCGCGTCTGATATCGCGCAACAGCGTTGTGACGCGGGCCGAGCGCATGATAGTGCAGGAATTCGAGTTGATTGGCGATGACCTGATCGACACAACACGCGAAAACCTGCTGGACCGGTTGAAAACCGTTCTGGATCATTACTTGGCTCTTTTGGCAGGCCATCTTGAGCACCGTTCCGGGGCGGGTGAGTTGAATGCTCAGGCGGAAGCACAAGCTGCGTTCGAGCGGGCGCGCCGTATTACCGACGAGTTGGAAAGTGTCTTTGGAACAAACAACGTGGACGAACGACAGGCAGAGGCTGCGGAATGATTGAGTTTCCCGGAACCGAACAGGAAGTGCGGCAGCTGGAGCGCTTTCTGACAGCGACAGAAAAATTGTCGTCGGACCCGAAATTGGAGGATATGCGCACGCGGGCCCTCGCCCACGCCGAGCGCCTGTCCAACGCGGTCAACATCGGTTTCGCAGGGGAGTTCGGAGCGGGCAAGTCAAGCCTTGCGAACATGCTGGCAGGGGCGGATATCCTTCCAACCGGGCCGCAGCATCTGAAGCTGCCGCTTGTCATCGTTGCCTACGCGGATACGCCCGAGACGACTGTCGGCTGGTGGAACAGGGAACCCAAGACATACTCTGGCATCGCGCTGGAAAAGGCCGCTGCGGATGAGCCGGATTTTATTTCGGTTGGATTGAACACACCTGCTCTCAAAGAGATATCGCTGTTCGATCTTCCCGGCTCTGGCGCATTGGATGATACATATAAACAGACACTGGACCTGCTGAAATTCGTCGACTGTGCCATCTGGTGCACCAATGGCACAAGCGCATGGCGCGAAACCGAACGGCATTTGTGGGCGCAGGTGCCGCCCGAGCTAAGAGCCAACAGCCTGCTGGCGGTCACACATGCTGATCTGCCCCCGGTGCAGGCCGCTCTGGATCGGGTACTGGCCCGATTGAACAAAGAGAAAGAGGGACTGTTTCGCGCTGTGGTCCCAATTGGCACGCCCGTCGCGGTGCGCGCCATGGCTCAAGAGCCGGAGCCTGATTTCGATCTTTGGGAAAACTGTGGTGGCCAGGAACTCGCGGAAAAGGTCCTTGATGCGGCGTCTGACCGGCGGCGCAGTGACCTTGACGCTGCCCGGAAGGATCTGAAGCACGAGTTTCTGCCATTCCTGGAAACATTGAAAGGGCCAGAGCCGGAACCGGCCGTCAACGATGCTGCGTCAATGCAGTCAACGCTGGGGTCTGCCCTTCCGCCACTGAACAACCCGATTCTTGAAGACTGGCTGGCAGCTATTGCCAGCATTTATGAAGATCTGCGTGACACCGCTGCCATCGAACCCGCGGCCTTTTTGCAAAGCTGCCAGGAAATCGTCGAAGATTTCGCGGAACGGTTGGACCAAGGTGGCGAAATCGATCCGGATGCTGACTGGATTCCGGCCGAGTTTGAAAAAGCGACTGACTTGTTATTGTTGCTTCAGTTTGAAAGCGGCGATGCGCCTTTGAAAGACGCAATCAACATACTTGTGCAGCTTGGTGATAACCTTGCCTGGGCTGGCAGTACTGTTGCCGCAGCACAATCCAAAACCGGGACCTAGTACTTTCCAGCAGGATTGAAGCGATTCGAAGGGCCGAAGAATCGGCCCTTTATTGTTTCGAATTCGTAGACCAACAGACCTGTTTGGGGTCATCAGTTTTCGTTTTCCCCACCCCTTTAGCCAATATGTAGTATTTGCATGTAGTAGACATACTATATATGCCATATTCAAAAAAACGATCCTTAGTGAAGCCATCAGGCGGCCCCATTAAAGTCAAATTTGAAACGTCTAACCGTTCTTAAGTGTCCTGCGGTTGTTTTTTGGTTGTGAGTTCGTGGGCTGCCGGCCCTGTTAAATAAAGCCGCAAAATGAGTAGAACGGGCGGATTGAAATGAGCCACAACCAGGCTGTCGGTGCAACGCACGACGAACCAAAGATTGAAGGACTGCAACCGGGCGCAAAGCTGTTGCGCGGTCAGTACGAGATTATCCGGTATCTCAGCAATGGCGGATTTGGGATCACCTATCTTGCGCGCGACAGCCTTGAGCGCGATGTCGTGATCAAGGAATGCTTCCCCGGTGCATTGTGCCGTCGCAACGGGGACCAGGTTGAGCCGAACGACCCGTCTTACAAAGATGATCTGCGCGCCATTATCGACCTGTTTATTCAGGAAGCCCGCAATCATGCACGTCTGGTGCACCCGAATATTGTCGACGTGCATCAAGTGTTCGAAGACAACGATACCGCCTATATCGCGATGGATCTGATCCGCGGTTGCGACCTGCTGGACTATGTTGAAAATCCGGAAAACGTCGGCGGCCCTGACTTTATAGTGCAGGTAACGGAAAAGATGCTGTCCGCGGTGTCGTTCATCCACCAAAGCGGGATGCTGCACCGAGACATTTCTCCCGACAACATCCTGATTGACGAGAACGGAAACCCGGTTCTGATCGATTTCGGTGCCGCGCGTGAGCAAGCCGCAAACAAGTCGGCCGCATTGTTGACCCTACGCGTCATAAAAGACGGGTATTCGCCGCACGAGTTTTACGTCCGTGGTGCCGAACAAGGGCCCAGCAGTGACCTCTATGTTTTGGCTGCAACCCTTTACCATGCGATCAGTGGCGAACGCCCGGTCGACGGTCAAAGCCGCCTGAATGCGTTCAACAACGGGCAGGACGACCCTTATGCACCCTTGGCGGGCCGCTTTGACGGATACCCCGATGGATTCCTCGAAGCAATCGACAAGGCAATGGAAGTGCACGCAACGGACCGTTTGCAGACAGCCTTGGATTGGCTGCGCATGTTCCGCGGACCTGGCGTGATGTTCGATACATTCGCCTATCGCCCGGTTTCTGTGATTGTCGGCATGGATCGCATGGACAAGGAAGAAGAAAAGGCGCGGATCAAGGCCGAAAGCGAAAATGCCGAAGCGGTTGTGACGGCTCTGCTCGCCGGGAACTCGGACATTGTTCGCGAAAACGAAAAAAAGAATGAACCCGAGATGGCAAAGATTTCTGCAAAAGCGGAAACACCGGTCGCAGTTGATACCGTGGTTCAGAGCGGATCCGGTGGCAGCGGCAAGATGATCGCTGGTGCAGCAGTGCTTGTGGCAGCGTTGGCTGCAGGCGGTTTCTTCGTGATGTCCGGCGACAAAGGTGAAGAACAAGCTGAGGTTACGGCGACGCTACCTGAAGCAACCACACAAACTGCCGAAGCAGAACCGCCCGCGGTGGAAGAACCCGTGGCGGAAACACCTGAACCCGAAGTCGCGGTCGCTTCAGAGCAACAACCTGAACCAGAAGAGCCTGTCGAGCAGGCGCAAGTTGAACCGGCGGAACCAACCGCCACAGAAATAGCGTCCGAATCTACCGAGACGGCCGGTGTTCAGGAGCAGCCTGCAGAACAAGAGATTGCGGCGGCTGTTGCCGAACCAGATGCTGACGTTGCTTCCGGCACTCCAGCCGAACAACAGGTATCTTTTCACCATTGGGATGTTGAAATCCCCTTCCAGACGTCCCGCCGCCGCACCGCAACAGGTGCAACTATTGCGGTTACCGGTGTGGACGCCAATCAGGACATGAGCGTTATCGGCGAATGGGTGGAAACCGGAGTTGTGATCTTTACTCTGAACGGCAACCCGGTTCGTCAGGACATCTCTTTCGCAGCGCAAGTCCTGGACAAGCTGAGCGTCGACCCAGATGGCTTTACACGGGTTGCAGCCCGCTACCGGCCGCTTGGAAAGACCCGCGCGCAGAATGGCCTGCTGGCATTGCCTGTGCTGCGTTCGGTAGGATTGGAGAACGGTTACTCGTTCACAGTCAGCAACTCGGGAAGTGAAGGGTGGCAAACAAAAGTGAGCTCGGTTCCGGCCGAGGCGACGGGTAGCCTGCGAAAAGGCGATGTTCTGTTGAGCGAAAGCCAGACCGGCATGACATTGGATGAGTCCGAAAGCATTGATGGCATGCTGGCTGCGCTGGTTTCCGACAGTCAGCCAGAGGCAAAGCTGACCGTGTTGCGCAACGGTGCTGAAGTAGCTGCGACCATGCAGCTAGCGCAGGAGTGATCTGACCGGTTCATTTTTGATCTGCCAGTGTGTGTTTACTGAGGGCGGCGTTCAGTTTGCCGCCCGGCGGGAACCGGCCCGCCGCAGAGAGTACCAGTTTCCATGTTTTCAATTGAGTGTCTCTGCGTTGTTCCACGCAGGGTTAGGTAGCAGCCCCATGGCACAAAAGGTCCGTGCCAACAATTCGAAGGTGTCGACACCATGTTCAAATACAAAAGCCCTCTGAGCCGGCTTCTCGAAGGTGCCGGCAAATCCAAAGAAGATGATGTAGCTGAAAATGCTCATGCAGCAGACAGCGCTGTGCCTGAAACGGTAAAGCAGGAGCCTATCGCGGACTTCAACGCGCTGCGCGCCGCACTGGCCGGTGGAAACATGACGTCTGACTCTTACGAAGAAACAGACGAGCTTATCCGTGAAGAGAAGATGCCGGAATTCGACGAAGTTGCGGCTGAAAACGCGGAAGAACCGGTTGAAGTGTCCATCTTCGTTGAAGATGCAATTGACGAGGACGACCAAGATACCAAGAACTTGATGGCCGACCCCGACGATGACGAAGTCTCGGACGATCATATCATCACTTTGCATGTAGCCGACGAACCTGCCGAAACACCGGATGAAGATACGCTGCCTCTGGGTGTAGCGGAAATGAGCGCGCTGGAAGCGGTGGAAGCTGAGGTTGCAGCCCCATCCGTGCAAGAACCGGCAGTGGTAGAAGAGGTTGCCGTACAGACTCAACCCACGCCTGCCGCCCCGGCCGAAGACCGTCGCTCGCGGGTCAAAACAACGTTCCTTGGGTTTGAGCGTGCGGACACGCATGTTCAGGAATTGATTGAAACATCAGAACCCGTCTCAAAAACCGAAGCCGCTCAGGAAACATTCCCGGTTGGTTGGCTGGTGGTGACGGCAGGTCCCGGACGGGGCGCCAGCATCACCCTGACCGAAGGCCTGATGCAAATCGGTCGAAACGATGACCAGGCGATCCAACTGGATTTCGGCGACACAGGTATTTCACGTTCGAACCACGCCGTTATTGCTTATGACCCCGAAGATCGAAAATGCTATCTGGGGCATGGCGGTAAGGCCAACCTTGTTCGCCTGAATGGTAAACCCGTTCTGAGCACAATCGCGCTCTCCAGCGGTGATCTGATCCGCATCAGTGAAACCTCAATCCGATTTATGGCCTTCTGCGATGAAGGTTTTGATTGGCGGGATTCCTGATAGATGCTGGCGACTCCGGCATATGATGTTGCGCTGATCCTGAACCAGGGTCAGCGGGAAACGCAGGAAGACGCGATTGCTGCGCGCATGTTCGATGCATCGGACGCGGGCTATATTGCGATCGCTGACGGTATGGGTGGCCACGAGGCGGGCGAAGTGGCTTCAGAAATGGTGATTACCGCCTGGCGGAACGCGCTGGATAGCGAGCTAGAAGCCGATACCTTAAATGAAGGAGCCGCAATTGACGCGCTGCCGTTGGCAGCCATGCAAGCGAATGCAGCGATATCCGACCATAACGAGGCACAGGGCCAGGGTTTCAACATGGGCTCCACCTTGTTGGGTGTCCTCTTTCTGGGTCAGCGTGTGTTCAGGATATCGATCGGAGACAGCCCCCTTTACCTGTTCCGCGAAGGCAGGTTGACACAGGTGAACGAAGACCACTCGATGGCCCCCGTGATCGACGCAAAACTGGCCGCGGGTGAGCTTTCGGAAGCTGAAGCACGGGGATTGGACAGAAACCAACTGACGTCGGTGATCATGGGGGGTGCCATTCCAAAAGTGGATTGCCCAGAAGACCCGCTGATCGTGTCACCCGCTGATATTCTGATCCTTGGCAGTGACGGGCTTCAGTATCTCAGCGACGCTGAGATTCAGGAAATTCTGCGTGAACACCAGCAAGATCTGGCACAGGAAATCGCCGAAGCCTTGCAACTGGCTGTGCAGGCCAAGGACGATCCCGATCAAGACAATCTGTCGATCGCAGTCGCGAAACTTACCAGAAAATAACCAGGCAAAGCAACAGGACCCATGAGAAAACACCTTATCATATCAAGCCTTGCCCTTGCCGCCGCCACCGGCGCGGCGTCAGCGCAAGAGGCATGTTCAAGCTACGAGATTCAGCGCGGCGACAGCCTGCGGGAATTGGCAATCCGAGTTTACGCGACCGAAGATTTTCGGCCAATCTACGATGCGAACCGGGATGTTATCGGCACAAACCCCAATATCATTCGTATTGGTGACGTTTTAAATCTGCCATGTCTGGAAGATGTCGGGCGCGCACCTGAGCTGCCCGACACGGAAGCCGGACGCCTGGCAGCGGAAATGGCCTCGGAACTGGTAAAAGCTGCCGAAGAACGCGCGGAAAAAGCCGTGGCCGAAGCGGAAGCGCGCGTTGCAGCGGCAGAAGCTGAGGCAAAGAAGGCGAGTGAAGATGCGGTCGTGGCTGCACGTGCCGCAGCAAAAGAAGAGATTGAGGCAGCCCGCTCGGAAGCCGCCGCACTGATCAGAAATGCTAACGCTGAAACGCGCCCTGAAATTCGTGATCGTCAGTTGCTGTTGATCACCGGCGGCAACTACGCTCCGTTTACAGACGAAGCGCTGCCCAACCGGGGGCTTTATACGCAACTGGTTGAGACAGCGATGCTGCGGGCCGCGCCAGAACAAGCGTATAAAATTCAGTTCGTGAACGATTGGTCGTCGCATCTGGATCTGTTGATGCCAACACTTGCTTTTGATGGCACTTTCCCCTGGTCGCGCCCAAATTGCGAAGATGCAGAAGCGCTGTCCGAAAGCGACCGCAACCGGTGTGAGACCTACAATTTCTCGAACCCGTTCTACGAGGTCGTGGATACATTCTTTGCTCGCGACGGATCGGGGTACGAACAAACGTTGACATATGCAGACTTTGCCGGAACAACGATCTGCCGCCCGGAAGGCTGGTCGCTGTCTCATATGGATGCGGTGAGCCTTTACGAACCCGTCATCAAGTTGCTGCGGCCCACGTCGCCCGACGACTGCTTTCACGCTGTGATGAACGGAACCGCCGATATCGTGGCAATCGAGGCGCATCTGGCCGAGGAAGCCATCGCGCGGCTTGGCTATAAACACCGGATTATCGAAAACCCCAACCTGGCGGCGATCAAGTCGCTTAATGTCATGACCCATAAAGATAATCCTGATGGGGAAGCGATCTTGGAGACGCTGAATCAGGGTCTGGCAATCATGCAGCAGTC
Source organism: Ruegeria sp. AF3 (assembly GCF_056536285.1). Lineage (NCBI taxonomy): Bacteria > Pseudomonadati > Pseudomonadota > Alphaproteobacteria > Rhodobacterales > Roseobacteraceae > Ruegeria > Ruegeria sp. AF3. The sequence goes on along the minus strand of NZ_JBQFJM010000002.1, from coordinate 97,459 downwards.
TGGCGAATGGCGCGACATCGTTTCGACCGCCCTGCGCCATCAAATGGAAAATGGATAAGGCCATGTTTGGCCTGACAAACAAAAGTCTGGAGGAAGTGGAAATGTTTAACGAGAAGATTAAGAAACTAGTGCTGTCGGCAACCGCCATCACAGCTCTGAGCGCGGGTGCTGCCGCTGCACAGGAAGCGTGTACAAACTATACAGTGCAAGACGGCGACACGTTGGCAACCATCGCCATCGCCGCCTATGGCACCTCGAACTACCAGCCGATCTTCAACGCGAACAGGAACGCTATCACAAACCCGGGGTCTCTTAATCCTGGGCTGGTGCTGGCCCTACCCTGTGAAGACGGCAGCCTGCCGAACGGCCAAAGCGCGCAGGAAATCATCGCTGCTGAAGAAAAGCGCGCAGCCAGCGTCAAGCGCTCGAATGTCTATGCGCCGCCGATCAAGATGGTGGCGGGTAACGGATGGGAACCGTTCACAACCGAATCTCTGAACGGCGGGGGCATCATGACCCGCCTGGCAACGACCAGCCTTCAGCGGGCCGGAAACAGCCGTGAGTATTCAGTCAGCTTTGTCGACGACTGGAGTTCGCATCTGGATACACTGTTGCCGCTTGGTGCCTTTGATATTTCAATTGCATGGACCGTTCCGGATTGTACCAATCGTACATACGAATGGTCCCCGGAAACCGAAGCTCGCTGCACTCAATTCGTAGCTTCCGTCCCGGTTTACGATATCGTCGGTGGCTTCTTCACACTGCCGGAAAGCGAATACGCAAGCGCGACCAGCTTCAAGGACCTAGAAGGTTCGACTATTTGCCGTATGGCAGGCTGGAGCATGGTTGTTCTGGAAGAACAGGGACTGAACCGCGAGAACACGACTGTGGTTCAACCGAGCTCGGCCCGTGATTGCCTTGACGCTGTATTGACCGGAACCGCAGATGTTGCGGCATTCGAAGTTGATCTGTTCGCATCGACAATGAAAGACATGGGTTTGACTTCGGCTGACATCGTTGAGAACCCCTATGTGTCTACACTGTCGTCGATGAGCTTCCTTGCGCATCGCACCAACCCGTTCGCGCGCGAATACATCGCGATGATGAACAAGGGTCTGATCGAAATGCGTCAATCCGGTGAATGGTACGCGATCATCTCGGATACGCTGCGTGAGCAAAACGCAAAGTTGAACGCAGCTTCGAACTGATCCCTCGGTTCAGCTGAAACTTTGGGGCCGGTACTTGAACCGGCCCATTTTTTTTGAATTATCAGGGCGTTTCAATCGGATGCCAAAATTCGGCCATTTATCTGCTTCAGAAATGCCTCATGCGCGCAGCATCTTGGGAATGAAGTGCAATTTTCCTTCAAATGACACACCCGAGCGAGCTTGAGTTACGTATGATACAGGCTGCCTTGAAATTAAGAAACGGATCTCTGACACGGGCGTCATGGCCGGGGCTGGAGGTTGCTGTTATCTTACCGTGTTACAATGAGGCGATTGCCATTGGTGAAACTGTCAAGCAGTTCCGCGCCGCCCTGCCGGAGGCGGTAATCTACGTATTCGACAACAATTCCACGGACGGCTCAGCCAGAATGGCGCAAGACGCTGGCGCGCTGGTCTATTCTGAAACATATCAGGGTAAAGGCAACGTTGTCCGTAGGATGTTTGCTGACGTAGATGCGGATGTCTACGTTATGGCAGACGGGGATGCGACCTACGACAGTATGGCAGCACCTGACATGATTAATCTGCTGGTCTCGCAAAACCTTGATATGGTTAATGGCGCGCGTGTTAACGAGGACATTCAAGCCTATCGTAGGGGTCATAAGTTTGGAAACGCCTTGTTCAGCGGACTGGTGAAATTCTTCTTTAAAAGCAAAATCAACGACCTGCTCTCCGGCTATCGTGTTTTCAGCAGACGCTTTGTCAAAAGTTTTCCAGCGGTTTCCAACGGTTTCGAAATTGAAACTGAACTTACGGTACACGCGATGCAGATGCGCATGCCAATTGGAGAAATCGAGACCAAATACGTCGCACGGCTTCCGGATTCGAATTCCAAGCTAGCCACCTATTCCGATGGGTGGCGAATTCTCAAGATGATTGGCCTTCTGATCAAGGACGAAAAACCAATCGCTTTCTTCCTCTCTTTGGCCTTGTTGATTTTCTTACCGTCGCTTTTCGTATTCGTATCGGTTTTCCGAGAGTTTCTGGAAACGGGGTTGGTGGACCGAATTCCATCTTTGGTTGTCGCAGTATCCGGTTTTGTCGGAACCATGCTGTCGATCGTGTGCGCGCTTATCCTGGAATCCCTGGCGCTCGCCCGGCGTGAGGCGCGTCGCCTTTCTTATTTGCGGCATAAAGGTGTTGCGGTTAGCGGAGCGAACAGAATACAAGCGCCGATTGCCAGCCCAGAACCCCGGCGTGTTGGCTAAAACCCTGTCTCCAGTATTTTTAACCCTGTCTCCAGTATTTTTGTGAGCACTCGATTTCGTGTTCAACCATGGTTGAACTGCTGAGCTGTCCAGAAAATCCTGAGAACCAAAATGAAATGACCAGCACCCCAAATGCTGGTCATTCTCTGAGTGAGTGATAAGGCCCTAAGGCATCACCAGTGAAATTCTCTGTTATCCAAGGTTTAAAGCAGTCAGCGCTGTCGTGCTATTAGGGGAATCCCGTAAGTACAAACAAATTTTTTATAAAGCATTGTAAATGCAAAAAACTTTTGCCGACCCTACTTTCCGTCACAGTGTCTGCGATACAAAAAGGGACCGCACAACTGTGCCGGTCCCTTTCCATGTTTTGAACAGGCGAGGGATCACCTGTTTTGCCGTTAGCGATTAGCCGATGATTGTGTTCAACGTTGTGCTGGGCCGCATAACCGCTGCCGTTTTGGCTGGGTCCGTGTGATAGTAACCTCCCAAATCCGCAGCTTGACCTTGCGCTGCGGCCAACTCGGACAGGATTTGCGCTTCATTGGCGGCCAGATCCTTGGCCAATGATTCAAACTCGGCAGCCAGTTCCGCATCTTCGGACTGGGCGGCCAAAGCCTCAGCCCAGTAGCGTGCAAACCAATAGTGGCTGTCGCGGTTATCCGGCTGACCAACTTTGCGGCTGGGTGAGCGGTTGTTGTCCAAAATACCCTGCGTCGCTGCTTCGGCCGCCGCACCCAGAATGCCCGCTTTCTCGTTGCCTTTGCTGTCAGCAAGGAAGTTCAGCGATTCACCCAACGCACAGAACTCACCCATCGAGTCCCAGCGCAGGTGATTTTCTTCGACCAACTGCTGCACATGTTTGGGCGCCGAGCCACCGGCACCGGTTTCGAACAAACCACCGCCGTTCATCAGTTTGACAATGGAGAGCATCTTGGCCGAAGTACCCAATTCCAGGATAGGGAACAGGTCAGTCAAATAATCCCGCAGCACGTTGCCGGTGATAGCAATCGAGTCATTACCTGCTGTGATCGTCTCCAACGACTGACGGGTCGCTTCACGCGGGGCCATGATCAGGAACTTGTCGGCCACGCCAGCAGCCTCAAGCGCCGGTTTGACATATTTGATAAGCTCCGCGTCATGGGCCCGGTTTGCGTCCAACCAGAAAATCGCCTCGGAACCGGTCAGACGCTGACGGTCCATGGCCAACTGAATCCAGTTCTCGATCGGCGCTTTTTTGACAGTGCAGGCGCGCCAGATATCGCCGGCCTCGACACTATGGCTGTGCAACGTTTCGCCATTGGCCAGAACGATGCGGATTGTACCATCGGCCGGCGCCTCGAAAGTTGTCGGGTGCGAACCGTATTCCTCGGCTTTCTGAGCCATCAGGCCCACATTCGCCACGGCTCCGGCCGTGGACGGGTTCAACGCGCCGTTGGCCTTGAAGAACTTGATGGCCTCATCATAGACGGTCGCGTAGCAGCGATCAGGGATCACACAGTTGGTGTCACCTTTGGCACCCGTCTGGTCCCAGCCCTTGCCCCCGGCACGGATCACTGCAGGCATTGAGGCATCAATGATTACATCCGATGGGACATGCAGGTTCGTGATTCCGCGGTCCGAATCCACCATATACATGGATGGACGGTCCGCCTTGAGCGCGTCGATAGCCGCCATGATGTCTGCATGACCCTGCACGCGCTCCAACAGAGCGCCCAGACCTGAATTTGGGTTCACACCCAACGCATCCAGTTCCGCACCGAACTTTTCGAACACGGGGGCCAGCCAGGCTTTGACCGCATATCCAAAGATGATCGGGTCTGAAACCTTCATCATCGTGGCTTTCATATGCAGCGAGAACATGGTCCCGTCTTTTTTGGTGTCCTCAATGGCATCTGAAAGGAACGCAGACAGTGCCTTGACCGACATGAAAGTCGCGTCGGCTATGGTTCCTTCTTCCAGCGACCAGCCGTCTTTCAGAACGGTGACGTCACCATCTTTACCTACAAACTCGATTTTTGCATCGCCTGCTTGTGCTACGGTGATGGTGGCCGAAATCTCGTTTGCATAGAAATCATTGGCCGGCATGGACGAAACTTTGGTCTTGCTGTCCGACGCCCATTCGCCCATCGAATGCGGGTTGTTCTGAGCATAGTTTTTCACCGCACGCGCCGCACGGCGGTCGCTGTTCCCTTCGCGCAGAACCGGGTTAACAGCAGAACCTTTGATCGCGTCATAACGGGCGCGGATCGCCTTTTCCTCATCCGTTGCAGGTTCTGCGGGGTAGGTCGGAATGTCGTAACCCTGCGATTGCAGTTCTTCGACGGCCGCAACCAACTGTGGAACCGAGGCAGAGATATTCGGCAGCTTGATGACATTGGCATCAGGTGTCTTCACCAGATCGCCCAAATCAGCCAGATCGTCGCTTACACGCTGATCGTCGGTAAGGTTCTCGGGGAATGCTGCCAGAATACGTCCCGCCAGAGAAATATCTTTGGTGCCAACGCGGACGCCCGCAGCAGATGCGAACTTGCGGATGATGGGCAGGAACGAAGCGCTGGCCAGCTCTGGCGCTTCGTCTACAATGGTATACAATATGTCGAAGTTCGATTTATCTGCCATATTCTTTTACCTTTTTTTAGCCTTTCGGGGCGTGCGATCCAAGAGTTGCAACCACAATTGCGTGGCGTGAGAGGGGCTAAACCACGATACAGCCCCTAGGTGACTCTGTTTTGACAGGGCTTCCCTTAAATCACGTTTGACTTGGAATCAATCGCATCTGCCCGCGCGTTTTGCCACGGGTCAGATAAAGTGTCGTGTAACTCTTGGGACGGGTAAGCCTGCCCGTGGGCTGGAAGGTCGTGACTAACGATACCGTTGCCCGGTCTCTGGATCAAAAAACATCACACGATCTGGCTGTATGGCGATGCCGATCCGATCCCCGGTTCTGCTTCGTTGGTCGTCCCGTTCCTCAATGATCAGCTTATCACCATTTGGCGTCCGTAGATATGAATAGGAAACGCCGCCCAAGGCTTCGGTCAGGTCCACGGTGCAAGTATCGGCCGAACGGTCAACCTGAATATGTTCGGGCCGCATGCCCAATGTCACTTTGGTCCGACCCGAGGGGATAGTTGCAGAAACGGGCAACGGCTTGCCTAGCGCTGGATGGGAGACATGGCCATCCCCATAGTCACATTCCAGAAAGTTCATTGCTGGCGAACCGATGAAACCTGCGACAAACCGGTTGTCGGGATCGCGGTACAAATCCATCGGAGCCCCGACCTGTTCGATACGACCATCCCGCAGCACGACGATCTTGTCGGCCATGGTCATGGCTTCGACCTGATCATGGGTTACGTAAATCATAGTCGCACCGATTTCCTGATGAAGGCGCGCGATCTCAACACGCATTTCCACGCGCAACTCGGCGTCCAGATTGGACAAGGGTTCGTCAAACAGGAAAACGTCGGGGCCCCGAACGATGGCACGGCCAATAGCAACCCGCTGCCGTTGCCCACCAGACAGAGCCTTGGGTTTGCGTTTGAGATACTGGTCAAGTTTCAGAATGTTCGAGGCTTCCTGCACTTTTCTGGTGATCTCGGCCTTTGGGACACCGTTCATGCGCAGCCCAAAGCCCATATTTTCCGCCACGGTCATATGCGGATAAAGCGCATAGGTCTGGAAGACCATCGCCACACCGCGTTTGGCCGGGTCCATATGGGTTACGTCCCGCGCTCCTATGTGGATCTTGCCTTCCGACGTTTCTTCCAAACCTGCGATCATCCGTAGCAATGTGGATTTGCCACATCCCGAAGGGCCAACGAAAACACAGAACTCACCATCTTCGATCTGCAAGTCGATGCCGTGAATGACTTGCGTCTGGCCGTACCGCTTTATTGCTTGGTTCAGGGTTACACCTGTCATGTCGCTTGCATCCTGTCATTGCCGAGGTCTGGTCGCGTTTCAGGGAAACGCCATGCCTGCGCCTCGATGCTGATTTGTTCAGCCACCCGCCGCACACGAGGCACCCATGCCTCGAGTTGTTCAAAATCCATTCGCTGGGTCGAGCCGGTTACTGAGATCGCGCCCAGGACACGGCCGTTTGTTGTAAGAACAGGGCAGGCGACGCAAATAATTCCGGGTTCATGTTCTTCGTCATCAACGGCAAAACCCTTGCTGCGAATTCGATCAAGATCCGTACGCAGGTCATTGTCGGACGTCAGGGTCTTGTCGGTAAAGCGATGAAAACTCTGCTGCGAAATTGCCCGGTTAAGGTCACTTTCATTCAGAAAGGCAAGCATCGCCTTGCCGACACCCGTGCAATAGGCCGGGCCCACCTTACCCGCCTGAGAATACATCTCGATCGGTTGCGCCGCGTTGCGTTTGTCTACGTATAGAACCTGACCAGCATCGAGCTGCGCCAAATGCACAGTCTCTCCAGTTTCCTGGCTTAGAATATCGAGGAACGGACGTGCGATAGGGGCCAGTGAGCTTTGGGTCCAGGCTGCATGCGCAAGCCGTACCAAACGCATACCCGGCGCGTAGGTTTGGCGCTCGGGGTCGTAACATAGCATTCCCTGATTGGTTAATGATTGCAAAAACCGATACAATGTTGCTTTCGGAAAATCGCTGCCGTCCAGCAACTCCGAAAATCGCACAGGGCGCTGAAATGCGGCGACCTGATCCAGCACGTCACATGCTTTGCCAATAGTTCCGTCACCTGACACGGGCGTCCATTCTCCTCCGCTTGCCCATCGCAGTTCGCACGAGGGTCTTGACAAGACTAACCGAGTCGATGTGTAGTTTTCAATATATAAAACATAGTTTCATTATTTGGAACTTGTGTGGAAACAACAGGGAGGAAACCATGTATTCCACTTTCAAGCGCACAACCGCTGCGCTGGCACTTGGCGTTGCTATGGCGGCACCGGCGGCTGCTGACCTGACCGGAGAGCTTCGGATATTCCTGGACACGTCAAACCCGGCCCCGCGCGCAACGATGGAAGCGATGATCGAGCGGTTTGCAGCGCAGCACCCCGGCCTAGAGATCGAAACCACGGTTATCGACCGCGAAGCGTATAAGACCCAGATCCGCAACTTTCTGACGGCTGACACACCTGACGTGGCCACTTGGTACGCCGCCAACCGTATGAAACCATATGTTGAGGCCGGTCTGTTCGAAGACGTCTCGGATCTTTGGGCGGAACCTGAAATTGCTGAAAACCTGGCATCAACCAAAGGCGCGATGACCATCGATGGCAAACAATGGGGCGTCCCCTACACTTACTACCAGTGGGGCGTTTACTATCGTAAAGATATCTTTGACGAATTAGGCCTCAGCGAACCGACCACTTGGGAAGAAGAGCTGGCAAATTGCCAGAAGATCGTCGATTCAGGCCGTGCTTGCTATACCATCGGGACCAAGTTCCTGTGGACCGCTGGCGGTTGGTTTGACTACCTGAACATGCGCACCAACGGGTTCGACTTCCACAATCAACTGGCCAACGGCGAAATCAGCTGGGAAGATGACCGGGTCAAGCAGACCTTTACAAACTGGAAGCAGTTGATCGACATGGGGGCTTTCATTGACAACCATCAGACCTATAGCTGGCAGGAGGCTTTGCCGTTCATGGTTAACGGAGAAGCCGCTGCGTATCTGATGGGAAATTTTGCAGTCGCGCCTTTGCGTGAAGCAGGGCTTACCGATGATCAGCTGGATTTCTACCAATTCGTTTCAATCAACCCTGATGTCGAATTGGCTGAAGACGCGCCGACCGATACGTTCCACATCCCGGCGAATGCATCGAACAAAGAAGCCGCACGAGAGTTCCTGCGCTTTGTTGTCTCGTCGGATGAACAGACCGAGATCAACAACGGATCGAACCTCGGTCAGTTGCCGGTGAACGCGCAATCCTCAGTAGACGATGACAAATTCCTGCAGCAGGGCTTTTCGATGCTCTCGACCAACAGCCCCGGCGGAGTGGCTCAGTTCTGGGACCGCGACGCACCGGCTGAAATGGCCAAAGTGTCAATGGAAGGTTTCCAGGAATTCATGGTTAAACCAGACAATGCTGACCGTATTCTGGCCAAGCTGGAACGCGCGCGAGAGCGTATCTACGACAACTAATCAGGCTTGGGCCGGGCTCGAGCCCGGCCTACCTCGCCACAGAATGTAAGGTGGTTTCAACCCGCCTTACCCAAACAAACCCAGGACACCCATGACCACTGCCGCCGACGCCCCTGATCAGGAGAACTGGTTCCACAGAAACCAACAACGCATCGCCCCGTGGCTATTCCTTGCTCCGGGCCTGCTGTTCTTCATGGTCTATGTGATCATTCCGGTCTTCCAGTCCTTCAACCTTTCACTGTACGAGTGGGATGGGTTGGGTGCCGCCGAATATGTCGGCATGCGCAATTATGAAGATTTGTATTGGGAATGGGTTGACCGGGACGCATTCTATATCTCGCTCAAGAACAACCTGATCTGGCTGATCCTGTATCTTCTGGCCATTCCGGCGGGCCTTTTCATTGCTTTGTTTCTGAACCAGACGGTCTGGGGTATCCGCCTTTACAAATCGCTGTTTTTCTTTCCATTTGTCATCTCTCAGGTTGTTGTTGGCCTTGTATTCACGTGGTTTTATGACCCGACATTTGGTCTTCTGAATGAGTTTCTCGGCTTTTTCGGAATGGGTCCATTGAACGTGCTGGGCGACGAGCGTTTGGTCACCTACGGCATCATCGTCGCAGGCCTTTGGCCACAAACCGCCTATTGCATGATCCTCTACCTCACCGGTCTGAATGCCGTCGACCCCGAACAGATCGAAGCCGGACGCCTGGACGGTGCCAAAGGCTTGAGAATGCTGTGGCACATCATTCTGCCACAGTTGCGCCCGGCCACTTTCATTGCATTCGTCGTGACAATCATCGGGGCGCTGCGCAGTTTCGACCTGATTTCGATCATGACACAGGGCGGGCCATTCGGATCTTCCCGAGTGCTGGCCTATTACATGTTCGAGGTCGCACTATCTGAGTACGGTTTCCGCATGGGGTATGGCGCGGCTATCGCTGTGGTGCTGTTCCTGATCATGCTCGGCTTCATCGCCTATTTCCTCTGGTCGATGTATCGCGAAGAACGGGGGCACTGAGATGTTTCCCAAACCCATCGAAAAACAATCTCGCGCCGCGCAGATCACCTATCAGGCGATGCTGCCACTTGCCTTGTTGCTGTGGCTGGGCCCCCTACTCGCGGTGGCTCTGTTTTCGGTCAAACCAGCGGCGGATTTCACCAACGCCAACTATTGGGGCCTGCCATCCAGTTTCGAGGGCGCGGTCAACTACGGGCTGGTATTCTTCAACTCTGACATGCCGCGATACTTGCTAAACTCTTTCATGATCACCATTCCTACGGTGATCGGTGCCGTTGCCCTCAGTTCCATGACCGGCTTTGCTTTGGGCATCTACAAATTCAAATCGAACCTGTGGATCTTCTTCATGTTCGTTGCCGGCAACTTCGTGCCATTCCAGATCCTGATGGTGCCTGTGCGCGACCTGACACTTGATATGGGCCTCTACAACACAAAAACCGGCCTCGTCTTGTTCCACATCGCCTTCCAGACCGGCTTTTGCACATTGTTCATGCGCAACTTTATCCGGGCCCTGCCCTTTGAATTAATCGAGGCCGCGCGGGTCGAGGGTATCAGCGAATGGCGCATCTTCTGGTATGTGGTCTTGCCGTTGATGAAACCCGCAATTGCCGCACTCAGCGTGCTGATCTTCACTTTCATCTGGAACGACTATTTCTGGGCGGTCGTCCTGACTCAGGGCGCGGAAAGCCAGCCTGTCACAGCAGGCATAACCAGTTTCAACGCCCAGTTCCGCGCCGCCTACCAACTGATGAGCGCGGGCTCGATCGTAGCAGCGCTGCCGCCGGTTGCCATGTTCTTCCTGATGCAAAAGCACTTTATCGCGGGCCTGACCCTCGGAGCTGTAAAATGACAAAGATAACTTTCATCGGAGCAGGTTCGACAATTTTCATGAAGAACATCGTGGGGGATGCTCTGCTGACCCCCGCTTTGGCGGACAGTCACTTTGCGCTGATGGATATCGACCCCGTACGCCTGACAGAAAGCGAAGCTGTAGCCCGCGCCATGATCCGTTCGGTCCGGTCAAACGCGACAATATCCACACATACAGACCGACGCGCCGCACTCGATGGTGCCGATTTCGTTATTACCGCCTTTCAGATTGGCGGGTACCAGCCCTGTACCGTCACAGATTTTGAAATCCCCAAGCAATACGGGCTGCGCCAGACCATCGCCGATACGCTGGGCGTAGGTGGCATCATGCGGGGACTGCGCACTGTGCCGGTCTTGTGGGACGTGGCGCATGACATGATGCAGCTATGCCCTGATGCGACACTGCTGCAATACGTCAATCCGATGGCCATCAACACCTGGGCACTGGCCGAGAAATACCCATCATTGAAGCAGGTCGGCCTGTGCCACTCGGTTCAGAACACGGTGGCGGAACTGGCACACGATCTGGACCTGCCAAAAGACGACATTCGCTACAAGGTGGCGGGCGTCAATCACGTCGCCTTCTTCCTGCGGCTTGAGCATCAGGGCCATAATTTATACCCCGCCCTTCGGCAAGGTTATGTCAGCGGAAGGATCCCCAAGGCGCCGCTGCTGATGCCGCGCTGCCCCAACAAGGTGCGCTACGAAGTGATGGACCACCTTGGCTATTTCTGCACCGAAAGTTCTGAGCATTTGGCAGAATACGTGCCATGGTTCATCAAAGACGGGCGGGCGGACCTGATCGAGAAATTCTCAATCCCACTCGATGAATACCCGACCCGCTGTGTGGAACAGATGAACAACTGGAAAGAGCAGGCCAAAACCCTGACTGACTGGCGCGACATAGCCGTCACTCGCAGCCATGAGTTTGCGGCAGACATAATGAACGCAATCATCTCTGACACCGCCTACGTGGCCTATGGCAATCTGCCAAACACCGGCCAGATACCTCAGCTGCCTATGGGGGCCGCTGTCGAAACACCGTGTCTGGTTGATGCAAATGGCATTCAGCCTTCTGTCATCACAGACGTCCCACCGCAGCTGATCGCCCTTATGCGTACCCAGATCAACGTTCAGGAACTCACAGTCAGGGCATTGGTCGACCAGAACCCCGAGCATATCTATCATGCAGCCATGATGGACCCGCACACCGCCGCCGAACTGGACCTGCGCCAAATTCGAAATCTGGTGAACGACCTTCTGTCTGCCCATGCCGACTGGCTGCCAGATTGGTGCCACCCATCTCGCGCCGCTTGAATTTCACCTTTTTACAAATACTCAAATCCACCCAGACCTAAAAAAGCATCACAGAACAATGTCAAAACGCCGCTCACAGCATTGGTACGGGAAACTCGACAAGGATGGGTTCATCCATCGATCCTGGATGAAAAATCAGGGTTTTCCTGATCACGCCTTCGATGGGCGGCCAATCATCGGAATCTGCAACACATGGTCGGAGCTGACCCCTTGCAATTCCGGCCTGCGCGATCTGGCCGAAGGGGTAAAGCGCGGTGTGTGGGAGGCCGGGGGCTTTCCCGTCGAATTCCCGGTCATGTCGCTGGGCGAGACCCAGATGAAACCCACAGCCATGCTGTTTCGCAATCTGCTGGCCATGGATGTCGAAGAGTCGATCCGCGCATATGGCATTGACGGTGTGGTTCTGCTGGGCGGGTGCGACAAGACCACGCCGGGCCAATTGATGGGCGCGGCCTCGGTCGATCTGCCGTCGATCGTTGTCAGCTCCGGCCCTATGCTGAATGGAAAATATCGCGGTCAGGATATTGGCTCAGGAACCGATGTGTGGAAGTTCTCCGAGGCCGTGCGTGCCGGAGAGATGACCCTTCAGGATTTTATGAACGCGGAATCCGGGATGTCCCGCAGTGCCGGGGTTTGCATGACCATGGGGACAGCCAGCACCATGGCGTCTCTGGTCGAAGCGATGGGCATGAGCCTGCCCACCAATGCCGCCCTGCCCGCCGTTGACGCCCGCCGCATGGCCCTCGCCCATTTGACCGGCAAGCGGATTGTCGAAATGGTCGACGAAGACCTGAAACCATCGGACATATTGACCAGGGAAGCCTTCGAGAATGCAATCCTCGCCAATGCGGCCGTTGGGGGATCGACCAATGCCGTTGTGCATCTACTGGCGCTCGCAGGTCGCGTGGGCGTTGACCTGACGCTCAAGGACTTTGAAATCGGATCAGAGATTCCCCTTCTGGTGAACTGCATGCCCTCGGGCACATACCTGATGGAAGATTTCTGTTACGCTGGCGGTGTTCCGGCTGTGTTGAGCGAACTCAAACCTTTCCTGCGCCCGGCCAGAACGGTTCTCAACAAGGACATCTCGGCCCATTTCGAAGGTGCCGAATGTTTCAACCGCGACGTCATCCGCCCCTTCAACGATCCGGTGAAGCCCGCTGCTGGCCTTCGCGTTTTGCGTGGCAATCTTGCGCCCAACGGAGCCATCGTCAAACCTTCTGCCGCAACAGATGCCCTTCTTGAAACCGAGGGAGAGGCGTTCGTTTTCGAAAACATCGAAGACCTGAAAGCCAATATCGACCGGGATGATCTGCCGGTCACACCCAAAAGCATTCTGGTGCTCAAGGGATGTGGACCCAAGGGTTATCCCGGGATGCCCGAGGTGGGAAACATGCCGATTCCGGCCAGATTGGTGAAGGAAGGCGTTCGCGACATGATCCGTATCTCGGATGCCCGTATGTCCGGTACAGCCTATGGCACCGTCATCCTGCATGTCAGCCCCGAGGCACAGGCGGGTGGCACGCTGGCGCTGGTGAAAACCGGCGACCGCATCCGCGTATCTGCCAGCGCCGGCAAGCTTGAACTATTGGTGGACGAAAAAGAACTGGACGCGCGCCGAGCCCAATGGAAACCAGACAAGCCGCATTATTCCCGCGGGTATGCAAAATTATATGTCGATCACGTGTTGCAGGCCGATCAAGGGGCCGATCTGGATTTCCTCGTCGGCAAAGACACCCGCCTTGTGACCAGAGAGAGCCACTGATGACCGAACCAGCGACATTTCATGACTTGAACGGGTCATCCGTCTATATCACCGGCGGTGGTTCGGGCGTGGGCGCAGCATTGACGGATGGGTTTCTGGCTCAGGGGGCCAATGTAGCTTTTATCGGCAGATCGGACGCCAGCGGTTTTGTCGAAGAGATGCGCGACAAACATGGCCGCGCACCTCTGTTCATGCAGGGTGACATGACCGACACCCAGCTTCTTCACACGACAATGGCCAAAGCCGCCAAAGCCCACGGCCCCCTGAACGTTTTGGTTAACAACGCGGCCAATGACCAACGCCATACACTTGAGGAAACCACGACCGAGTTCTGGGACTGGATGATCGAGGTGAATCTGAAAGCCTATTATTTCGCCTGTCAGGAAGCGGCCCGGCAAATGAAAGAAGGCGGCGTTATCATTAATTTCAGCTCGATCAGCTACATGATGGGCAATGCAGGCTATCCGATCTATACGACATCAAATGCGGGCATTACAGGGATGACTCGGTCTTTGGCCCGCGAACTGGGACCAAAAAACATACGTGTGAATGCGCTGGCTCCCGGTTGGGTCTTGACGCAAAAACAACTGGATATGTGGGCGACGCCCGAAGATTTGGCCGCGCATTTGGATCGACAATGCCTGAAAGAACATTTGACGCCCGAAGACATGGTTGCACCGACATTGTTTCTTGCATCCAACGCCAGCCGGGCGATGACTGGTCAGTGTATGGCGGTTGATGGCGGCGTCGTGGTTTCAGGGTGACACAATGAATACTGACTGGATCGCCGTTGATTGGGGCACATCTCACCTGCGGGTCTGGGCCATGCTGGGGGCAACAGTGCTGGACTGCGCGCAGTCCGACAAGGGTATGGCACGCATCGGAGCCGACGGGTTCCAGACCGCCCTGTTGGACCTTGTTGAAAACTGGCTGAAGGATGACCCCATCGATGTGATCGCCTGCGGCATGGTCGGCGCACGCCAAGGCTGGGTCGAAGCACCTTATTCCACCGTTCCGTCGCAGCCCTTGCCGCATGCCCCAGTCCGTGTTCCCGGCACAGACCCGCGCATCCGGGCCTTCGTCATACCCGGATTAAAGCAACTGAGCCCGCCAGATGTGATGCGGGGAGAAGAAACACAGATCGCGGGTTTTTTGGGAACTCGCCAGAACTGGGATGGTGTCCTCTGCCTTCCGGGAACTCACACGAAGTGGGTTCAGGTCAGCGCAGGTGAAATCGTGAGCTTTCGGACGCTCATGACCGGAGAGCTTTTTGATTTGTTAAGTGCGCAATCTGTGCTGCGGCATTCGATAGGTGAAGGATGGGATGAAAATACCTTTGCCGATGCTGTGGCGGACACATTGTCCAAACCCGAACAATTGGCTGCGCGCCTGTTCGGCTTGCGGGCTGCGGACCTGCTGCATAATCAGGACAAAGGCATCGCGCGTGCGCGGCTGTCGGGACTGCTTATTGGTGCTGAATTGGCCGCAACCCGTCCCTATTGGCTGGGTCAACAACTGGCTATCATTGGTGCAGATGCCGTATCGCGGGTCTATGCGGCAGCGTTGAAACAACAGGGCGCTTTTGTTGAGACTGCAAACGCCACCGAAGCAACGCTGGCCGGACTGGCGCTGGCGCGAAACATGACAAGGCAAATCGCATGAGCCGCCCCATCATCGCCATTCTGCGCGGTCTGCAACCACAGGAAGCCGAGGCCGTTGGCAGAGTTATCATCGATGCAGGGATCGACCGGATCGAAGTTCCACTCAATTCGCCTGACCCGCTCGACAGCATTTCCATTCTGGCCGAAGCTTTCAAAGATCACGCCCTGATAGGCGCTGGTACTGTATTGACGGTTGATCAGGTGGACGCAGTTCGGAATGCCGGCGGCAGGCTGATTGTGTCACCCAACTATGATGCTGACGTGATCAAACGGTCTGTAGCGTTGGGGATGCAAAGCTGGCCGGGCGTTTACACGCCGACCGAAGCCTTTGCCGCTCTCGAAGCCGGGGCCACAGGATTAAAGCTGTTTCCTGGCGTCATGGCAGGCCCTGTTGGGCTCGCAGCACTTCGACCCGTTTTACCCAAGGAAACACGTATCTTTGCTGTCGGTGGTGCCGGGCCTGAAAACTTCGAGCAATGGATCAAAGCCGGTGCGGATGGATTCGGGATTGGATCAGCGCTGTACAAACCCGGCATGGACGCAGTCGAAATCGCAGCACGCGCGAAGCAGATCGTAACAGCCTTTGACAAGGCGGCAAGATGAGCACGATTTTTGACGACCGCCCCTGCGCGTTGGGCGAAGGTCCGCTTTGGCACCCTGCTCGGCAACAGCTATTCTGGTTCGACATTCTCAACAAACGACTGATCACGCGCGAAAGTGAAAATCAGATAAGCTGGGAATTCGATGAACATGTCTCCGCCGCAGGCTGGGTGGATCGTGACACACTGCTTTTGGCGTCGGAAACGGGTCTTTGGCAGTTTATCTTGAAGTCCGGGCATCGAACGCTGGTCACGCCGCTCGAGGCAGACAACCCAATCACCCGCTCGAATGACGGTCGCGCTGATCCTTGGGGTGGTTTCTGGATCGGTACAATGGGCAAACAGGCTGAAGCCGGGGCCGGATCAATCTATCGGTTCTGGAAAGGCACGCTCCGATGTCTCGTGTCGGATGTGACGATTTCCAATGCAATCTGTTTTGCCCCGGATCGGTCCGTGGCCTATTTCTGTGACACGAAAACGAGGCAGGTCAAGCGCTGGAGCTTGAATGCAGAAAGCGGATGGCCCGAAGGGGAAAGCACGGTATTTCTGGACTTTCGTAAAGAAGGCCTGAACCCGGATGGTGCGGTGGTTGATGCTGACGGGAACATCTGGATCGCGCAATGGGGGATTGGACGTGTTGCGGCCTACACGCCCGAAGGTCATTTCCTGAAGGCCATTTCTTTCGAAGCGTCACATACGTCCTGCCCGGCCTTTGGTGGCGACAGCTTAGGCACGCTGTTCTGCACCTCAGCAAGGCAGGGGTTGAGCGACGCGGATATTGAATCCCAACCCACCAATGGCATGACGTTTGCAATGCCAAACGCGGGACGAGGGCAGGCAGAACACAGGATCATTTTATGAAGCCGGAACTTGGTGTGTGTTACTACCCTGAACACTGGCCCGAAGCGACGTGGGCGGAAGACGCCGCGCGCATGGTGGACACCGGCATCTCGTGGGTACGCATTGGAGAGTTTGCTTGGAGCCGGCTGGAGCCTTACCCCGGAACCCTGCAATTTGAATGGCTGGACCGCGCGGTTAAAACACTTGGCGAGGCGGGAGTGAAAGTCGTGCTTGGCACACCGACAGCAACGCCACCGCGTTGGATGCTGGACAAACATCCGGACATGCTGGCTGTGGATACGTATGGAAACACGCGCAAATTCGGATCACGGCGGCATTACTGCTTTAGCCACCAGGGCTATGTCGATGAATGTGGCCGCATCGCACGGGTCTTGGGAGAGCGCTATGGTCATAACCCGTATGTGGCGGCTTGGCAGATCGACAATGAGTATGGGTGTCACGACACAACAGTCAGCTACAGCACCCCGGCACTGAACGCATTCAGGCGCTGGCTGGCTGTTCGATACGGCTCAATTGAACAACTGAACAAGGCCTGGGGAAACGTGTTCTGGTCGATGGAGTACCGCAACTTCGATGAGATTGAACTACCCAATCAAACTGTGACCGAGCCAAACCCCGCTCATGTACTGGCATTCCGTCGGTTCAGTTCAGATCAGGTTGTGGCATTCAACAAAGCTCAGGTCGATGTATTGCGAGCTTTGACCGATGCGCCGCTGTTGCATAACTACATGGGCCGTATTCTGGATTTCGACCATTTCGAGGTTGGCGCAGATCTGGATATTGCGACTTGGGACAGTTATCCGATCGGATTTCTATCGGACCGATTGGAAGATGACGAAGCCCACAAGACCGCCTTTCTACACCAAGGCGATCCGGACATGCAGGCGTTTCACCATGATCTTTACCGGGCAGTAGGCCGCGGCCGATGGTGGGTGATGGAACAACAACCTGGTCCGGTGAATTGGGCGCCCTATAACCCGGCACCCTTGCCCGGAATGGTGCGGTTGTGGTCGCTTGAGGCTGTCGCCCACGGTGCTGAGGTTGTGAGCTATTTTCGATGGCGGCAAGCCCCCTTTGCGCAGGAACAGATGCACGCGGGTTTGCTGACACCGGACAATCGCCCCGCCCCTGCCTTACACGAGGCCCGTCAGACAGCGGAAGAGCTATCCACATTGGGCGAGGTGCATCAGGTGCAATCCAAGGTTGCGATACTGTTTGATTACCCCTCGGACTGGGCCTGGACATCGCTACCGCAAGGAGCAGGCTTTGACTATTTCCGGTTGGTCTTCTCAGCTTATCGTGCATTGCGCCGCGTGGGGCTGTCGATTGATTTTGTTTCGCCCAATGACCTGTCCACGCACTATGCGCTGATCCTTGCCCCCGGACTGGCAACGATTGACCCGGATTTGGAGCGTAGTTTAGCGGACAACTCGGATCTTGCAATCCTCGGCCCACGCAGCGGCGCAATTACCCGTGATTTCCAGATCCCCGCCGCCGGTCGACCTGGCCTGAAAGGGTTGGACTGCAACGTCGATTTGGTCGAAACACTGCCCCCTGCTGTCAACCGGGCTGTCCGTGGCGGCGGCGCGGCACAGCATTGGATCGATCGCCTTTCAGGATCAGCCGAAGAAATTCTGAGTTTTGAAGATGGAGCGCCTGCGCTAATGGCAAGGGACGGGTTCTGGTATCTTGCCGGCTTCCCAAACGAAGCATTATGGGATCGCGTCATCGGCTTGGCTGCGGAAGAAAGCGGTTTGGGCCTGAAACCGATGCCGCCAGGACTTCGACTGCGTGAGACAGCCGACCACATGTTCCTGATCAACTATAACGCTGAACCGGTGGTCTGGAACGGGTCGACCATCGGCGGCTGTGACGTGAAGATCCTGAAGCGCAATCTGCCCGGACAGACTTGAATCCTATCCGGGCAGATGCGTTGGTTGCCGCTTGGCACAGCGATTAGTCGCTTTTTAGGCTGTTGGGGTCAAACACCCCTCCGAAACCGCCGTTGTTGGATGGCTCACCCTCGGTTTGAGAAGCACCTTCGTTGCTTTCATTCTCGCTGCCATCCAGCGAGTTCGGAGCGAAGACATTACCAAAACCGCTGTTATTTGACGGCTTTGGCGCGGTTTGGGCATCACCCTGCCCGGCTTTTTCCGCTTCTTGCTGTTTGCGGCGCTCCTCACGCTGCTGACGCAGCTCCTGAATGCGTTGTTCCGCTTCCAACTGCTTTTGCTCGCGAACGTCGGCAATGCACTGCGCCGGACTGTAGGTCGCCGCTGTGCCTATAACGGTGATCGTTACAACCGCAAATGCGACCAGCAACACGGCGGCCATATTACCGGCAAAGAAACTCGGCAGCTTGATCTTGCCAGCCAGTTCCTCGACCGTTGCGTTTTTACGCGCCGCGGCTACCAGTTCCTGGCGTTTCAGCTTGGCTTCGTTCAGCAGAGCGAAGAAAACCGTCAGCGCAACGATGATAAACGCCAGCGCCGAGATCGCAGGCGTGATGCCGTAGCGAACCTTCTGAGCCAGCTCAATCGTCAGCGTCGGGTATTCGCCAAAAGTGAAAGTGGTGGTGTTGTAGTTCTCGAAAGAAGCGAGGAATGCCAAAACCGCCGCCGAGGCAATCGCCGGGCGCATGAACGGCAGCAGGATTTTGCGGAAAGCCTGAGCGTGGCTGGCCCCAAGGTCCAGTGCCGCCTCAGTCAGGGCGACATCATAACGCTGCAACCGCGCCACCAGCACCAGCATACAGTAACTGGCAATAAAGGTGGACTGGCCGATCACCGTCAGGAAGATGCCGTTTGACAGGAAACTGTCGGCCCCCAGCCCCAGCATCCGGTTGATCCGGTCCCAGAAGACCAGCGTCGAGATACCAAGAACCACACCGGGGATCAGGATCGGTGCGATAATGACCGTATAGTAGGTCGCGCGAAGCTTCGGCCAGATCTGGGTCAGCATCAGCGCGCCTGCCAAACCCATCGCCACGGACAGGATGACCGTGCCGATTCCGATGATTAGCGAGTTCTTGATCCCGTTCAGGATACGCTGATCCTGAAACAGTTCGCCAAACCATTGGAATGTCAGACATTCCCATGGGCTCATTCGGGGGAACCCGGGCGAGTTGAACGCGGTGACGGACATGATCACCAGCGGGCCCAGCAAATACAGGAAGAAGATCGCCAGATAGACCCAGATGCTTATGCGGAGGAAGGAATTGTTCATTTCCCTATATCCCCCATGTTCACTTTGAACAGGCGCATCATGGCCAGCACGAACAGGATACAAGTGACCAGCAGAACGATTGCGTAGGCGGCGCCCTGTGGCCAGTCGTTGTTGTCATTGAACTGCTGATAGATCAGTTGGGTGAACCACAGACTGGACGGCCCGCCCAGAATTTGCGGCGCAGCCAACGCACCGGCTGACAACATGAAGACCATAGTACAGCCCGAACTGATCCCCGGCTTGGCATAAGGAATGACCACTCGCCAATGTATCCGCCACCAAGGCGCCCCAAGGTCGCGTGCTGCTTCGATCTGGTTTTTGTCCAGACTTTCAATCACGTTATACATCGGGAAAATCATCAGCAGGATATAGGCGTATCCCAGACCCGCATAGAGCGCGATGTCATTGCGAATGAAGTCGAACGGTGTATCCCAGATGCCCAGCCCCGTGAACAACGTGTTCAACACGCCTGTTTCCCCAAAGATGATGCGCAGCGCAAAGGCGCGCAGGATCTCGTTGATCCAGTAAGGGATGATCAGCATGATCGCGAAGATACGAATATGGCTGCCTTCGGCCTGACCCAGGTAATAGGCAATCGGATAGCAGATGATCAGGTTGAAAACCGTCACAAAAACCGCGGCCACAAGAGTTCGGAAAAACACCCTCAGATCAACAGTGTTGTAGTCCTGACTGCCACCTTCGGGGCCGTAGACGAGATATTTGTAGTTCTCTAGCGTATATACGTCTTTGGGTCCGCCAATCTCTGGCGGTGGCAGATTCGGACGGAACGAGAAGTCCAACATCGACAGCTGCGGAAGGATGATCAGGCCGATGGTCCAGAATAGAACCAGACCCAGGATCGCCACTCCCATGCCAGTGCCGTTGCGATTGAAGAAGTCTTTCAGAAACTGGGGCATGAGTTAATCCCCTTATTCTGCAGCCAGTTCACCCGCAGGAACGATGACGGCGTTATGCGTCTTGTATTCCAACGTGATGTTCTGTCCGGTGTGGTCCTCGAAGGATTGTCCATGGTTCGGGATCGACACTTTGATCTCTTTTCCACCTTCACCTTCGGTAAAGATGTTGAAGACGTTGCCTTCAAATTCTTCGTGGTTGACCCGCGCGGTAACAAAATGGTCACCCGAAGCCCCCTCGGGCGCAATGGCGAAGGCTTCGGGGCGAATGAACAACATTGCACTATCGCCTTCTTTCATTTTGCCTTGATTGGCGGTCGATATCCGTGCAACCAGATCGCCCGAGCGGTTGGTCGAGATCAGCGCCTCGTTGCCCATGACCTGTTTGATCTTGCCACGGAATACATTGTTTTCGCCGACAAATGAGGCCGCGAAAGCCGTGTTAGGATCATTGTAGATGGTTTTCCCATCGGCAATCTGGTCAATCACACCTGCACGCATGACGGCGATATTATCTGACATGGTCAGCGCCTCGCCCTGGTCATGGGTAATGTAGATAAAAGTAATGCCCACACGCTGTTGTATCTCTCGCAGTTCCGTTCGCATGTGCTGGCGCAGTTTGAGGTCAAGTGCTGACAGAGGCTCATCAAGAAGCAATACATCCGGCTCGGCGCAAAGGGCACGAGCGATGGCCACTCGCTGACGTTGGCCACCAGACAATTCGCTGGGAAGTTTGTCGCCTTGCTCCGGGAGCGCGATCATGTCCAAAAGCTCGTCAGCGCGCTTGCGGCGCTCGGCAGCACTGGCGCCTTTGATTTCCATCGAGAACGTGATGTTTTCCCAAACCTTCATCAAGGGAAACAACGCTAGGTTCTGAAAGATCAGAGCTGTGGGGCGTTTGTTGGGCCCAATCCCGCGCATGTTTTTGCCGCCGATCAGAACATTGCCTTCGCTGGGCTCGAGAAAGCCGGAAACAGCCCTTAAGATCGTTGTTTTGCCGCAACCCGAGGGTCCGAGGAATGAAAAGAAATCTCCCCCGTTAATTGTGACGTTTGCATCGCGCACGGCGACGAAGTCACCGAAACGGATCCACAGGTTTTCCAGATCGACTCCGACCCCTGCACTCATTTTTGGTATCTCCCTGAGGTGTGCACTGTCACCACACCACATAGCTTTCCGTTACGCCGGAGCGGCGCACAGATTGTGGCCCCTCGCAGAACGCGAGGGGCATGGTTTCAGATCGCTTATGCGCTCTTGAACTTGTTGACGAACTCGGTCCGCGTTTCAGCATACCATGGGGCTTCGGCCGGCCACGGATTGAGGTTGGCCAGCGAGTCGCCCGGATAGGCCTCGGCAAAGTTCTTCTTGTAGGTGTCGCCTGAATACTGATCCGCCCCCAGAACAGGAGAGTTGTACCCATGGCTGTCGATGGCAACACCGGCAGGTTTGGCCTGATAGGCGAAGTCGATGAAGGCATAGATCTGGTCGATATTTGCCGCGCCAGACGGAATCGACATTCCGTCAACCCATGCCATCGCCCCTTCGATGGGCGCTTGATAGTGCACTGGTTCACCAGCCGATTTCAGTGCCAGTGGCGGGCCGTCCCAGGTCTGACCGACAACAACACCTTCATTCAGAAGACCGTTCTTCTGTGTATCGGCATCGTTCCAGATCAGCTTGATGCGATTCTTACGTGCAATGCACCAGTCAGTGATCTGACCCCAGACCTTGCGCATGGTTTCTTCGTCACCATAAGCGGCCCAGACCGAACCCGGCTCCATCTCGCCGGAACGCTCCATGTAAAGACCAGCGCCAAGCATCATCGAATGCGCGCGGCCCATGGTTTTGCCTGCGTTTTCTTCCGACCAAACATCGCCATAGGATGGGGCGTCCCCAGCCGGCAGCCACAAGTCGGTGCGGTATGCAATGCCTTCGGTGCCCCAGATATGCGGCAACCAGTGAACCCCGGCGCCGCCAAAGTTCCAAGCATCCGTACCGATTTTGGCCATGGCAGGGTTCACCAGGTCGACCGGAACCTTGTTCATGTCAAAGGGCTGCAACAACTCCAGCGGCTCCCACTGCAACGAGCGGTTGTTGGTTGGCGAGACGATGTCAAAGCCCTGACCTTTGGTCGCCTTCATCTTGTTGATGATTTCTTCGTTTGAGCCGATCCCGGTGTAGTTCACCTTGATGCCAGTAAGGGTCTCAAACTCTTCGATAAAGCTGGGCGGCAGATAATCCGACCACATCAGTATGTTGATTTCACCCGACGAAGCCAGTGCGCTCTTGCTGTAAAGAGGCGCGGCAAGTGCTGCGGCACCCGCTCCTTTCAAAACAGTGCGTCTGGAAAGTGATGACTTGGTAACCATAGTGTTCTCCCGTTGTTGGACTCGTTTTTTGTTTTCTATTCATAGGACTTTCTGCGCCCATCCGTCAGTCCAAAAGTGACAGTTTGCGAAAATCTTATGTCCAGTTTCGCGATTTGACACGTCTAAGCTGATTTATGAGGCGCTGCATTCTCCTGCCAAACGGTGATGTCCCTTGGTTTGACCGGATCTGAACCAAGCAGAATTTGACGTGCACGACCAGCAGGCAAAGGCTTTGAAACGTCACTGAAGTTGAACGCGTAGTAGGTCGAGCCGCGTTGGGTTATGCGCATATCGGGGTCGCAAGGCGTTGCATTTATCCCAGCCCAGTTCAGTACCTCCCCGACAATCGCCTGCAAAAGCTCATTTCGCGGAACCATTGCCAGATAGGTCGTGCGGTCAGAACGGATGACCGCCGGACTGGCATCGCAATAAGCGCTCTTGAAGCGGGCTAAAACGCGCTCTTTGGTCTCGACAATTTCACGCCAACCCGTGAATTCAAATTGCTGCCCATCAGGAAGAACCACAGCCTCATGCGCAAGTGAAGGAAGTGATTCGACGCGCGTGACACGGATACCTGTTAACTTTGCCAGTTCGCCTGGAGCCAGATTGGACGGGGTGTTCATCCCGGATGTCTTGCTGCCGGAACGAGCACCTATCAGAATCTTGGCCCCCGAAGCGTCAAGCTTGTCTGCAAGGTCAGCGGTCACGATCATGCTTTGAGGTAATATGATGAGGGCGTAGCCGCTCAGTTCATCTTCAGGGCCAACAAAATCAAGATCGACCCCAAAACCACGAATTGCAGTGTACCACTCGCGAAAAATCTGGGCATTGGGGAAATCGTTGTCATGTGGCAGGATGTCCGCCGCCCAGATAGAGGTATAATCCAGTAGCATTGCAACCCGTGATTTTGCCCGTCTCTCGGGCGGCAAAATGGCGCGATCCTTCACGATCTCAGCCAATTCAACAGCGGCCTGATCCGGGCTGCCATCTGACCGCAAAATCGCAGTATGGTATTGCTCTTGCGCAGATTTTGCCTGTCGCCAGCGAAAAAACATCACGGCTTGCGCGCCATGTGCATAGGCCGCCCAGGTCCAAAGCCGAACCATCCCCTCTGCCGGCGACGGATTCTTGTCAGCCCAATCCACCGGGCCCGGCTGCTGTTCCAGCACCCACATCCGACCGCGCCCCTGACTGCGATACAAATCACAATGAAAGCCCTGATAATCCGGTGCGCCGGTGCGCAGATAGCGGCGCTTTTCCTCATCTGAAAGGGTAGAGCCCAATAAGTTCCCTAGCGGGTAGCTGTCGAACCCGACAATATCCAGATCAGCCGCTACGGCGTGGTGATCGAATTCGAAACTACCTGCCATGAAGTTATGGGTAATATCCCGGCCCGGCGCATATTTGCGCAGAACATCCACCTGCGTTTTGTTGAACAGACGAACTCGATCGGAAGAATAGCGCGCGAATTCCAGAGCATGGGCTGGATTGGGCGTGGCGACCAGCCCGTTGGGCAGTTCGATCTGACCAAACTGAGAGTAGAGCGACCCCCAGAAAACGGTTCCCCACGCGTCATTCAACGCATCGATTGCCCCGTATCGTTCCTCCAACCAGTTCTGAAAACCTGTTCGCGCGGCATCGGAATAGCTGAGAACTGTATCGTGGTCGTTGTACTCATTGTCGATCTGCCACGCTTGGACATACGAATTCTGACCATATCTGCGGGCATATTCAGTTGCGATCCTTTGCGCCTCGGCCAGATAAACCTCACTGGAAAAACAATAATGCCTGCGCGAACCGTACCCTCTGACCCGACCATCCGGCCCAACGGGCAGGATTTCGGGATACTCATCGATCAACCATTTGGGGGGGGCGGCTGTTGGGGTGGACATCATGACCCGCAGACCAGCCTGACCCAGTATCTCGATCACTTCATCCAGCCAGTCCCAGTGGAACTGACCGCGCGCGGGTTCGATCAGACCCCAGGTGAATTCAGCAATCCGCACCCAATCCAACCCCATGTCTGCCATTTGGGCGGCATCGTCTCGCCATTGCGAAGGGTCCCACTGTTCGGGGTAGTAACAAACCCCAAGTTCCAGCGCGCTCATCGTGTGTCCTTTGCTGTGCGTCGTTCGATCCACTTCAGGAAACTGGCACAGCCGAGTGTGAGAACGACATACAGGATTGCCGCCGTATTGAAGGGTGCAAAGGGCAGAAAGCTAGCCGCCTGAAATTCTCGCATCCTCTGGGTCATGTCGCGGACGGACAGGATAGACAGCAATGACGTGTCCTTGATCATCGCGATAAACTCATTGCCAAGCGGTGGAGTGACAATCCGCAGGGCCTGCGGCAGAACGATAAGCCGCGCCGTATGCCAGCGCGACAAACCCAGAGAGCTGCCCGCCTCCAATTGGCCTTTCGGTATCGCCTCGATCCCGGATCGGAAAATTTCGGCCATATAGGCGGAATAACCAACTGAGATCGCGATGATCCCGCGGGTCATATTGGTCATGTCGATACCGCCGCCGGTGGCGTCTTTGACTGCGCCCGCCAGTGGCAGTCCGATATAAAGAATGATCACCAGCATCGGAATGCCGCGTATCGTATCCACGAAAAACTCGGCCCCGACCGCCAGAGGATGCAGCTTATGCTGAGCCCCGCCAATGGTCAGTGTCAGCAACAAAAACCCGAACACGGCAAATGCCAGGGCCGGATTGCGGTATTTGTCGGGTAGAAATCTTGTTTGCCACAGGACCGGATAACCTTGTGTATGGGCATCGGCCGGGACAAAAGCGCCCGAGACACTGTCGACCGTTTCGATCTGTTCAAGCGCGGCAGTGGCATCGGTTGCGCTGCGGATGCGATATTGCTGACCGTCGGCCCCTTCGAACTCACCAAACCGGATGACGTCAGCCTGCGCCTGCGGCGTGCCGCGCACAACCGCGATACGCCCTTCGGTGCTGCCCACCAGAACAAAGCTGACCTGCGGCTGCATGAAGAAAAAGGCTGAGGCTGCCAGCAATGCCAAACTGATCGAACCATAGACGACCGTCGTACGCGCCTTTGGTTTAAACGATTGCAACCCGACCCAGACCAAACCAAGAATGGCCGCGAAGATATAGGCAAATATGGCCGCGCGGAATGTAATGGCCACCCCGGTCGCGAACTGCCAATGAGCCATGAACATGAGATAAAACAGAACCGCGCCTGTGAGACACTCCAACCCCAACAAGACGCGCCCGCGCCAGGGCGGCTGCAAACGTGCCGAAATTAGGCATAGTGCGACGACAGCCGCGTAAACCGCCAGGAAAACTTGTAATCCCGTCTGAACCTTGGCGATCACGCCCGGAAACAGTACCCAGGTCTGACTGGATCGATCGATAAGGGGTGATGTGTTTTCGCTGAGCGCATGGAAGAAGACCGACTCGGCAAATGGCATCAGAAGCAGCGGAGAAACAAAGCTGATGACCAAAAGCGCCGCAGAAGCTGGGAACGCGGCAAGCGCGCAGAATCGCAACCAGCCGGGGGAGTTTTGTGAAAACCGCACGTAGCGTGCGCAAAGATATCCAAGGATCGCAACGGTCGCAATCAGCAGAAATCCAACAAAGATGGGCCCCGCGTCGGTGCCGATCCCCAGAATTGCGACCAGAGACCGCAAGTATTTTGAGGATGTGGCGAACAGGTAGATAATAAAGGGCGCTGCTGCGAGCAACACCAGGTTACTCGGGCGGATCGTGCTGAGGCGCGACATGGAACTTCTCCGCTAAGACAAGGCCCGGCGGTGCTGACCGCCGGACCAAAAAAGGGCGCTAATGGATCAGTTGGTGCCCCAGTATTTGGCTGTCAGATCGTCCAGTGTTCCGTCCTCCTGTATGGCTTTCAGACCAGCGTTAATTGCATCCACTGTCGGATCACCTTCCTGAAACACGATGCCTAACGGGTCGGATTGCAGGCCTGTGATGCCAACAGTCAATTCGCCCGCAAATTCCTGTTCATAGGCCGCCGCCGAAGTGCCATCGATGATCACGCCCTGAACGTCCGCGTTCTGAAGCGCCAGAATGGCTGCCGAGAAGTTGTCGTAAAGGCTGACATTCTCGCGCCCGACAAGCTCTTCCGCCAATTGGGCGTTGGTCGTCGCGGTTTGCGCGGCCAGTTTCTGGCCACCGGCTTTGAAGTCCTCAAGTGTCATGTCAGCATTATCGACCTGCAACAGAATGGCTTGGCTGACAACGATGTAAGGCTCGGAAAAGTCCATGGTTTCTTCGCGTTCCGGTGTGATCGACACGCCCGAGATAACCAGATCGAACTCACCTTGCTGAAGGGCCGCAAAGATACCGTCCCAGGCGGTGTTTACAAAGTTGGGAACGCAATTGACCTTCGCACAGATCGCATTCATCACATCGACATCAAAGCCCACGATCTCTCCGGTTGTTTCATCCACGGTTTCCATCGGTGGGTATGTCGCATCGGTTCCGATTTTCAGAACACGACCTTCCAGGTCGGCAGCAATAGCCGCTGGAGCCATCAGTGTCGTGAGTGTGGCAGCGGCAAGTAGGTTTTTAAACATTTTCAGGTACTCCTTTGTTGGA
This sequence comes from Ruegeria sp. AF3, assembly GCF_056536285.1. NCBI lineage: Bacteria > Pseudomonadati > Pseudomonadota > Alphaproteobacteria > Rhodobacterales > Roseobacteraceae > Ruegeria > Ruegeria sp. AF3. Next base: position 69,713 of record NZ_JBQFJM010000002.1, on the reverse strand, counting down.
TCAGGTGGTCTGCGCCGCTTCCGGCGCCGGGGTGTCAGGTTGCCGCTCGATCAATGTGGCCCTGATCTTTTTCTGAATCTCGGACGGATCGACCCCGTCCAATGCTTTCAACATGAACTCACCCAGCAGACGGCTTGTTTCAGCAATCGGCAAGTAATAAGTGCTGGGTGGCGGTACAAAATACTGGCTGAGCTTCAAGTCGTCGTTCGAAATGACCACAACGTCCCTACCAACCTGCACTCCGGCTTTATCGGCAGCTGACAGCGCCCCAAGGGTTATGGCCTCATTTGCGCAGATGATGGCGCTCGGCGGTTTCGGCAACTGTATTAGCGTCGCAAATTTCTGCTGACCGGATTCCGCGGTGGTCGGGCCGGTGGATACCAGTGCCGGGTCCAACTCCACACCGCATTCTGACAGCGCATCAGCATACCCCCGGCGGCGTTGCTGTGCATAGATCAGGTCATCCGGCGGGTTTATCAAAGCGATGCGACGATGCCCCAGCGCAAGCAGTCGAGCGGTGGCATCATAGGCCGCTGCCTGACTGTCGAGATCCACAAAAGGATGCGGTTGGGGGCTGTCGCTCATGCCGTATGTGACAAAAGGAAAGCCCTGCCCCTGCAGATACGCGACGCGTTCATCATGAACACGCGTGCCGGAAAAGATCACGCCATCAGCCTGCCCTTCCTGCACGATAGACTTCAACGTCTGCAGCGCAGCCTCGCCTTCGCATGTGCTAAATACGCTCAGCTGATAGCGCGATCCCATTAGCGCATTGGATATACCGGCCAGAATTCGCGTAAACTCTGCACCTTCCCACTCTTCCGCCGCATCATTTGAAACACTGACCATGACCGCGATTCTATAGGATTTATTAGTGCGCAGCTTAAGGCCATCCAGATTCACCCGGTATCCCAGCTCCGATGCAACTTTCTGAATCTCTTCCCGGGTTTCCCGCTTCACCGATACGGAATCCCGCAAGGCATTCGAGACTGTGCCAACGGAATACCCGGTACTTCTGGCAATCGATTTGATCGTCGCCCGCGCCATCACTCAAACCCTGCCAGTTGTTCCGTCAAAAACGACCGACCCGTTTGCAGCGTGCGTACGTGATCTGCGGTTTCGTCATGTTCGACAAAAAGATCCATGCAGTTGGTCGAGGCAAGCGCGTGCAGGGTTGCGTACCAGTCAACCGCCCCTTCGCCCAAATCGCGCCAGCGCGCGTCACCTGTTCCGCCTGCTGGGTCGATATCCTTTGCATGTACGGACAGGATTCGATTGGCGTGGCGGCGGATCGCGTCCGCCGGATCCAGGCCAGCCGCAACCAGCCAACCGATATCTGGCTGCCAAAAGACATCTCCGCCGGCAAGGATCAGGTCAAGAGGTGTGTCGCCAACCTCGCCGATAAGATCAAAATCATGATTGTGATACGCCAGGCTGACACCATGATCTATCAGCTGGTTTGCCCATTTGGACAGCTGGCCCGACACCGCCCTCCATCCCTCGGCAGTTTCGGGCCGCACCTGGGGCGCCAGCCAAGGCATGACAGCCACCCGGCATTCCATTAGGTTTAATACTTCGACGATATCCGAAAATCGCTCTTCGAACTCTTCCCAATCAAAATGTGCAGACCGAACACTAAGGCCTGACCCGAAAATAATGCCGGCCATCTGAGCGGGGGTGAGGCCGTGCAGGCCAGTGGTTTCGACATCTGAAAAACCGCAGGCCGCAACCAATTGCAGTTGATCTGCAAGATCACCGCATTGTCGCACTGTGTAGAGTTGGGCAGAAACTCGCATCCCTCACCATTGAAACGTTTCAATTAAGGTGGATTATGAGTTATATCCTTGTCAAGCGCCGTATAGATGCGATCCGTACGGCCAACCCTGAATAAAGCGCCGAGCCTTTGCCTAAAACCCAGATGGGGTGGGAAATCGAGCCATTTCCCGCAACCGATTTCTGATCCGAACAATGAAGGGCTATACGAGCGAGCCACCAATCTGTATCACCAAAAACGGTATGGCACGCGCAGAGGGTCTTCAGAATGATAATCGCATGGATTGTCTCGACCGACACCTGGCTGCCGTAAGGGACGTTTTGGCACAAGATGTTCTGGTAAAGGGCTGTTTTGTTTGGTCACTACTGCGACAAATGCGAATGGGCCTTCGAATGTGGAAAAAGGTTTGGACTGGTGGACGTGAATTTTGAAACGCTTGAGAGAACACCCAAAGCGTCTTTCATGGCGCTAAAGTCTGCCCATTCCGGGGGTCAGAACGTCTCTCAGCCGTTAGCGCAACCATTCGGTGCGGTGCATGAGCATTGGAATCTGGTAGCTGACATAGGGGGCACCAACACGCGGCTGGGCGTGGTTACGAACGGAGAGCTGACAGACCTGCGCAAGCGCCCAACGGGGACACTGGAAGATCTGCTGGAAGCGTTTCACGCGCTTCGGGATGAAATCGGAACAAATCCACAGGCGGTCGTGGCGGCGGGCGCAGGCCCTGTCCGGAACGGCACGATTCGGCTGACAAATGCCAATCTGGACCTGTCCGAGGCCGAATTGGCAAAAGCCACCGGTGCCAGCCATACGTTTGTAATCAATGATTTCACCGCTGCCGCGTGGTCGGTGGCAGAAGTAACCCAGAAAGATGTTGCCGTCTTGCAAGGTCACGCGACACCGCCCGCAGGCACGCGATTGGTGGTGGGTCCTGGCACCGGGCTTGGCGTGGGAGCGTTGCTGTTTTCCGAGGGCCACTATCACACAGTCTCCGGTGAAGGTGGTCATGTGGGTCTGTATCCGCGTCACCGCGACGAAGTTGACATCTTTGAAGCAGCCCGCAGCATTGCGCCTGAGTGTTTTTTTGGTGACAGCCTCGCACTGGAAGCTGAGATGTTCCTGAGCGGTACGGGCTTGCCTATCCTATATCAGGCGATCGGGCTGGCGGCAGGCCATATACAGACACCAACGCGCTCGGCGAAAGACATTCTACTCGATGCCCGCGACCGTTCTGACCCCATCGCGGTACAAGCCGCTCGGATTTTCAACACCCATCTGGGGGCTTTGATGGGCGACATGGCTGTCACACTGATGCCTTCGGGCGGAGTGTTTCTTGTTGGCGGCGTCGCGGAAAAGAATCGCTGGTTATTCGGCGAAGAGTTCCGGGAAGCGTTCAACGGCGGTGGCCGTTTCAGCGAGCTGCGCCGCTCGTTGAACCTGTATGTCTCCGAGCAAGCAGAGTTCGGCATCATCGGGGCGAACAATTTCTGCAAGAACGCTTTGATGCGATAACAAGTCTCCCTGACAAAATACTCTGAAAAGGACTACGAAATGATCCTGTGCTGTGGTGAAGCCCTGATCGACATGATTTCCGAGCCGACAGTGTCGGGCGAACAAGGATTTGTACCGCACACAGGTGGGGCGATATTGAACACGGCGGTCGCAGTCGGTCGTCTGGGTGTTTCCGTCGGAATGCTGACCGGCGTGTCGTCTGACATGTTTGGCCAACAAATTACAAAGGCGCTGAATTCAAGCCATGTTGACACGTCACATGTGATTGTCTCTGACCGCCCCACGACCCTTGCCTTCGTACAGCTAAAAGACGGTCACGCCACTTACAGCTTTGTCGATGAAAACACCGCCGGACGAATGCTGCAACCCGAGGACATGCCGGACCAGCTAACAGCCGTGTCCGCCCTGTATCTTGGGGGTATCAGCCTGGCATGTGAACCCTGCGCGGATGCCTATGCCTCACTTCTGAATCGCCACGGAGCGGATCGCGCAGTGATGTTGGACCCGAATATCCGACCGGGATTCATCAAGGACCAGACCCGGTATCGGACCCGCCTGAACCGCATGATCGCACAGTCCGATATTGTGAAGGTTTCAGACGAGGATCTTGACTGGATCATCCCGGGAGCCGAACCCGAGGGTGCCAAAGCGTCTCTTTTGTTGCAAACCGGTCCGTCAGCCCTCATCGTGACCAGGGGTGGCGACGGAGCGAATGGGTACCTGGCCGATGGTTCCAAGGTTTCGGTTCCGGTGAAACCTGTTCAGGTTGTCGACACAATCGGCGCGGGCGACACGTTTAATGCTGGGGTTTTGACCGAACTCAGCCGCGCAGGGAATTTGACAAAGCAGGGGCTGCGCAATCTGACCTCCGAAAGCTTGCGGGCGGCCATGACGTTGGGCGCAACTGTTGCCGCAGTAACAGTATCACGCGCCGGGGCAGAACCGCCCTGGGCACATGAGATTTGATTGTCGGCAAAAACCCGAAAAAACGAACTGGTGACAATCGCATCAAGTCCGAGGGCCGTGGCTGCGGAGTTTGCGACCGCCTGGCAGTCTCATAAACTACGTTAGGCCACGGCAGAAAAGTATCTATCGCTTCCGGGCAATGATCCACACGGGATGATATGTCAACGAGACCCCGCGATCCGTGCCGAACTCCTTAGCGTATACGTTTTCGAACCGAGCCAGCGTGGACTTGGTCCATGTTCCTTGCGCCCTGCCGTTTACACCTGTTCTTCGCAAATACCTAAGAACCTCGCGGGGCGTATCGAAGTAGGTTCGCCTCAGGCTTTCACCAACGGCCAATACCTGCATTGGGCCGTCGACAGCAGCGGCAAGAGCAGCCGGAGTAGTAAGACCCGGTGCACGCGCTGTTGATCCGATCGCGCTAAGCTCTCGATATTGCTGGGGGCCAAAACCCGAAACCGCTAACCACCCGCCGGGCTCTAGCGCGTCCATCGCTCTGTGAAGCAATTGCAACGGGCTTTCCATCCATTGGATCATCGAAGCCGAGGCGATCAGATCAATCCGGGAGGGCCAGTGAACTTCACGCGCATCACCGGCAATGAACGTGGCCTTTTCCGCATCCGCTGTTGCCTGAGCCTGTGGTGCGATGTCGTTCAATATGAAGTTTGGCAGGTGAAAGCTTTGTCGCATCAGACGGGTCAGATGCCCTGTGCCACATCCCAGCTCGAAGACAGTTTCAAAGCGGTCCGGAGCTCCGGCACGACGCAGTTCAGACACCAGCTTGCCTGCGACCCAGGCTTGTTGACTTGCTGTGTCGTGGTAGGTTTGAAAGCTTCTGCTAAAGCTCCGCTGCACCCTGTCTGCCAGTTGCGCTGTCATGATACCCAACTCGCCCAACTTTGCCCCGGTAGGAATGGTACGTGCGGCGCCGCCACACGCTCGACGCGGGCCGAGGTTGAGGCCCATGCGGCTTCTTGCGCCAATGTCGGAATGATCCGGTCGTTTGTGGGTATCCACACCCTGTCAAAACCCGGATCAGGGGCAGGCCCGCGTTGGATCACGGCAAAAAGCTCCTGTTGCGCCGCTGCGATGTCCAGTTCCGGGGGCTCACTTGGCAAACCTGCACGGCGGCAGAACTTGGCGAAGCTGCGCTCGGAAAGCTGAGCCGCTGTTGCCTTGATCATGTCGGGCGCAATACCACGTTCCGGGCACGCAGGGTGCAAAGTGCCGCTGATGGCGATCAATCGGTCGGGACGAAAGCCCGAGCACGCCAGCCAATGCGCAGCCGACGAGACACCGAAGGAAAAGGCCAGCATATCAATGTGATCGAAACGGGCGAGATCAGGCAGGGGATCATCGAGACTGATGTAGCCTTCCACCAACAGAGTATTTCCGCCCCCCGTAAGACCCCGGAACGGAGCATCGCCCAGTGCCCATCCACCAAACACAAGGGTCAGAGTACTGTCATCTGATTGCGCCAGCCAACGGCTTTTCATTTCTGCCCCCCAGCCAGAGCAAGCATCGCGGACGTTACCCTGCTCAGTTCGTCAGGTGAAATAACATAGGGAGGCATGCAATAAATATTGCGAGCAAACGGGCGCAACCACACACCGGTTTCCGTAGCCAACCCATGTGCGATGGAGGGGTCGACCCGCTCATCCATCTCGATGACGCCAATTGCGCCGAGCACGCGCACATCTGTAACACCGGGCAAATTGCGTGCGGGCGCGAGTTCGGCCTTCATCTGCTGCGAGATTGATGCAACTTCCTGCTTCCAGTTTCGCTGTTGCAACTGGTCGAGGCTCGCCACCCCTGCCGAACAAGCCAGAGGGTTGGCCATGTAGGTGGGACCGTGCATCAAAACTCCGGCCTCACTTTCACCGATCCCGCGAGCGACGGCCTCAGTCGCGATAGTGGCGGCCAAGGTGATATGCCCACCGGTCAGCGCCTTGCCAAGACACAGGATATCCGGAACCACCCCGGAGTGATCCATTGCAAACATCTCGCCACTGCGTCCGAATCCGGTCGCGATCTCATCGAAGATCAGCAAAACGTCATGCGCATCACACAAGCCACGCGCCCCACGTAACCAGGCGGGGTGATAGAAATACATCCCACCTGCGCCCTGCACCACCGGTTCAAGGATCAGTGCGGCGATCCTGTTGCCTTTGTCGTTCAGCAGCGCCTCCAGCGCCTCCAACCCGTTCTTGGAAGGATCGTCGAGCCACACATCGCCAAATTGAATGTGAGGGCGTGGCAGAAAGTGCTGGATCGACAACGCACCGCGAAATAGGCCATGCATCCCGTTGACGGGATCACAAACGCTCATCGCCTTCCATGTGTCGCCATGATAGCCACCCCGGATCGTGGCAAATTCAGACCGTTCGCCCCGGTCTTTGGCAATCTGGTACTGGACTGCCATCTTCAACGCGACTTCGATCGCGACCGAGCCGCTGTCGCTGTAGAAAATGCGATCCAGGCCATCTGGCAGAAGGTCGACCAACCTGCGGCCAAGTTCCACGGCGGGTTCGTGGGTCAGACCGCCAAACATCACATGCGGCAGTGTATTCAGCTGCTTTTGCATCGCATCGATGATGGCCGGGTGCCTGTGCCCATGCACCGTACACCACCAGGACGACATTGCGTCGATCATTCTGACGCCATCAGCACGCGTCAGCCAGACACCTTCTGCCCCGGTAATCAGGTGCATCGGGCCGGGTTCAAGCACATGTGTATAAGGGTGCCACAGATGGCGCGCATCAAATTCCAACGGGGTCACAGGAACCTCCGAATGGTCGCCACATCGATTGCCGAAAATGCGCTGTTCAGGCTCTGCGGTGTCAGGTCGCTCAGATATGGCAGGCGTCCCAGATGATGCACTTTACACATCTCGACGATGGTTTGCTCTACGTCCGGCACGGGGTCACCCACGAATGCGACGCCGACTACCTCGCAGCCAACAGCCCGAAGCGCCATCAGAGACAATGTGGTGTGGTTGATCGTTCCCAAGGCGGTGCGCGCAACAAGAACAACCGGAGCCTGCCATCCGGCAATCAGGTCCAGAAAGAACGACTGGCGGTTCAGCGGCACCATAAGGCCCCCTGCGCCTTCGACAACAAGAGGCCCGTCCACTTTCGGAATTTCAAGACGCGAGAGGTCAATCTCAACGCCCATGTCTTCGGCAGACAGATGCGGTGAAGCGGGCATGTTCAGCCGGTACGCTTCGGGCAGGACTTCGGCACCACTCAGCGCGCTCACGGTTTCAGTGTCTGTTGCATCCTCAAGACCAGACTGAACAGGTTTCCAGTACTGGGCCTGCAAAGCTGCCGCCAGACCAGCCGAAAACACGGTTTTTCCAACACCTGTGTCGGTTCCGGTAACGATCAGCGCGCTCATGCGGCCTCCGACTGACAGATTGTGATGGTTGAAAACAGGGCCGAGATATCCTGAAGGGTGACATTTCCGGTAATCGAGACGCGCAACCGGGATGTGCCTTTTGGGACAGTAGGCGGGCGGATACCCCGAACGTCAAAACCCTGCTGCTGCAAAGTGGCCGCCATCGCCATTGTGCGCTCGTCATCTCCCAGTACAACCGGGATGATCTGGCTGTTCAACGCGGCTGCGGGCAACCCCAGTTGCCGTGCGGCGTCATGGGCATGGCGCATACGTTCATGCGCGCCTTCAATCAGGCTGACATCCTCGGCCAGTTCCCGTAGCGCAGCACGAACCAGAGAAGCGTTCAAAGGCGACGGAGCGGTCGCAAAGATGAAGGGACGAGCCCGGTTGATCAGGGTATCAATCATCACGCGCGGACCGCAGATCAGCCCGCCTGAAACACCAAGCCCTTTACCGCAGGTATGCAATGTCAGCAGATCAGCGTTCAGGTCATGCGCAAGACCCCTGCCTCGCTCTCCGAAAACGCCGGTTGCGTGGGCCTCATCAACAACCAAAACCGCATCAGCTTCGCGCGCAAGTACGGACAGGTCTTCCAGCGGCGCCAGATCACCTTCCATGGAATACACGCTTTCGACGGCAATCCAGACCTGACCCGAACCGCCTGTAGATTGCCAGTCGCGCAATACGTTGAGTGCATCCGCAACGTCATTGTGGCGAAAGGTACGCAGGTCTGCACGGCTGGCCCGCATACCTTCATGGGCGCTCGCGTGAACCAGCGCGTCATAAAGGACCAAGTCCTCAGCCGCTGGCAACGTGGAGAAGATCGCCTGATTGGCCTGGAACCCGCCTCCCATGAACAGCGCGGCCTCAGCTCCAAAGAATGCGGCCGCTTCCCGCTCCAGCGCTTCATGTTCAGGGTGGTTGCCCCGCAACAGACGCGAACCTCCCGAACCTACAGGCACACCCCGCGACAGCGCGTCATGCGCCGCGCGCTGTAACACTTGAGATCCAGCAAGACCCAGATAGTCATTCGACGCGAAATCCAGCCCTTGCGTCGAGATCAAGGCCCGGCGGCGGTGCCGGGCTTGAAGCGCATCAAGCATCGATTCCAGTCGGTTGACTGCTTTCATTCGGCAGCTTCCGTGCAGTTTCGCGTTTCGGCTTTTTCGGCCTGAAGACCAAGTTTCGCAAACAGGACCGCGTCGGTGTCTTCTTCGGGGTTTTCTGCTGTCAAAAGCGTTTCGCCAACAAAGATCGAGTTGGCACCGGCGAAAAAGCACATCGCCTGCATCTCGTCACTCATGTCGCTGCGCCCGGCAGAAAGCCGCACATAGGACTTGGGCATCAGAATGCGGGCCGTTGCAATGATCCGCACAAAGTCGATCGGGTCAATCGGCTCGGCGTCGGCAAGCGGGGTATCAGCCTGCGGCATCAACATATTGATCGGCACCGAGTCAGGTGGAGGCGTCATGTTGGCCAATGTCAGCAACATGTCGATACGGTCGCCAGTATGTTCACCCATCCCCAGAATGCCACCCGAGCAAACCTTGATCCCGGCTTCCTGTACCCGGTTCATCGTGTCAATCCGATCCGCAAAAGTACGGGTGGTGATGACTTCGGAGTAATAGCGTTCCGAGGTGTCAATGTTGTGATTGTAATAGTCCAAACCGGCGTCGCGCAGCTGAACCACCTGGGTGTCGTCGAGCATACCCAGCGTCATGCAGGTTTCCATGCCCAGTTCCTTGACGCCCTCGACCATCGCGACCAGCGCATCCATGTCACGCGCCTTTGGCTCGCGCCACGCCGCCCCCATGCAGAACCGGGTCGCGCCACCATCGCGGGCTTTCTTGGCCTCGGTCAGAACGCTCTGAACCTCGATCAGCTTCGATGCGGGCAAGGTTGATCCATTGCGGGCTGATTGCGAGCAATAGGCGCAATCCTCGGCGCAGCCACCAGTCTTGATCGACAATAGCTTCGAGGTCTGGATCTGGTTCGGATCAAAGTTTTCGCGATGCACGGTCTGCGCACGAAACAAAAGATCCATCAGCGGAAGATCGTGAATAGCTTGCGCAGTTTTACGGGTCCAGCCGGAGTGTGGGATGATCATTTTATCTATAAAACTCTCTGCAGCTTGCGTTGCTGTGGATTTATTATCGATAAAACTTGAATACGCAACTGTGTTGGCGCAAACGATCTTAAATCAAGCGGAAATGCCGCGCCTTCAGAAATCGAGCCCCAGATCGACGGTGCGGGCAGAATGCGTCAAGGCACCGGACGAGATGTAATCAACCCCTGTCGCCGCGATCGATGCGACCCGTTCCAAGGTCACGTTGCCGCTGGCTTCAGTCTTCAACCGCCCGCCCACCATGGCAACCGCTTCGCGCAGCATGTCATTGTCCATGTTGTCCAGTAAAACAACCGAAGCCCCGCCAACGTCCAGCACTTCGGCAAGCTGGTCCAGTCGATCAACCTCAATCTCGACCGCCATCATGTGACTGGCCTTTGCCTTAGCGGCTTCAAGAACCTTACGGATGCCGCCTGCCGCAGCAATGTGATTGTCCTTGATCAGGATCGCATCTGACAAGGAATAGCGGTGGTTGAAACCGCCACCGTGCAGCACGGCCTGTTTTTCCACGATGCGCAGACCTGGCGTTGTCTTGCGTGTACAGGTCATACGGGCTGTTGTGCCGTTGGTCTGCTCCACAAATGCGGCTGTCATTGTGGCAATACCCGTCAGGCGACCGGCAAAGTTCAGAGCGACACGTTCGCCGGACAGGATCGATGCGGCAGAGCCCTTGATGGTCATCAGCGTATCACCGCGTGCGCAACGCGAACCATCCTTGATCCGCATGTCAACCTCAAGCGACGGATCCACAAGCCGGAACGCGATTGCAGCAACTTGCATCCCCGACACGACAGCGTTTTCGCGCGCGTTCAGTCTGGCTGTATAGGTTGTTTCCTGTGGGATAACGGCACGGGTTGTCACATCACCGTAGCTTCCCAGATCCTCCATCAGCGCAGCGCGGACCACGGGTTCCAGAATCAGATCCGGCAGGATTGCATATGTCATGACAGTTCCTCGCAGGCTTTGGCCCGAATGCTCATTGCTTCGGACAAATACATCCGGGACCGCTCTCCGGGCCCATCATTGGCTTTTGGAAAGTCGGATCGCTTGTGCGCACCGCGGCTTTCTTCGCGCTGCAAGGCTGCGGCAGCGATCAAGGTCGCGGTTGCACACATGTTGCGAAATGACGGGCAGGCATCGTGCTGCGCCTCCAACTGCGCTATAGTTTGCAGAGCACGGATTAGGCCCGCCCGGTCCCGGACAACGCCCACGTCGCGCGTCATGGTTTCGCGCAACTCCTGGATAGATTTTGTTGTGTCCGGGGACATTACCTGAACAAACTGCAATGCAACGGGGTCGGCATTTGACACCACCGGAACGGATGCCCCGATACTTTCGGCGCAGATGCGTGCAAAGACAAGCGCCTCAAGCAACCCGTTCGAGGCCAACCGGTTGGCACCGTGAAGGCCTGTCGAAGATGCCTCGCCGCAGACCCAAAGCCCGTCAAGTGTCGCGCGACCGTCAGTGTCGGTGGCAATACCGCCCATGTGATAATGCGCTGCCGGTGCGACCGGAATCGGTTCGTTGACCGGGTCGACGCCATTGCGCGTGCAGTATTCAGCAACTGCCGGGAACAGGTCCGTTATCTTCGAGCCCAATGCGGTGCGGGTGTCCAGCTTGGGTCGGTTACCTGCCTGCGCTTCGGCAAAAATTGCACGTGCGACGACGTCTCGCGGGGCGAGTTCTGCGTCCGGATGAACGGATAACATGAACCGCTCACCCTTATTGTTGATCAGGGTCGCCCCTTCGCCGCGCAATGCTTCGGTTGCCAGCGGTGCCGGATCTTCGCCAACATCCATTGCCGTCGGATGAAACTGAACGAATTCGGCGTCAGCAATAAGTGCACCAGCACGCGCGGCCATCCCGATGACCTGCCCGCGAATGCGCGCCGGGTTGGTCGTCAAGGCATACAACCCGCCAGAGCCACCCCCGGCAAGCAACACAGCAGGCCCGCTGAGCGTAACGGGCTCGGACCCCGTTTCTGATGCGTCCTGAACTGTGACACCAGTCACCCGACCGTTGGATACGTCCAGCGCCGTGGCAAGGACACCTTCCAACACCTGAACCGAGGGCGTTTCATGCACCCGTTCGATCAGGGCAGCCATGATTTCACTACCTGCCTGATCCCCTTTCACCCGTACGACACGCGCGAAGCTATGCGCCGCTTCGCGTGACAACACATAACTGCCATCCTTGGTGCGATCGAATGGCGTGCCCAATGTCGTCAGGTCGAGGATATATTGACGCGCCTCGCGCGTGACCAGATCGGCAACAGCCGGAACGACTATGCCAGCGCCAGCCATTACGGTGTCCAGGCTGTGGCTTTCCGGGCTGTCCGACAAATCCATTGCTGCGGCCACACCGCCTTGCGCCCATGAGGAACTTGCACCTTCACCCAAAACATCGGGTGAGATTACAACCACTGGTCGCGGCGCGAGCTTCAGTGCTGCATAAAGCGCACCGATGCCAGCCCCCACAATAATGACGCGATCCGTGGTGACTTTGGTCATTTCAGATCAAATGCCAAGCTTGCGGGACAGATCGATCATCGCCTGAACGGATTTGCGCGCCTTTTCAGCCACATCTTCGGCGACCTCGACCTGCCCTTCCATCGTGTGCAGGGCGTAGAGGATCTTTTCAAGCGTGATCTTCTTCATATACGGGCACATGTTGCATGGCCCGACAAATTCGACCTCGGGCAATTCATCGGCAATGTTGGATGCCATCGAACACTCGGTGATCAGCATCGCCTTTTTCGGCTTTTCATCATGCACGTATTTGATGATGCCGCTGGTCGAACCGGAATAGTCTGCCTCGGCCACCACATCCGGCGGGCATTCAGGATGCGCAATCAGCCGTGTTCCCGGGTTCCATTCGCGGAAGTCGCGCAAGTCCTGTGCCGTGTATTGTTCGTGCACGATGCAAGAGCCAGGCCAATACACCACGTTCTTGTGGCTTTGATTGGCAACATTTTGCGCCAGATACTGATCCGGTGTCATGATGACCGTATCACTTTCCATGGCGTTCACGATCTGAAGCGCGTTCGAAGAGGTGCAGCAGATATCCGAAGCTGCTTTGACCTCGGCAGTGGTGTTTACATAGGACACAACCGGCGCGCCGGGGTACTTGGCGCGCATTTCATCGATTCCCTCAGCGGTGATCGATTCTGCCAACGAACAACCGGCATCCATGTCGGGCATCAGAACAGTCTTCTGAGGGCTGAGGATCTTTGATGTCTCGGCCATGAAATGAACACCGGCCTGAACGATCACATCTTCTTCGACCTCACTGGCCTTGATCGCAAGCTGCAAACTGTCCCCAACGAAATCGGACACACCGTGAAAAATCTCGGGCGTCATGTAATTGTGCCCAAGGATCACGGCGTTACGTTCTTTCTTGAGCGTATTGATGGCCCGCACGTAAGGCGCGTAGATCGCCCAATCTGGTGGGCTGACCACGCGATCCATGCGGGCAAACGTGTCTTTCATCTCATTGGCCAGAGAGGCCGATGGGGCAAGGTCATAAACGTCCGAAATCACCGAGCGGACATGTGCAATATCGAGCAACGGGTAGCCACCTTTGTCAGTTGCCTTCAACCCCTCGGGGCTGCTGAACGGCTTAGCCCTAGCCGAAACAGTACCGGTTCGAAACCGGAAAATGTGACGTTAGCGCTAAGGCAAACGGACAAAACAAAGGTTGGCGTGGTAGTCAGCCCAAAATGCCCGGCAATCGCAGCCCATGTTCACGCGCGCAGGCTTTCGCGTCCTCGTACCCTGCGTCCGCGTGACGCCAGACACCTGACGCGGGATCATTCCAGAGCACCCGTTCCAATCGCTTGGCCGCGGCATCTGTTCCGTCTGCACAGATGACGACGCCCGCATGCTGGCTGAAGCCCATACCAACCCCGCCACCATGATGCAGCGAAACCCAGGTCGCACCCGACGCCGTATTGACAAGCGCGTTCAGCAGCGGCCAGTCCGAAACAGCATCCGAACCGTCCTTCATCGCCTCGGTCTCGCGGTTGGGTGAGGCAACAGAGCCACTGTCGAGATGGTCTCGGCCGATGACGACCGGAGCTTTCAATTCGCCGTTTCTAACCATCTCGTTGAACGCCAGCCCAGCCTTGTGGCGATCTCCCAGCCCGATCCAGCAGATCCGCGCTGGCAAGCCCTGAAACGCAATACGCTCCTGCGCCATGTCCAACCAGTTGTGCAGATGGGTATTGTCGGGGAACAGTTCCTTCATCTTGGCGTCGGTCTTGTAGATATCTTCAGGGTCACCGGACAACGCACACCAGCGGAAGGGTCCGATACCCCGACAAAACAGCGGGCGAATATAGGCGGGCACGAAGCCGGGGAAGGCAAAGGCGTTCTCCAACCCTTCATCCTGCGCAACCTGTCGGATGTTGTTACCGTAATCCAACGTCGGCACGCCCGCGTTCCAGAAGTCCACCATTGCAGCGACGTGCTGCTTCATCGAAGCACGTGCAGCCTTTTCGACCGCCTTCGGTTCACTTTCGCGCTTGTCTTTCCATTGCGCCATGGTCCAACCAAGCGGCAGGTAGCCATTTACCGGATCGTGGGCACTGGTCTGATCCGTGACAATATCGGGGCGCATCCCGCCAGCTTGCATCCGAGCGTATATTTCCGGGAAGATTTCAGCGGCATTTCCCAACAGACCAACAGATTTCGCTTCGCCCGCCTTGGTCCAGCGATCAATCAATGCCAGCGCTTCATCCAGCGTCTCGGCCTTCTCGTCCAGATATTTAGTGCGCAAGCGAAAGTCGATGCTGTCCGGGTTGCATTCCACGGCCAGACAACAAGCCCCTGCAAAGACAGCGGCCAGAGGCTGCGCGCCGCCCATTCCACCCAGCCCCCCGGTCAGGATCCACTTACCTGTCAGGTCACCGCCATAATGCTGACGCCCGGCCTCGGCAAAGGTTTCATAAGTGCCCTGCACGATGCCCTGTGTACCAATATAGATCCACGAGCCAGCGGTCATCTGGCCGTACATCATCAGACCTTTCTTATCGAGCTCGTTGAAGTGGTCCCAATTGGCCCAGTGCGGCACAAGGTTCGAGTTTGCAATCAATACGCGGGGTGCATCGCTATGGGTGCGAACAATGGCAACCGGCTTGCCGGACTGGACGACCAGAGTTTCATCCTCTTCCAGATCTTTCAGGCTGGCAACGATGGTGTCAAAATCCTTCCACGTCCGTGCCGCGCGGCCAATCCCGCCATAGACCACCAGCTCATGCGGGTTTTCGGCCACGTCAGGATGCAGGTTATTCATCATCATCCGCAACGGCGCTTCGGTCATCCAGCTTTTGGCGTTCAGTTCAGGTCCGGTGGGTGGAAAGATGTCACGGGTGTTTTTGCGAGGATCGGTCATCGGGCAAGCTCCAATGCTGTGTCATTGAGGACGTCTAGAATGTCTTTCAACCAACGCCGGAGACGGGTGGCTTTGGCGGTGTCAAAAGTCCAGGGTGGCGTTTCTGATGTCAGGTAGGTCGACTGCGCCAACTCCATCTGGATCGCGTGAATACCGTTATCCGGGCGTCCGTAGTGCCGTGTCGTCCACCCGCCCTTGAAGCGCCCGTTCAAAACGGTGCTGAAAGGGGATGAAGAGGCGAATTCATGTGCAATTGTTTCGATTTCCGGTGCACAGGTCATCCCGTTATTTGTTCCAATGTTCATGTCGGGCAAAACGCCGTCGAACAGAAAAGGAATGTGACTGCGGATTGAGTGGCAATCATACAGCACAGCGATGCCATGGATCGCCTTCACCCTTTCCAGTTCGGCCAGCAAAGCGGCATGATATGGCGCATGAAATGCGTCACGTCGTTCAATGGTATCTTTTTCAGTTGGAAGGATGTCCCAGATATCCTGCCCGTCGAAATCCGTAAGCGGCACCAAGGTCGTCGTGTTTTGGCCAGGGTAAAGAGAAGTACCGCCTGGGTCACGATTGGCATCGATCACATAGCGATGAAAGGTGGCCCGCACCGTGGTAGCACCGGGCAAAAGCCCGTCGTAGAGCATGTGGATGTGCCAATCCGTATCTGTCAGCGCCCGACCCCGAGCATTCAGTTTGGCATCAATCGCCGCAGGCACATAAGTGCCCGAGTGAGGCAGGCCCAAAACAATTGGACTACCACCCTGAACTACCTCGACCGGAGCAGTCATGCGCCAAGCTCCGGCATGGCCACACCGGTGCTTTCGGCAATCTCACCGCTTGCAATAAGGGCCGAGGCTGCTTCGATGTCATTTGCCATGTACCTGTCATCTTCCAACGCCGGGACAACCGAACGCAGGCGCGCCATGACACCTTGAAGGCTTTCACTGGTTGGCAGCGGCGCGCGATATTCAACCCCTTGCGTTGCACACAGCAACTCGACCCCAAGGATACGCTCCAGATTGGTCACCATTTGCCCCAGCCGCCGCGCACCATGGGCGGCCATTGACACGTGATCCTCCTGATTGGCCGAAGTTGGTGTTGAATCTGTGACGCAAGGATTGGCCAGATGCTTGTTTTCGCTCATCAGCGCGGCTGTCGTGACTTCGGCAATCATCATGCCAGAGTTCAAACCGGGCTTGGGCGTCAAAAACGGAGGCAAATCAAAGCTGAGCACCGGATCGACGATTAGCGCAATGCGTCGCTGCGCAATTGCCCCGATCTCGGCCACTGCCAGAGCAATCATGTCGGCGGCAAATCCGACCGGTTCTGCATGAAAGTTTCCGCCTGATACGATCAACCCGGCCTCGGCCAGAACCAGAGGGTTATCGGTGGCGGCGTTGGCCTCGGTTTCCAGGGTTACTGAAGCCTGACGCAGCACATCCATCGCGGCGCCAACAACCTGCGGTTGGCAGCGGATGCAGTACGGGTCCTGAACCCGCGTATCACCGTCCCGGTGGCTCTCGCGAATGACCGACCCAGCCAGTAGCGCACGCATGGTTGCGCCCGCTTCGATCTGGCCTCGGTGACCACGCAAGGCGTGAATTTCGGGTTGCAAAGGCGCGGTAGACCCCATGATCGCATCAGTTGTCAGGGCTGAAGTGACCAAAGCGCTTTGCGCCGCCCGCCACGCGCCGAAAAGCCCCGCCAGCGCAAACGCCGTGGAAAACTGAGTGCCGTTGATCAGTGCCAACCCTTCCTTGGGGCCAAGTTCAACCGGGGTCAAACCTGCCGCTGCCAGTGCGTCGCCGCCAGGCATGGCTGTACCGCCAAACTCAGCTTCACCCTCGCCCATCATGACGGCTGCCATGTGCGACAGTGGTGCCAGATCGCCCGAAGCACCAACAGACCCCTGTGCCGGGATCACCGGTGTCACGCCTGCGACAAGCATCGCTTCCAGCAGGTCAATCAGCTCCAACCGCACACCCGACGCGCCACGTCCGAGGCTGAGCAGTTTGAGCGCCATCATGAGCCGCGCAACAGCACGCGGGATCGCTGGTCCAACGCCACAGCAATGGGACAAGATCAGGTTGCGTTGCAGCGTCGCGGTATCCTCGGCCGCGATCTTGACGCTTGCCAGTTTTCCAAAACCCGTATTAACACCGTAAACGGCGGCTTGACCAGTCGCCGCCTCAATAATGCGAGCGTGCGCCGAGGCTATGGCAGGCCTGCAAACCGGGTCCAGCCGAACGGCGCATTCCTGGCGGAATACCTGTTCCAGCTGCGCCAGAGATACAGCACCGGGAGTTAACGTCAGAGTGGTCAAAATGCGCCTCCGAATATGCGGGCGTGAAGGGGATTAAAACCGATGCGGTAGGCAAGCTCGGCCGGGTGAGTGACATTCCAGACGGCCAGATCCGCCCGCAGGCCCTGAACGATCCTGCCGCAGTCTCTCAGGCCCAGTGCACGCGCGGCATTCACGGTGACTCCTTTCAAAGCTTCCTCAGGTGTCATTCGAAACAAAGTGCACCCCATGTTCATTGCAAGCAAAAGCGATGTCATCGGAGCCGAACCCGGGTTGCAGTCGGTCGCAAGGGCCATTGGCACCTCGTACATGCGCAACAGGTCAACAGGCGGTTGTTGCGTCTCGCGCAGGGTGTAGAAAGCCCCAGGCAGGATCACGGCCACCGTGCCTGCCGCTTCTATGGCTTTGACACCGCTTTCGTCCAAATACTCGATATGGTCGGCAGAAAGCGCACCATAGCTTGCAGCAAGTTTCGCGCCACCCAGGTTGGACAGTTGTTCGGCATGCAATTTGACCGGCAGTCCTAGTTCCTTGGCAACGTCAAACAGTGGCACCAGTTGGTCGGGCAGGAAGGCAATCCCTTCGCAAAATGCGTCAACTGCGTCTACCAAACCCTCGGCATGAGCCGTGCGAAGCGTCGGAATGCAAATCTCAGCAATGTACGCCTCGGGCCGGTCTTTATACTCGGCGGGTACAGCATGAGCGCCCAGAAAGCTGGTCGCTATGCGCACCGGGCGGCTTTCCTGCAGGGCCCGCGCGGCGCGCAGCATGGTCAACTCAGTTTCTTGATCCAGCCCATAGCCCGATTTGACTTCGATCACCGAGACCCCTTCGGCGATCATCGCGTCCACGCGCGGCAGAGCCTGCGCGATCAAATCCTCTTTACTGGCCGCACGTGTGGCTTTCACGGTCGAAATGATCCCTCCGCCTGCGCGGGCCACCTCTTCATAGCTGGCACCGTTAAGGCGCATCTCGAACTCAGCCGCGCGGTCGCCGCCATGCACCACATGGGTATGGCAATCGATCAGAGCCGGCGTCACCAGCCGCCCGTCCAGCGAGGTTGGAGAGAACGTCGCGTATTCTTCCGGTAACTGCATCTTCGGACCGACCCATGCAATCCGGTCGCCACGCACGACAATCGCCGCGTCTTCGATCAATCCGTATGCATCCGCACCAACCATGGTAGCGGCGTGCAGATCTGTGAACAGATGATCGTGGGTTTGCATTCGAATCCCTCTTCGGTGCAATTCTCTCTTTTCTGGTACAGGTCTTTATGGCATATGTCTATTCATAAAACCGGAGGTAGGAATGACGGTCATATTCGCAAAACGGGCCTTTCTGGCAGCCGGCTGGGCAGAAAACCTGCGAGTCGAGATCAAGAATGGTCGTATCGCGCATCTGACAACCGACGCGGTCGCGCAAAACGGCGACACCTGCGTTGACACTCTCCTGCCCGCTTTGGGCAACCTTCACAGCCATGCCTTTCAGCGCGCCATGGCGGGAATGACCGAATATCGGTTGGCTGGCCGTGACAGTTTCTGGACTTGGCGCGATCTGATGTATCGTTTCACAGCCCACCTGAGCCCTGACCAAATTCAGGCCATCGCCGCGCAAGTCTATGTTGAGATGCAGGAGGCCGGGTACGCGTCGGTCGGGGAATTCCATTATCTGCACCACCAACCGGACGGGCAGCCCTATGACAGGCTTTGCGAACTCAGCGACCGGATCATGACCGCCGCCGCCGAGACCGGAATTGGCCTGACCCATCTGCCCGTTCTGTACAGCTATGCAGGAGTTGGAGAAAAACCGCTGGAGGCCGGGCAGCGACGCTTTGGCAATGATGTGGGCCGTTTTTGCGAACTTGTCGCGCAGGCGCGGGATGCGCTCGGTAGTCTTCCCGACGACTGTCGCGTCGGCATCGCGCCACACTCCTTGCGCGCCACCTGTCCGCGCGATCTGGCGCAAGTTGTAGCATCACAAAGTTCCGGTCCAATTCATATTCACATTGCCGAACAACCCAGAGAAGTTGAGGAAGTTCAGGCTGGCCTTGGCGCGCGTCCGGTCGAATGGCTGCTGGATAATGCCCCGGTTGATTCCAACTGGTGCCTGATCCACGCAACCCATATGACCAACGAAGAGACTCGCGCCATGGCCCACAGCAATGCCGTTGCCGGTCTGTGCCCGGTGACAGAAGCCAACCTGGGCGATGGGCCTTTCAATGGCCCTGTCTATTTGAATGCAGGCGGCGCTTTTGGCGTGGGATCAGACTCCAACGTGTTGATTTCCATGACCGAAGAGCTCCGCACACTCGAATATTCGCAACGACTGCGCGACCTGTCACGTAACGTGCTGGTGGTTGGTGAAGGTTCTGTCGGACAAACCCTTTACCGCGGCGCAGCTATTGGCGGCGCGCAGGCGCTAGGCCGCAATGCTGGGCAAATTGCCGAAGGAATGCTGGCTGATCTTGTCGCCATTGACAGCCAAGCCCCTGCCCTTTGCGCATTACAGCCCCAGCAGTTGCTGGATGGTTTTGTCTTTGCCGCCAAAGATAATGTCGTTACTGATCTTTGGTCCGCAGGCCGACATCAGGTTCAAAACGGGTATCACGTCATGAGGGATAAGGTCGCGCGTAACTACAAACGGGCAATAGGTGAGCTTCTGGCTGAGCTTTAGCTGGGGGCCTTATTGAAACTCACGCGAAGGATCTTGGCACCAGCAGCGGGCCTGACCGTAACGGCGGCGTTCAGCGTCATTGCGTCTCCGGCCACCAGAGGCGTTTTGTCTGACATATGGGCCATTCCCGAGGCGACAAAGATAAACTCGCCCGCCGCCCCCTCGAATTCCTGATCATTTGCAAAAACGTTCACTACCACAACGACGTCCTTTGGATCGTAGATCACATTGAACGCACGACACGGCCCGTCCAACAGCCGCGCATTCAGCGCGAGCGCCCCGTCGAACGAAAGCGGCAGCAAAAGGCGTGCCGTTAAAACGCCGCTATCGCCGAGCAAATCAAGCCCTGCCCCTTCGATGATCGTGTGTACGCGCGACATCCCTGGAAATCGGGAAAATGGCCCATCCCGATCGATCCGGGCCACACTAATACGCCAGGCGACGTGCTCGCCGACCCGCTTCGCGGCAAGTTCGGTTGTTATACCGCCACCATTGGCCCATTGCGTAACCGCGCAATCCTGCAATCTGATAAGGTTCTGGGTCAAATTCTTTGCATCTCACCGTTAACCTAGACATAATACTAATAAGTTCAAAAAATATAGTGAGCACAATGTGAACGAGCAGAAAAACGTCGGCTTCCAGGATGTCCGCGATGAAGTTCTGAATCGCATCCAGACCAGAATCTGGCCGCAAGGCAGCTTGCTGCCTACCGAACTGGAGCTTGCCGCCGAGTTCGGTTGTGCTCGTGCAACTGTCAATCGCGCTCTGCGTGAACTTGCTGATCAGGGTATTGTCACACGGAAACGCAAAGGCGGCACGCGTGTGGTAACAATACCGGTCAAACAAGCCCGACTGCCTATTGCGGTAGTCCGGCAAACCATTGAAGATATGAATGCCGAATACCGATACGCGTTGGTCAACCGTACGCTGATAGATTGTCCGGCATGGCTACAAGCCAAACTCGGACTGCCCGAGGGTACGCAAATTCTGCATTTGCGCTGTATGCACCATGCCGATAATCGCCCCTTCCAGTACGAGGAACGATGGATCAATACCGCCGCAGTACCGCACGTCATGGATGAAGACTTTCTGACCACCGGTCCTAACGAATGGTTGCTGGCCGAGGTTCCTTTTTCGAACGCGGAAATTGCATTCTCAGCTGTTCCGGCAATCGGTCCGCTTCAGGATTTTCTTTCCGTTCCGCCCGGCACCCCTTTGTTCCAGTTGGAGCGGACAACGTGGTTTCGAAAAACCCCGGTCACCTTTGTGCGCATGACCTTTCATCAGGGTTATCAAATGCGGACTACGTACTGAGGCCGTATTCGTTATTGGTGATCCCGCCGAATGCCAAAACCTCGATCCGCTACCCCGCTTGTTTCAAGTACGCACTACATCAAGTGCATGTGCATTCGGGTGGCCAGACTACCCAGAACCCAGACGGTGCCAAGGATCATGATCATCAGAACCAGTGTCGAAAACAACACCAGGTGGAGATCTTCGCGGCTGCTGCGCCGACGGTCGATATGGAGGAAGTAGACAAGCTGCAACACAAGCTGTGCCAATCCAAGCAACCCGATCGTCAAGTAAACACTAACCGTTTCAATCCCATAAGCCTGCGCCACGCCAAACATCGCCAAGGTCAGCAAAAGTGAGCCACCATACCCGATCACATAGCGCCGTCGCTCGCGACGATGCATTTCAGAGCGCCTATCCATAGGTCAGACCTCCGAAATACACGATGGTAATGATCCCAATCCAGATCAGATCGAGAAAATGCCAGAACAACGCCAGTCGCACCACGCGCGAGATAACCACATCCGTCATACCCTTGACGCGCAGCTGGATACCCAAAACGATCAGCCAAAGGCATCCAGTCGCAACGTGCAGACCATGCAGTGGGACCAACCCGAAAAAAGCCGACAGAAAACCGCTGCGCTGCGGAATGCCGCCTTTATCCGCCATAGCCATGAAGTCACGCACTTCCAGCACCAGAAAACCAAGCCCAAGCGCAAGGGTGACGCCAAACCATAAGACAATGCGACCGCGCGGCAGATTGTACTTCAACGCCAGCATGGCAAGACCCACTGTCAGGCTGCTGGTCAGCAGTATCAGGGTCTGCGCAAAGACACTTTTCAGATCAAACAACTCGTGCGGGCCGGGGCCACCTGCCTGCGCATCGATCATCGTTATGTAAATCGCAAACATCAGGCCAAAATAGACCAGATCACTCATCAAGAAGACCCAGAACCCAAAGGTGACAACCTCGGTTGCCTTGTGGGCACTGGCGTGATGTTCTCCAAGATTGATACCGGGATAGCTGTGAGTGGGCGCGCGCTTCATGTCGCCACCTCCAGATCCGGGCGGGCAAGGCCGCGGTTTTCCGGAGAAGTTTCATAATCGCGATCAACCGCCGCTTCGCTGTGGACCAATGCCAGCCAGGCTTCGTGGTCCCTTCGCACCTCTTCCGCGGGGATGGTGAGTTCTGTACTGTCATCGAATGTCCAGATGATCACCACAAGGATCATCAAAACCGTCATTAACGCCGCAAGCCACCAGATCCACCAGACCAGCGCAAACATCCATATGCCACTGAGAACGCACAGAACAAAGCCAATTCCCGTGTTTCGGGGCAGTTCGATATCTTCATAAGCGTCTGGTGTTGGATAGGCCGTTCCTTTTGCCTTCTGTGCCGTGAACTCATCCCGATCCGAAACCTTGGGGATGATCGCAAAGTTATAAGCGGGAGGCGGTGAAGGGATAGACCATTCCAATGTGCGACCATCCCAGGGATCCCCAACCGGAACACGGGTTTGGTCGCGGTCACGAATGCTGACCCATAGCTGGATCAGGACCGAGAACAATCCACAGGTAATAACAATCGCTCCGATGATGGCCACGATCATGAAAGTGTGGAAAGACGGATCGCTATAGCTGAAAGATCGGCGCGGCATGCCCAACAGCCCGACGAAGTAGAGAGGCATGAATGTCAGCAAAAACCCCCCGGTCCAGCAATAAACAGAAACCCGGCCCCAGAATTCGTTCAGTCGGAATCCAAAGGCCTTGGGGAACCAGTAATTGTATGCCGCCAACAATCCGAACAACACGCCAGGCAATAACGCGTTGTGGAAATGAGCTACCAAAAACAGCGTATTGTGAACCTGGTAGTCTACGGTGGGATTTGCCAGGATCACGCCGCTCAGCCCGCCGATGGCAAACAGCATCAAAAATGATAGCCCATAAAGCATCGGCACCGAGAACCGAATGCGTCCCCGCCACAACGTCGCCATCCAGTCATAGACTTTCACGCCGGTTGGGATGGCAATCAGCATGGTCGCGATACCAAATACCGCGTTGATCAACGCGCTTTGACCCATGGTGAAAAAGTGGTGCAGCCAAACTGTGAACGACAACACGGCGATCGACATGGTCGCAATGACAAGCGAGTTGTAGCCATAAAGCCGTTTGGCCGAGAAGGTCGCAAACACCTCGGAATAGATGCCATAAGCAGGCAAAACCAGCAGGTAAACCTCGGGGTGGCCGAACAGCCAAAACAGATTGGCATAGTTCATCATGTTGCCACCGAGGTCGTTTGTGAAAAAGTGGAAATCAAGATAGCGATCAGCGGCAAGCATCAGCGCGGCGACACCCAAAGGTGGCATGGCAAAGACGATCAAGATCGAACTGCAAATGATTGTCCAGCAATACATCGGCAGACGCATGAACGTCATGCCCGGAGCGCGCATCTTGTAGATGGTAACGGCAAAATTGATACCGGTCAGTGAGGTGCCAATGCCCGAAACAACGATGGCCCAGATCCAGTAATCCGGTCCAACACCTGGATTGAACGTTGCGCCGGTATACGGTGGATAGGCTGTCCAGCCGCCGGTCGAAAACTCTCCAATCACCAGCGACACCATCAGCATCATGCCTGACGAAACCGTAAGGCCCAGACTAATCTGGTTTAGTCGCGGGAATGCCACATCGCGCGCGCCGATCATCAGCGGGACAATGTAATTCGCAACACCAAAGACAAAGGGAACGGCAACAAAGAAGACCATGATTGTGCCGTGAGTGCTGAAAAGCTCGGCAAAATGTTCGGCTTCGAGGAAACCGTCGCCGGGCCCGGAAGCCTGCTGCGCGCGCATGACAACGCCTTCAAGCACACCGCGTGCCAGCATCACGATGGCAAAGACGATATACATGACACCGATCTTCTTGTGATCGACGCTGGTCAGCCAATCGCGCCACAGGGGTGTCCACAGACGAAACCAGCTCAGCATTCCTACGACAACAACAACGCCAATAATCACAACAGCTGCGGCTGTATTGGCCACGATCTCATTAGTATTTGGGTTCTGGATCAACCCGGCAATCGGAAAAGCGTCCCAACTCAGACGCCCGAAGAAACCTGTCTCGGTCGGCGTCATTTTTGCGCCTCCTGCCCAAATGATGCAGTTCCAGGCTGTAGCTCGATCGGTAAAGGCTGACCGCTGTGGTAGCGGCTCAGGATATTCCGGAACAGGTCGTCTTCTATTGTGAAGTAGAGCGCATCATCCGGCATCCGAGATGTTCCCAAAGCGGCCTGAACTTCATCCCTGTCAGTCCGCATGGCCAGTTTCCGATACGTTGCCTTATCTAGTTGGATGCTGTTGTTACGCACTTTTTCGACCCAAGTGTCGAAATCCTCACCGCTCATCGCGATAGTGCGGAACTTCTGCTTGGTAAAGCCCCGTCCGTTGTACTGAGTGTTTTCGCCCTGCATCACTTCCGGCGCATCCGCGACAAGATGTAACTGGGTGGTCATGCCCGGCATCGCATAAATCTGCCCAGCCAGCGCGGGTATCATAAAAGACTGCATTACGGTATCGGTCGTCAGCGTCAATGCAATTTGCCGCTTTGTCGGAATTCCAAACTCTCCCACTGTGGCGATCCCGAGATCGGGGTACAGAAACAGCCATTTCCAATCCAGACCGACAACCTGAACCCGCAGCGCCGGATCCTCACCAAACGGTGCCGAATACGGGTCAAGCCGATGCGTCGCCTGCCAAAGATAAAAGGACAGCAGGGCCACGATTATTACAGGCACGCCCCACATGACAAATTCCAGCTTGGCCGAGAAATCCCAATTCGGTGCGTAAGGCGCAATGCGGTTGCTTCGGCGGCGATACCGAAACGCTATTATCGGGACCAGCACCAGTACCGGGATAACGGCCAACAGGATCAATACGGTCGCGCGAAGCAAATGCGTTTTCTGAACTACCGCTATCGGGCCTTGCGGGTCCATAAAGCTGTCGCTGGCCAAAGCTGGTTGCACCGAAGCGATCAACAGGAACACAGCGGCAAGTCTGAGCAAGGATGGATAGGACGTATCGACTTGTGCCACAGCTGACTGTCCTCTCCTCATCTCGATCCCATCCAACTATCGGCAAGTGGGTGAAATTTCTCAAGAGTTTTCCGAACCACAAATTGCCATCCTCAGCTTTCTTTCAACTTTGGGTATAAACAGCGACGGGTCGCGCGGCATCTTCCCGTTGACTTGCAAGGCCAGTCGGGACAGAAAAATCGTCAATGCGTACTTTGCTTGTCACTCTAGGATTGATCCTTCTGTCCCAGACCGCACTGGCACAGGATCGTGCAGCAATTGAACGCCAGTTTCAGTCGTGGCTGTTGGAGACGATCTGGCCCAAGGCGCAGGCCAAAGGTGTTTCACGCAACACACTGCAACAGGCGTTTTCCGGTGTTACTCTGAACTGGGACCTGCCGGATCTGGTTCCGCCCGGACATAAACGCAAAACGCCCAAGGCGCAAAAACAAGCCGAATTTGGCTCGCCCAGCCGGTATTTCAATACGGGGTCAATTCAGGGTGCAACGTCTGTCGGGCGCAGGATGGCAAAGCAACACTCTGCGATTCTTGCCAAAGTCGAAAGCAATACTGGCGTTCCTGCTCGTATCATTCTGGCAATCTGGGGCAGAGAAAGCGGCTATGGGCAGGTGCCAATCCGCCATGATGCGTTCAGGGTTCTGTCGACCAAGGCATTCATGAGCACACGCGCGGAATACTTCACGGCCGAGCTTATCGCAGCTCTGCAAATCGCAGAAGCGGGGCCCCTGCCAGCCCGGCAAATGAAAAGCAGTTGGGCAGGCGCGTTAGGGCAACCCCAGTTCATGCCATCAAGCTATTTGGATTACGCCGCAGATGGCAACGGCGATGGACAGGTCGATATCTGGGGGTCATCCGATGATACAATCACTTCGATTGGCAACTACCTGAAAAAGCACGGCTGGATCGCCGGGCGTGACTGGGGTTTCGAAGTGTCTGTGCCGGCAACCGTTTCATGTACATTGGAAGGACCCGACCAGGGGCAGTCAATTCAGCAGTGGGAAGCGATGGGCATAAACCGGGTCTCTGGCAAACCTTTTCCAGCCCACGAGATGAAGGGGGTAGGTTACCTGATGATGCCAGCAGGACGATTTGGTCCTGCTTTTCTTGTCACTCCGAATTTTTACGTTCTGAAGGAATACAACAAAAGTGATCTGTATGCTTTGTTCGTCGGCCATGTCGGTGACAGAATCCAATTTGGAAGCGACGATTTTGCAGGGCGGTGGGGCAAGGTCGGCGGTTTGTACCGTTCTGACATCGCAAAGATGCAGGGCGCGCTGGAAAGCTTGGGGTACGATGTCGGAGGCGTTGACGGCTTGCCAGGTTTCAAAACCCGCCGATCAATAGGCAGATGGCAGGAAACGATGGGTGTTGCACCTACCTGCTTTCCTGAAGCCTCGATGACAACGAAACTGGCCCGATAAGGCACCAAGCATGCGTTGAACGGTCGCTCTCGACTTGCTTAAGCATCTTATCGCCGGTCGCAACAGACCGCATTTATCATCAATCTTAATGATTTCGACCATATTGTTGCTCTTTCAAAAACGGACTTGATGCGTCAGATCATGTATTTCCAAGAAGCTCGGATGTTTGCCGACGGGTTACTTGTGCCCTTAAGACACGTTACTTGACGCAACTTGCGACTAAGTGAGCCGTGTTAATTCCAGTTACGCAATCCCTTCCATCTGAGTTCTTTTTGACCGCGCAGTCCAAAACTACTTGTCATAACAAGGCGATATGCCCATCCAAAGAAAGGCACGCGGAACTCCGTTCGGGGGCTTTTCAAGGCAAGTGATGCTGCTCCAAAATATCAACTTTCCGTGATCGACAAATCGTCGCCAGATTTTTGGCACAGAGTTGTAAGGGAAGGGTCGCTGGGAACTGTCGTTCGGGCCTTGTATACAGGAAACAACGGAGTCGGCTTTTGACTCGTCTGGACCAAGGTGGCACGATTTGGTCAATAACAGCCGGCACACTGGGCATGATTGATTGACACGGTTTTGAAGACTAATAGGACATTCCGGATGTTTTCTGTTTTACCGGCCAAATTTTGATTTGAGAGGCACCATGACACGCAAAGTCACAAAAGCAGTTTTTCCAGTGGCGGGAATGGGAACCCGGTTTTTGCCGGCAACCAAGTCCGTTCCGAAAGAGATAATGACGTTGGTGGACCGCCCCCTGGTGCAATATGCAATCGATGAAGCCCGCGCTGCTGGGATCAAAGAGTTCATCTTTGTGACGTCTCGCGGGAAATCCGCGCTTGAAGATTACTTTGACCATAACCTCGTCCTCGAACAGGAACTAATGGCCAAAGGCAAAAACAAGCTTCTCGATATCCTGAACAAGACCAATATGGAAAGCGGCGCGATCGCCTATATCCGCCAACACAAAGCCTTGGGCCTGGGCCACGCCGTTTGGTGCGCGCGCCGCTTGATAGGCGATGAACCTTTTGCCGTAATGCTGCCTGACGATGTGATTGCTGCAGATACACCATGTCTGCAACAAATGGTTGAAGCCTATGAAGAAACAGGCGGCAACATGGTGGCAACGATGGATGTTCCACCAGAAAAGACAAGTTCGTACGGCGTGCTGGATGTTGTCGACAGTATTGGCCCGGTCATTCCAGCCAAGGGTATGGTTGAAAAGCCTGAGCCGTCGAAAGCGCCATCCAATCTGGCAGTTATCGGTCGTTATATTCTCCGACCTTCCGTGCTGAACAACCTGAACGCAATGAAAACCGGAAGTGGTGGTGAAATCCAACTGACTGATGCAATCGCCGAGGATATCGCATCCGGTGTGCCTGTATTTGGATACAAGTTCGACGGGCAGCGTTTCGACTGCGGCTCAAAATCCGGTTTTCTGCAAGCGACCGTTTCCTTTGCTCTTGCCCGTGACGACCTGCGTGATGACCTGAGCCAATACCTGAATGACATCGTGGCAACTGGAAAAGCGGCCCAGTAGCCACGGGATCTTCCATTCCACAAAGAGAACTGAATAATAACGTTAATCATCAGCAATTCAGGGGCACGTGTATGAACAGTACGGTCTATCCAGTTATCCTGTGTGGTGGTTCAGGAACGCGTTTGTGGCCCCTGTCGCGCAAAAGCTATCCCAAGCAATTCGTTCCACTTGTCGGCAAAACCAGTCTTTTACAAGATTGCGCCGACCGGATGCTGGGACCCTCACATGCACCCTATGCAAAACCACTAGTTCTCACCAACGAAGCCTTTCGGTTTATTGTCCCTGAACAGTTGGCGGCCGTGGGCATCGACCCCGGTCCGGTCCTGATTGAGCCTGAAGGGCGCAACACAGCCCCTGCTGTACTCGCGGCTGCGTTGTACCTTGCCTCACATGATCCGGAAGCCATCATGCTGGTCGCACCTTCAGATCATGTGCTTCCAAACAAGGCGGCTTTTCATCAGGCCGTCGCCGAAGGCACGCGCGCAATTGCCGAACGAGGCGATCTGGTGACATTTGGCATCACGCCCACTCGGCCCGAAACCGGGTATGGCTACTTAAAGCTGAACGACGCCCCAGACGCGTCCGGAGGTGCAGTTCGCCTGGATCGTTTCGCGGAGAAACCGGATCTGGATGCGGCGCAGGCGATGGTGAAAGATGGCAGTTACCTGTGGAATTCCGGCATCTTCCTGTTTGCGGCACGTGACATCGTTGCCGCATATGAAAAATTCGCAAGCACCCTTGTTGCACCTGTCCAAAAGGCCGTCGACAACGCAAAGACAGATTTGGGGTTCCTGAGATTGGATCCTTCGGCTTGGGCTGAAGTCGATGACATCTCGATCGACTATGCGGTCATGGAAAAAGCTCCCAACCTCAGCGTGGTTCCGTATTCCGCTGGTTGGTCGGATGTTGGCAGTTGGACGGCTGTTCAAGAATTGTCAAACCCTGATGAAAACGGCATCGCGACAAATGGGGAAGTAACCACAATCGACTGCCGCAACGTTCTGATACGATCAGAATCGCCAGCTCAGGAAGTGGTGGCAATGGGGCTTGAGAACATTATCGCAGTTGCGATGCCGGATGCTGTGCTGGTTGCTAGCATGGACAAAGCCCAGGACGTCAAGCAGGCTGTCGCTGCCTTAAAGGCTAAAGGGGCCAAACAGGCAGATACGCTTCCGGTCGATCACCGCCCCTGGGGCTGGTTTGAGAGCCTCGTGATCGGTGACAGATTTCAGGTTAAACGAATCCATGTACATCCTGGCGCTTCGCTCAGCCTGCAGTCCCATCACCACCGGTCCGAACATTGGATTGTGGTTGAAGGCACCGCCAAGGTTACGGTCGATGATCAGGAACGGCTGGTCAGCGAAAACCAGTCTGTCTATATCCCGCTGGGCGCTGTGCACCGGATGGAGAACCCTGGCAAGGTGCCCATGGTATTGATCGAAGTGCAGACCGGCACCTATTTAGGCGAAGATGACATCATTCGATATGAAGACATTTATGCCCGGGATTAAGCGGCGACATAGTTCTCCACAGGCCATACTCGGGTCGGCTTATCCCCGGAGATACTCAGGTTAACAAATCATTTCCTGTGCGGTCGGCCAGGTCAGACGAGATTGACGCGCCTTACGGCAGGGTGGCGCGCAACCGATTTTCGGACCGACAGCCACAGGAGGCCCCCCCGTGTCACAGATCTCACCCAGACTGCACCTGCCTTTTCTGCAACCTTCGCAGGCCCAAAAACACGTCATCCACAATGAAGCACTGCGACAGCTTGATCTGGTCGTTCAACTTTCAGTGCAGACGACCAATGCCAGCACCCCACCCGTAGTCCCCGAGCAGGGCGATATCTATGCTCTGGGCGCCACCCCCACCGGGGACTGGGCAGGACATGCAAGAGAGCTTGCCGCATGGCTGGACAACGCCTGGCATTTCTTGACCCCGTATGCGGGCTGGCGTGCCTGGGATGAGGCCACTGGTGAACTGAAGTTCTGGAATGGGTCTGACTGGCTGCCCTTGCCCGTCAATACTCAGAACCTGGATGGTATCGGGGTGGCGACAAGTTCGGACGTTACGAATCGCTTGTCTGTCCGAAGCCCGGCCACGCTTCTGAGCCACGAGGGCGGCGGGCATCAGCTGAAGATCAACAAGGCGGGTGCCAGCGATACGGCATCGCTGGTGTTTCAGTCGAACTGGACCGGCCACGCTGAAATGGGGTTATCCGGAAGTACGGGGTTCTCAATCAAAGTGTCCCCTGACGGAGGCACCTGGACGGAGGCTCTGACTTTTGACCCCACGACCGGAACAGCGGCTGGTGCAGCTGTTCAGGGTAATAAGACGGATACCACTCCGGGTCGCCTGATGCGTGCCGACTACGGCTATGGGCCGGGCAACCTTCTGGGGCCGGTATCAGAAGTTGGCGGCACACCAACCGGTGCGGTCATAGAGCGCGGAAGTAATGCCAATGGCGATTTCACGCGTTTAGCTGATGGAACCATGATCTGCACCGCCGCGTTGCCTCCTGTCGCATGCACGACCGCTGAAGGCGCATTGTTTGCAAGCGCTGCAATGACGTGGGACTACCCAGCGCCATTTTCCTCTGCGCCAAGCGTTAGTGGCAGCGCTGGATTTAACAATCGTTTCATCGGGTTTGATGTACCCGAAAACACTCAAGTCACTTGCAGAGCCCTCTCGGTAACTTCGGATACAGCGGCTTTTTCACCAAGTGTCATCGCCATAGGGCGCTGGTTCTGAGTACAGCTGCCGCCTGAACTTTGGTTCGGGCGGTTTTTGTGTAGTCGACCCATTTCTTTAGCAATCGCCGATTTCATTGGACCCGCCACAGACGCCTTGCTCCGGGCGAAAAGCGAGCGACGCAACACCACTCGCCTGGTGGCTGTCTACTGCTGATCCATGCCCAGAATTGTATCTTCTCAGCTGACAATGGCCTTGATTCAACAGTTTCTGCGCTGCACGACGGATTGTAAAAACTTTGTTCCCGCACTTGTTGCCTAAAAAACAACAAGAATACATGGGAACTCAGCAACCATACCTGTAAATCATTGAAACCGGCGCTGGATTCTTCGATTGTGCCCACGCCGTTGATAGTAATTGGCAAAAAAGGATTTGGCAGATGCGCATTGCAATGATCGGCACAGGTTATGTGGGCCTTGTGTCCGGTGTGTGTTTCTCGGACTTCGGACATGATGTGATTTGCGTTGATAAGGCTGAGCAGAAGATCGATATGCTCAAAGCCGGACAGGTGCCTATTTATGAACCGGGTCTGGACGTGCTGATGACTCGAAACGTCGCGGCTGGCCGTCTGAGCTTTACAACCGATCTTGCAGCCGCAGTGGACGGCGCGGATGCTATCTTTATTGCAGTTGGAACGCCAACCCGGCGTGGAGACGGCCATGCGGATCTGACCTATGTGATGGCAGCGGCGGAAGAAATCGCTCAGGCTGTCACCGGGTATACCGTTATCGTCACGAAATCGACTGTGCCCGTCGGAACAAACAGAAAAGTGCAGGAAGCAGTCAAGGCCGCCAACCCCCAGGCCGAATTCGACGTGGCTTCGAACCCTGAATTCCTTCGCGAAGGCGCGGCAATCGACGATTTCATGCGCCCGGACCGCGTCGTGGTCGGCGTGGAAAACGACCACGCAGCCGAAGTGATGGCAGAAATATATCGCCCTCTGTATCTGCGCGACTTCCCGATCCTAACCACCGATCTGGAAAGTGCCGAGATGATTAAATACGCCGCCAACGCGTTTTTGGCGACCAAGATCACCTTCATCAATGAAGTCGCAGGACTGTGCGAAAAAGTTGGCGCGGATGTTAAAGAAGTTGCACGCGGCATCGGCCTTGACGGGCGGATCGGCAACAAATTTCTGCATGCGGGACCCGGCTACGGTGGTTCATGTTTTCCAAAAGACACGGCCGCGTTGGCGCGGATCGGGCAGGACCACGCGCATCCGATGCAGATCACCGAGACCGTCATCCGCGTTAATGACGAAATCAAGAAGCGGATGATCGAGAAAATTCGTGACGCATGTGACGATCATTTCAACGGCAAGACCGTGGCAGTTCTGGGTGTCACGTTCAAACCCAACACAGACGATATGCGCGACGCGCCATCACTGTCCATCGTTCCCGCCCTGATCGGCGGAGGCGCAAAGGTGCGCGTTGTTGACCCACAGGGAAAATCTGAAGGAGAAGCGCTTTTGCCGGGCGTCGAATGGTGCGACGATCCGTATATCGCCGCGCGGGGCGCAGATGTTGTTGTGCTGCTGACGGAATGGAATGAATTCCGCGCGCTGAACCTTTCTGAAATTGCGGCGTCAATGAACACAGCCAGGATGGTTGACCTGCGCAACATCTACTCGAAAACTACGGCGCTGAAGTCAGGGTTCGACACCTATGTCGGTGTTGGGCGCTGAAAGCGTGCTTCCCTCCGCACGCATCTTCAAGTGGTTGACGGATCATAGTGCGGCAGTCCAGACCCGGTAACGGCCTTGGCCGGTGACTTCACGCACCAGACCTCTCCGGGTGAACAGGTCAAAATTCCGCTGAACCGCCGCGCGCGAAGAAATGGTAAGTTCTTCCGCAAGCGGGGCCGAGACCATGGGCCACGCCGCCAGAGCATCAATCAGACGCGGGGGGGTGCGACCGCTCAAATCCTGCGTCGCGTCGCGCGCCTTGCCCTCCCAGGCACTGATCCGGTCGAGGTGCAGCAAGGCCGCAAGAACGGCTTGCCCGGCGCCCTGTATCCAAGACCCTAACTTTTCCGTCGGCCCACCCGTTCCGCGCAACGCACCCGGACCAGACAACGCCAGTGGCATGAACATTGCGCCGCCCCGCCCCATCGAAGCCGCGTGCCGCGCTGCGATGATTGCCGCCTCGGTGTCGTGTCCGACGCCCTGCGATATAGCTCGCCAAGCATGAAACGCGATCGCCGATTGTGTTACCGGGTGCAACCTTTCAGCATTCTGCATGACTTCGGCCAGATCAACGATCGCTTCGGGCGTCGCATCAGAGCCCTGAGCCAGACGGTCGAGAAACGCGGTCAACCCGCTTTCCCACCCGCCTGTAGCCGGGCCTGCGCCTGAGCTCAGACGGCGCACGGCCCAACCTGCCCGAAACAGCGCCTGCACGTCATCGTGGGTCGCGCCGATCCTCAGACCCGCCCACAAAGCCAGGCGGTCTACGCTGACCCGATCCCCTGTCCACCACCCCAGATCGGACGTTTCCATAAGTGCCAAACGGTGCGTCCACCCCTCAGGCCCCGAACGCAGCCGCTCATCCAGAGCGCCAAAGGTCAGGGCAAGATCAGCAAGCTCTGCCGACAATTCTGATTGTGCCGAATGCCAATCGCGCGGATCGAACAACGGGCGCTGATCTGATCGGGGACCAGGCAGAAAGAAATCTTCCTCCACGTCCTGGTCCGGGGGCAAAAACCAAGGGTCGTCCTCTTCTGCCGGATCTCCGTCATAGATACTGGCTGGGCCAAGATCATCGACCTCGTCTTCTGGAAGGGGCATGGTTTTCTTCGACGTCATACCCGGCATTCTTCGGGCATTTGCAACTGTTCACAAGGGTTTTCCATCAGCCCGAGAATGTACGGGTCAACACTTCCAGTTCAGCGCTTAAATCCGTATGCGGGGAACTGCCCAACAGCATATATCCATAACCGCCTTGCTCCCACTTTGCAGTTGCCAAACCGCTCAACACCGATAGTTGGACGTCGGTACTTTGGGCATTCGGTCCTTGGCGAATAACACAGAAGGCAAGTGGTCGACCCTGATCATCGGCAAAAACCACTTGGATCAAGGGCTTGCCTTTGAATGAAAGAACCTGCGCACGCTTCAGCTCCAACCCTGGCAATGCTTCCAGTATGTCCTGATTCAGCGATCGTCCCAACTCGGCTTCGGCCATTGCAAATTGCTTGGCCAGCGACGCGTCCGAGCTGTCCAGCGATGCAATCGTTTCCGGCACGTAAAGTGATTGATAGATCGCGGCCTGCTGGGCCCAGCTTAAATCTGCTGGCCGGGAGGCCCAGAATGTTACGGCGACGGCTGCAAAAGCCGCGCTGGCAGCCACCGCAACAAGACGCAGAAACCCGTTAATGCCGGGCCGCGTCGTTTTTTCCGGCAGGTCCACCTTCGGCGCTTCAGCGGGCAGGTTCTCAAAAACATCCCGAACAACTGGCGCAAACGGATCCAGCGCCATCAGACGATGTTCCAACGTAGCGTCATCTTCAACCGCAGCCTCAATAGCGCGGGTCTGAGCCTCGTCCAGGCTGCCTTCCAGATACGCTAGAAGCGTCTCGTCGGAAAACGTCATTTGCCACTCCGTCGCGCGGTGTCCGCTGCATCAATCTGCATCACGGTTTTAAGCTTCTGCCGGGCATTCGAAAGCCGGCTCATGATCGTGCCAATTGGAACCTCCAACAAGGCAGCTGCTTCGCGATAACTGTACCCCTCAACGAAGACGAGCGTTACCGCTTCGCGCTGTGCCTCAGGCAACTGCATCACTTGATTAAACACTTCAGCCGCGAAAATATTCGTTTCTGTGTCTGGTCCCGTTGCAATCAGATCCGCTTCGGGGGTCACCGACAGCGCCTGCGCGCTCCGAACCGACCGCGAACGCAGCTCATTCAGCCAGATCGACCGGCAGATTGTCATCAACCAGCTGTCCAGACGGTTATGCGACGTCACCTGATGATGTCTTTCAAGCGCGCGCAAACATGTGGCCTGCAACAAATCGTCGGCTACATCTGAGGCACCCGATAATGCCAGCGCAAACCGCCAGACACGCTTCGAATGCGTCTGAACCGCATCGCGGACGGCTTGTTCAGAAGTCATCTCAGCTCTCATCGAATGATCGCGACCTGCTTGTGTTTCTCAATCGCGGATCGGACCCGCAAGGGCAGAATTGCCATATTTAGCAGTGAAATAAAACGAAACTCCTGCTCCAAGCAGTCACGTTTGCGTCTGTAATTGTTGCAGCGCCTGTTTCTGCAACCAACTGGGTGTTGGATACTGGCCATTTGCGGCAGTTGTATTGGTTTCGACCAAAGGCATGGTGTTCCAAAGCACATTAGCCGTTCGATTGCGATTTTTGCTTGCTTGAGTTTTTTGGTATTGGTTGCGGGTTTGAGGGTTAGGTCTTATTTAGCGTGTTTGGATGTTGGGATGGGTTGGTCTGCCGCAGGGTTGCATCTGTCCTTTAGGCGCGGCGGGATATGGGGTATCTGGGCGTGCGCACCGTTTCACGGATTTGGAGAACGCAATGATGAAGCGCGCCTGGAACAAGTGGCGATCGGGCTATATGGGCCGGCTTGTCGGTGAGAGCTTTTATGCGCAGGGCGGGCTTTACGGCGTTGCGATCCTGGCGATGATCGCGGTGGCGGTCACCACCGCCGGCTCGGCTTACATGATGGAATATATCATCGATGCCATGACCAACCCGGAATTGCGGGGATGGGCGCATGTCATTGCGCTGGGGGTTGTGCTTCTGTTCCTGACCAAGGCGGTGGCCTCGTATATTCAGGCCGTTTTTCTGGCACGCGCGGGCAACCGGATTGTGGCCCAGCAGCAGGAGAAGCTGTACCGCAAGCTGGTCCGGCACGGAGTGTCGTTCTTCTCGACCACTGAATCGTCGGATCTGCTGATGC
This sequence comes from Ruegeria sp. AF3, assembly GCF_056536285.1. Classification (NCBI taxonomy): domain Bacteria; kingdom Pseudomonadati; phylum Pseudomonadota; class Alphaproteobacteria; order Rhodobacterales; family Roseobacteraceae; genus Ruegeria; species Ruegeria sp. AF3. The sequence goes on along the minus strand of NZ_JBQFJM010000002.1, from coordinate 33,559 downwards.
GCACGACCAATGGCGCGCAATCGGCCCGGGGCCTGATCGATGTTCTGGTCACCGGGTTTGTCCGCGATGCCCTGACCCTGGTCGGCCTGATTGCGGTCATGGTGTATCAGCAGCCGGTCCTGTCGGTGATGTTCTTTGTGGTGGGCCCGATTGCCCTGCTGGGGGTGCGGTATCTGCTGAAAAGCGTGCGCTCGATCATGCAGGCCGAGTTCAAATCGCTGGCAGAGATCATCCGGGTGCTGCAGGAGACCTCGGCGGGGATCAAGGTGATCAAGGTGTTTGCGCTTGAAGATCGCATGATCGACCGAATGGAGACCGCGATCCGGAAGGTCGAACAGCGCTCGAACGACATCGCCCGGCTGCAGGCCATTGCCAGCCCGCTGATGGAGTTTCTGGCCGGTCTGGCGGTTGCCGGGGTTCTCATTGTCAGCACGATGGGTATCGCGGGTGCCGAACAGCCGACCGCGGGTCAGCTGATGTCCTTCATCACCGCTTTGCTGATGGCCTATGAACCTGCCAAGCGCCTGTCCAGGATGCGGGTCCAGATTGAAACCTGCATGGTCGGTGTCGGCATGTTGTTCAGCCTGCTGGATCAGGAGGACACGATGGTGGAAAGCCCCGGGCCCGTGACCTGAGTGACGGCCCCGGACAGATCACGCTGCGCAATGTGACCTTTGGCTATCAGGGCACGGTGCCGGTGATCGACAACATGAGCGCCACTTTCGAGGCCGGGAAAACCACCGCCCTTGTCGGCCAGTCCGGTGGTGGCAAATCCACGTTGTTTGGCCTGATCATGCGGTTTTACGACCCCGATCAGGGCAGCGTCGAGATTGATGGCCAGGACCTGAGGGAGGTCAGCTTTGCCTCGCTGCGGCGGAAAATCTCGTATGTCGGTCAGGACACGTTCCTGTTCTCGGCCTCGGTGATGGACAACCTGCGCTGCTCGGCGCCCGATGCAAGCGATGAAGAGGTGATCGCGGCAGCCCGGGCCGCACATGCGCATCAGTTCATCACCGACCTGCCGCAGGGCTATGAGACCCCGGTGGGCGAGAACGGAACCTTTCTGTCGGGCGGTCAGAAACAGCGCATCGCGATTGCCCGTGCCATTCTGCGAAAGGCCGAGATCCTGCTGCTGGACGAGGCCACAAGCGCGCTGGACGCGGAATCGGAATCGCTGGTCAAAGAGGCACTGGACGCCCTGACACAGGATGTCACCGTCATCGTCATCGCCCACCGCCTGTCAACCGTGCTGGAGGCAGACAAGATCATCGTCATCCAGGACGGCGCTATCGCCGAACAGGGAAACCTCGACCAACTCATGCAGAAAAACGGCCCCTTCAAAAACCTCTTCGACCAACAGTTCAACAAACACAAACAAAAAGTCGCACAGTAATAGGGGGAGCTGAAAATCAGATAACCGGAAAGGGTCACGCCTGTTCTGCTGTTGAGTTTGTCTGTGCACAATGAGCGTCTCCGCGCGTTGGTGTTGTGGCGCGGCAAGCGGATCCGGGGTCAGCGTTCGCCGCAATCTGGCGGCAAAGCCTTAGGGTTGCGGTGGCAAAACTGTCCCACCAATAGCCAGCGTCAACTGGCGCGCTGCTTCCATCACCGGGCGGCTCAGCCGTTCGATTTCGGCCGCTCCGACGCGACTGGTTGGCCCGGAAACTGAAAGCCCCGCGACCGCCTCTCTGTTGATATCGAAAACGGGTGCTGCAATGCATCGCATACCCGTAGTCTTTTCTTCGTTATCCACGGAAAAACCCCGCAATCTGATTGCTGCAAGATCTTTCTTCAACGCCTCAGCGCCGGTAATCGACTGATCCGTAAAAGCCTGTAAATTCGCTGAGGCCAACCTTCGGTTCAATCTGTCTTCGTCCATGTGGGCCAATAACGCTTTTCCGATGCCCGACGCGTGCATGGGTGACAATGTACCGGGCGGAAAAAACGCCCGGATACTTTCATGTGTTTCAACCTGGCTCAGGAACAGCACCAGACCTTCTTTCTCAACTCCCAGATTGGCGGTTTCACCCGTGGTTTCCATCAATTTGCGCATGATCGGCCTTGCCCGTTCCACCAGACTGGTACGACGCAAAAACCGCGAGCCGATCACAAACGCCTGCGGGCCAATGTGCCAAACCTGTTCTTCATGGTCGAACTCGACCAGACCCCTGCCCTGTAACGTCACGAGGATGCGATAAACGGTGGCCGGTGCCTGACGCATTTCATCTGAAAGTTCAGTAAGAGCTTTGCCTTGCGCCTGGCTCAGATATTCGAAAACCTCCATCGCCCGATCCAGCGATTTGATCGTATTCTGCGCGGTTTTGTCATCCCACCCCCGCGGTCTTCCCCGGGCTTTGCGACGGAGTTTCGGGTCATTGTCTTGCGATTCCATAAAAGCCCTCTGTCATTTATGAAAGACTATTTCAGGATATGAAAAATATAACTCACTGACAACTATAAGTTAAATCTCTTATCCCGAATTTTGAAATGCGTTTTCAAAAAAATTTCCAATCGGGTTGCTGAAACTTATTGTGCTGGCAAGGACGGAAGGAGACCATCCATGAGCTTTCAAAACCCCGTTTTCATCCCGGGCCCGACGAACATCCCGGAAAGCCTGCGCAAAGCCTGCGATATGCCCACGATCGACCATCGTTCGCCATTGTTCGGGCAAATCCTGCATCCTGCGCGCGCGGGCGTGCGGGACATTCTAAAAAGCGACAGCGCCGAAGTCTTCATTTTCCCGTCGACCGGAACCGGGGGCTGGGAAACCGCCCTGACCAATACGCTGTCCGCCGGTGACAAGGTTCTGGCGGCCCGCAACGGCATGTTCAGCCATCGATGGATCGATATGTGCCAGCGCCATGGGCTGAATGTTGAGATCGTCGAAACCCCGTGGGGCGATGGGCTGCCGGCTGACCGGTACGAAGAAATCCTTGCCGCCGACAAAAGCCATGAGATCAAGGTTGTTCTAGCCACGCATAACGAGACGGCAACTGGCGTAAAGTCGGATATCGCTGCTGTGCGCAAGGCGCTGACTGCCGCGCAACACCCGGCCCTGCTGTTTGTTGATGGTGTCTCATCCATCGCATCGATGGATTTCCGGTTTGATGAATGGGGCGTGGATGTTGCCGTTACGGGGTCGCAGAAGGGTTTCATGTTGCCCGCTGGCCTTGCCATCGTCGGTTTCAGCCGGAAAGCGATGGAAGCAACCAAAACCGGCACTCTGCCCCGCACATTCTTTGACGTCCGGGACATGACCAAGGGATACGCCAACAATGCTTACCCCTATACACCCGCTGTCGGGTTGATGAATGGCCTCAATCAAGCCTGCTCTATGCTGTTGAGTGAAGGTCTGGAGAACGTTTTCGCCCGACACCACCGGATTGCCGAAGGGGTCCGTGCCGCTGTGGGGGCGTGGGGGCTGGAGCTTTGTGCCAGCAGCCCGACGGTCTATTCCGATACCGTAAGCGCAATCCGCACGCCGAACGGCTTCAACGCGACGGATATTGTCACGCACGCAGCTGAAAAATACGGCGTTGCCTTTGGCGTGGGCCTTGGTGAGGTCGCGGGCAAGGTGTTCCGGATCGGGCATCTGGGCAGCCTGACGGATGTCATGGCTCTGTCCGGGATCGCCACTGCCGAGATGTGCATGGTTGACCTGGGACTGAACATCGACCTGGGGTCCGGAGTTGCCGCCGCACAGGAATACTATCGCGGCCATCCCGGTTCCGTTCAGAAGAACGCGGCATGATGAAGGATTGCACAATGTATATCCCAACCTATGACGACATGCTTGCGGCGCATGACCGGATCAAACCCTATATCCGCCGCACCCCGGTGCGAACTTCGGACTTTCTCAATGAACTGTCAGGCGCGCAGCTGTTCTTCAAATGCGAAAACTTTCAGGAACCAGGCGCTTTCAAAGTACGAGGTGCTGCGAATGCGGTTTTTGGGCTGGATGAGAAACAGGCTGAAAAAGGTGTCGCCACCCATTCTTCGGGCAATCACGCCTCGTGCCTGTCTTATGCCGCGATGAAACGGGGCATTCCCTGCAACGTGGTCATGCCTCGGACAGCGCCGCAGGCCAAGAAGGATACGGTCCGCCGTTATGGAGGGAAGATTACAGAATGCGAACCCTCCACCTCGTCGCGCGAAGCGACATTTGCCGAGGTTCAGGCGGCTACGGGCGGTGACTTTGTTCATCCCTACAACGATCCTCGGGTCATCGCCGGGCAAGGCACCTGTTCGCGAGAGTTTATCGAGCAGACCGACGGTCTGGACGCAGTCGTCGCGCCAATCGGCGGCGGTGGCATGGTATCCGGAACATGTTTGACCCTGTCCAATCTGGCCCCAGAAACAGCGGTCATCGCGGCAGAACCCGAACAGGCAGACGACGCCTATCGCAGCTTCAAGGCCGGTCATATCATCGCGGATGATGCGCCGAAGACGATTGCTGACGGGCTGCTGGTGCCGCTGAAGGATCTCACCTGGCATTTCGTATCGAACCACGTTTCAGAGATTTACACTGCCTCCGAGCAGGAGATCATCGATGCGATGAAACTGACATGGAAGCACCTGCGGATTGTGATGGAGCCATCTTCGGCCGTTCCGCTGGCCACGGTTCTCAAGAACCCGGACGCCTTCAAGGGCAAGCGTGTCGGATTGATTGTTACAGGGGGCAATGTCGATCTGGACCGGCTGCCCTGGATGAACGCCTGAATATACCCCAACAAAAAACAATCCCGGTATAGGATTACGGAGATGAAAGATATGAGCACTCTCGACCAGTTCGAAGTAGGTTACGACATTCCGGCCAAGCCTGGCATGGACGAAGCAGATATCCAGACACCCAGCCTGATTTTGGATCTCGACGCGCTTGAACGCAATATCAGGAAGATGGGCGATTATGCCAAGGCGCACGGGATGCGTCACCGCGTGCATGGTAAAATGCACAAGTCGGTCGACGTGGCCAAGCTGCAAGAGAAAATCGGTGGTGCCGTCGGTGTCTGCTGCCAGAAAGTTTCCGAGGCCGAAGTGTTCGTTCGTGGTGGGATCAAGGACGTTCTGGTTTCGAACCAGGTGCGTGACCCGGCCAAAATTGACCGCCTCGCACGCCTGCCAAAACTGGGCAGCCGCATTATTGTATGTGTCGACGATCTGGAAAACGTCGCCGACCTTTCGGCGGCGGCAGTCCGGCATGGAACACAGCTGGAAGTCTTCGTGGAAATCGATTGCGGCGCAGGTCGGTGCGGGGTCACAACGACACCCGAAGTGATTGAAATCGCCAAGGCGGTTGAGGCTGCTGACAACCTGAAATTCAGCGGAATTCAGGCCTATCAGGGCGCAATGCAACACCTCGACAGCTATGAGGCACGCAAGGAGAAACTGGATACCGCCATCGCGATGGTCAAAGACGCAGTAGACGGCCTTAAAGCCGAGGGTATCGAGTGCGAGCTGGTCTCGGGCGGCGGTACTGGGTCATACTACTTCAGATCCAACTCGGGCGTGTATAATGAGCTGCAATGCGGGTCTTATGCGTTCATGGATGCCGATTACGGTCGCATCCTGGACGAGAACGGCAACCGGATCGACCAGGGCGAATGGGAAAACGCATTCTTCATCCTGACCAGCGTCATGAGCCACGCCAAGGCTGACAAGGCAATCGTCGATGCGGGTCTCAAGGCGCAGTCGGTGGATAGCGGTCTGCCTGTTGTTTTCGGGCGTGACGATGTCGAATACATCAAATGCTCGGATGAACATGGCGTCGTGATGGATCCGAGCGGGGCGCTCAAGGTCAATGACAAGCTGAAGTTGGTGCCGGGGCACTGTGACCCAACCGCAAACGTGCATGATTGGTATGTGGGCGTCCGGAATGGCAAGGTCGAATGCGTGTGGCCAGTGTCAGCCCGCGGCCGCGCGTACTGAGCCTGATTGCTCAAAGAATAAGCTTTCGGCCAAACATGGCCGGACAGTCGCCCGTGCGCGCCCGCTTTTGTCGGTGAAACGCACGGGCGCACGAATTTCGAATGGAGAATGACATGCTGATCGTACCCGAGCGCGAAATCGCCAACCTCATGACCCGCGACGCGGCCTTTGAAGCCGTCGAACAGGTCTTTGCCTCTATGGCCGCAGGGGACGCCTACAACTTTCCTGTCGTGCGCGAAGCCATCGGGCATGAGGATGCTCTGTACGGCTTTAAAGGCGGGTTTGATCGCGCCGGGCTGACACTGGGCCTGAAGGCCGGGGGGTATTGGCCGAACAACCTGGAAAAGCGCGGGTTGATCAATCACCAATCCACTGTTTTTCTTTTTGACCCTGACACCGGGAAACCGTCGGCGATGGTTGGCGGCAACCTTTTGACGGCCTTGCGCACTGCGGCGGCCTCTTCTGTATCTATCAAGCACCTTGCCCGTGCGGGCGCGCGGGTGATCGGTATGATCGGGGCCGGGCATCAGGCAACCTTTCAGCTACGCTCGGCGCTGGAGACCCACACCTTTGAAAAGGTCCTTGGCTGGAACTACCACCCCGAGATGCTGCCCAACATTGAAAAGGTCGCCAGTGAAGCCGGTGTTCCGTTTGAAGCAGTCGAACTTGATGGCATGACCGAAGCGGATGTCATAATCTCGATCACCTCGGCTTTTGCGCCATCGCTGATGGCAAACCATGTCAGCCCTGGAACGCATATCGCGTGCATGGGAACGGACACCAAGGGCAAGCAGGAAGTCGAGGCGGCGTTGCTGGCCAAAGCATCTGTATTCACAGATGAAATCGCACAGTCGATTTCGATTGGCGAGCTCAACACGCCGTGGCACAGGGCCTGATCAGGAAAGTGACCTGGTCCAGTTGGGTGCGGTCATCAACGGAACGAACCCGGGCCGGACATCAGACGATCAGATCACGTTGTTCGATGGCACTGGCGTAGGTCTTCAGGATCTGGCGGTTGCTGCGTCTGTTGTCGAGCTGGCCGTACAGAAAGGCATCGCGATTGAGGTCGATTTCTGATGGCATCCCCGTATGGTCGCCTAAGCGTCGCGTCGAAATACGCGTTTCTTATGTGAGCGATGGGCCAAGCCTGCCAGGCCTGAAACCAAAAAGCGGCGCACTACGTACGCCGCTTTTTCATCTACAATTCCGGGCTGAACCGGTCAGACGTGATCGTCCTGTTTGATAAAGCCCAACCCGTGGCCTGCCATTCCACCGGACACCTCTTCCGTCGCTTCATCCGAAAGCTCTTCGGGCAGAACCAGATTCAAGACAATGGCAATGATAGCAGCAGGCAATATCCCGGATGTCGCCAGAACTTTGAGAGTTCCGGGCAGATGCTGTAAAGCGCCGGGCTCTAATTGCAAGCCCAGACCCAGGCTGAGTGAAATCGCAAAGATCACCATGTTGCGGCGGTTCCACGTCACGTCCGACAGCATCGAGACACCAGCTGCAACCACCATACCGAACATCACGATCACACCGCCGCCCAGAACCTCGATCGGAACGGACGAGATCACCGCGCCGATCTTGGGGATAAGCCCGCATATGATCAGGAACAGGGCACCTATGGTTACGACCGTGCGGCTCATGACGCCGGTCATCGCGATCAGGCCGACATTCTGACTGAACGACGTGTTCGGCAGGGCCCCAAAGATGCCTGATACAGCAGTTCCAAGACCATCGGCAAAAGTCGCGCCCTGAATTTCCTTGTCGGTTGCCTCGCGTCCCGCGCCCCCTTTGGTGATACCGGACACATCCCCGACCGTTTCAACAGCCGACACGAAAGACATCGCACAGAACCCAATGATCGCCGCGAATGAAAACTCGATACCGAAGTGAAACGGGTTCGGCATGGCAAACGGAGACGCGCGCCCGACATTGCCCAAATTCACCTGACCCAGTGCGAATGCCACCACGTAGCCGACCAACAGGCCAATCAGAACCGCCGACACCGACAGCATACCACGGGCAAAAAACTTCAGGCCCAAAGTAACAACAATCACAGTTCCGGCCATGAGCCAGTTCAGACCAGAGCCGTACTCTTCGGTACCGATGGCGGGTACACCGCCTGCCGCGTACTGGATGCCGACTTTGACAAGCGCAAGCCCGATCATGGTGACAACAAGACCGGTAACCAAGGGCGGAAGCGCAAAGCGAATACGGCCAATGAACAACCCAAGGCTGGCATGAAACAGGCCGCCAACGACTATACCACCCATCAATACGGCAATCGCATCAACGCCCTTTCCAACCACCAACGGGATCATGATCGGAATAAAGGCAAATGACGTCCCCTGCACGATTGGCAGGCGGGCACCAACAGGCCCCAGCCCAATGGTCTGGAACAGTGTCGCAACACCCGCAAAGAACATCGACATCTGGATCATGTAAATCATCTGCGGGAAATCGGGGCTGTTCGAACCAAACCCGAAACCCGCCGCACCGCAAACGATGATCGCTGGCGTGACGTTGGAAACGAACATCGCCAGCACGTGCTGAATTCCCAAAGGAACCGCCTTCAGAATTGGCGGGGTGTAGTTCGGGTCACGGAGCTGCTCCGGCGTCCCTAAAGTTGCATCTGACATCGCGTTTTTCCTCCCAAAAAACTACGTGGGCCGGCCCCTCTTCCGGCAATGTCCCCTATTCAGTGATCGTGTAGGCATTCTGGAACCAATACTCCTCAAGGTTTGGCCCGTTTCCTATTCGGTCGACCACGGCGAACAACCCAGGGGGATGAAGCGGTGTCAGAACCCCGTGCCAGGTGTTCCGGTGATAATTCACGCCCTGTCCGGGCGCGGTGATGAATGCAACAGGCTCACCCGGCACACCCGCGTTGTCGGGCGCCACAACAACGACAAAGGGTTTATCTGAAAGCGGCAGAAAGGCCTGGCTGCCGTCGGGGTGGCGCTCGACCATTTCAAGTTTGATAGGCAGGTTGAAGGCCCGGGATTGGAAAACGCTGATCCCTGCGCGCCCTCATGGAAATCCAGCTGGGCGCGATCATGGTATCGTGCGCATTTTCCCTGATTGATGTATTTGTCCACCGCCCCAGACACCTCGATGACATCGCCGAACGGCGCAAAGGCCTCGGCGGTCAGTGGCCGGAGTTTCAGCGTGGATGTCATTGCGCGAATTTCTCGATCAACCGCAACTCGGCAATCCGTTCGACCTGACGGCAGGCCTCAGCGAATTCGGTGTCTCGGTCACTATCTATCCGACGGTGAAAAGCCTCCAGAATGCTTGCTTTGGTGTTGTCCTTGACCGCAATGATAAAAGGAAAGCCGAACTTGGTTGTGTAGGCGTCGTTCAGGGTCGTGAAGGTCACACGTTCTTCATCCGTCAGCATGTCCAGACCTGCCCCAGCCTGTTCTGCCGTGCTTTCCTTGGTCAGACGTCCCGCAGCAGCAAGTTTGCCTGCCAAATCAGGGTGGGCTGTCAGGACGCCAAGCCGCTGCTCGGTTGTGGCGGAACGGAATACGCGCGCCAGCGCGTTGTGAACACCTGCGGCATTGTCATGTGTGGGGCCCAGCTCCAGATCAAAGGCCGCTTGGGCAATCCACGGGCTGTGTTCGAACACACCGCCAAATTCAGCAACAAAATTTGGCCGGTCCATTTCCGACGGGGTCAGCCGTTGACTTGGCGGATGCGTTTGCGCCCAGTGATCAGCAATTTGTTCGCGGGTGGCAAACCAGACCCCGTCATGTTTCTTGAAGTGGTCGAGTGCGCGTTTCAGGGCCATGGCGCGACCAGGGCGGCCGATGAGGCGGCAATGCAGTCCGATCGAAAGCATCTTCGGCTCGCCCGCTTGGCCTTCGGCGTAGAGCATGTCGAAGCTGTCCTTGAGATAGCTTTCAAACTGTTCGCCGTTGGTATAGCCCGCCTGAATTGCAAACCGCATATCGTTGCAATCCATTGTGTAAGGCACGATCAACTGATCCTTGCCACCAGCCTTGACCCAATAAGGCAAATCGTCGGCATAGCTGTCGGCAATATAGGCCAGCTCGCCTTCGGCGGCGGCCAGATCGACCGTGTTCATCGAACAGCGGCCCGTGTACCAGCCACGCGGTGGTTTGCCCACAACCTCGGCATGAAGCCGGATCGCTTCACGGATCTGGGCGCGTTCTTCTTCCGCATCCATGTCCTTGTGCTCAACCCATTTCAGGCCATGGCTGGCAATCTCCCAGCCTGCGGCCTTCATCGCCGCAACCTGCGCCGGTGCACGGGCCAATGCTGTGGCAACGCCATAAACCGTGACAGGAAGGTCCTGCAAAAGCCGATGCACCCGCCAGAACCCTGTGCGGCTGCCGTATTCGTAAATGGATTCCATGTTCCAGTGCCTTTGCCCCGGCCAAGGGGCCGCACCAGTGATTTCGGAAAGAAACGCCTCGGATGCGGCATCCCCGTGCAAAACGTTGTTTTCGCCGCCTTCTTCATAGTTCAGCACAATCTGAACTGCGATTTTGGCCCCGTTTGGCCAGTTTGCGTTTGGCACTTGCCGGCCATAGCCGGTCATGTCTCGTGGATACCGCGTCACATCAATTTCCCTCTTGGTGAAAAGACGAATAACCCAAACAATCACCTATGTTTTTCAAAAAATACTGTAAGCAGTCTTTTGACAGACTGCCTTTGCCTGCCGCAAGGGTATTGCAATAGTAACAGCGATGCTTAGCGAGAGGTGCAAATGGCCGGTTACCTTACAACACATGTCCTGGATACGGCACGGGGCTGCCCTGCCAAAGGGATGAAGATCGAGTTGTTCCGGATCAACGGAACAGACCGCGCGTTGCTGAAAACTCTGCTCACCAACGAAGACGGTCGCACCGATGAACAAATCCTTCCCGAAGCCGAGTTTTCGACAGGCGAATACGAATTGGTGTTTCATGCGGGCGAATACCTCGACGCCAGTGGCGTGCCGCCTGAAAGCCCGCGTTTTCTGGAATTGATTCCGATCCGGTTCGGAATGTCCGAACACGCCCATTATCATGTTCCGCTACTACTTTCGCCTTTCAGCTACGCGACCTATCGCGGAAGCTGAGCGTTGCGCCGCGTGATCCTGTAGACTGACATTGTATTGTTATTTTTGATACTGCTTGATCTTTCGTAGCAATACCCGATGAAAACTCTATCACCTAGAGTGCCGAAGAACTTGGATATGTAGGAGCAACGCCATGTATGACCTGGCTGTTTTGTGGGAGTGGATGGCCTTTTCCGTCCGCTGGCTGCATGTGATCACGGCGATGGCGTGGATCGGCGCGTCATTCTATTTTATCGCGCTCGACCTTATGCTTAAGCCGAACCCTGCCTTGCCAGAAGGGGCCTATGGCGAGGAGTGGGAGGTGCACGGGGGCGGGTTCTATCACACCGTCAAATATCTGGTCGCACCCGCGCGTATGCCCGAGCACCTGACCTGGCACAAATGGCAGAGCTATACGACATGGCTTTCGGGTGCGGCCTTGCTCATGATCATATATTGGGTCGGGGGCGAGTTGTTCCTGCTTGATCCGACCAAAGCGGATCTGGCTTTGTGGCAGGGGATATTGATCTCGGGCGGGTCACTGACCATCGGCTGGCTGCTTTACGACCAGATGTGCAAGTCGCGCCTGAGTGAGCAACCCACCGCGCTGATGCTGTTGCTGTTCGTGATTCTGGTGGCCATGTCCTGGGGTTACAATCAGATTTTTACCGGTCGTGCTGCGCTTTTGCACCTGGGTGCGTTCACCGCAACCATCATGACGGCCAATGTGTTCTTCCAGATCATGCCCAACCAGCGGATCGTGGTGGAAGACCTCAAGGCGGGTCGGACGCCGGATGCCAAATATGGAAAGATCGCCAAGGTGCGGTCGACGCACAACAACTACCTGACGTTGCCCGTCGTGTTCCTGATGCTGTCGAACCATTATCCTCTGGCCTTTGGCACCCAGTATTCATGGATCATCGCCAGCCTGATCTTCCTGACCGGCGTGACCATCCGCCACTACTTCAACACGATGCACGCGACCGGGAAAGGGCCGCACTGGACCTGGGGTGTCACTGTCATCCTCATGATCGTGATCGCATGGCTGTCTTCTGTCAGAACCGGCGAAACATGGGAAGACGCCGAAGCAAGGGCGCTGACATCTTACGAAGAAAAATTTGCGTCGGCTGCGGGGTTTGAAGAAGCCTATGACACTGTGCTGGGCAACTGCTCGATGTGCCATGCCCGCGAGCCGGTTTATGGCACCATGAAATGGGCCCCCAAGAAGGTTTATCTTGAAACACCCGGCGATGTTGCCCGGCACGCCGACCAGATTTACCTGCAGGCCGGAATCAGCCATGCCATGCCGCCGCCCTCAGCGGTTCAAATGGACGTGGAAGCGCGACAAACCATCATCGCATGGGTGCGCGAGGTCAGAGGGCAGTAGGATTTTCGCAGGGCTACATCCTACCCTTCACTTCCTACCCCCTGCCGCGGGACAAGTACCCTGTTTCTGCCGCTCAAACAAAGCAGGGCGCGCAAGACCTGATGCCGCCCCCGGCCTAGCGCGATGGAGGGGTCAGCCATTGGGCCGACATGCCAAAGTTCGAGTTCGTCAACTCTTGCTTGGCAATGGCCTGCAAATGCACCTCATCCGGCCCATCCGCGTAACGCAGCGCGCGCGCCCAGGTATAGCTGTCGGCCAGCGGAGTATCCGGGGTCATGCCCATCGCGCCAAAGACCTGCATCGCGCGATCCGTGACAGCAGCATGCACATTGGGCGCCACGACTTTGATCAATGAAATCTCTCGGAATGCTTCTTTTGCGCCCACCTGATCAATCTTCCAGGCCGCTTTCAGGGTCAACAATCGCGCCTGTTCGATCTCTAACCGGGACTTGGCGATCCATTCGCGGATCACGCCCTGTTCTGCAAGCTGCTTGCCAAACGCCTTCCGTTCCTGCGCGCGTTCGACCATCAGGTTAAGTGCCATTTCCGCCGCACCGATCGATCGCATGCAATGGTGGATGCGACCGGGACCAAGCCGGGCCTGCGCCAGAGCGAACCCGCTGCCTTCCTCTCCTAAAAGATTGCTGACCGGGACGCGCACATCCTTAAAGACCAGCTCGGCATGACCCTCGGGGTCGTGCATGTTCAGAATGGTGGGGTTGCGAACAATCTCAAAACCGGGCGTGTCCCTTGGGACAATGACCATGCTCTGCTGCTTGTGCCGATCCGCATTGGGATCCGTTTTACCCATGACGATAAACAATCTGGTGTTCGGGTGGCAGGCGTTTGTGATGAACCACTTGCGGCCATTGATGACGTATTCATCCCCCTCACGCCGTATCGAAGTGGTAATATTGGTCGCGTCCGAACTGGCCACATCCGGTTCAGTCATCGCAAAAGAGGATCGGATTTCACCGTTCAACAGCGGCACCAGCCACGTCTCGCGCTGTTCCGGAGTGGCGAACATGTGCAACAGTTCCATGTTGCCGGTATCGGGCGCGCTGCAATTGAACACTTCCGAAGACCAGGCCACCTGCCCCATAAGTTCGGCCAGCGGCGCGTATTCCAGATTGCTCAGTCGGGTGCCGGGTTCATCGTCGCGCAGGCTGGGCAGGAACAAGTTCCACAACCCTTCGGCCCGAGCCAACGCCTTGAGATCTTCCAAAAACGAAACCGGGAAACTGCCTGCCGCCATTTCTTCTTTGTGATCGCGTATGCGCGGATAGATATGCGCCTCCATAAACGCTTTCAGGTGGTCATACATTTCCTTGGCGCGCGGCGATGGGGCAAAATCCATGGCGGTTCCTTCCGGTGCGTTGTGGCGGTGATATCCTCAAACCCTGTTCGCGCCAGCACGGCCGCCAAGGCACTGTCTTCTGCTGAGTTTTAACTGGCGCTTGATTACGCTCAGTTTGCGCAATCACTCAGATATGAAAAGAGGAAAATACCAATACCGCAATCTGCCGGCGTGAAACGTCAGGTCATTGCTCTCAGAATCTGGTGGACCAACAATACCTAAGGCGATGACCAGATCCCACTCGGAGATTTGCACCGCCGGGCGAGTTTCACATCGCCCGCGCCCGGAAGTGCCTCTCAACGCGCCTTTGGCGTTTACACAGAACTAGGCCGGTGGTTTCAGGCCCAGCTGTTTCACGGCGGCGCCTGCTGCCTGAACCCATCGCTCTTTTAGGGCGTTGTTGCCATTGTGGCGCAAGCCCAGCGATTTCAGAAGCTCAAACCGTTTCAGATCATCGCCACCAAAGGACACAGCAACACGGGGCCACCAATAGTTAACCGCATCCTGCATCTGCTCTGTCTCTCCGTTCCCGGCAAGCTTCACAGCACCTTCCAGCGCCAACGCGCCATGATGGGCTTCGACGGGGGCGATGCTGCGGAACGCTTCGGCCAGCGGTTGATAGGATACCATTGAAAACTCGGCCAGTTGTTCCATGACCGCACGGCTCATCAGCAGGTTCATGATGACGGCGTCAGTCCAGCCCGAGATCGGATAATTGAATACCGCAAGGCGCATGTCATGCGCGCTGCGGGTCGCACCGATATCTGCGTCACGATCCAGGCGCGCCGTCCACGGATGATGTGTGGCATATCTCTCGGTATCGGCCCCAAACTCACCCATTATCCTGAGAACCTGATCGGCGTGATCCGTTTTCTCAAGAACAATCCTCGCGGCTGCGATACGTTCCTTGATTCCCGGACCCTGATTGATGATGTCTGCGAATCCGGCGGCACCGGCAAGTTCGCTGTCCACGAACGTGGCCATCAGCTTCATGAGTTCGGCGCGGTAGCGCGGCGGAACATTGGTCGGGTTGGTCAGCACACCGCCGGCGGCCAGATAGCTGTCGAGTGTCATGGTGTCAGTCATCGGTCTTCTCCATTTACTGGTCGTAGTCCACGACCACGCGGTCGGTGACCGGATAGGCCTGACAGCTCAGTACATAGCCTTTTTCAACCTCGTAATCCTCAAGCGCGTGATTGGCGAGCATCTCAACTTCGCCTTCCAGAACGCGGCAGCGGCAGGTTGAACAGACACCAGCCTTGCAGGCGTAAGGGGCGTCCATGGCGTTTTCCAAGGCAGCGTCCAGAATGGATTGGTCCTTGGGCAGAGTTATCGTCTGAGTGGACCCATCAAGAGTGATTGATGCGCTGGTTTGGTTAGCCTGCGTGCCCGCATCTGCCGCACCTTCCTTGCGTTTAGCCCGACCCGGCTGAGCGCTGGCAAAGAGTTCAAACTTGATCTGCCTGTCGTCAAGCCCATGCGCGCGCAGCGCGGCAGCAATCCCCAGCATCATCGGCTCGGGACCGCAGATAAAGGCTGTGTCCACGTTCTGAGTATCGACCCAATGTTCGAACAGGTCAGCGCATTTTTCCTGCGTTACCAGACCGGTGAACAGGTCGATCTCCTGTGCATCCGCCTCAAGAATGTGGATTACGTTCAGGCGGCCCATAAAGAGGTTTTTCAGATCTTCCAGCTCCTCGCGGAACATGATCGTGTTGATGCCCTTGTTGGCGTAGATCAGCGTAAAGCGGGATTTGGGTTCGCGGGTCAGTGTCGTCTTCAGGATCGACAGAACCGGCGTGATGCCAGAGCCGCCAGCGAAGCCAAGGTATTGTTTTTCTGCATTCGCATCGATCGGAGTGTGAAAGCTGCCCATCGGTGGCATCGCCTGCACAACGTCCCCGACGTTAAGCTCGGAATTGGCCCAACTGGAGAACGCGCCGCCGTCGACACGTTTGATCCCGACTTGCAGTACCCCGTCATCCTTGCCTGCACAAATGGAGTAGGACCGGCGCAGTTCTTCTCCGTCAAAGTCGCGGCGAAACGTCAGGTATTGGCCTGCGGTGAAATCGAACTGATCCGCCGCGCCGTTGACAGGCTCAAGCGTCACGACAACCGCATCGCGGATGGTTTTGTGGATGTCGGTGACTTTCAGGTCATGAAAACGTGCCATCCGGTGCTCCTCCTCAGATGCACTTGAAATAGTCAAAGGGTTCCAGGCAGTCGGTGCAGCGCCAATGGGCCTTGCACGGGGTCGAACCGAACTGGCTGACCTTTTCAACTGCTTTACTGCCGCAATGCGGGCAGCGCTCTGGCCCGCCCGCCGGTTGTGGCGGGGCGATGCCAAACTCTTCCAGCTTGGCGCGACCTTTTTCGCTCAGCCAATCGGTTGTCCAGGCTGGTGAGATGCAGGTTTCTATGCGCAGATCTCCGATGCCGTGATCGCGCAGGGCGGTTTCGATATCCATACTGATGATGGATGTCGCCGGGCAACCGGAATAGGTTGGCGTGACGGTTACGACCAGAGTGTCAGCGTCCCAGTGCACATCGCGCACAATGCCCAAATCCACGACGGAAATAACCGGGATTTCGGGATCGGGCACGGCATCCAGCCAGCTCCATATCTGGTCAGTCGACACCCGCATCCGCTTTTACCAGCTTGCACCGGGATAGGCGCGCTGCAGCCACTGCATCTGCGTCAGCAGATGGCCCAGATGTTCGGTATGCATGCGCCCGTCCCGCCCGCCTTTATGGGCAAATCGGCTTTCCGGAAGGGTCAATGTCGCCTTGGCCAGAACCCGTTTGACCAGCGCATCATATTCTTCGCGCAGATCGGCCGGGTTCGGCGCGATCCCGGCCGCAGCGATCTGAGCGTCGATGTCGTCGCTGACGAACATCTCGCCTACATATGGCCAGAGGTAATCCAGCGCCGCCTGCATCCGGGTGTGACTTTCTTCGGTTCCATCACCCAGACCTACGACCGTTTCTGCCGAACGCTCCAGATGATAGGCGACTTCCTTGCTGGCTTTGGCAGCAATCGCGGCGACACGATCATCAGAAGATGTCAGAAGACGGCCGAGCATGATCGAATGCCAGGCATCGAACAGGAACTGGCGCATCAGGGTGCGGCCGAAATCACCGTTCGGAACCTCGACCAACAACACATTGCGGAAATCCCACGCGTCGCGCAGAAATGCCAAATCATCGGCGGTTTTGCCGCCGCCTATCTCTCCGGCAAGGCCAAGCCACATCTGGGTCTGCCCAATCAGGTCCAGCGCCGTGTTGGCCAGTGCAATATCCTCCTCCAACACTGGCGCGTGGCCGCACCATTCGCTGACGCGATGGCCCAGGATCAGGGTATTGTCCCCCATCCGCAGCAGGAACTGCTGAAACGCTTCGTCGCGGGTCATCACATCGCCCCCACTTCTTCGGGGATGTCGAAAAAGGTCGGGTGTCGGTACACTTTGCTTTCGCTGGGCTCATACAACGGACCTTTGTCACTGGGCGACGAGGCCGAGATGTTGTTGGCTTCTACCACCCAAATCGACACGCCTTCGTTGCGGCGGGTATAGACGTCGCGTGCGTTCTTGATCGCCATTTCCGCGTCCGGGGCATGCAGCGAGCCGACATGTCGGTGGCTCATCCCATGTTGACCGCGGATGAAGATTTCCCACAGGGGCCATTCGGTATTCATCGGGTTTCCTCCTCAGGGTAAGCTTATTCGGCGGCCAGATTGCCGGCCTGTTTCTTGCGCGCGTGGGCCAACAGCCCGTCACGCACCCATTTGCCGTCATCCCAGGCCTTGTTGCGCGCTGCCAGACGGTCGACGTTGCAGGGACCGTTACCCTTGATCACATCGAAGAATTCCGACCAATCCGGCTCTGAGAAATCGTAATGCCCGCGCTCCTCGTTCCACTTCAGGTTCGGGTCGGGGATTGTCAGACCCAGATATTCGGCCTGTGGGACGGTCTGGTCGACGAATTTCTGGCGCAGCTCATCATTGGTGTTGATCTTGATCTTCCAAGCCATCGACTGCGCGGAGTGGACGGAATCCTTGTCGGACGGCCCAAACATCATCAGCGACGGGTACCAGAAGCGGTTCATCGCGTCCTGCGCCATCTTGCGCTGCTCGGGCGTGCCTTCGGCCATCTTGCGGATCGCGTCATAGCCTTGGCGCTGATGGAAGCTTTCTTCCTTGCAGATGCGGATCATGGCGCGTGAGTACGGCCCGTAAGACGTTCTTTGCAGCGGCACCTGATTCATGATGGCAGCCCCATCGACCAGCCATCCGACGGCGCCGATATCCGCCCAGTTCAGCGTCGGGTAATTGAAGATCGACGAGTATTTCATGCGACCGTCCAGCAGCATCTCGGTGATCTCATCACGGCTGACACCCAGTGTTTCGGCCGCACAATACAGGTAGAGCCCATGGCCGGCTTCATCCTGCACCTTGGCTAGAAGGATTGCCTTGCGTTGCAGCGTCGGTGCACGCGTGATCCAGTTCCCTTCGGGCAATTGTCCGACGATCTCGGAATGCGCGTGCTGTCCGATCTGGCGGATCAGCGTTTTGCGATACCCCTGAGGCATCCAGTCCTTGGGTTCGATCTTGATATCCGCGTCGATCCGCGCCTGAAATTCAGCAAGCTTTTCAGGATCATCGTTAGACGCCTCGGATTCTACCATCTGGGCATACATGTCCCGTCTCCTCCGTTACACGCGTTCAAGAATAAGTGCAGCGCCTTGCCCGACACCGACGCACATTGTGCAAAGCGCATAGCGCCCTTTGGTGCGTTTCAGTTGGTACGCTGCGGTCAACACAAGTCGGGCGCCGCTCATCCCCAATGGATGGCCAAGGGCGATTGCGCCGCCATTCGGGTTCACATGGGCGGCGTCATCGGGCAGGCCCAACTCTCGCAGCGTTGCCAAACCTTGCGACGCGAAAGCTTCGTTCAACTCGATCACATCCATCTGGTCGATGCTCAGCCCGGCGCGCGCCAAAACCTTTCGGCTGGCAGGAACCGGACCAATACCCATGACCCGAGGCTCGACACCCGCGACGGACATGCCAACCACACGGGCAATCGGGGTCAGGCCGTTCTTTGTCGCTGTCGCTTCATTCGCCATCAGGATCGCGGCTGCACCATCATTCACGCCCGAGGCATTCCCTGCAGTCACAGTTTTGTCCGGCCCGTTCACACCCTTGAGGCCCGAGAGTTTTTCCGCTGTGGTTCCCGGGCGCGGATGTTCATCCGTATCGACAACAATCGGATCGCCCTTGCGCTGTGGAATTGAAACCGGCGTGATTTCTTCTTGGAACACGCCTGCCGCGTGCGCCGCAGCCCATCGTGCCTGGCTGCGCTCGGCAAAGGCGTCCTGGTCTTCACGGCTGATCCCATAATCTTCGGCCACATTGTCAGCCGTTTGCGGCATGGAATCGACACCATACTGCTGCTGTAGCCTTGGGTTCACAAAGCGCCAGCCAATCGTCGTGTCGTAAACCGCATTGCTGCGCGTAAACGCCGACGTCGCTTTGGGCATTACAAACGGTGCGCGCGACATGCTTTCCACGCCACCCGCAACTGAAAGATCATAATCGCCTGCCTTGATGCCACGCGCCGCCATTCCGACGGCATCCATGCCACTGGCACACAAGCGGTTTATCGTTGTTCCAGGTACGTCCGTCGGCAATCCGGCCAGCAGGGACGCCATCCGGGCAACGTTGCGATTGCTCTCTCCTGCCTGATTGGCATCGCCATAAATGACGTCATCCACACTGGTCCAGTCGACTTGCGGGTTGCGCGCCATCAGGGCCGCCAGCGGGATAGCCGCCAGATCATCCGTGCGAACCGATGAAAGCGCACCACCATACCGCCCAATCGGGGTGCGGGTTGCGTCGCAGATGAAGGCGTCCATCAATTGGGTCTCCCGTTGGAACACAAGTCATTAACCGTCTGGTCGGTTAATAAATGCTCAATCGATTCGGCGCAAGCATTATGTTACCATGTAATCGCTTATGTCAGCTTTCTGTAACATTAAATGGCACTTCTTTCACATCGTCTTCCAACCCCAAAGAGCGCCATCCCGAGCTCGGCAAAAAACGAGTCAACCACCCACCGCAGATTCCAGCGTTGCAAGATCCGGTTTGGACAATTGTCCCAGCAATCGGGACACCGCCGCGCGACACTCCGCGCCTTTCCAATCGGCGGGCAAAAAGGCCGGAGGCAGGGACGGATGGCGCAGGACCAAACGACGCCACCCATGCACAATCAATACGCGCAGCACCGCTATTTTAAGCGGATCGCCGACGCCATCGACAGGCAGCATTTGCTCGGTGATCTGAATGGAGTGCAAGAACTGATCATAGGCAGACTTCAGCACTTCAGGGCCACAAAGGTCGCGCAGCCAGCCGGGGATCGAAATAGCGCTGCTTTCAACACCCAGCAGTTCTTCAAGGTTCTCCGGGACGGGTCCTGCCGACATGGCTGTTGTGGGGTTAACCGAAATATAATCTCCGGTCAGCATCAGATCCGCTAACTCTTTTCGCGAACTGTCTGAACTGTTGGCGATAAGCACATGCCAAGTTTCTGGTGTATTCGTCTCGCGGGAATAGATGCGCGGGGCGGCGGCGCTTTGACTACGGCCAAATTCGGTCAATCTGTGAACGCTGTTTCGCCCGACCCGCGTACTTTCGATCCAGCCTTCCTTGCGCAGCCTGTGCAGCGCAACACGCGTGGCTTCGGCCTTGATCCCTGCAAGGTTGGTCAGCGCTGTGATCAGCGCGCCACTAACCTGGTCAGACCCGCTCTGGGCCAGATCACCGAAAATCGTGACCAAAACAGACCACACACGTTGCGTGCCAGTTGTGGTCAACTGGCTGACGCAGGTTTCGAACCATTCTGGGGCCGTATCTTTCATAAGCACAGTATAATCGGGCCGGAGGGAATTGCCATCCAGCCCCTGCGCACCTGCACTTGTGCCTAGTAGGCAACCATGGTCAGTAACTCGTATTCTGCGACCAGCTCATCGTCTTGCTGCGTCAGGGTAACGTGCCAGCGAACCTCGCCGTAGTCGTCATTGCGCTTGGTCTTGCGCTTGACCGTCAAACGAACCTTGATGGTGTCACCAGCCTCGACCGGTTTCATGAAACGCAGCCCGTCAAGACCGGTATTTGCCAAAACCGGCCCCTCGTTCGGTTCGACGAACAATCCGGCTGCGAAAGACAACAGCAAGTACCCATGTGCAACCCTGCCCGGGAAGAACGGGTTACGTTCCGCTGCCGCCTGATCCATATGCGCATAGAAGGTATCACCGGTGAAGTTGGCGAAGTGTTCAATATCTTCCATGGTGATAGTTCTTGTCGCAGTGTGAAGGGTCTCGCCAATCGACAAATCGTGAAACCGGCGGGTAAAGGGATGAGCAGGGCCTTTGACTTCGGTCGCGCCAGGCACCCATTTCCGTCCAATCGCTGTCAGCAGATCGGGCGATCCCTGAATAGCGGTGCGCTGCATATAGTGTTTCACACCCCGTACCCCGCCCATTTCTTCGCCGCCACCGGCGCGTCCCGGACCGCCATGAACCATGTGCGGCAGAGGGGAACCATGACCGGTGGATTCCTTCATCGAGTCACGGCTGTTGAAATACAGACGCCCGTGATAAGCCCCTGATCCCATGGCAACCTGTCGCGCCACTTCTGGATCATGGGTGATTACTGACGCCACAAGAGAGCCCTGCCCCGGTTCGCCAGCTCAATGGCATGGTCAAGATCGCGATACCCCATCACAGTGCTGACCGGACCAAAGGCTTCGGTATCGTGCACACGTTGCGCCGCGTCAGGATTGGCGCAATGGAAGAGCATGGGCGGTAGGAACGCACCCTTTTCGGCATCAGCGCCCTCAACCACAAAATCATCGGGGTTGCCGAAGACACGCTCGGCCTCTTGCCCAAGGATAGCTGCCTTTTCCAGAACATCACGCTTCTGACCGTTCGAAACCAACGCACCCATACGGGTGGCTTCCAGCTTTGGGTCGCCAATGGTCGTTTTCGCCAGTCGCGCCGACAACGCGTCAATTACCGCCTGTACCTGCGGTTCGGGCGCGATGATCCGACGGATTGCGGTGCATTTCTGCCCTGCCTTCGTGGTCATCTCGCGTTGGACTTCCTTCACGAAGAGGTCAAATTCCGGCGTGCCCGGCGCGGCATCGGGGCCAAGGATCGAACAGTTCAGGCTGTCCTGTTCCGCAACAAACCGTACCGAGTTCTCAAGGATCACCGGGTTGGAGCGCAGTTTCAGGGCCGTATCGGCGGATCCGGTAAAGCTGACCACGTCCTGCATGGTCAGACGGTCCAGCATGTCACCCAAACCACCCGAGACCAACTGCAATGCACCCGCTGGCAAGATCCCGGACTCAAGCATCAACCGAACACACAGCTCGGTCACATAACACGAGCTCGTGGCTGGTTTTACAATCGCCGGAACGCCCGCCAGAAGGGTTGGGGCAAACTTTTCCAGCATCCCCCAAACCGGAAAATTGAACGCGTTGATGTGAATTGCCACCCCTTGCAGCGGGGTGCAAATGTGCTGCCCCAGGAAAGTACCGTTGCGCGAAAGCTGCTCGACATCGCCATCCAGATAGACATGACCGTCCGGCATTTCACGACGGCCTTTTGCGGCAAAGACAAACATCGTTCCGATGCCGCCGTCGATATCAATCATATGATCCGATTGCGTCGCACCGGTGTTGAAAGACAAATCATACATGACCTGCTTGTGTCGGCCCAAATGGACGGACAGCGCCTTGAGCATTTTGGCGCGTTCATGGAACGTCATTTTGCGCAGTGCCGGCCCTCCGACATTGCGCGCATAGTCCAACATCCCCTGGACATCCAACGCGCTGTTACCCGCTGTGGCGATAACCTCGCCGGTCACAGCGCTTGTTATTGCGCGGGCACCCTCGCCGGGCGAAACCCACTCACCGGCTGCAAAGCTGGAAATCTGTTGGATAGTCATGAGCGTCTCCTCGTCTTAGTCGCGATCCCCGCGCTGCCATAGGCCGGTCTCGCGAAATCATATTTTAAACCGTACGGTCGGTCAATAATTTACCAAGCAATTTTCCCAAGCCGGGTTTCTCAGACCCGCGCGGGTAATCGTGCAAATCCCCGAAACCGGATACGCCCGCCCCGCTCGGCGCCGTCGGTGATGCGATAGTCTGGAAAACGGGTCAGAAACCGGCCGACGGCCACCCGGCCCTCCAGACGCGCGAGGGTCAGGCCGACGCAGGTATGGGGCCCTCCGGCAAAGGCGTGATGCTTGTTGGGGCGTCTGTCCAAGATCATCTCGTCGGGCCGGTCAAACTGCCGTGGATCGCGGTTGGCCGCACCGATACACAGATGAACATCGGTACCAGCCGGAATGGTTTGACCGTGGAACGTTACATCAACAGTGGTCAGGCGATTGCCGAACTGGTTCGGGCTTTCCAGCCGCAGAAACTCGTCCACAGCCGGAACGATCAGGTTCGGGTCAGCCAGAAACTCCGCCCGCTTGTCGCGGTGCCGGTCCAACAGCTCCAATGCGTTGCCGATCAGGTTCGTTGTCGTCTCATGCCCCGCATTCAGGATGAATATGCAGTTTTGATACAGCTCTACCTCGGTCAGGCCACCATCCGTATCGTCCTGGATCAGCCGGGTCAGGACATCCGTTGCCGGATCTCCGGGGTTGGCGCGGCGATCCTCAATGATATTCCTCAGGAAGTCCTTGAAGTCCGAGACCGAGCGGTTACCCCACTCTTCCTGCTCTGGCGTCAATTGCGGCTCCAAAGCACCAAGAATGGCCAGAGACCAATCGCGCAATGGCCCGCGTTCGGATCGTGGTATACCCAGCAGATTGCCGATGATCTCAATCGGGATTGCTCCGGCAAAATCCTCGATCAGTTCGACATTGCCTTTGACCTGCATCTCGTCCAGCAGCCCATCGACAAGCTGGATCAGACCCGGTTCCATTTGCGCCAACGCGCGCGGGTTCATCGCCCCGACCATCACCTTGCGAACACGGGTGTGCAGCGGCGGGTCATTAAACACCAAACTGGTGGTGTGGTGTTCATACAAAGGGCTGTCGACTCCGTATTTTGGACCAAATACCGCTTTCTTGTCCGATATGAACCGCGTGATGTCCCGGTAAGTAAGGTCCAGATCCTCGTACCGAGACAGGATAACCGATCCGTCAGGCTGCCAGCAGACGGGCGTATCCTCGCGCAGCGCGGCGTAGGCAGGATAGGGATCTGTGTGATACCCGTCAGGAAGCGCGGTCAGAGAGAACATCAGTGCCCCATCGCCCCCATTTGTTCAGGCAGAACCAACACCAACCACGGCACCAGAACGATCAGGGCCAGCCGGAAGATATCCGCCACCCAGAACGGAGTGACACCCTTGAAGATTGTTCCGGTTGATACATCCCCGACCACACCTTTCAGAATAAAGACATTCAAGCCGACGGGAGGAGTGATCAGGCTGATTTCAGTCACCACAACCACAACAATACCAAACCAGATCGGGTCATACCCCAACGATGTGACCAGCGGGAAAAAGATCGGCACCGTCAGCAGCAGCATCGACAGGGATTCAAAGACGCAACCCAAAATGATGTAGATTCCAAGGATCATCAGGATCACCACAAAAGGTTCAACGTCATAGGCCGTAACCAACGCGATGAGCGCTTCAGGCAGACCGGCAAGGTTGATGAAATTCGAAAAGATCTGTGCCCCGATCAGAACGGAAAACAATGCCGCGGCGGTATAGGTGGTTTCCTTCAGCACCTCAAAAGTCGACCCCAAAGTAAGCCCGCCTCGTGACAGCGCGATCAGGAAAGCGCCCATTGCGCCCATGCCTGCCGCCTCGGTCGGGCTGAAGGTCAGGTTCAGTGGATGAAAATCGAATGCACCGTACAATCCGCCAATCACCAGAAAGAACAGCAGCAATACGGCCCAGACTGAGCGCACCGCCGACAGACGCTCGGCCCAGCCGTGACGTTCACCCGCCGGTCCCGACTCGGGCTTGCGCGCGACGGTCCAGCGGACGGCAAGCAGGTAGAACAGGATGCCAAGTAGACCGGGAATGATACCCGCAACGAAAAGTTTTCCAATCGAGGTTTCGGTCAGCAGCCCGTAGATGACCAGGATCACCGAAGGCGGAATAAGGATACCAAGCGTACCGCCCGCTGCAATCGATGCCGTCGACAGCTCGTCGGAATAGCCATAGCGGCGCATTTCCGGCATTGCGACCTTGGACATGGTGGCCGCCGTTGCCAGAGACGAGCCGCAAATGGCCGAAAACCTCCGCATGCCGCAACCGTCGCCATGGCGATACCGCCCCTGAAATGACCCAGAAAAGCATTTGAAACTGCGTAAAGCTCGCGCGCAAGACCACCTTTATTCACGAACAAGCCCATAAGGATAAACAGCGGGACGACCGACAGGCCGTAATCCTGCGCCGTGTCGGTGATCTGACGACCCACCATCGACATCGCGGCTTTCAGCCCACGCTCGGACAGGATGCTGCCACCGCGTTCATAGGCAAACCCAAGCGTTCCGACCAATCCCATTGCAAACACGATAGGTAAGCGCACCAGCACAAGAACAAGAACAAGAACAAAACCGATCAGGGCAGCGGTCATTGGGGGTGCTCCGACAAGGTATGGGGGGCAAGAAAGTGCAAAAAGCCGGTGATGACCATTGCAACAGCGGTGATCGCTATGAACCCAGAGATGAACCAGCCTACATAGAAGACAGGGATCGAAAGGTATTCCGTGACGTCCCCGTAATCCCGCGCGCGCTCGGCAAGTAGCCAGACACGTTGGATCGGCCAGATCAACATGACGCCGGACACCAGATACACGATCCCATCGCGCACCCGGCTTAACCGCAGGCGAGAAAACAGCCCATCCGTCAAGTCCACAGCGATTTGGCCCTTCCCTGCTGAGATCATCGGCAAGACCGAGAACACGAGGATGGCCATCAGGATCCGGGTCAGCTCTGTCGCCGCCTCGATCGGGGCGTTGAAGACAGAGCGCAGGATGACATCAAAGAATGTCATCACCATCAGGATGAATAGCGCGGCACAGGCCAGCAGCGTTGGCACGATACTGACGCGACGCGCAAAGGTCACGAGAGATTGCATAACGGGTCCCCAGCGGGTGAAATCGGCTGGCGGATCGCGTCCGCCAGCCCGACTGCGTTATTGCGCAGCCATTTCATTTACGATCATGTCGTAGGCTGCCTGGGCGTCGATGCCTGTGCCACTGACTTCGTCGATAACCTTGGCGCGTACATCCGCGGCAATCGCATTGAACTTTTCCAGATCTTCAGCGGATGCGGCATGGATTGCGTTACCTTCGGTGCCTTCGGTCTCTTCCCGGCCGATCGCATCGATCTCATCCCAGATCTTGCCAATTTCGCGGCTCAGCGGTTCCCCGAAAACGTTTTCTTCCAGCGCTGCCTGCAGATCGGCGGGCAGATCAGCAAAGGTGTCTTCGTTCATGATAAAGGCAAACGAACCGCGATACAGGCCGCCAGGGACCTCATAGACGTTCTGGGCCACTTCCGTCAGCTTGAAACCTTTGCGGGATTCAAAGGGCATGACGACGCCATCTGCGGCTTTGGAAGCCAGGGTTTCATACACTTTCGGTGCAGGAACCTGGATACCGGTTGCACCCAGCGCCGTGCCCACGTCACCACCAACACCGCCGGGGATGCGAACTTTGAGGCCCGAGACTTCGTCCAGTGTTGTTACCGGGTTGCTGGAATGCAGCTGAGCTGGACCATGCGTGTGCAAAGCGATCACTTTCACACCACGGTGTTCATCCGCTGCCTTCAAATGCGCGTCATATGCCCGCCAATACGCAACCGACGCAGCCTCGGCCGAGCCTTCGTATCCGGGAAGTTCGATCATCTTGGTGGTGACAAACCGACCCGGCTGATAGCCGTGGAATATGATCGAGGCATCGGCAGCGCCATCCATGATCAAGTCCATCTGCGCGGGGGGCGGGGCAAGGCCCAGCTTCAGCTCGGCGGTGACCTGACCATCGGTGGCCTCTTCGATCATCTCGACGAATTTCGGCCACATCTTGGCATTGATGCCATGGGTCGGTGGGGCCCAGCTGGAGATGGTCAGCGTATAGTCTGCCGCAAGCGCCACTGTACCTGAAACGGCCAGTGCAGCTGAGGCAAGAAGTGTGCTCAACCTGGTGAATTTCATAGTTCTGTCTCCTCCCTGTGAAACATGAGTCAAGAATGCGTTAATGGTCACTTTTGTAACCATCAACTTGTTAATTGTCTCCAAGACAGCCCGCGACGTGCCATGAACCGGGGCTTTCCTTGGCTACGGTTTCCATCATTGCCTGCGTCGCGCTGGCTCCGATTTCCTTGCAGTAGTTCATCGGCCCGCCGCGCCAGCGGAAAGCCGTAGCCGTGAATTTGAACCATATCGACGGCTTCCGCGGACTCGGCGATCCCCTGCTGAATGATCAACGCGCCCTCGTTGTCCAGCACCGCCAAAATACGCGACACGATTTCGTCCTGTGCGTATGCCCGCCGCGTTATGCCCTGATCAGCCGAGTAGGACTCGATCAACGCGTCCACTTCGGGATCACGGATCGGTTCGCGAGTACCGTCTTCATAGCGATACCATCCTTTGCCCGTGCGTTGGCCAAGACGACCCATCTCGCAAAGCTGGTCAGCAATCGTCACATAACGTTCGTTCGGGTCGCGGGTTGCTGCATTACGTTTTCGGTTGGCCCAGGCGATTTGGAGGCCGGTCAGATCTTGCAACTCGTAAGGCCCCATGGGCATCCCGAAAGCTCGCATTGCCTGGTCCACCTGATAAGGCAACGCCCCATCCGCCAGCAAATAATCGGCCTCGCGCCGATACGCAGCCAACATCCGGTTGCCAATAAAACCATCGCAGATGCCCGACAGCACAGAAACCTTGCGAAGCCTTTTTCCAAGTGCAAACCCGGTGGCGACAACTTCGGGCGAAGTTTGCGGCGTATGCACGACTTCCAACAGCTTCATA
This sequence comes from Ruegeria sp. AF3, assembly GCF_056536285.1. Lineage (NCBI taxonomy): Bacteria > Pseudomonadati > Pseudomonadota > Alphaproteobacteria > Rhodobacterales > Roseobacteraceae > Ruegeria > Ruegeria sp. AF3. The sequence continues at coordinate 5,755 of NZ_JBQFJM010000002.1, read as the reverse complement.
ACATGGGCAGGGCTGAAGAAATGCAGGCCAATACACCGCGATTGATTTTCGATACCCGCGAGGATATCGACTGGGCTCAGGTAAGACGTGTTCGTGGCCAGAATCGCGTCACGCTGCATATGGCGGGCCAATTCTGCAAAAACCTGTTGCTTGACTGACAAGTCTTCAAACACAGCCTCGATCGCCAGCTGAGCGTTCGCAGCTTCGGAGTAGCTGTCCACAGCTCGAAACGCAGCAAGGCGTTCCCGCAGCTGTGCTTCGGACATCTTACCCCGCTTGACCGCCCTCTGTAGCAGCCCCTCAACCCGGCTACGGGCGGCGGCAGCTGCATCCAAATCTCTTTCAATCAAAGTAACAGACAGCCCGCCACTCAGGGCAGCGGTGGCGATCCCTGCGCCCATCAACCCGCCACCGACAACTGCGATCCGGCTGATATCGCGCGGGGTAATACCAGCGATCATCGAAGGTCTGGCCACCTTGCGCTCGGCAAAAAAGGCGTACCGCAAGGCGCGGCTTTCAGAGTTTTGACGCAGAGCCAGATGGCGCGCACGCTCTTTCGGCTGTGCGGCAGCAAAGGGTTCGGACGACCAGCTGAGCGCGGTCAGGTTTTCCAGCGGTGATTGCTGACCCCTGGCGCGTTTTATCAAAGCCTGACGGGTCGTCTCCAGAAGGTCAGACGCGAATTCGCCGACGGGCCTTTGACTGACAGGTGCCGGGCGCTTTGGCAGGTTGGCGACAAAGTCCAGAACAGCCACCGTTGGGTTATCGGCAATCAGGTCAATTCCGCCGAGATTGGCCATTTCCTCGGCTTTCAGGGTTTTTCCCGAACAGGCGATGTCGATCGCTGCTTCCATTCCAACAAGGCGCGGCAATCGCTGCGTGCCCCCTGCCCCCGGGATGAGGCCCACATTGACTTCCGGCAACCCAAAGCTGGTGCCCGGCGCTGCGATCCGCCACGCGCAGGCCATGGCAATTTCAAACCCGCCACCTAACACGTTGCCGTGCATACAGGCGATAAACGGCACATTACTGTCTTCGATTTTCTGAACAACATCAGGCAAATGCGGCTCAACCGGAGCCGCATCAAACTCGGACATGTCACCGCCCGCGATAAATGTCCGACCGGCGCAGCACAGGACGGCAACCCGAGCTTTCTGAACTGCATCGACCGCGGCGGCCAGACCCTGCCGAACGCCCGTCGAGGTTGCGTTCACCGGCGGGTTGTCGACCGTGACCCAGGCCACGTCGCCCTTAAAGTCAACACTCACCAGCGACGGCTGCGACATTGGCAATCCCTTTGATCAGTCCAGATTCGGTTCGGGTTTATATATTGACCAACCGTTCGGTTAATGCAATGATTAAGTTGTCACGGGAACAGATGAGACTGCCATGAGCGATACGATCCTTGTACATGATCACGGAAACTGGGTTGAAATAGCCCTGAACCGCCCCGACAAGCTGAACTCGTTCAATGAGGAGATGCATCTTGCCCTTCAGGACGCGCTGAAAAGCGCGCGCGAAAATGGTTCCCGCGCGATTTTGCTGACCGGCGCAGGGCGCGGTTTTTGTGCGGGTCAGGACCTTGGAGACCGCGATCCCTCGAAAATGGATGGCCCGCCTGATCTGGGCAAAACTGTACGCACTTTCTATGCCCCTTGGTTCGACTGATCCGGTCTTTGGATTTCCCGGTAATTTGTGCCGTAAACGGCGTGGCCGCGGGTGCAGGCGCGAACCTTGCACTGGCCTGCGACATGGTTCTGGCCGGGGAAAGCGCAAAGTTCATTCAAAGCTTTTCCAAGGTCGGGTTGATTCCGGACACAGGCGGCAGCTGGCACCTGCCCCGATTGTTGGGCGAGCGCGCGCTAAGGGGCTGGCCCTGACAGCAATGCCCCTAACCGCCAAACAGGCCGAAGACTGGGGGCTGATCTGGAAGGCGTTGCCCGATGATCAGCTGATGACCGAAGCACGCGCTCTTGCCACGCGACTCGCCAACGGCCCCACCCTTGGCTTGGGTCTGACCAAGCAGTGCATTCAAACAGCAGCCACCACATCCTTGTCCGATCAGCTTGAAATTGAAGCGGACGCAATGAAAACCTGCGGGGAAAGTGCCGATTACGCAGAAGGCGTGTCCAGTTTCCTCGAAAAACGCGCACCGCATTTTCAGGGAAGATGATGATGACCCCAAAAGAACGCGCCCAAAAATCCGCGGCAGCGATGTGGGCCAATGACGAAGCCAGTAAATGGTTCGGGATGGAGCTTGTGGAGGTCGAAGAAGGGCGCGCTGTCCTGTCACTGACTGTTGCACCGCATCACTGTAACGGACACGGTATTTGCCATGGCGGCGTCACGCACGCTCTTGCCGACAGCGCTTTTGCCTTTGCCTGCAACAGCCGGAATGTTGCAACTGTAGGGCAACATACAATGGTCAGCTATCTTGCACCGGGACGGAAAGGTGACCGCCTGACGGCTACCGCGACAGAAGTCAACCTGTCCGGCCGCAGCGGTATCTACGACGTCCGCGTCATCAATCAAGACAATACTCTGATCGCTGAATTTCGCGGCATGTCCCGCGCCGTTGGCGGCCAGAATTTTCAAGAATAGTTTCGTGACTGGAGGAGTTACGCTATGGAAGACCTTACCCCAACAAAGCGGACCTGGACCCGATCGAAATCGCCTCGATCGACGAAATTCGCGCCACGCAGCTTGAGCGCCTGAAATGGTCCGTGCGTCACGCCTATGAAAACGTTCCGATGTACAAGCAGCGCTTTGACGAGGCTGGCGTGCATCCCGACGATCTTCAGCAGCTTTCGGATCTGTCAAAGTTTCCGTTCACATATAAAAACGACCTGCGCGATAACTATCCGTTTGGCTTGTTTGCAGTCCCGCGCAGCGAGATAATTCGCCTGCACGCTTCCTCCGGCACGACAGGCAAACCGACAGTGGTCGGCTACACAAAGAATGACATCGACAATTGGGCTGACCTTGGCGCGCGGTCTCTTCGGGCGTCTGGGCTGCGCAAGGGCGACATGGTGCACAATGCCTACGGCTATGGGCTGTTCACCGGTGGGCTAGGTGCCCATTACGGGATCGAACGCCTTGGCGCGACTGTCGTCCCGATGTCGGGCGGGCAAACCGAAAAGCAGGTCAATCTGATCAACGATTTCCGTCCTGACGGTATCATGGTTACACCCTCCTACATGCTCAATATCCTAGAACAGTTCCACAAGGCGGGTCTCGACCCACGTGAGAGCTCGCTGAAGGTTGGCGTTTTTGGCGCCGAACCCTGGACTGACGCGATGCGGGCCGAGGTCGAGGCAGCCTTCGACATGCACGCCGTCGATATCTATGGCCTGTCCGAGATCATGGGCCCCGAGTCGCCAATGAATGCGTTGAAACAAAAGACGGACCTGTAATCTGGGAGGATCATTTCCTGCCGGAAATCATCGACCCGGCGACCGGAGAAGTCCTGCCCGATGGCGAAACCGGAGAATTGGTGTTCACGACTCTGACCAAAGAAGGGCTGCCGATGATCCGCTACCGCACACGCGATCTGACGTGCCTGCTGCCGGGGACAGCAAGGTCAATGCGCCGGATGGCAAAGATCACCGGTCGCAGCGACGACATGATGATCCTGCGCGGCGTCAACGTCTTCCCCAGCCAGATCGAGGAACAGGTCATGGCAACGGGCGGTCTTGCCCCCTATTACCAGATCGAGCTCTATAAATCCGGTCGCATGGACGCCATGCGGGTCTTTGTTGAATCCTCCCCCGATTCCACCGACGAGCTGTCAAAAACGGCCGCTGCTCGGATGCTGACCAAGCGGATCAAGGACGTCGTTGGCGTTTCAACCGAAATTGTAGTAGGGGACCCCGGCGACGTCGAACGCTCTCAGGGCAAGGCGAAGCGCGTTGTAGACAATCGCGATAAGGACTGAGCCGTGGCCCGGACAATTGCTAAAGACCACGACCAAAAGCGAGAGCAGATCCTGAAGATGGCGGCAAAAGTGTTTGCCGACCAGGGGTTTGACCGTGCTTCGATGACCTTTTGGCCAAAGAATGTGGGATCTCGAAAGCAAACATATACCACTACTATGACAGCAAGGATGCCATCCTGTATGACATCCTTGAAACGTACTTGCGTGAGTTGCGAGACCGGATTTGCAATGTTGATCTGGACGGCCTTAGCCCCGAACAGAAACTGCGCAAAGCAGTGCGCGAGATCCTTTTGCCTATCAGGGTGCAGATGACGAGCACCGGGTTCAGATCAGTGGCATGAGCGCACTGACCGAGGAACAGCAAAAAGGCTACGGGGCTATCAGCTTGATCTGGTGAACTTTGTACGCGACATACTTCTGGAGTTGTCCCCGGTTCTTTTGACGGAGCCAAGGACAAGCTTCGGGAGCGACGATGTCAGTCTTTGGCATGTTAAACTGGTATTACATGTGGAACACCGGCGCAGGCCCCAAAGCCCGCGAGGATTATGCCGATCTGGTGAGCACCCTGACCATGCATGGTGTGCAAAAGCTATAGGCGTGCCCGCTTGGGGAAAACACGCTTGGGGCTGGTCACGTGTGTTATTCTGAAATCTCAGGTCAGACTGGTCGGCTATCCTGAGGCGCGCCAGTAAAGACCGCGACAGCGGCGAGCGCGCGGCCACCTTTTTACTTCTTGCGCACCTTCAGATTGTCCAAAAAGAGCCGTTTCGCTTCCATGACCTCTTCGTCCGTCATGTTTGATCTGTTCAATTCCAGAAAATACTCTGCGGCTCCAACCGGTTGGACATTCAAGTTACTGACAGGCGTAAGATCATCGGACCTTACGTTCAGCATCGATAGCACCTTTGTGGCGGGAAATAGACGGTCACTCATGTTTGAGGTGTCTAGGGAAACAACGTCGGCTCGGGAGGATACGGCATCCTTAACTCGGGCAACCACACCAGCAAGATCTGCGCCTTGCTGAAGTAGGTCCGCGTATTCCGAAAGGCCTTCCTGAATTCGGTTCGAACGTATGTTTTGCCAATAAACACTCTTAATCCAATCAGAGGCGTTCCTGGTGGTAAAAAAGAAGGTTGCACGCGCGTTACCATCAGCGAACTTCTCGATCTCATCCAATAGCACTTCAGACAAAACCGTTACCATGGAATAAGAATACACATTTTTACGCCCTGGAATCAGGCCCGCAAACTCCTCGTTACTAATCAAAAGCGGTTTGTCTGTTTCGTTTTCAAAGCGCGCCAGAGCTTGTCTTAATTGTTTACGAAACTTATTTAGCACTCGTTCTTCTTGCACTACAGAAAAGCGCCGTGCTGAGAAGCCCGCCTCTTGCAGATCACTCGGAACCAGAATATTCACTCTGCCCTTTAATCGGGAACGATTTCTGAGCAACATTGTTTGCAGTGTTCGAGTGCCTGTTTTATGAAACCCCTGATGTATAACGACTTTCAACATTTTCTTATCTCTCGCTAAACTCGTCGAAGTTGCCGGAAAAGCGCTTTCCTCAATATCCTTTCATCCTTCAAAGACCTACAAGTGACCTTTGACCTACCCACCGATGGTCCCTCACTCATAACGAGAGTGAGCGTGTTAGATATTCATAGTCTTCGGTTTCGGCTTGGGCAAACTCACCTGCGGCAATGACTTCATACAGGCTGGAAAACTCAGGAAAATCACCGTTCAGGGCGATCGCACCATCATCGGTAATCACCCAAAAGAAGGTATCCCCTGCAGCACTGAACGTTGCGAATTTCATAACAGGCT